>NZ_CAUJAJ010000063.1 GCF_962747995.1 Neisseria viridiae | reverse complement strand
GAGGCCGTTTTTCTTTGTCCGGCGGGCATCTTTGTCCTTACTCGGTGTGGTTTGGCCGCTGCTCCCTTCTTCATCGACTTCTATGGCCTGACGCTGTTTGCTGCCGGCGGTCTGAATAATGGTGGCGTCAACGGCGGCGGCGGAT
>NZ_CAUJAJ010000062.1 GCF_962747995.1 Neisseria viridiae | reverse complement strand
GTGGATTAACAAAAATCAGGACAAGGCGACGAAGCCGCAGACAGTACAAATAGTACGGAACCGATTCACTTGATGCTTCAGCACCTTAGAGAATCGTTCTCTTTGAGCTAAGGCGAGGCAACGCTGTACTGGTTTAAATTTAATC
>NZ_CAUJAJ010000061.1 GCF_962747995.1 Neisseria viridiae | reverse complement strand
CGTTGAGTTCCAGTTATTTAAAATAAATTTTGAAACTTTAATCCCGTCATTCCCACGAAAGTGGGAATCTAGTTCGTTGAGTTCCAGTTATTTAAAATAAATTTTGAAACTTTAATCCCGTCATTCCCACGAAAGTGGGAATCTAG
>NZ_CAUJAJ010000060.1 GCF_962747995.1 Neisseria viridiae | reverse complement strand
ACGGCAACCTAAAACAAATGCCGTCTGAACTTCCGTTTCAGACGGCATTGTGTCCGAATGACTCAATATCTTCCGTTTTTTTCACTTTCAATAATCAGATATGCCCAAATCACCGCCACCCAAGCCGACACCGTTCCCATCGCCAGCAAAAAAT
>NZ_CAUJAJ010000059.1 GCF_962747995.1 Neisseria viridiae | reverse complement strand
AGCCATTTCCCTTCCAAACAAAAAACAAAAAAGCACCGGCGGCAGCCGATGCCCCTTCCTTTACAGGTTCCCCTATTTTTTAGCTGCGGGCGTTGCCGGTTTTGCGGGGGCTTTTGGCGCGGGCGCGCCGACCGAAGCCTGGTCCTTCAGCTTCGCCAGC
>NZ_CAUJAJ010000058.1 GCF_962747995.1 Neisseria viridiae | reverse complement strand
GGGTGATTAGCTCAGTTGGTAGAGCGTCTGCCTTACAAGCAGAATGTCGGCGGTTCGACTCCGTCATCACCCACCAAGTTTCCTTTCATTGTTGTTAAACAGTGGATGCGCGGTGGTAGCTCAGTTGGTTAGAGTACCGGCCTGTCACGCCGGGGGTCGCGGGTTCGAGCCCCGTCCGCCGCGCCAAGT
>NZ_CAUJAJ010000057.1 GCF_962747995.1 Neisseria viridiae | reverse complement strand
CCCCAATTCTACTTCCGTACCACCGACGTAACCGGCGCGGTTACTTTGGAAGAAGGTGTGGAAATGGTAATGCCGGGTGAAAACGTAACCATTACCGTAGAACTGATTGCGCCTATCGCTATGGAAGAAGGCCTGCGCTTTGCGATTCGCGAAGGCGGCCGTACCGTGGGTGCCGGCGTGGTTTCTTCTGTTATCGCTTAA
>NZ_CAUJAJ010000056.1 GCF_962747995.1 Neisseria viridiae | reverse complement strand
CTTTGTCGGCATAGACGGTCGTACCTTCGGTAATGCCTTTCAGCAAAGGCGACAGGTGTTTGCACTCATGGGCATTGGCGGGAATGATGTGCAGTTTCCCGATATAGCCTTCCCCATCGGTACGGGTATGTTGTTTGTAACCGAGTTTGTAGAGGCCGTTTTTCTTTGTCCGGCGGGCATCTTTGTCCTTACTCGGTGTGGTTTGGCCGCTGCTCCCTTCTTC
>NZ_CAUJAJ010000055.1 GCF_962747995.1 Neisseria viridiae | reverse complement strand
TCCACCACCGAATGAATACTTTTAGGCAATTGCAAAAAAGCATTCCAAGCAATTAAAGCAGTTTTAAAAGTATGCAGCGAACAGCTTAAATCAGGCCAGCCGTCTTCTTCATCAAATTCGTTGTGATAGAAAACTACTTTTTCAGCAGAAATATCCCAGCAAAAACCTTGTCCACCTCCTGAATAAACTTCATTGGGATTATTTTCTGCTTGATGGATAAATTCTAAATTTTCATC
>NZ_CAUJAJ010000054.1 GCF_962747995.1 Neisseria viridiae | reverse complement strand
AAATTCCCACCAAGACATTTAGGGGATTTCCCATGAGCACCTTCTTCCGGCAAACCGCACAAGCCATGATTGCCAAACACATCGGCCGCTTCCCGCTATTGAAGTTGGATCAGGTGATTGATTGGCAGCCGATCGAACAGTACCTGAACCGTCAAAAAACCCGTTACCTCCGAGACCACCGCGGCCGTCCCGCCTATCCCCTGTTGTCCATGTTCAAAGCCGTCCTGCCCGGACAATGGCACA
>NZ_CAUJAJ010000053.1 GCF_962747995.1 Neisseria viridiae | reverse complement strand
CTTTGTCGGCATAGACGGTCGTACCTTCGGTAATGCCTTTCAGCAAAGGCGACAGGTGTTTGCACTCATGGGTATTGGCGGGGGTGATGTGCAGTTTCCCGATATAGCCTTCCCCATCGGTACGGGTATGTTGTTTGTAACCGAGTCTGTATAAGCCGTTTTTCTTTATCCAGCGCGCATCTTTGTCCTTACTCGGTGTGGTTTGGCCGCTGCTCCCTTCTTCGTCGACTTCTATGGCCTGACG
>NZ_CAUJAJ010000052.1 GCF_962747995.1 Neisseria viridiae | reverse complement strand
GCATTCTGAAACGCAACGGACGGGTCTATACCGTTATCGTAGATAATGCCAAGTCTGAAACGTTACTCCCTGTCATCAAAAAGAAAATCATACCGGACAGTATTGTTTATACCGATAGTCTGAGCAGCTACGACAAGTTGGACGTGAGCGGTTTTATCCATTACCGCATCAACCATTCCAAGGAACTTGCAGACCGTCAAAACCACATTAACGGCATTGAGAACTTTTGGAATCAGGCAAAACGCGTCTT
>NZ_CAUJAJ010000051.1 GCF_962747995.1 Neisseria viridiae | reverse complement strand
GGGTGATTTAAGGAATGCCCGAACCGTCATTCCCGCCACTTTTCGTCATTCCCACCACTTTTCGTCATTCCCGCGCAGGCGGGAATCTAGAACCTCAAACTTTCAGATAATCTTTGAATATTGCTGTTGTTCTAAGGTCTAGATTCCCGCCTGCGCGGGAATGACGAATCCATCCGCACGGAAACCTGCACCGCGTCATTCCTACGAACCTACATCCCGTCATTCCCACGAAAGTGGGAATCCAGAACGTAAAATCTGAAGAAAC
>NZ_CAUJAJ010000050.1 GCF_962747995.1 Neisseria viridiae | reverse complement strand
GGGCTTCAGCCCGCCGTTTCCATCAATCCCACATTTCTACCGTTTTCATCGAATCCATCGAATCCTCCCCTTTCGGCAATCCGACCCTATGCAACTGAACCGTCATTCCCGCGCAGGCGGGAATCCAGACCCTTTGGCACGGAAACTTATCGGATAAAATGGTTTCTTAGATTCCACGTTCTAGATTCCCGCCTGCGCGGGAATGACGGGGTTTCAGGTTGCTGTTTCAGGTTGCTGTTTCGGGTTTCTGTTTTTGGGTTTCTGTTTTT
>NZ_CAUJAJ010000049.1 GCF_962747995.1 Neisseria viridiae | reverse complement strand
CGGACAATGGCACAGCCTCTCCGATCCCGAACTCGAACACAGCCTCATCACCCGCATCGGTTTCAACCTGTTTTGCCGCTTTGACGAACTGGGCATCCCCGATTACAGCACCTTATGCCGCTACCGCAACCGGCGGCGCAAGACGACACCCTGTCCGAATTGCTCAAACCGATCAACCGACAACTGACCGAAGAAAACCTAAAAGTAGAGAAAGCATCCGCCGCCGCCGTTGACGCCACCATTATTCAGACCGCCGGCAGCAAACAGCGTCAGGCCATAGAAGTCGA
>NZ_CAUJAJ010000048.1 GCF_962747995.1 Neisseria viridiae | reverse complement strand
GCACCAGCCAGAGGAGGGGGAGGAAGGGATTGTTGGAGGCGGCGCAGCGTTTGGCGGAAATAAAAAACCTTATCCGACAGAGACATGACGAATTTCCCCAAAAAATTCTGCTGAAAGTATTGACTGTTTTCCCCGGTGGGCGTATAGTTCGGTTCTTCGCTGCTGCTGAAGCGGCGGACGAACTGAAAAGTATAGCACAGAATGTCGGGAATATCGAGATATATCTTGACAGATGGAAGAAATACTTTATAATTCGCAACGCTCTTTAACAAAACAGATTACCGATAAGTGTGAGTGCCTTGGGCCTCACACTGTTTGAAAGACAGACA
>NZ_CAUJAJ010000047.1 GCF_962747995.1 Neisseria viridiae | reverse complement strand
AATGGGAAATTTGCTTACATATGTAGGGTGAGGCAATACGAGTTTGGTATTTTTGATTATCTCTCGGAAAAGACAGCCAATATGGATGAGCTTCTTTCTGTTGGGTTTAGGACTTATAAATCCTGTATAGAAACAGCCATAAGAAAGAAGATTTGGAAACTGATAGGGCAAGTTGATTTAGAGAAAGAAAATATAATATATCCAGATTTAGCGATTTTCTTATCATACAATAAAGAACTTTTTATTAGACAATCAAGAGTAATGAGAAACGGAAATCCTTTGGTAGTTTCTCAAAAAGATTATATAGACTTACTAAAGCGAGGGTATATATTTGGTTTCTTTGACGATTACAAAATCTTTGAACTCTGGCTGTCTAGTAATAT
>NZ_CAUJAJ010000046.1 GCF_962747995.1 Neisseria viridiae | reverse complement strand
TTGAAACGAAAACAGCCGAAAACCTGTGTTGGGGTTTCGGCTGTCGGGAGGGAAAGGAATTTTGTAAAGGTCTCAGCCCTGAATACCGTTTCAACACTCAGCCGCCTGAAAGCGGCTGACTGCAAGGACGCGCACGACTTCAGGCGGGAATTGGTTTCAACACTCAGCCGCCTGAAAGCGGCTGACCAAAGCCGTCAATTTCGGGCTGATCTACGGCATGTTTCAACACTCAGCCGCCTGAAAGCGGCTGACACGTCGTTGAAGTCCATATTCAACGGGCGCGGACGTTTCAACACTCAGCCGCCTGAAGGCGGCTGATCGTGGGTTATTGACTTATCAGTATGATAACGGCTAGTTTCAACACACAGCCGCCTGAAGGCGGCTGATTGGCGGTCGGTCATTTCTGCCTCGTCTTGATGTGGGTTT
>NZ_CAUJAJ010000045.1 GCF_962747995.1 Neisseria viridiae | reverse complement strand
CTGGATTCCCGCTTTCGCGGGAATGACGGGCTAAATAATATCAAACCATAAATCCTGCCAAGAAACATTATTTTCTTCAATCAGTTGCAATTTCCAAGCCCTGTTCCATTTCTTCAACTGTTTTTCCCGAGTAATTGCACTCTCCATCGTAGGATGCAGTTCATACCAAACCAGCATAGTAACGTTGTACCGTGATGTAAATCCCTCAACCAAATGCTCCCTATGTTGGTAAATACGTTGCACCAAATCAGATGTAACTCCAACATACAACGTGCCATTACGTTGGCTTGCTAAAATATAAACCGCAGGCTGCATATGATATCCTTTTGAATTATTTAAATTTATATTCCCATGAACACAATCCCGCGATTATTCCAACCCTTCGTCATTCTCGCAATTCTCCGTTATTCCCGCAACCCTTCGTCATTCCCG
>NZ_CAUJAJ010000044.1 GCF_962747995.1 Neisseria viridiae | reverse complement strand
CCCATGAGTGCAAACACCTGTCGCCTTTGCTGAAAGGCATTACCGAAGGTACGACCGTCTATGCCGACAAAGGCTACGACAGTGCGGAAAACCGGCAACATCTGGAAGAGCATCGGCTGCAGGACGGCATTATGCGCAAAGCCTGCCGCAACCGTCCGCTGACGGAAGCGCAAACCAAACGCAACCGGTATTTGTCGAAGACCCGTTATGTGGTCGAACAAAGCGTCGGTACGCTGCACCGTAAATTCCGCTATGCGCGGTCAACCTATTTCGGGCTGATTAAAGTGAGTGCGCAAAGCCATCTGAAGGCGATGTGTTTGAACCTGTTGAAAGCCGCCAACAGGCTAAGTGCGCCTGCTGCCTCCTAAAAGGCGGTCGGATGCCTGATTATCGGGTATCCGGGGAGGATTAAGGGGGTATTTGGGTAGAATCAGTGGATATTTGAAACGAAAACAGCCGAAAACCTGTGTT
>NZ_CAUJAJ010000043.1 GCF_962747995.1 Neisseria viridiae | reverse complement strand
CGCGTTCCGGATTGTTTTTTTGTCGGGGGTTTGCCGCCATATCAAAACAGGCGGGCGATGCCGTCTGAAACTCCGTCATTCCCACTGCTGTCCGCAACCTTTCGTCATTCCCGCCTGCGCGGGAATGACGATTTGGAAATTACCCGAAACCCAAAAAAAACCGAAACCGAACACACTAGATTCCCGCTTTCGCGGGAATGACGGCGGCGGGGGGCGATGCCGTCTGAAGCCCAATAAAGCATTAAATGCCGTCTGAAACCCCGTCATTCCCCCTGCTGTCCGCAACTCTTCGTCATTCCCGCCACTTTTCGTCATTCCCGCGAAAGCGGGAATCTGGAACCTCTAAAGCTTCAGCTAACCTTTGAATATTGCTGTTGTTCTAATGTCTGGATTCCCGCCTGCGCGGGAATGACGATTTGAGACCTTTGCAAAATTCCTTTCCCCCCGACAGCCGAAACCCCAACACAGGTTTTCGGCTGTTTTCGTTTCA
>NZ_CAUJAJ010000042.1 GCF_962747995.1 Neisseria viridiae | reverse complement strand
AAAAAAAAAAAAAAAAAAAAAAAAAAAAATGAATTGCTTGATATTCCAATATTTTTATATATTTTTTTATCTTGTGATGCAGAACGGGAATCTGGAGCGTAGGGTTGAAGAAACCGTTTTATCCGATAAGTTTCCGTGCCGACAGGTCCGGATTCCCGCAACTCTTCGTCATTCCTGCAATTTTTCGTCATTCCCGTGAAAACGGGAATCTAGAATCTCTAAATTTTCAGACGGCTTTTGAATATTGCCGCTGCCCAATGGTCTGGATTCCCGCCTGCGCGGGAATGACGATTTGGAAATTACCCGAAACCCAAAACAACTGAAACCTAACACACTGGATTCCCGCCTGCGCGGGAATGACGGAATTTTAGGTTTCTGTTTTTTGTGGGAATGACGGCGGAAAGTGGACGATGCCGTCTGAAGCCCGACAAGGCATTTGATGCCGTCTGAAACCCCGTCATTCCTCCTGCTGTCCGCAACCTTTCGTCATTCCCGTGAAAACGGGAATCTAGAACCTCAAACTTTCAGATAATCTTTGAATATTGCCGCCGCCCGAAAATCTAGATTCCCGCCTGCGCGGGAATGACGGTTTGGAAATTGCCCGAAATCCAAAAACAACTGAAACCGAACACACTGGATTCCCGCTTTCGCGGGAATGACGGGCTAAATAATATCAAACCATAAATCCTGCCAAGAAACATTATT
>NZ_CAUJAJ010000041.1 GCF_962747995.1 Neisseria viridiae | reverse complement strand
GAAAAAAAAAAAAAAAAAAAAAAAAAAAAAAAAAAAAAAAAAAAAAAAAAAAAAATACAATTAGTTTGTTGATATTTATAGATTTTATATATAAATATCAGCAAAAATTTACATTTTCGCCGTCGGTTTTACGCAACAGGCTTGACAAGTTTCCGAAGCCTTGTAGAATAACGTACTTTCACGCGCCCATCGTCTAGAGGCCTAGGACACTGCCCTTTCACGGCGGCAACCGGGGTTCGAATCCCCGTGGGCGTGCCAATTCAAAAACCTGCTTGTTTCAAGCAGGTTTTTTTATTATGAGCCGTCATTCCCACAATTTTTCGTCATTCCCACAACTCTTCGTCATTTCCGCAACTCTTCGTCATTCCCGTGAAAACGGGAATCTAGAATCTCAAACTTTCAGACAACCTTTGAATATTGCCGCCGCCCGAAGGTCTGGATTCCCGCATTCGCGGGAATGACGGTTTAGAAGTTGCCCGAAACCCCAAAAAAAAAACCGAAACCGAACAAACCGAATTCCCGCAACCTTTCGTCATTCCCGTGAAAACGGGAATCTAGAACTTCTGAATTTTCAGACGACTTTTGAATATTGCCGCTGCCACAAGGGCTGGATTCCCGCTTTCGCGGGAATGACGGTTTGGAAATTACCCGAAACCCAAAAACAACTGAAACCTAACACACTGGATTCCCGCCTGCGCGGGAATGACGGTGAGGGCGGATGCCGTCTGAAACTTCATCATTCCTGCAACTCTTCGTCATTCCCGTGAAAACGGGAATCTAGAACTTCTGAATTTTCAGACAACTTTTGAATATTGCCATTACCCGAAGGTCTGGATTCCCGCTTTCGCGGGAATGACGGGCTAAATAATATCAAACCATAAATCCTGCCAAGAAACATTATT
>NZ_CAUJAJ010000040.1 GCF_962747995.1 Neisseria viridiae | reverse complement strand
AGTTTCAGACGGCATCGCCCGCCTGTTTTGATATGGCGGCAAACCCCCGACAAAAAAACAATCCGGAACGCGTCTGACCGTTCCGGATTGTTTTCAGGCGCATCCGCGCATTAAAACATACTGCGTACGCCCATATTGACCTGCCAATTCTGCCGCATCTTGTGCATCGAAGACCTTTGCGCCTCAAAATAAAGCTGCCGCCCGTTTCCGGCATTGCGGCTGACCACGCCCAAGCCGTATTCCAACCAGCCGCCACGGTGTTTGAATTCCTCTACGGCAGAGCCGTTGAACCTGTGGCGGATCGTGCCGATAAATTCGCGTTTGTACATCAGCTTGCCGTAGATGTTCAGCCTGCCGCCGTCCAAACCGTCCACGCCCGCCCGAAAGCCGAACCGCCCCATCAGGCTGCGGAAGTTGTCCGTTTCGGCAGACAGCCCGTTTGACAGCGAAAAGCCGTAGCCGCGCGTAAACCAGTAGGACAACTGCGCTTCCGGCTGCCACCAATAGGTTTTGCCGCCGTCCTGTTTTTCTATCCGCCTGCCGGTTTCGGCGGAAAGCATATAGGCATTCAGGCGCGCCTCGTCCGATTCGACACGTTTGCCGGAATAATTGGTCAGCCCGTAGCTGCCTTTATATCGGGCGATGTTGGCGACCAAATCGTAATAAGCCCTGCTTTCCCGGTTGAGCCAGGTGGAATAAACGCCTGCCGTCCTGCCGTAGATTTTGCCGATGCCGGCGTAGTCTTCGGGGGTGTAGGACGATTGGAGGTGGCGGAGCATCAGCCCTTTGTAATGAATCCATTTGTCGCCGAACCCCGTCCGGTTGAAGCCGCCGGCAAAGCCCCAATAGCGGTTGCTGTAACCGCCCACGCGGTAATCGCTGCGGCTGCCGGCGAATTTTCCGCCGACGCGTTTGATCCAGACGTTGTTGTCTTCCTGCGGCGTTCCGTCGGCGTGGATTTCGCCCATACGCTGCACCAGCGTTTCATCGGAAACCGCGTTCAACTGATATAACGCCTCGCCGAA
>NZ_CAUJAJ010000039.1 GCF_962747995.1 Neisseria viridiae | reverse complement strand
CCCCCCCCCGCAAATTGGCGGCAACCGCCGCCCGGTTTGCCTCACTGATACCGGCATCGAGGACGTGGAACCTGATTTCCGTATCGGGATGGGCCGCTTCCACGCTTTTTGCCGCAACGCAAAGGTATGCGGCATAGTTGTCGTCTGCCGCAAATACGATGTCCATCTCTCCTCCTTTTATTGGAAAGGCACAATAATTTTGCCGATTAACTGTTCGCGCCTTTGCCGGCGTTTTTCCCTTTCCCTGCTGATTTTGGTCAAGGCGCGGATCAGGCGGTGTTTGAATGTGTTGGCAGGGGAATCGCGCCTTTGCTGTTTGCGGTTCAGGAGGCGGTCGTGTTCGATCAGGCTGCCCAATGCGCTGTTTTGGTCGTGAAACTTGGCATAATGCAGCTCTTGGGCGCACAAGGCGGGATTGAGCTGGCAAACCGGCATTCCTTCCCTGTCGTCAGGGTTGCCGAACATCATCCAATCGACGGGGTGCAGCCCTTCAGACGGCAGGGCGGCAAACCTGTCCAAAAAGAAACGCATCGCCTTTCGGGAAATAATATAACCCGCCGTCCCCCAGTGTTCGCTTTCCAACAGCGGGAAGGCGCGCCCGCAGTAGTCCGCCACGCCGGAGGGCGAGGTCAGGACGTGCATAAACATCGTTTCCAAGCGGACGATAAAGGCGGAATCGGGGTCAAAGCGTTCTTGCAGCCAAGCGTCTTCGGCAAGGAATTTCTCCGCGCCTTCGCCGAGTAAAACGTCGTCCTCAAATACGGTGATATACGGCAGACCTTCGTCCAATGCCTGTTTCCACAATACGGCGTGGCTCATAAAGCAGGCTTTTTCCACTCCGCTCAAATAGGGGTGCGCCGACAAGCCGGGGACGAGTTCCGCCATTGCCTGCTCCAGCCTTTCAGACGGCATCAGTGCGTCGAAAAACTGAAACGGGATGCCGCGCGCGCCGAAGGTATCGGCAATGTGCGCCCTGCGCTCTTTGGCGGAAGCCAGGCTGATAACGTGGTTTTGCATAATTTATCCTGTTTTTTGTCTGTTGGATAAAGCGGCGTTTTTCAACGGTTTTTCAGCAATCGGCGCAAAATGCCGAAGTATTGCCTCAAGGTAAACAGCCGCCGCATCCTGCCGTCTGCCGCAAAATCCAGCCACGCGCCGGCGGGCGGCGTGTCCGTCCGTTTGAAACATTGGTACAAAAACCGGCGGGCGCGTTCAAAATCTTCTTCCGGCAAATGTTTCTCCAGCAATTCATACGCTACTGCTTTTATTTGGCGGTATTCAAGGCTGTCAAACCGGGTTTTAAAACCCATAGACTGCAAAAAATCGTTTCTGGCGGTTTTTTGGATGTCTTGCGCGATTTCGTGTTGGCGGACGCTGTGTTTGGATGAAACCTGATTGGCGTGAAGGCGGTATTTGACCAAGGCTTCGGGATAATAAGCCAGCCTGCCCAATTTGCTGACATCGTACCAAAATTGGTAATCTTCCGCCCAATCCCGCTCGGTGTTGTAACGCAAACCGCCGTCAATGACGCTGCGCCGCATAATCATCGTGTTGTTGTGTATGGGGTTGCCGAAAGGAAAAACGGCGGCAATGTCTTCGTGCCGGGTCGGCTTTTTCCAAATTTTGCCGTGTTCGTGGTGCCGCGCCAGCCGGTTGCCGTCCTTTTCTTCCGACAAAACTTCCAGCCACGCGCCCATCGCAATGATGCTGCGGTCTTTTTCCATCTCGCCCACGATTTTCTCAATCCAGTCGGGGGCGGCAATATCGTCGGCATCGGTGCGCGCAATATATTCCCCCCCCCCCCCCCTTT
>NZ_CAUJAJ010000038.1 GCF_962747995.1 Neisseria viridiae | reverse complement strand
AAAAAAAATTTTTTTTTTTTTTTTTTTTTTTTTTTTTTTTTTTTTTTTTTTTTTTTGATTAGATTACCCGATTGGTATAAAATTAAGGATAATATGCAAGAAGTGTGGAAAACTTATGAAAAATGAAACAATCGCCCGCTGCCTCCTTTCTTCCTGCCTGCTGGCTGCGGGTACGGAAAAAAGCATTGCCGCCACTAAAGGTACTATTAAAGAAGAAAGAACTTATACGGCGGCGATAGCGACCAGAAATCAGACCAACGAACATACTTTCGATTATTCGGGTGAAACTGCCGTCAAGCCGATTAATTCCTTGGTGATTGCCGCCAATGGCAAAGGCGCGAAAAATATCATTACCGTCAAGGGCAACCCTTCTCTCGGTGAAAAAGATTTGACAGATGCAAATGGTGAAGCGTTGTTGAAAGATGCAAGGGGCGAAGTGTTGAAAGAGCCCGCGCATTGGACCATCGAAAAGATAAGAGCTACAGGGCAGGTGAGCGGCGGTCGATACACGCTTTCGTCAGGTGCTCAAAATGCCGGGATTTTGTTTGCAGACAAAAGCTATGAGGCAAAGGGCAACGACATTACCTTGGAAAACGTATCCGTCAAAAATAGCTCTTCATCGAATGCCGTTTTCGCAAACGATGAGTTGTCAAACCCTTACGGTATGTCGGACACAACCCTGACCTTTAAGGGAAACAACTATCTCTATACAGACGGCACCAAATCAAAAAACGAAGGGAACGGCATACAGTTATTCAAGAATAATAAAACCAGACTACCCTCGGGCACCAAAAACCACACCAAAATCGAGTCGGAAGCAGGTTCCAATCTGAACATATACGTCCAATCTGGGAGTACGCGCGGGCGCGGCATCTCGATAACGCAATATAAGGATGTAATCATCAGCACGTTGGGAACGAGCAAAACGGTCGTCAACCAGACCGAAATGGATTTTCACGGCGGGGTCAGCATCAAGGTGGATCGCGGCAATAATAAGAATGCCGAAAACTACGGTGTTTATGTGGGAAATCTGCCGAAAAAAAGCAGCAACAGCGAGGATGTGCCGGAAGATTCGTACAACCGCGCCACCTTCCATAGCGATGTCAAAATCGACGTGCAGCCGGTGCTTGAAGAAAGTGGGAAACAAAAATCCATCGGCGACGCTTTGAATGTGGACGGTAAAAACAGCAGGGTGGACATCAAGGGCGACGGAACGGTGCAAATCGACGGCGACATCCACGTCCTCAACGGCGGCGTGATAGATTTAAACCTGAAAAACAAAAATTCTTATCTCAACGGGGAAGCCCATATCGGCAAACAAAAATATACCGGCGATCCCGACGATCCCGATAATCCGCCCAACGGGCAGCCCCTGTTTGAGGAAGACCGTAAAGACAGCGCGTCATCCATCAATATGACGATGAAGGACGGCGCGCGCTGGAATGTGCAGAATACTTCAAAAATCAACGGATTGGACATCAGCAACGGCGCGGAAGTGAGCTTCTCGGACGGCGGCAGGAATGTAAACGTCTCCGTATCCAGCCTGAAGGGAAACGGCGGCGTGTTCAAGATGCAGGGCAACATCGTGAGCGGCAAGTCGGACAAGCTGATTACGCGCGAAGGCAGCGAAGGCGTACACATCATCGAATATGAAGACAATGCCAAGGCACCAACGACGGGCAGGGAATTTTTAAAGCTGGTCGAAAATCAGGGGTCGGCAGGCGGCGGTGCATCCTATAAGCTGCACGTCCGCTGTACGGAACACGGGGCGTGGTGCTTCAAGTTGGGCGAGTCGGAAAAATCCAAATATGTCGAAATTACCCCCGACGGCAAGCGGGATTTCTACCTCTACCCGGCCACATTGTCGACGGGCGCATCGAGCAGCGTCCTTTTCGGCGAGGCGTTATATCAGTTGAACGCGGTTTCCGATGAAACGCTGGTGCAGCGTATGGGCGAAATCCAC
>NZ_CAUJAJ010000037.1 GCF_962747995.1 Neisseria viridiae | reverse complement strand
AAAATTTGCCGTAATGGTATCAGCAATCGGTGCTGCCGTTCTGTCGGTTATCGTGTTGATGCAAGGCTTCCGCATGGCTTTTAGCATGGTTAAAACGGCTAAATAACTGAAAGGGTAGGACATGGGGTATCGCGTCGGATTGCAATGCTTTGCTACAACGGAAGAAGCGCATGATTATGTATTGTCTCAAGTCCTACCTACCGTAACGGCGGATGGCAAAGTCGTTCGCCCTTACAAAAACGGCAAAGACTGGTATTTGAATAATCAGAAAATCAATTTAAGCTTTCCGCAATGCGACATAGCCGAACAAATACAATTCGGCGTATTGGTAGGCGCGCCGTTCATAGTCTTATTGGTTATTGTATTCGGTATCAGGATGATAAAAAGGCTGATTGAATCAGTTACGGAGAATCAAGGGGGTGGAGATGATTGATTTTTGGTTTTTATACGGATTCGGCGCGGTCTGTTTGGCATCGCTGATATTTTTTTGATATTCAAAAAGGGTATAATCCCGACTTTCTGCAACCGTTACGAAAGTTAGGACTATGTTTATTTCAGAATACCATTTAATTCAGTTTCAAACTGGCTCACATGTTTACAGGGACTTGCCGCAGGCGTTGATTTATTACAGGGAATTGATGAGAAAAGGTGTTTTTAAAGCTCATTTTTCTTTTGATATTTTTAGAAATTTCTTTCATAGATATGATAGTGATTTTATAGAAATTCAGTTTTCCGATGCTTCAACTCTGCTAATTAAATTAGATGAAGCTAAATGTTATGTATCACATCCACGAACGAAGTTTTTTAAAGATTATTCTATGTTGTAGCCTACTTATATCAGTTAATGCCTTTGCTGAAGGTCCTGTTGGATATTTTGAACGAGTCGAAGTCTATGATGATGGTCGATATAAAGGTATTAGAGGAATTAATAAGAGTACCCCCTATCAACATGGTAGAGTTTGGCAGGGGGTATTTGATAGTTATACTGGGAAATATACTATTTTTGATTGGCAAGATTTAAGAGTTCGCCATGCTAAAACAGGACTAACTTCATCTTCTAAAGTTGCTGCAACAATTGAAGCAACCGTCTCTCGCCAAAGCGTCCTATCAGGCGCATTTGGTCTAGTCAAAAAAGGCGCAAAACTTGCTGTTAGTAGTCGCGGTAATCTTTACCTTGGCGGCGCACTGTTTGCCTACGAAGCTTATCAAGCCGTCAAAGGTGATTTAGAAAGCCAAGGTTATTATTACGACGAAGCCAAAGAAGAATTTTATAAAGAATGGCCGGCTAGAAATTGTATTTGGTTTAGAGACCAAAACGATGTATTTCATGAATTCTCATGCTATCGCGTTGATAGTTCGGTTCTAACAGCTTTTAGAAAAGGTGGTCAAAGCTATACTGAAGCCGAACAAATTATGAATAGTCAAATGGAAAAATTGGCTGCTACTTTTTGGGAAAAACGCAAAAAGGAAATTGATGGATATTCAGGTTCTAAATTTTGGGAATATTTCTCTTTAGATAAATGTGAATTTAATTTTAATGGTGGTTCTTGTTATGTAAAAAGAGGTAACGATATCAGAAGTCCAATAAGTTTTTCTTTGAAAATGAGAGAAAAAGAAGTCCTTGACAATCAAAAATTCTTACAAATCGCAACGCCATCTATTGATAGTAATCCAACTCCATTTGTCGAAGGCACAGGAAGAACGGGATATTCCGAAGACGTTAAAGTTTCACCCGGAACAGTAGTTACCCTTGGTCCTGCGACAGGGGAGGATGGCAAACCTTTTCAGATGACTATCAATTTCAAAAAAGACAAAGATGGCAAAACAGTAGCAATTGTAACAAAAATCCCGCGTCCAGACCTCACACCGGGCAGCCATGCCGCTCCCAAAATCACACCAAACGACAAGCCCGACCCTGACGGGAAAGAAGACCGCAAAAAGGACGAAAGACCTAAAGAGGACGACAAGCCAAAGGAAGACGGAGGTTTGCTCTGTAAAGTGTTTCCGAACATTTTGTCTTGTGAT
>NZ_CAUJAJ010000036.1 GCF_962747995.1 Neisseria viridiae | reverse complement strand
AAAATTTGCCGTAATGGTATCAGCAATCGGTGCTGCCGTTCTGTCGGTTATCGTGTTGATGCAAGGCTTCCGTATGGCCTTCAGCATGGTTAAAACGGCTAAATAACTGAAAGGGTAGGACATGGGGTATCGCGTCGGATTGCAATGCTTTTCTACAACGGAAGAAGCGCATGACTATGTATTGTCTCAAGTCCTACCTACCGTAACGGCTGACGGCAAAGTCGTACGTCCTTACAAAAACGGCAAAGACTGGTATTTGAGCGAGAAGAAAATCAATTTGAGCTTTCCGCAATGCGACATTACCGAACAGATACAGTTAGGCGCATTGACAGCAGCGCCGCTAATCGGCCTGTTTGTCCTGATATTCGGCCTAAGAATGATTAGAAACCTGATTGAATCCATGACAAGCATAGGAAACGGCGATGATTGATTTTTGGTTTTTGTACGGATTTGGCGCGGTCTGTATCACCGCTTTTTTGTTCTTTTGATTGATACCCAAAGCAAATAATGCAAAAATCCCGCTTCCGAATAACAGTTATTGAAGTGAGGATTTTATGTTTATTACTGAAGCCCAGTTGGCTCTTTATAAGTATCAGGCTGCATCTAGATATTTTAATCAGCCGATGTCTTTAATTGCGAGAAATGAATTTATTGAGTTTGGAAAAGTTTCAAAATCTGCTGTAAATGTCATTGAATGTTTTTCACATTTTTGGAATAGAAAAATAGATAATGATATTTGGGAATTTTCTTTTCCAGATGGCTCTACAATTTTAATAAAACGAGTTAAGGAAAAAGATGAAGAAAAATACTATTTTCAATGTGCATCTGATAGCGTTGATTGCTCTGGCTTATTTCCCGATTAATGCTTTTTCATCAAATGAAAATTGGAAAGTTGTTAAAATTCCTAATTCTTCAGTTAATGTAATGTGGGATGCAAATAAAGATGTCGTCGATAGATTTTCTAGAAGCAGTGGCGGCGACTTCTTTGGTTTTAGAAGAATAGAACCAGCCATCATTGAACACACTCCCACCGGACTCCGCTCCACCTCCACTCTCCCCGCCACAATAGAAAGTACCGTATCCCGCGAAGCCGTACTAGCCGGATCATACGGTCTATTCAAAAAAGGCGCATCCTTCGCCATTAGAGGCGCGAATTACGTAGGCTGGGCACTGCTCGCCAAAGACGTATACGACCTACTCAAAGAAGACGTAGAAGCACAAGGATACGTCTTCGATGCAACAAAACAAGAATTCTTAAAAACATACGCCGCAAAAATCTGTATCTGGCATCATGAAGGTAGATACGGAGTAGATGAACACGTAGTTTATCCAATATGCGAAGGCGTAGACTCTTCTATTATGAGGCATTTTGCCAATTTACCCAAAGACTTACAGACCCTAATGGATGAGAAACTGCATTCAATGGCTCAAGCCTATTGGCCAAAGAGAAAAGCACAACTTATTGAACTTGAGGGACCAGGTGGTTTTGGCTATCCGAGAGGATTTGTACTAGATAAATGTAATTTCGACTGGAACGGCGGCACGTGCTTAGTAGTCAATAACGGAGATTACAGATCAGGCGTTTCTTTTGTATTAAGCATAAATGAAAAATATCAAGAACAACTGACAAAACAGCAATTTGAACAAATCGCCCAAAGAAAAATCGACCAAAACCCGACACCTTTTATCAAAGCAAATCCCGATTTACAGATAAAAGAACAAGTCAAAATTGAAAACGGCAAAATCGTAACGCTCGGCCCCGTAACAGGCGAAGACGGAAAACCCAAGCAGATAAAAATCACATTCGGCCAAGACGCACAAGGCAACACAACGGCATCAGTAGAAGAGATACAGCGTCCCGACCTCACACCTGGCAGCCCTGCCGCGCCAAAAACAAACCCAACCCCGACACCGGGCGAAAATGGCAAGCCCGATCCAAATAGCACGCCCGATGGCAAAGAAGACCCAAAGCCCGACGACAAGCCCAAAGAGGACGACAAGCCAAAGGAAGACGGAGGTTTGCTCTGTAAAGTGTTTCCGAACATTTTGTCTTGTGAT
>NZ_CAUJAJ010000035.1 GCF_962747995.1 Neisseria viridiae | reverse complement strand
AAAAAAAAAAAATTTTTTTTTTTTTTTTTTTTTTTTTTTTTTTTGGCGTGTCAATGATTTAAGCATATAATGATAAAAATCACATACCTTTAAAATGGAAAACTGATGAAACAGAAGAAGACAGTTCAATGCATCTTACTTGGTTTTGCAGCCGCTTCTATGCACGCGCAAGGGGCGGACGCTGCAAGCAGTGGAACGATAGAGAAGACAGACAAATACACCCTCGTCCTCGCACAAGGAGGGCAAGAGAACAACTACACCTACGATGGCGAAACCGAAGTCAAACCCTTAAATTCCCTCATCATTGCCGCCAACGGCGGTACGAACAACATTACGATAAAAGGCAAATTGGCAGACGGCTCTGCCGATGTCTCGCCGACGATTGACAATAAATCGCTTGAAACAAAGATAGACCGTCCAGGTTATTCGTACGATTTAAGCGAAAAAAGCGGGGAGAAGAGAGGCGGCGTGGTGATGTTGGCGGATCAAAGCTATGAGGGCAAAAATAACGTTACTTTTGAAAACGTAACCATAGCCTCCCATAACGCGAATGCCGGCATTTTGTCTTATGACGGAATCAATACTAGTGTAGCCGACAGCTTGGCACCGGCAACGCTTACCTTTAAAGGGCGCAATACCATCAATATGGACGCGGACTCAAATACCAACTCTCGTAACGAAGGTATCCTATTGTTTAATAATGGTGAAAAAGTGGGGAACTATCATTTTGTTTCCGAAGAAGGCTCGACACTGGACATCAACATCAAATCAGGAAAAGAGGTAGGGCAAGGCATTACCGCCAATCACTATAGTAGCACTCGACCCAACCCTGATTTTCCAAGTATCACCACAATGGAGTTTAAGGGCGACGTAAACATTAAAATCGATAGGAATGGACAGGACGAGGCGGAAAGCAACGGTTTTGGTTTGTATTCAGGTGCATATGGCAAGACTCCGGAAGGTTCTAAGATGGAAGCGGTTTTCCGTGGAAACGTCAATATCGATGTAACGCCGGTTTATGACGGGCAGGGCAGGCCGAAAAGCATAGGCAGCGCGTTTGCGATTGACGGGAAAAACAGCAAAGTCGAGGTTGTAGGCGGGGAAGACAAGGTTGTCAAAATCAAAGGCGATATTTTCGCCTACAACGGCGGCAGCGTGAGCGTAAACCTCGCCAACAAAGATTCTTATTTTGAAGGGGAAGCCCATATCGGGAAAAGGAGCTTTGCCAAAGGGAAAGATATGTTCGGCGAAACCGTGGATGCGGACGGGAATGTACTGCCCACGGAACAAAGTATCGACAGTACAAGGAAAAGTCTAGTTAAAAAGCAGGAAGGCTTGTCCAAGCTGGATGACGAATTGGCTAAACTCAAGGAAGAATTGGCTAAACTCAATGAAAATGACCCAAAAGAAAAAGAAAAAAAAGAAAAACAAATAAAAGCAAAAGAGAGATCAAAAGAAAGCCGAATAAAAAGTATTGCGAGAGACGAAGAAAAAATCAAAGAATATGAAGATTTCTTCGATGAAAACGGTTGGATTAAAGACAGCGCGATCGACGACAAGACAAACAACACCGTCAACCTCAAAATAAGCAACGGCGCGCGCTGGAGGGTTACCAATGATTCGATGCTGAAAGAGTTGGATTTGTCGGAAGGCGCGCAGGTCGAATTTAGCGACAACAACAAATTTGTCAAAGTGTCCGTGAGCAAGCTCAAGGGTGATGGCGGCGTGTTCAAAATGTATGGCGACATCGTCAAAGGCGAATCGGACAAGCTGATTACCCGAAAAGGCAGCGAAGGGACGTACATTATCGAATATGAAGACAATGCCAAGGCAAAAACGACGGGCAGGGAGTTTTTAAAGCTGGTCGAAAACAAAGGCAATCAAGAAGACAATAAAGCATCATACAAATTGAATGTCCGCTGTACGGAACAGGGAGGGTGGTGTTTTGACTTGGGCGAGTCGGATGCTTCCAAAAAGGTCAATATTTCCGCAGACGGCAAGCGGGATTTCTACCTCTACCCGTCAACATTGTCGACGGGCGCATCGAGCAGCGTCCTCTTCGGCGAGGCGTTATATCAGTTGAACGCGGTTTCCGATGAAACGCTGGTGCAGCGTATGGGCGAAATCCAC
>NZ_CAUJAJ010000034.1 GCF_962747995.1 Neisseria viridiae | reverse complement strand
CTTATATATTGCGTCCCTAAGAAGGGACGATTAACAAAAATTAACGCCCTTTACTTTATTCGAGTAACAGGGCTTTTTTGTTGCCCGTCGTTTAAGGGATACCGCTATGAAAGACAAGATGGAAGATATCAAGAAAGCGTTTGCCGCCGACATGGCGGACGCGCAAGCGGACGGCAAGGCGGCGGCAGACGCTTCAAATCGTCCCCCCTTATCTAACAGGGGGGGTACAGAAACCGAAACGGCGGGCAGGGTTCAGGAAGTCTTCGAATGTTACGAAACGTACATAACGGACGGCAAAGGAAACCTGTTAGGCGTTCCTCTTCGGCGCGGTGTATCAGATTCGGCTTTCATTGATCAAATTAGCTTTTCATTTCATGAAAAAACCTTTTTCGATAAATACGGCGTTCGTGTAAGTCTTTTGGAAGACGAAGATTTCATTCGTGCCGCGTCCATGCTCGCCGAAGAAGTTTTCGGTTTCGGTATATACAAAGAATCCAAAGGTTCGGGCGGTCGTTTCTATGAGCGTTGTTGGTTGATGGGTTCGGAAGATGCACTATACGGTCGCGTCCATTTTGGCGGACAAAACAATACCATTCTTTTCGAACTGACCGGCACCGGTTGCGGCGTCGCAAAAGAAGGTTGGGAATCCCGACTTTTCGCATTTCTGACTAATGCAATCCGCCCAAAAATCACACGCGTTGACATCGCAAAAGACTTTTTCAACGGCGAATACAGCCCGAACCAAGCCCGTGAAGACCGAAATAAAGGTATGTTTACCTGTCATCACGTAAAACCAAAAGGCGAATGTTTGGGGTCAGATTGGGAAGAAGACGATGAAGCCAAAATGACCAAAGGCAAGACCTATGGTATCGGCTCCCGTGAATCGTCAAAATATGTCCGCGTCTATGAAAAAGGCAAGCAGTTGGGCGATAAAACAAGCATTTGGACGCGCTTTGAAATCGAATTCAAAGCAAAAGACATTGTTATCCCTTTCGAGGTTTTGCAGAATCCGGGCGAATATTTCGGCGGTGCATATCCTGTTTGTGAAAGCTTTTCACAAAAGGCAAAGCGCATACATGCGGTTAAGGAAAATAAGGTCATTTCAGCCGACCGTTATCTTGAATGGGTGAAAAAACAGTTTGGACGTGCGGCAAACGGTCTGAAATTCATTTTTCCCGAACTGGACAAAGCAAAACTGTTTGAACTGATTGAGCCGGGTCATCACAAGCTGCCCAAGTCTTTGGCTCCCGAATCCTACGATTGCGCCTTTTTGAAAGCCCAAGCTATTCATGAACAGCCAGCATTCAAACCGTACAAAGACCCTTACAGAATGTACGAATATTACGAGAATCTTGAAAAGCAGCTTGAACAGCAAAAACACGTCAACAATGAAGAAAGTTACTACTATTTCATGTATGACAAATACGCAAATTTACCAGTTTCATGGGCTTAAAGCGTCTGCCCGAAAGACGTTTAATCACACAAGGAAACCAAAAAATGAACATCCAACTTCAAGCCCATATCGTCGGCGTTAAAAAATTCAACGGACAAATCGAAGGCAAGAACTTCGACTATTGCCGCCTGATTGTCGCCACACCCTTAGACAGCTCCCAAGGCAACGCATTGGGCAGCTCTACTACTGAATATGATTTCGGCGGCTCTGCCAACTTCGAGCAGTTACGAAACGCCCAATTTCCCATCGAAGCAAACCTGAACGTGGAAATAGTTACTACGGGCAAAACCCAAAAACTGAAAGTCATCGGTTTTCAACCCGTTAAGAAAGGCTGATTGAATGCAGAAAGTCTATGTTGTCCAGTCCGTATCAACAGGGGACTTTCTGTATCTATCTCCTGAAACGGGCGATATCGGACATACCAAATTAATTACAAATGCCGATTATTTCTACGACTTCGAAGAAGCGATTAACGCAGGTTTGGAAGAAATCGGCAACCAATACGAATTTGTCGTATTCGGATTTTTGAAAGACTGAAAAATGAATCAGAAAGTACCCCTATCATTTAAATTAAGTTTGGGCGGGTTGGTTTTTTTCCTAGTTGTTTTAATTGTATCGGTTTGGTACCTGTACTTTTAAAAGACTTGCGGTAAGTCTCAAAAAACCCGCATTACTTTTTTATTAACCCTTATTGAAAGGAAAACGCTATGAAACTCTTAAACGTAGCAAAAAAATATGGCAATAAAGTTATTGCTGTAACAGCCCTGTCAACCGCTTCCGCTTTGGCTGCTGCCGAAGGCGTCGATTTGTCAGCTATTGGTACGACCGCTGCCGCTGAGATTGCAAAATTTGCCGTAATGGTATCAGCAATCGGTGCTGCCGTTCTGTCGGTTATCGTGTTGATGCAAGGCTTCCG
>NZ_CAUJAJ010000033.1 GCF_962747995.1 Neisseria viridiae | reverse complement strand
ACCCCCCCCCCCCCCCCAGATTTCTTTATTATGTCAACCGTAACAATTGTTTTGTTATGTAAAAGCCAACTGCCATACCACGGGACACACATACAGTTCGGTCCTATGTGCGTCCCAATTTAGAAAAGCTTACCTTTCAAACATACTAATATCCTGACGGGTAGGAATGAAACAACCAAGAAAATTTTGATGAACATCGCACTACCTTTATCCGACAAAATACAAAACAGGCTGTTTTTCCTTACCGTCCTTGCAACAGTATGTTTCCTGTTTTATCCGAAATACCTGCCGATGAACGACCTGCCGCAGCACGCCGCGCAGGTTGCCGCCTTGGATGATTTGCTCAAACACCGCAGTCCGTGGGCAGATATGCTGCAAATAAATTGGGATACGCCTTATCTGACCGTTTACGCCCTATGGTTGGCGCTGTATCAGTTTATGGGCATTAATGCTTCTTCCAAGGCTTTGGTCGCCCTCGAATTTTTATTTTTCATTTATACGGCAGTCAAAATGAGGAAGGAAATGGGGGCGGAAAGGATGACCGACTGGGTCGCGCTGACCTGCTTTTTCGGATTTGCCTTTCAATGGGGCTTTGTCGGCTACATTATGGGCATTCCCGTCGGCATACTGTTTTTCATTGCCAACAAGCGTTGGATTGAAAATCCCTCGGCAAAGATGCTTGCCGCCGTTGCCGCATTGGGGATATGGTCGTACTTCTCCCATATTCTGACCTTTTCATTTTTCTGCTTGCTTTCATACGGATACTTTCTTTTCAGAATCAAAGAAATCCCTTGGAAACAGCGTTTTTCCCTGACAGCCGCCTATCTCTTTTTCGCCGCCCTTTTGGCACGTTATACCGCAAAACCCAACCCCGTCCCCTATAAGGCATTTGAAGACAACTTTATCCAACATTCCTTTTGGGACAAAATACTGGAAATTGCCTACCTGCCTTGGAATATGTCGGTCCTGTTCTACTACGACATTGCCTGCCTTTTCCTCTTTGCCGCCCCCATAGCGGCAAACTGTCGCCCCACTCGGGAAAAAAGCCGGTACGTCCCGCTGCTTGCCTGTCTTGCGGTTTATTTCCTGATGCCTCATTTTACCTTTCAAACCAGCTTCCTTTACGAACGCTTCGCCCTGTTCGTCCCTATTTTTTATTATCTGATTTGGGAAAAGAAACCGGAAACGCCGGGCAGGACCGCAGCAAAAATATCGGAAGCAGCCTGCCTGTTGTCCGCCTTATGCATCGCCGCGCTGACGGGCAAAGCCTACCTTAACAACGTCCTTTTTGACCGCTCGCAGAAGCTGGCTGATTTTATAAAGATTTCCCAAATGATGGAAAACGGCAAAAAAGTCCTGACTGTCAACGACCCCTTGTCCATCAGCGAAGGCAGCCTGACTTCGGGCGGCGAGTTCTTCCATATCGCACAATGGTATCAGGCCGAAAGGCAGGGGTGGGTGGATTACAGCTTTGCCTCGGCGCACGCTATGCCCGTCCGCATGAAAATGAAAGAAATGTATGACGGGTACAGTCAAGTCAGGTTTTTGTCCGAATATAACCTGACCCGGAAAACAGACTGCCGCCGCTATGACTACCTGCTTATTCTGACCGCCAACCATACGTCGGACGCATTGGAAAAACTGCTTGCCGCCAATCCCTCCTGCTCCCGTGTTTCCCATATCAAGACCATAGGGGAATGGTCGCTTTTCAGACGGCATTGATATGCGGCTCAAACGGTTCGCGCGCTACGGCACGGTCGGCATCATCAGCACCCTAATCCATATCGCCGTTTTTACCGTGCTGTCAAGCCGGCAATATTCCGCCGCCGCCGCAAACCTCACGGCATTTGCCGCAGCCTCAGCATTCGGTTTTGCCGCAAATGCAAGATGGACGTTCAGTACAAAAGCTTCCTTCAAACGCTATGCCTGTTTCGTACTGTTTATGGGTTTTGCGGCATCGGCAAGCGGTTTGGCATCGGATGCCCTTGCTATGCCGCCGCAGGTCGCTGCCGTCAGATTTTCCGCCATCAGTCTGATATATGGCTACCTGTGCTCGAGTTACCTTGTTTTTGCCCAAACAAAAGGAAAACCATGAAAATATCGCTTATCGTCCCGGTGTGGAATGAAGAAGCCGCCATTCCGATCTTCTACCGTGCCGTCAGGGAAAGCAGGGGGCTTCAAAAATACGAAGTCGAAATCGTCTTCTGCAACGACGGGAGCACGGACAATACGGAAACCGTTTTGGAAAACCTCGCCCTTGCAGACCCCTTGGTCAAACCGCTGCACTTTACACGCAATTTCGGCAAGGAAAACGCCCTTTTCGCCGGCTTGAAACACGCATCGGGCAATGCCGCCATTCCGATTGACGTTGACCTTCAAGACCCCATAGAACTGATTCCGACTATGCTCGAAAAATGGCGTGCCGGCGCAAAAACCGTATTGGCAAAACGTATCGGACGCACGCAAGACCATCTGCTCAAAAGATGGAGCGCGTCCTTCTTCTATAAACTTTACAATAAAATCAGCCCCGTCAGAATCGAAGAAAATGTCGGCGATTTCCGACTAATTTCACGCGACATCATCGACACCGTTATCAAAATGCCTGAACGAAACCTCTTTATGAAAGGATTGCTTTCCTGGCCGGACAGAGGGGAAGTTGTCGAATACACCCGTCCGAAACGCATCATCGGCCATACCAAATTCAATGCCTTGAAACTTTGGAATCTCGCTTGGGACGGCATTACCGGATTTTCGACCGTCCCGCTCAAAATATGGACGTATATCGGCTTTTTGTTTGCATTTACCGCATTTTTATACGGCTCATTGATTATTCTCCGAACGCTCGTCTATGGAAAAGATATTCCCGGTTACCCGTCGCTTTTGGCCTGTATCCTGTTTCTCGGCGGAATCCAGCTCATCGGTATCGGCATACTCGGCGAATATATCGGACGTATCTATATCGAAACCAAACAGCGTCCCCGATATATTTTAAAAAACCGAAAGAAAGATGTTTATTTATTATTCAAACAAAATAAATTGTAAATTTGTTATCTTATTGTTTTTATTGGTTATTT
>NZ_CAUJAJ010000032.1 GCF_962747995.1 Neisseria viridiae | reverse complement strand
GAAAGATGTTTATTTATTATTCAAACAAAATAAATTGTAAATTTGTTATCTTATTGTTTTTATTGGTTATTTAGTTTTGCATTTTTTCGGAATACAAAAATCCAAGCGGATTTTTTACAATCCGCTTTTGCTGTTTTTATCAGTTCGGTTAGCTAAGCCGTCTGATAACGTGTTTTATCGAAGTCGGTTTCTGTTTTATAAAGATTGAATGCAACGACTAAAATTTTTCTCATCAATGCGCCGATGATCAGCATTTTGGGCTTTTTGGCTTTTTTCAGCCTGTTTGTGAATGCTGGAAAGTAGTTGTTTCTGAATGCGACTAATGCGGCCATGAACAGGGATCCGCGTATTCTTCGGTTTCCGTATTTGGTCATTGTGCTTTTTTTGTTGACGCTTGTCCCTGATGTGTTTTGCTGCGGATTTAATCCGGCATAGGCTGTAAACTGCTTTGCGTTTTCGAATGTGCTGTTAATAAGGTGGCTCATTAGCGATATGGCTGTTGTTTTGCCTACTGAAGGTATTGTCTCTAACCGTTTTGTCAGCTCTTTCATTTTTTTATCTGATTTGATTATTTGGTCGATTTTCTTTTTTACTGCATTTAGATGGTTCTCAAGTTCTTTTAGCTGTTTTTCGTGTATTTTCTGTACAAATGAATCTTTTGCTGCTTTGATTCTATTTTTTTGCGATGTCTGTTGTTCTAAAAGTTGGCTTTGAAGTGATAGCAGTCTTTTCAAGCTGTATTGCTGTTCAGTCGGTTTTTCTCTCTTTGGCAGCTCTTCTATTAATGCTGTTTGGCAAAACTCTGCGATTAGTTTTGCGTCTTGTTTGTCGTTTTTGATTCTGCTGAATCGCTTTTGTGCATAGGCTTTGATTTTTAGCGGGTTTATTACTGATACGTGGTATTCTTCGGCCAAGCAGTCTGCGACCTGTTCGTAGTAGTTTCCAGTTGCTTCCATGCATACGTATATGTCTTTTTCTCTTTTTGCCGATATCCATTCTTTCAGGCTTTTGCAGCCTTGTTCATCGTTGCTGAATTTTCTGTAATCGGTTTCTCCGTTGATTATGGTAACGACATCAAATGTTTTTGCGGATATGTCTAATCCTACTGCGTTTCTCATGTTAATTTTCCTTACGATTCAGGCTTTAATGCCTTTGATGTTTCTCAATTTCAAACATAAGAAAACCGCCGTCCTTATCTTTCTTTCAATCTTGCGATTAGGAAGTAATCAGGTTCGGCGGCTTTGTCGTCGGTTAGCTATTCCGAGACGTTTGAAGTATATCAGAATCGTATTAATTAATTTTTTGTATTTGCTGGTTTATTTAAAAATTTCTGTTGCGACCCGCTGCATTGTGTTTTTTTACTGCTTTCAGTCCGGTTTTCGCCGGCATGGGGTTTGTGTGCGATTGGAGAACGCCCGATAAAAAGGTGCAAGGGGGTATTCATAAAGATTTGGAAAAAAGCACTCCAAATCTTTACAAAACTTCCCCCTTGCACCTTTTTATCGGGCGTTCTCTTTCAAACGCACCCCCATACCTCAGCGAAAACCGGACTGAAAGCAGTAAAAAAAAACAATTCCGCTAGATATTTTCCCCCGCCCTAGCTCCTCCGTCCTGAAGGGCTGGGAAAGGTTTCTGAAACTCAAACAGGCGCGGCAAGCGCGGAAAGGTAGATTGATATGACTTAGATTTGATGATATGACAATTTGTAGAGCGGTGGGGATAAGCAAAATCCCCGAGCGCGAACTAGGGGATTTTTGCATTCCTGCCAAGTTTTAAACTTTACAGGAAATTTTAAAATGCGAATTACCGTTAGCCTCGGAAAACTGCATTTGACTGTATCGGTAGATACGCGGTTTATTCTAGCCGTGTTCATGCTGTTTAGTCAATAACCCACGACAAGAGCCGCCCAATTAAGGGCGGTTTTCTAATTTACAACTCCGCCACCAATTCCTTCAAACGGTTTCCCGCGCTCTTCCCAGTTGTCATACATTAAATTTTGCTAAGGCTTTCCGCCCATTACAAGGACTTGACCATTTTCAGGCGTGTAGGCTGTCTGCGGTGCTGTTTGTGGCGATTGTACTGCCTGTTGTTCGTCCTTATACGGATTGAAAGGCAAGCCGTTTTTGACATAGTCTTTGCACATTGCCTTAGTGATTTCTTTAAGGGGCGTTCCTTGGCTTGAATAACAGGTACAGCCGCTTTTGCCGCCATCGACGCAGCCGACAGGGTACTCAAATGTTTTAACTTGGCGGACGCCGTTGTAAATGGGTTTACTTTCAGGCTTTTCGGCGAGCGTTGGCACGAAGTCTTCAGTTTTAAGGTTTTGACCCTGAATTCCGCTTTGCGGCATCATTTCTTTTTGACTTTCAGGGTCAAGCGGATTTTTAAAACCTGTATCTTCTTTTTTTTCTTCGGCCTGTGCCGATATTCCTGCTTTTTCTTTATAGCCCTGATACATCTTATAGCCCATGAATCCGACCAAACCTAAGATACACGGCAGTATAAACAGCATGGCGATGATGACGTAATACCACCTTGATTTGACGTGCGAATGCGCGGTATGCACTTCGGCGGATTTGTAGTATTCAAAAACCTCTTGTCTGATTTTATGCGAACTGGACAAGGCGTTTCTTGCCTGTTGAGTCGGGTTTAAGGCTACTTCGTTCCATTCGAGCCTGGTCAAACCGCCCATTTTGTTTGCAGCTATATGGATATGCTTGTTTACGACTTCTCTTAAGTTCACATCTATGATTTTAGGTGATTGCGTGATTAGTATCATGTCAATACCATAATGACCGTGAACGTTGAGAAATGCGACGTTTTCAGGCATTTTTGAACCGCTTGATCGGGTCGGAAAAAGATATTGCACCTCGTCATAGATGACAACAGAGCCTATATTCTCTTTCCATTTCAACCATTCGTGCATGTCTTCCCAGCTATGCCCTTCCGGCGGTTTATGATGGTCTATCAAAAGGCCGTTAATATTGGAGAAAATTTTACGGCCTTTATAGAAGTCATCAAACATAAGCAGTTCGACGGCAAAGGCGGTTTTGCCTATTCTAGGTTTGCCTGTTATCAGGGTAATGGCGGCCATCTTTATACTTTCTTACCAAAGCTCAATTTAGACAGGGTTTTAAAAGTAACGACAAAGGCGAGCATACCAAACATGATGTTCAGAACAACGCCGCCGCCTGCGATATAAAAAATTTGGATCGCGCCGGCAGGAACCGCCCCCATGCTGCTTATAAACTGATTTTTAAGATTGCTCATAAGGGCGTCAAAACCGACATAGGTAATGATAGACACCCCTAAGGCAGTCAGAATGTATTTGACAACATGGTTTATCAAATATGGAGCAAGAGCAGCTAAAAATTTCATAAATCCCCCTATGCGTTATTTCTGACAACTCTAGCCACGAAGAAAGAAGCCACCAGCCAAGCCATTGCGATAATAAAGGGGCGCATCATGGCAGCTAAATTACACGCAGGCTCAAGACTGATTTTGTATTCCGCGCCCAACGCCTGAAACGTTACCGGAGCAGGGCATTCGCCATACTCGCTAAAGGTATTGTCATGTGTGAAGTTCAAATCGATAGTTTCTTGAGGAATCTCTAAATTTGGTTCTTCTTTTTCGGGCAATTCATCACAAGACAAAATGTTCGGAAACACTTTACAGAGCAAACCTCCGTCTTCCTTTGGCTTGTCGTCCTCTTT
>NZ_CAUJAJ010000031.1 GCF_962747995.1 Neisseria viridiae | reverse complement strand
TTTTTTCCTGTTGTCTGGGGCTTTTTTTGTCTGTGCCAGCAGGCAAAAGAAGCCCTGCGGGGGTCAAGGGGAACTCCCCTTGCAAGGCATGAAGCGATAGCGGAATGTAGCCTTGCTTTATTTCTTCTGTTGAAAAAAATCGCATGATAAGCCAACAGTTTCAGAACCGCAACCAACACAAAGGGCGGCGGCTTCAGGTTTCCCCAAAACCGCCGCCCTGCTGGTCGGCTTAGGTCGCGCTGCTGCGCTCCAAACTCTGCCGCTCCGCCTGCTGGCTTCGCTAGATTCGGCTATTATTTTTTGACATGAGGACCCCCTGCAGGGCTGTTATCTGATATAGTTGCACGCGGGACTTGTGCAAATTACAAAATTTGTCTAATATGCTTAACCTGTGCAAACCATCAAAAACAACGCCCCTAGTGCGCTTAAAGTCTTGGCGGACACGCAATCTAGGGGCTGCATAGGAAAACCTATGAAAGTAAACCTATGAGCCAATTATACCAACCTGACCTGTTCCTGCAAGAGCGCATCCCGCGCAAACCGTACTGCACCGATGATTTGACCTTCGGCATACGCCCGCGTTCCTACAAAACGGCAATCACGCGCCGTTATATCCAAGTCAATCCGCCCCATCTGCGTACTTTCCTGCTGTTCGATTTGGACTACGCGGGGGCTGCCCTCTCTTGGGAAGATAATAACCTGCCTATGCCCGCATGGGCGGCAATCAACCGCGAAAATACCCATGCACACATCGCCTACGCGCTTTCTGCGCCCGTTCTGACGGCAGATTTCGGCGGACGGCAGGCTGCCTTGCGTTATCTTGCCGCCATAGAAGCCGCGTATCGCGCGAAATTGGGGGGAGATGATGGCTTTAGTGGTCTGATTACCAAAAACCCCATGCACCCCCATTGGGAGCTTCTGCGGGGCGTTCCTGACGCGATACGAGGCTATGACCTGCCCTACCTTGCGGATTTTGTGGATTTGGACAGGTTTAAGCCGTATGTGGGACGCTCCAACGTGGAAGCGGTCGGGTTGGGGCGAAATTGCACAGTGTTCAACATTGTGAGCCGTTGGGCTTATCAGAATGTGCTGGATTTCAAGAAAAAAGGTGGTACACGGGCGGGATGGCTGCGCGAAGTGGGTTTGCGCTGCCTGTCGGTAAACGGGGACTTCCCGACCCCCATGCTTGAGAACGAAGTGAAATGTATTGCGAAGTCTATCGGAAATTGGGTTTGGACGCGCTTTACGGAGCAGGGTAAGGCGGCTTGGCACGCTGCACAGAATGCAAGGCGGAAAACTCGCAGCAATCAGCACAAAAAAGGCAAAATTATTTTAGGAGCTTATGATGACTGAAAAATTGCAACCGCGTAAAACCAAACGTCCGATGACCGCACGCGAAATGGCAAAAAAATTCAATGTAGCGGAAAGCACAATCACTCGCTGGTGGTCTCAAACACGCGCCGACTACCTCGCCGAAAACACCATCAGCCGCGATAAACCGTGGGAAAAGCTCGGTATCAGCCGCCGTACTTGGTACTATCGCGGGAAACCGATGCCGCCTGAAACCGTACAACAGGAGACAAAATAATGCTTGCTCAAATTGAACTGACATCCGCCCGCGCCGAAGCTTTGGCGCGTCTGGAACAATCAACGGGCGAAAGCCGGGCCGTCCTGCTCGGTAGGGCTTTGGACAACTGGTTGGAACAGCAGCAGGAACTTGAAGAATTGCAGGCATCTGTTGAACGCGGTCGCGCGGATATTGCGGCTGGTCGCTGCTATTCTCATGAAGAAGCCATGTCCCGTATCCGTTCGGCTCTACGGGAAAGGTTCGGCGACGAATGAAGATAATCTGGTCTGATGAGGCTACCGCCGAATTGTGGGAAATCCTGATGATGGTGGCTGAGTATGCAGGGCTGGCAAGCTCCGAACGTTACCAGTCTGAATTTGAACGGCTGGTCGCTCTCGCTGCCGATAATCCTAGGATGGGGAGTATCGGCATTATTCCGAAAACCCGCGAACTATACCCGATTAACGGCAAATACCGCATTGTTTACGAGATAACGGGCGATGTTCTGCATGTCCTTACGGTTAAATCATCCAAGCGGCTGCATACGGCTCAAACCCCTGTACATCGCTTGGAGAAAAACGACTAGCCGCCCTTGTTCTCCAACATCCGCCGCAGCTCTGCCAGTTTTTGGCGCGCTGCGGCGTTTTCTGTGCGTTTTAGGGCTTCGGGCAGAGTAGCCCCCAATACTTTGGCGATATTGCCCGGATACGGCTTTCTCGCGCCCGCAATGCGGGTTTCTGCTTCCGCTACGGCTTCTGCCCCGTAGGTCTCTATCAGCCATGCGGCTGTTCGCCTGTCGCGTTCGTTCTCGGTAATCATCGGCTCATCCCCCATCCCCTGCTTTGGGTTCGTTTGTGTCGTTGGCTTATCGTTTGGCTAGTTGATTCAAGATTTCGCTCTGCCGTTGCTGTATTTCGCTCTGCCGCTCTAACTCGGCTGCCAAACTCGCTAGCTGCTGCGCTAAACTCGTGTTTTCCTGCTCTAGCTCTGCCAACCTTTCGCCCAAGTGCGTTAAGGCTTTCATCATTCGCTGCTCGATTGCTGCGTGATTGCTCTCTAATTCCGCTAACGCGTCCAGCATTCGATTCTCGGTCGCTTTGCGATTGCGCTCCAAGTTCTCCAATGCGTCTAACAATGCGGTTTCTATCTCGGTCATCTGTTACCCCTATCTGCTGTTTTTCTGTGGTATGTACCGCCAAGCTCTGGTTTTGTCTTTGTTCGCGTAATACGGCGGCGAATTCGGGTCGGTCGCTACGCATACCCGCGTTGCTTTGCTGTTCTCGACTGGGCAATTCTCCAGTGTTAAACCTTTGGTCTTGGTTTCCAACAGGTCTAGGGTGCGCTCTGCTTCGGCTCTCTGCTGTTTCAGGTCGCCCAGCTCGTTCTTGACGCTCCATATCGCTATGAACAGCCCTAATATGACTATCAACCCTGCCGCCAATATACCTACCAAGCTCCACTGATAGGGCTTGAATACTGCCTTGCTCATGCGTAACTGCTGGGCGTTTATATCGGCGGTTATTTTCTGCTCGCTTTGCTTCAATGCCTCGTTGATATTTTTCCGTAGCTTCTCTAAGTCTGTTTTCGTTTGTTGCTCTATGCTGGCGGCTTCGGTGCGTGATGTCTGCTCGAAGGTCTTCGCCAAATCGGAAATCTTGCTCATACAGTGCGCCTTTCAGTCGGATGTTGCGCCCTTTTGGGTCTGGGTTCTTGATACTGATACTGCTGGGGGTCGCTCGTGATATTTCAAAACCTGCCTTTTCCAGTGTTTCCAGCACGTCCGCGCGGCTTTTTACCTTGCCTGCTAGGGCTAGGGCTTCTAAGCCGTCCGTGATGCTCTGTGCGGCTTCCTGCGTGTTTCTCGGCAGGTCTTTGGCTTGGGTCATGCTCTGCCGTTTGGCGGGGTCGTCGGGGTCGCTGTATCCGTGCGTCAGGTTCTGCATGGTGCGCCATGCGTCCACTCTTCCTCTGTCGGCGGCGTAGTAGTAGGGCTGTAACCGCTTTCCGCTCACAAGCTCGATGTTCGGTATCACGAAGTTGAGTTCCAAACGCCCTTTGTCTCGGTGTTCTACCCATAGGCAGTTGTATTGGTCTTTGTCCAAGCCTGCAAAAATACACTCTTCAAAGCTGTCCATCAGGGCGTGTTTCTGTTCGGCGGGGATGTTGCTTTCTTCAAAGCTCAGGCAGCCGGCAGTGTATTTCTTGGCGTAATCGCTGCTGTCTATCAGGGCGGCGGTTTCTTCGGGGTCGCCGCGTAATAATTTGGCTTCTTCTCGGTCTCGGTCTTTGCCTAGAAGATAGTCTATTGGACCACTCCCGCCGCCTTTCCCCCTATTGAAAAACTGCACAATCATTGGGACTTCCCTCCGTTCTTTTCTTTGGCTAAAAAATCCCGTAGGGAATTCAGGGAACGCTCCAACGCTGCCAGCTCGGTCGTCGCCTTGAGTGCTTCCACGTTGCCCAATGTGCCAATCTTTGCGGCGGTGTTCAGGGTCTTGGCTATTTGGTTCAGGTTGTTTCCCATGCCTGCAAGGACGCGCACGACTTCGGGCGGGAATTGGAATTTGACGGTTTTTTTGTCGGATGCTTTGCCATCTTCCAAAACCCGCTCCCGAATGTAGCGGGCTAAATTCGGATGGGTCTTCTGTCGGGTCAAAGTCTCAAACTCGGTCGGGCTGACTCGGATGATGAGTTGCTTTGTTCGCTTTTCGGCGGTCATTTTTTTTCCTGTTGTCTGGGGCTTTTTTTGTCTGTGCCAGCAGGCAAAAGAAGCCCTGCGGGGGTCAAGGGGA
>NZ_CAUJAJ010000030.1 GCF_962747995.1 Neisseria viridiae | reverse complement strand
TATTTGGGTAGAATCAGTGGATATTTGAAACGAAAACAGCCGAAAACCTGTGTTTGGGTTTCGGCTGTCGGGAGGGAAAGGAATTTTGCAAAGGTCTCGGGTTGTCTTTTGATTAACAGGCAATCCGTTTTATGGTTTATCCGTTCAATTGCTTATCTGCCTGTATGCTTTTGACGATAAGCTGCACACCTTTGAGGGTGGTATCCCCGCCGCTTCGGATAATCGTTTTGCCGGCCGTGCTGCTGATATGGGTGTGGCGGTAAGCTGCTTTTGTCTGATTGCTGTTACGATTTGTTAAAAAAAAGGCCGTCTGAAACGGTTTTTTTGTTTTCAGACGGCCTCTTAACTCAAACCTTGAGAAGCGCATACATGCGTTCCACACACATCGGCAACAAGTTGCGTACGCTACGCTCACTGCCAAGAAACAATTTTACCGTTTTCAATTTTTGGTAAATTATCTTGTAACGCACAAAAACCAAAACATTTTTGTGTGAATTTCGTCCTGAATTCTGTTAATTTATCAATGAACTCTTGTTCATTTTCCTTTGTTTGAAACGAAAATTCATCTTGTAACTTTTCATAATCGAAATTACCCATTTCATCACAATATAATTTATCAAATTCATCTGCTAGCCAAATGCACAATTCTTTCAGATGATTGTCTGATAAAATTTCCTGTGGTAATAATTCTTCACACCAATCGTTTTCAATAATTTCATCATTTTCATCATAAAACCATACTGGAAAACAGTGAAATTCAAGTAACAATCTTATTTTTTTCATTTAACTACTCTTTTGGGGTTGGCACCAACAATAAACCCATTATTGCCTATATCAATAGCCACACGGTGTTTTGTGCCGTTATAGGTGAATTCATATATAGGTCTTGTGCGTTGCATTCCTACAATTTGTCCATTTTTAACCGCAGTCATCAAATAATTAGGAATTTCAGATTCAGATATTCCCTTTTTCAAAAATTCCTGTCCGTGCCTTTCTATAATATGGTTTAGTCCTGCTCGTGTATTTCCTGTTTCTAACCAAACAATTTTTCCATCTGTTGTTTTAGTAATAGCAACTACATTATTCGGATTAAACTTGATACCATTAGCTGTTAACTCTCCAACAAGTTTAGTTTGTTGTGTATTTCTCGCTCTTACTTGTGTTCCAGCACGCCCAGCGGTAACCGCTGCGACACCAAGAGTCATTGTATTTTCTAGAGCATTCCCACTACTTGTTGAGTTTAGGTTTCATATGGACTACGGCTTGCTGATTTCAGACGATCTTTTTAATTTAGTTGGGTTTTCAACTCAACCTACACACTTAATCTGAAAGTTCATATAGCATATCCCAAAAGGCATCAAAACTATCTGCAATATGGCTAGTTACCATTTTCGTATCTCCATTCTCATCTTCATAAAAATCATCATGATACATCAGAATGATACATGGATTTTTATTGCATTTTCTGTAATCAAAACAGATATAATCGCCATTAGCTGAAATCCCAAAAGCAATTACTTTTTTTTGCATACTCATATTCATCATCAATACATGAATACCTATAAATATCTTCAGAAATGTGTAAAATTTTTATATATAAAAAACTTCTAGCTAAAACTAGAAGTTTAGAGGATTTTATCAGCTATTTCACAGAAATTTATATTTTAAAGATAAGCTAGAATCATGATGTATAATCTAGGATATGCTTTGAAACAGATTCCTTTCCCATCTAAACCCTTATCTTCCTCATTTATTCCATAGCTTTTATCAATTTATACGTCTCCATAAAACGAAGACCTAGGGCTCCCTTACTCGCTGTGATTTCTTCATAGATATCACCCAAGGTGCAGGCAGGTGCTAAAGTCCACAGAGTATAATCTTCTAATATGACCTTACCAATCTTCTCAAATTTATCTAGTAAAAGCCCCAAATCCTTATGATTAAACCAACAGTCAGTATCAATAGCATACTATCTATTATTCATCTTGCAAGCAATCTCGCTATTCAAGAAATCCGTCATAGTGGGCTTATTCTTTTGTAGCAATCTTGTAAAGGCTAGGTGATATTCTATTTTTCTCGTACTTTGGTCGAGAGCTGAAACAAAACCGACTCCGTATTCATTTTCAAATTGAACCACAAGCACATCTCCTACCTTAAAGTACGGCTCCCTCTTTGTTTTTGCCTTTGGAACTTTAAGAGGTTTCGGATTGACACTTTGTAGCTGAATAGCTAGTTTATCAAGTACTTTCTGTCCTTGTTTCAATGCTTTGCTGTCAATTTCAAGCCAGAACTTATCCGCTCCTTTTTCGATAATTTTGAGAGTTTTATTTTTTATGTCTTCTGGTAAATGTCCAATCTTCCACAAGGAGTAGGCAAAGGCTGTCCAATAAATCTCAGTATAAAAATCATCTATACAAAAATTATTTTCATCATTTAAAATATCTTCGATTATCTCAGCAATATTTTCGCCGTTTTTATATCTTCCCACTATGGTGTTATAGATATCGTAAGCATCATCGCTGTCTATAATCTTTACTCCGTCTATTGCCATTGCAACCTCCAGTCTAGTCTCGAACAGTCATTTTACAAAGGGCGAGATTCTCCAGTCCATCACTACCACCGATATAATTGTTTCAACACTTATTGTTTATATACATTTATGTATCTCTATCCGAATCTTGATGCGATTACTATCTGTACTCTTTATCGTAAATCGGAGGAAGATTAAAATACCTGTCTTCAATCTTGATTCGGGCACAGAGTAAGCCATCTTGATAGACATAGCCTTCAAATGGAGGGTATTTGTCTAAGCTTTATAGCCTAAATTTTGCTTATACCCTAAAAATGAAATATCCCTTTCATCATTTTCACCGTATTGATTGACAAATTTGAAAATATTTTCTTTAGGGTATAAATGATCATATTTGCTAAGAAGTGATACATATAAAACAGGAAAAACAACCCCTATATCTTCAGCAAATTGTTGAATTGTTCTTATTGGAACCAATCCCTCATCTGATGATATTGATAGTTTTTCCATGTTCACTGATCTTTCTTTAACGATTTTTGACCGGTATGCCTAACGGCTTTATGAATACTATTAGGAATTAACTGCATATTATTAGGAGAGTTTTGCGCATTATGATGCCAAGTATAACCAGGAATTTTTTCATTTCCTGCTTTAATCTTCATTAGTTGTTCATTAGTAAATTGATTTTTGGGCACTGGTCCATGTTCAATAGTTTTCCATAAATCTTTAGTAGCTGTCCTCATCTGTCCCGTATTTGTTCAAATATACGGCAAGCCTTTCAACAATCCGCATTGCCGCTTCATCTTTACTTGTTTCGGGAAAAGAGAGTTCCCCGTCGTCCCCGATAATGGTAATCCGGTTGGTCGGTTTGCCCATCGCGATTGAAACATCATTGGCAACTATCACCGGTATTTTTTTCTTAATGCGTTTTTCTCGTGCATATGTCAATACATTCTCCGTTTCAGCGGCAAAACCGATACAGAACGGCGGGTTCGGTAATGAGGCAATGGATGCCAAAATATCAGGGTTTTCATCCAATTCGATGGATAACGGTTTGGCATTTTTATCTTTTTTGAATTTTTGCGTACTCCTGTTTTTAACCTTATAGTCTGAGACGGCGGCAACAGAAATAAAAGCATCTTGTTTGTCGATTAAACGATGCACTGCGCGATGCATATCTTCGGCACTGACAGCTTGAACTGTATCGGATATGCCGAAAGGCAGCGTGGTTTGAAGCTGTCCGTGAATCAGGCTGACTTCCGCACCGGCGGCACGGCACGCCCGCGCCAAAGCCACGCCCATTTTCCCGCTGGAAATATTTGTGATGCCCCTGACAGGGTCAATGGCTTCAAATGTCGCACCTGCGGTAATCAAGATTTTCTTGCCCTTTAAAATTTTCGGTGTCCATAAATCTGGAAGCAGGTCCAGCAATTCTGCGGGTTCCGGCATCCTTCCCATACCATTTTCTCCGCAAGCCTGTTCGCCCGCGCCTGGCATATAGACAGTAATGCCGTCTGAAGCCAATTGAGCGATATTCCGTTGGTTGGCAGGATTCAGCCACATTTCCACATTCATCGCGGGCGCAACAGCAAGCGGACATTTGCGCGCCGCCGCCAAGTTCGTCAACAGATTGTCCGCAATCCCGCAGCAAATTTTCGCCAAAGTATTCATACTTGCAGGAGCAATCAGAAAAACATCCGCATTCCGGGTCAGGTTGATATGTTCCATACCGTTTGAACCGTTGCCGCCGTGCGTGTCGGTCAGAACGGGATTGCCGCTCAAAGCCTGAAAAGTCAGCGGAGAAACAAATTCAGTTGCCGAGCGGCTCATAACCACCGTAACCGAATGCCCCTGTTTTTTCAGCAGCCGCACCAACTCGCAAGACTTATACGCCGCAATACTGCCCGTTACACCTAAAAGAATATGTTTGCCCATTTTGACAATTTCTAATTACGAAGAAAAAACAGCAGCCATTCTATAACAAAGTACTGATACATTAGCTACCGTTTGGATACAAAATGCCGTCTGAGTCCCCGAGTTTCAGACGGCATATTCACAAAGGTGCACCAGCCAGAGGAGGGGGAGGAAGGGATTGTTGGAGGCGGCGCAGCGTTTGGCGGAAATAAAAAACCTTA
>NZ_CAUJAJ010000029.1 GCF_962747995.1 Neisseria viridiae | reverse complement strand
AACGCTCTTTAACAAAACAGATTACCGATAAGTGTGAGTGCCTTGGGCCTCACACTGTTTGAAAGACAGACAAGATGATGTTTTGAACATTGTCCTGTCGGTTTCTTTGAAGCAGACCAGAAGTTAAAAAGTTAGAGATTGAACATAAGAGTTTGATCCTGGCTCAGATTGAACGCTGGCGGCATGCTTTACACATGCAAGTCGGACGGCAGCACAGAGAAGCTTGCTTCTCGGGTGGCGAGTGGCGAACGGGTGAGTAACATATCGGAACGTACCGGGTAGTGGGGGATAACTGGTCGAAAGATCAGCTAATACCGCATACGTCTTGAGAGGGAAAGCAGGGGACCTTCGGGCCTTGCGCTATTCGAGCGGCCGATATCTGATTAGCTGGTTGGTGGGGTAAAGGCCCACCAAGGCGACGATCAGTAGCGGGTCTGAGAGGATGATCCGCCACACTGGGACTGAGACACGGCCCAGACTCCTACGGGAGGCAGCAGTGGGGAATTTTGGACAATGGGCGCAAGCCTGATCCAGCCATGCCGCGTGTCTGAAGAAGGCCTTCGGGTTGTAAAGGACTTTTGTCAGGGAAGAAAAGGCTGTTGCTAATATCAGCGGCTGATGACGGTACCTGAAGAATAAGCACCGGCTAACTACGTGCCAGCAGCCGCGGTAATACGTAGGGTGCAAGCGTTAATCGGAATTACTGGGCGTAAAGCGGGCGCAGACGGTTACTTAAGCAGGATGTGAAATCCCCGGGCTCAACCCGGGAACTGCGTTCTGAACTGGGTGACTAGAGTGTGTCAGAGGGAGGTAGAATTCCACGTGTAGCAGTGAAATGCGTAGAGATGTGGAGGAATACCGATGGCGAAGGCAGCCTCCTGGGATAACACTGACGTTCATGCCCGAAAGCGTGGGTAGCAAACAGGATTAGATACCCTGGTAGTCCACGCCCTAAACGATGTCAATTAGCTGTTGGGCAACTTGATTGTTCAGTAGCGTAGCTAACGCGTGAAATTGACCGCCTGGGGAGTACGATCGCAAGATTAAAACTCAAAGGAATTGACGGGGACCCGCACAAGCGGTGGATGATGTGGATTAATTCGATGCAACGCGAAGAACCTTACCTGGTCTTGACATGTACGGAATCCTCCAGAGACGGAGGAGTGCCTTCGGGAGCCGTAACACAGGTGCTGCATGGCTGTCGTCAGCTCGTGTCGTGAGATGTTGGGTTAAGTCCCGCAACGAGCGCAACCCTTGTCATTAGTTGCCATCATTCAGTTGGGCACTCTAATGAGACTGCCGGTGACAAGCCGGAGGAAGGTGGGGATGACGTCAAGTCCTCATGGCCCTTATGACCAGGGCTTCACACGTCATACAATGGTCGGTACAGAGGGTAGCCAAGCCGCGAGGCGGAGCCAATCTCACAAAACCGATCGTAGTCCGGATTGCACTCTGCAACTCGAGTGCATGAAGTCGGAATCGCTAGTAATCGCAGGTCAGCATACTGCGGTGAATACGTTCCCGGGTCTTGTACACACCGCCCGTCACACCATGGGAGTGGGGGATACCAGAAGTAGGTAGGATAACCGCAAGGGGTCCGCTTACCACGGTATGCTTCATGACTGGGGTGAAGTCGTAACAAGGTAGCCGTAGGGGAACCTGCGGCTGGATCACCTCCTTTCTAGAGAAAGAAGGGGCTTTAGGCATTCACACTTATCGGTAAACTGAAAAGATGCGGAAGAAGCTTGAGTGAAGGCAAGGTTCGCTTAAGAAGAGAATCCGGGTTTGTAGCTCAGCTGGTTAGAGCACACGCTTGATAAGCGTGGGGTCGGAGGTTCAAGTCCTCCCAGACCCACCAATAACGGGGGCATAGCTCAGTTGGTAGAGCACCTGCTTTGCAAGCAGGGGGTCATCGGTTCGATCCCGTTTGCCTCCACCAAAACTTTGCAAATCAAAGTAATCCTGTTGCTTTTATTTTATTTGTACTTTTATATTTTATAGCAACTTATTTTGATTTGCGGAGTAGAATAACGACGCATCGATCTTTAACAAATTGGAAAGCCGAAATCAACAAACAAATAAAAGTTGGTTTGCCGAATCGAAACCGGTTGCAACCGGTGTTGATTCCAAATGTCAAAACATGGAAAAGCAAACCGAAACAGTATTTGGGTGATGATTGTATCGACTTAATCCTGAAACACAAAAGGCAGGATTAAGACACAACAAAGCAGTAAGCTTTATCAAAGTAGGAATTTCAAGTTTACTTCCCTAGTCAACGGGTAGGTAAACGAAGTCAAAGAAGTTCTTGAAATGATAGAGTCAAGTGAATAAGTGCATCAGGTGGATGCCTTGGCGATGATAGGCGACGAAGGACGTGTAAGCCTGCGAAAAGCGCGGGGGAGCTGGCAATAAAGCTATGATCCCGCGATGTCCGAATGGGGAAACCCACTGCATTCTGTGCAGTATCCTAAGTTGAATACATAGACTTAGAGAAGCGAACCCGGAGAACTGAACCATCTAAGTACCCGGAGGAAAAGAAATCAACCGAGATTCCGCAAGTAGTGGCGAGCGAACGCGGAGGAGCCTGTACGTGATAACTGTCGAGATAGAAGAACAAGCTGGGAAGCTTGACCATAGTGGGTGATAGTCCCGTATTCAAAATCTCAACAGCGGTACTAAGCGTACGAAAAGTAGGGCGGGACACGTGAAATCCTGTCTGAATATGGGGGGACCATCCTCCAAGGCTAAATACTCATCATCGACCGATAGTGAACCAGTACCGTGAGGGAAAGGCGAAAAGAACCCCGGGAGGGGAGTGAAATAGAACCTGAAACCTGATGCATACAAACAGTGGGAGCACCCTAGTGGTGTGACTGCGTACCTTTTGTATAATGGGTCAACGACTTACATTCAGTAGCGAGCTTAACCGAATAGGGGAGGCGTAGGGAAACCGAGTCTTAATAGGGCGAATAGTTGCTGGGTGTAGACCCGAAACCGAGTGATCTATCCATGGCCAGGTTGAAGGTGCCGTAACAGGTACTGGAGGACCGAACCCACGCATGTTGCAAAATGCGGGGATGAGCTGTGGATAGGGGTGAAAGGCTAAACAAACTCGGAGATAGCTGGTTCTCCCCGAAAACTATTTAGGTAGTGCCTCGAGCAAGACACTGATGGGGGTAAAGCACTGTTATGGCTAGGGGGTTATTGCAACTTACCAACCCATGGCAAACTCAGAATACCATCAAGTGGTTCCTCGGGAGACAGACAGCGGGTGCTAACGTCCGTTGTCAAGAGGGAAACAACCCAGACCGCCAGCTAAGGTCCCAAATGATAGATTAAGTGGTAAACGAAGTGGGAAGGCATAGACAGCCAGGATGTTGGCTTAGAAGCAGCCATCATTTAAAGAAAGCGTAATAGCTCACTGGTCGAGTCGTCCTGCGCGGAAGATGTAACGGGGCTCAAATCTATAACCGAAGCTGCGGATGCCGGCTTACCGGCATGGTAGGGGAGCGTTCTGTAGGCCGATGAAGGTGCATTGTAAAGTGTGCTGGAGGTATCAGAAGTGCGAATGTTGACATGAGTAGCGATAAAGCGGGTGAAAAGCCCGCTCGCCGAAAGCCCAAGGTTTCCTACGCAACGTTCATCGGCGTAGGGTGAGTCGGCCCCTAAGGCGAGGCAGAAATGCGTAGTCGATGGGAAACAGGTTAATATTCCTGTACTTGATTCAAATGCGATGTGGGGACGGAGAAGGTTAGGTTAGCAAGCTGTTGGAATAGCTTGTTTAAGCCGGTAGGTGGAAGACTTAGGCAAATCCGGGTCTTCTTAACACCGAGAAGTGACGACGAGTGTCTACGGACACGAAGTAACCGATACCACGCTTCCAGGAAAAGCCACTAAGCTTCAGTTTGAATCGAACCGTACCGCAAACCGACACAGGTGGGCAGGATGAGAATTCTAAGGCGCTTGAGAGAACTCGGGAGAAGGAACTCGGCAAATTGATACCGTAACTTCGGGAGAAGGTATGCCCTCTAAGGTTAAGGACCTGCTCCGTAAGCCCCGGAGGGTCGCAGAGAATAGGTGGCTGCGACTGTTTATTAAAAACACAGCACTCTGCCAACACGAAAGTGGACGTATAGGGTGTGACGCCTGCCCGGTGCTGGAAGGTTAATTGAAGATGTGAGAGCATCGGATCGAAGCCCCAGTAAACGGCGGCCGTAACTATAACGGTCCTAAGGTAGCGAAATTCCTTGTCGGGTAAGTTCCGACCCGCACGAATGGCGTAACGATGGCCACACTGTCTCCTCCCGAGACTCAGCGAAGTTGAAGTGGTTGTGAAGATGCAATCTACCCGCTGCTAGACGGAAAGACCCCGTGAACCTTTACTGTAGCTTTGCATTGGACTTTGAAGTCACTTGTGTAGGATAGGTGGGAGGCTTAGAAGCAGAGACGCCAGTCTCTGCGGAGCCGTCCTTGAAATACCACCCTGGTGTCTTTGAGGTTCTAACCCAGACCCGTAATCCGGGTCGGGGACCGTGCATGGTAGGCAGTTTGACTGGGGCGGTCTCCTCCCAAAGAGTAACGGAGGAGTTCGAAGGTTACCTAGGTCCGGTCGGAAATCGGACTGATAGTGCAATGGCAAAAGGTAGCTTAACTGCGAGACCGACAAGTCGAGCAGGTGCGAAAGCAGGACATAGTGATCCGGTGGTTCTGTATGGAAGGGCCATCGCTCAACGGATAAAAGGTACTCCGGGGATAACAGGCTGATTCCGCCCAAGAGTTCATATCGACGGCGGAGTTTGGCACCTCGATGTCGGCTCATCACATCCTGGGGCTGTAGTCGGTCCCAAGGGTATGGCTGTTCGCCATTTAAAGTGGTACGTGAGCTGGGTTTAAAACGTCGTGAGACAGTTTGGTCCCTATCTGCAGTGGGCGTTGGAAGTTTGACGGGGGCTGCTCCTAGTACGAGAGGACCGGAGTGGACGAACCTCTGGTGTACCGGTTGTAACGCCAGTTGCATAGCCGGGTAGCTAAGTTCGGAAGAGATAAGCGCTGAAAGCATCTAAGCGCGAAACTCGCCTGAAGATAAGACTTCCCTTGTGGTTTAACCACACTGAAGAGTCGTTCGAGACCAGGACGTTGATAGGTGGGGTGTGGAAGCGTGGTAACGCGTGGAGCTAACCCATACTAATTGCTCGTGAGGCTTGACTCTATCATTTGAAGAACTTTAAGAGATAAAAGCTTACTGACTGATTCAGTTATCACCGAATATATTGATTAAGGCTTTACCGATTTGTAACAGTTTAAGTTTGGCGGCCATAGCGAGTTGGTCCCACGCCTTCCCATCCCGAACAGGACCGTGAAACGACTCAGCGCCGATGATAGTGTGGTTCTTCCATGCGAAAGTAGGTCACTGCCAAACACCCTTTCAGAAAACCCCCGGATATCCGGGGGTTTTTGCCTTACCCGCAAAGCGGGTCGGGAAATGCGGGCTTCGGGCGGATGCGGGGCTTGAAGCGTCCGGGTATTCATTTTAAAATGACGCACCTTATCGTCCGCAGGATGCGGTTTTATTGTTTGCAACCCTTAAAGGAAAAACCATGAAGAAAATGTTCGTGCTGTTCTGTATGCTGTTCTCCTGCGCCTTCTCCCTTGCGGCGGTAAACATCAATGCCGCTTCGCCTCAGGAGCTGGAGGCGCTGCCGGGCATAGGCCCGGCGAAGGCGAAAGCCATTGCGGAATACCGTGCGCAAAACGGCGCGTTCAAGTCTGTGGACGAGTTGACCAAGGTGAAGGGCATCGGCCTGGCGGTGCTGGCGAAGCTGAAGGACCAGGCTTCGGTCGGCGCGCCCGCGCCAAAAGCCCCCGCAAAACCGGCAACGCC
>NZ_CAUJAJ010000028.1 GCF_962747995.1 Neisseria viridiae | reverse complement strand
TTGTGGGGGGGGGGGGGGTAGAATTGCCGAGCTTAAAACTTAGTTTATTTTTAATAAGAGTTTAAGAAATGTAAATAAAACATTTAATTCGGTAACGGGTAAACTTACCGTCGAAACAATATTCTAGGAGATAATTATGCATCTTCCCTTTAAATTCAGACTGGGTTTGGCAGCAATTGCCTGCATTTTTGCCCTTTCTGCTTGTGCTTCAGGTGGACGAACATTAACCACTTCTGAGAAATTAGACCAGGCGACTAAAGCAATTGAAAATGCCGATAAAGAGATTGCCGATAAAGAAAAACAAGAAGAAGAAAAAGAGGCAACCGTTTCACATATGGATAACGCAGGGTCTCCTCCAGCTAATCTTATCGAAGGGGCTCGAGAATATACCAATGCCCAAATAGAGCTGAAAAAAGCACGTGAAGCAAAGGTATTAACCGTGAGGCGGCAAATCAAACAGCTTGAAGATGCGGTTAAGTTGGCGGAGCAGAGGAAGGCCGAAGCCCAGCCTGATGCCGATCAGGCGGATTTGGATAGTAAAAAAGCCGAATTAGAGAAAAAACTAGGCGAACAAAAAGCACAACTTGCATCATCGGAGCAAAAATTGAAAGAGGTTGAAACGAAGGTTCAACGATTGGAAAAATTTACGAAACATTTAGAAAAGTCATCGTTGCAAAGTGTTAAACCCGAATTGAGTCAGCGGGTATGGGAGAGTAAATCAAGGGAATTTAAAAATCTTGGATCATATGAAAAAAAATTTGAAACTGCCGCATTGTTTAAAGCACACTTGATTAGTGAAAATCAAGATAAACAAGATACCGCCTTCACCGAGGAAAAAGTCAGGGATATGGATGTGTATATCAATGGGGAAAAATACGAAGGTAAAGACGGTGATGAATATGCTGTTAAACCGCTGGGTTTGCAGTCGCAGACTGTAGAAATTTATGGGCAAGATAAAGACCAAAATTATTATTCAGAAAAATCTTGGGTTTATGAGCAACCATATTCTGTTGTGGCAGGGTATTTTACCCAAACGATACAAAACGGTAAGAAGGATGAAGCCGGCAAATTTGACATTGGCTTGAGTGATATACAAGGTTTGGCGACAGAAAAAGCACAATTGCCGACGGCAGGTGCTTTCGATTATGAAGGCAAGGCATTTGGCGGCTCTTCGGCTAAGCTTGATAGCGCGTTGGAAGAACATCAAGGTAAATTCAAGTACCGTATCGACTTTGACAAACGTAAAGGTTCGGGCTCAATTGAAGGTTTGTCTGAATATGGCCGTATTGATTTGAAAGAAGCCGATATCGGTATTTTAAAAGTGAATAATGACGAATCCGGTTACGAGATGGTCAGTGATGAGACGGCTTTGGAGCATGGCAACCCTCATCCCGGCTATTATTCCTTTTACGGGGTAGGCAAAGGTGAGGCGGCTTCGGAACATGGCGGGCTTAAATATTATTCCTTAGGTATTTTCGGGCCGGAGGCCAACGAGGTGGCGGGTGTCGTCGGTACGTCCGGAGACCAAAATAACTTTGCCAGGGATGTCGGTTTCGGCGGTCAAAAAAAGTAGCGTCTTAATGTTTTCCATTTAAACAAATGCCGTCTGAAACTTCAGACGGCATTTCCTTTAAGAAATAAATATGAAACCCAGAAATCTCTTTTTTGCAGGCTGCCTGCTGACTTCGGCGACGTTTGCCGAGGATATCGGCGTGCCTGTCGAACCGATTAACGTCGGCAGTCGGGCTGCGATGCCGTCTGAAGGGGAAAGTCTCGCCCTCCTGCCGTTTGCAGAGGATGTGCCGCCGGTTCGCGATGCAATGCCGTCTGAAGTTCCTAAAAGTGCGGCAGGCGGCGATGTTCGGGGTGACCGGATGGGAATGCAGATTAACCGGGCGTTGCTGGCGCGCGACTGGGCGGTACTGAAACGCCTGTTGCCCCAATATGCCGAACAACCGCAATATGATACGGTGCTGTACCGTTATGCCCTCGGCGCGTTATACCGCAGCGAGATGCGGCAGGGCGAGGCGGCCGATTTATACCGTGAGTTGTTGTCGGAAAGGCCTGACCTTGTTTATCCCCGTTTTGATTTGGGCGTGATGCTGTTTGAAGACAAACAATATCGTGAGGCATTGGTTCAGTTGCACCGGGTCGAGGAGGCGTTGCCTCCCAATATGCGGCAGCTTGCACGGGAATATATCCGTCAGGCGGAAGCGGTGCAGGCGTGGCATCCTTCGTTCAATATGAATTACGAACAAACAGATAATGTAAACAATGCGTCCCCTTCACGGGACATCGTCCTCAACGGCCGGAAATGGACAAAATCGGAAGACAGCCTGCCCAAACGCGCCAACGGGATAAGGTACGAACTGGGTATTGACCGGATGTTTAACATTGCAGGCAATCACTTTGCCCGCTTAGGCATCAGCGGTTCCGGTGTGCATTATTGGAATGCCCGGGATTTTAGCGAACAGGCGTTTCATGCCGAAGCAGGCTACCGTTATCGGAATAGCCGTCTAGAGTGGGGATTCCGGCCCTTTGTCGAACAAAACTGGCTGGGCAATAACCGTTATACGGCAAATACGGGTATTGCGTTGGATTACAGCCGCCGTCTGAATGAAAAATGGCGCAGCACCCAATCTCTCCAGTACGGCCGCAAACAATACCATGACGAATATTTGGCAAAACGTTACAACAGTAAAACGATTTCAGTCAGCAGTACGTTCGGCTATTACGCTATGCCGGCTTGGCAGTTGTACGGAGGTATTAGCGGTATGTTTGATAATACTGTGGAGAAAGAGCAGGCTTCACGGCGTTATGGTGTAAGTTTGGGTACGGTGAAAATATTAGACGGCGGTCTTGGACTGAAGTTGGGTGCGGGTTACACGAAACGGATATTTAAAGCCCCTGCAACATTAATTTACAATTTTACCCGGCGTGATGATGAATATCGGATGAGCGCGGCTTTATGGCATAAAAAACTGTCGTGGAAAGGGTTTACACCCCAAATAAATTTCCGTTACAACAAGATCAACAGCAATATGCCCGCCTTTTATTCGCGCAGCGGCAAGGAATGGTTTGTCAGTATAGAAAAAACGTATTGACAGTATTTTCTTCAGCCGTCCGACTGATTGTGAGGGAAGTCGGTAAATATTTATCGGCAAACAAGAAAATCATCTTTCTTCTTGTCGTTATGCTTGACTGTATGCTTGCAATAAAAATATAATTCCACTCTTGCCGACATGGTGTCGGCAAGTATTTAACTCAACAGGACGAGAAAATATGCCAACTATCAACCAATTGGTACGCAAAGGCCGTCAAAAGCCCGTGTACGTGAACAAAGTGCCTGCGCTGGAAGCTTGCCCGCAAAAACGCGGCGTGTGCACCCGTGTATACACAACTACCCCTAAAAAACCTAACTCTGCATTGCGTAAAGTATGTAAAGTTCGCCTGACCAACGGTTTTGAAGTCATTTCATACATCGGCGGTGAAGGCCACAACCTGCAAGAGCACAGCGTCGTATTGATTCGCGGCGGTCGTGTAAAAGACTTGCCAGGTGTACGTTACCACACTGTACGCGGTTCTTTGGATACTGCAGGTGTTAAAGACCGTAAACAAGCCCGTTCTAAATACGGTGCTAAGCGTCCTAAATAATTATCGGGACTCAAATAGGCACGTCGGCCGCCTAAGCTGAACAACGGCCGAGTAAGTGAATACTCAATTGGGTATTCATGGGAATTGACCCAACTGAATAGATTAAAGGAAATTAAAATGCCAAGACGTAGAGAAGTCCCTAAGCGCGACGTACTGCCAGATCCTAAATTCGGCAGCGTTGAGCTGACTAAGTTCATGAACGTATTGATGATTGACGGTAAAAAATCTGTTGCAGAGCGTATCGTTTACGGTGCGCTGGAGCAAATTGAGAAAAAAACCGGCAAAGCAGCAATCGAAGTATTTAACGAAGCCATTGCAAACGCCAAACCTATCGTGGAAGTGAAAAGCCGCCGTGTAGGTGGTGCAAACTACCAAGTTCCTGTTGAAGTTCGTCCTTCACGCCGTTTGGCTTTGGCAATGCGTTGGGTTCGTGATGCGGCCCGTAAACGTGGTGAGAAATCTATGGACCTGCGTTTGGCAGGCGAATTGATTGATGCGGCTGAAGGCCGTGGCGGTGCGTTGAAAAAACGTGAAGAAGTACACCGCATGGCTGAAGCCAACAAAGCATTCTCTCACTTCCGTTTCTAATCTTGAAAGGCTAATAAAATGGCTCGTAAGACCCCGATCAGCCTGTACCGTAACATCGGTATTTCCGCCCATATTGACGCGGGTAAAACCACTACTACAGAACGTATTTTGTTCTATACCGGTTTGACTCACAAGTTGGGCGAGGTACATGATGGCGCGGCTACTACCGACTACATGGAACAAGAGCAAGAGCGCGGTATTACCATTACCTCTGCTGCCGTAACTTCCTACTGGTCCGGTATGGCGAAACAATTCCCCGAGCACCGTTTCAACATCATCGACACCCCGGGACACGTTGACTTTACCGTAGAGGTAGAGCGTTCTATGCGTGTATTGGACGGCGCGGTAATGGTTTACTGCGCGGTGGGCGGTGTTCAACCCCAATCTGAAACCGTATGGCGGCAAGCCAACAAATACCAAGTTCCGCGCTTGGCGTTTGTGAATAAAATGGACCGTCAAGGTGCCAACTTCTTCCGTGTTGTCGAGCAAATGAAAACCCGTTTGCGTGCAAACCCTGTACCTATCGTCATTCCGGTAGGCGCGGAAGACAGTTTCACCGGTGTGGTTGATCTGCTGAAAATGAAATCCATCATTTGGAATGAAGCCGATAAAGGTACAACCTTTACCTATGGCGATATTCCTGCCGAATTGGTCGAAACTGCCGAAGAATGGCGTCAAAACATGATTGAAGCCGCAGCAGAAGCCAGTGAAGAATTGATGGATAAATACTTGGGTGGCGATGAACTGACCGAAGAAGAAATCGTAGGTGCATTGCGTCAACGTACTCTGGCAGGCGAAATCCAACCTATGCTGTGTGGTTCTGCATTTAAAAACAAAGGTGTTCAACGTATGTTGGACGCAGTTGTAGAATTGCTGCCAGCTCCTACCGATATTCCTCCGGTTCAAGGTGTTAATCCTAACACTGAAGAAGCCGACAGCCGTCAAGCCAGCGATGAAGAGAAATTTTCTGCATTGGCATTCAAAATGTTGAACGACAAATACGTCGGTCAGCTGACCTTTATCCGCGTTTACTCAGGCGTAGTAAAATCCGGCGATACCGTACTGAACTCTGTAAAAGGCACTCGCGAACGTATCGGTCGTTTGGTGCAAATGACTGCCGCAGACCGTACTGAAATCGAAGAAGTACGCGCCGGCGACATCGCAGCTGCTATTGGTCTGAAAGACGTTACTACCGGTGAAACCTTGTGTGCGGAAAGCGCGCCGATTATCTTGGAACGTATGGAATTCCCCGAGCCGGTAATCCATATTGCCGTTGAGCCGAAAACCAAAGCTGACCAAGAGAAAATGGGTATCGCCCTGAACCGCTTGGCTAAAGAAGACCCTTCTTTCCGTGTCCGTACAGACGAAGAATCCGGTCAAACCATTATTTCCGGTATGGGTGAGCTGCACTTGGAAATTATTGTTGACCGTATGAAACGCGAATTCGGTGTGGAAGCAAATATCGGTGCACCTCAAGTGGCTTACCGTGAAACTATCCGCAAAGCCGTTAAAGCCGAATACAAACATGCGAAACAATCCGGTGGTAAAGGTCAATACGGTCACGTTGTGATTGAAATGGAACCTATGGAACCGGGTGGTGAAGGTTACGAGTTTATCGATGAAATTAAAGGTGGTGTGATTCCTCGCGAATTTATTCCGTCTGTCGATAAAGGTATCCGCGATACGTTGCCTAACGGTATCGTTGCCGGCTATCCTGTAGTTGACGTACGTATCCGTCTGGTATTCGGTTCTTACCATGATGTCGACTCTTCCCAATTGGCATTTGAATTGGCTGCTTCTCAAGCGTTTAAAGAAGGTATGCGTCAAGCATCTCCTGCCCTGCTTGAGCCGATTATGGCAGTTGAAGTGGAAACCCCGGAAGAATACATGGGTGACGTAATGGGTGACTTGAACCGCCGTCGCGGTGTTGTATTGGGTATGGATGATGACGGTATCGGCGGTAAAAAAGTCCGTGCCGAAGTACCTCTGGCAGAAATGTTCGGTTACTCGACCGACTTGCGTTCTGCAACCCAAGGCCGCGCTACTTACTCTATGGAGTTCAAGAAATATTCTGAAGCTCCTGCCCACATAGCTGCTGCTGTAACTGAAGCCCGTAAAGGCTAATCAGGCAAATAGGCCGTCTGAAAGGCTGAAATGATTTTTCAGACGGCATTGTTCTTTAATCGATCTTTAATGTAAAGGAATTAGCTCATGGCTAAGGAAAAATTCGAACGTAGCAAACCGCACGTAAACGTTGGCACCATCGGTCACGTTGACCATGGTAAAACCACTCTGACTGCCGCTTTGACTACTATTTTGGCTAAAAAATTCGGCGGTGCTGCAAAAGCTTACGACCAAATCGACAACGCACCCGAAGAAAAAGCACGCGGTATTACCATCAATACCTCACACGTAGAATACGAAACCGAAACCCGCCACTACGCACACGTAGATTGCCCGGGCCACGCCGACTACGTTAAAAACATGATTACCGGTGCCGCACAAATGGACGGCGCAATCCTGGTATGTTCCGCAGCCGACGGCCCTATGCCGCAAACCCGCGAACACATCCTGCTGGCCCGCCAAGTAGGCGTACCTTACATCATCGTGTTCATGAACAAATGCGATATGGTCGACGATGCCGAGCTGTTGGAACTGGTTGAAATGGAAATCCGCGACCTGCTGTCCAGCTACGACTTCCCCGGCGACGACTGCCCGATCGTACAAGGTTCCGCACTGAAAGCCTTGGAAGGCGATGCCGCTTACGAAGAAAAAATCTTCGAACTGGCTGCCGCATTGGACAGCTACATCCCGACTCCCGAGCGTGCCGTAGACAAACCGTTCCTGTTGCCTATCGAAGACGTGTTCTCCATTTCCGGCCGCGGTACCGTAGTAACCGGCCGTGTAGAGCGCGGTGTTATCCACGTTGGCGACGAGATTGAAATCGTCGGTCTGAAAGAAACCCAAAAAACCACTTGTACCGGCGTTGAAATGTTCCGCAAACTGCTGGACGAAGGTCAGGCGGGCGACAACGTAGGCGTATTGCTGCGCGGTACCAAACGCGAGGAAGTGGAACGCGGTCAAGTATTGGCCAAACCGGGTACCATCACTCCGCACACCAAATTCAAAGCAGAAGTATACGTACTGAGCAAAGAAGAGGGCGGCCGCCATACCCCGTTCTTCGCCAACTACCGCCCCCAATTCTACTTCCGTACCACCGACGTAACCGGCGCGGTTACTTTGGAAGAAGGTGTGGAAATGGTAATGCCGGGTGAAAACGTAACCATTACCGTAGAACTGATTGCGCCTATCGCTATGGAAGAAGGCCTGCGCTTTGCGATTCGCGAAGGCGGCCGTACCGTGGGTGCCGGCGTGGTTTCTTCTGTTATCGCTTAATTGAAGGATATTGATAAATGGCAAACCAAAAAATCCGTATCCGCCTGAAAGCTTATGATTACGCCCTGATTGACCGTTCTGCACAAGAAATCGTTGAAACTGCAAAACGTACCGGTGCCGTTGTAAAAGGCCCGATTCCTTTGCCGACCAAAATCGAGCGTTTCAATATTTTGCGTTCTCCGCACGTGAACAAAACTTCCCGTGAACAATTGGAAATCCGTACCCACTTGCGCCTGATGGACATCGTGGATTGGACCGATAAAACTACCGATGCGCTGATGAAGCTGGATTTGCCGGCCGGTGTTGATGTAGAAATCAAAGTCCAATAATTCGGACTATTGAAAATCCCCAAGCAATCAATGCTTGGGGATTTTTTATGTTATGCCGTCTGAAAATATGCGGCGGCAAACAGATTTAAGGCAAAACGACAAAATCAAAAAAAACAATGCGGCCGGTGAAATCGGCTTATTTTGTGCCTCAAGAATTTTCATACGGCATTTTTTAGTGAACAAAACAGGATATTTTTTATCAATAGCCTTCCTAAGGCTTGCCCCCCCCCCCCCCCCACC
>NZ_CAUJAJ010000027.1 GCF_962747995.1 Neisseria viridiae | reverse complement strand
CGCGTTCCGGATTGTTTTTTTGTCGGGGGTTTGCCGCCATATCAAAACAGGCGGGCGATGCCGTCTGAAACTTCGTCATTCCCGCCACTTTTCGTCATTCCCGCGAAAGCGGGAATCTAGAACCTCAAACTTTCAGACAACCTTTGAATATTACCGTTGCCCAAAGGTCTGGATTCCCGCCTGCGCGGGAATGACGGGTTTTTATAATCTTTAAAAACTGCCGCTGTCCGACAGTCCGGGTTTCTTCTTGCTTGGGAATGACGGCAGTGGGACAATGCCGTCTGAAACCTCGTCATTCCCCTGCGGTCCGCAACCTTTCGTCATTCCCGTGAAAACGGGAATCTAGAACCTCTAAATTTTCAGATAATCTTTGAATATTGCTGCTATCCGACAGTCTGGATTCCTGCCTGCGCGGGAATGACGATTTAGAAGTTGCCCGAAACCAAAAAAAAACCGAAACCGAACATACTGGATTCCCGCCTGCGCGGGAATGACGGCGGTGGAAAAATGCCGTCTGAAATGCGAAACGGTTTCAGACGGCATTTTTTGCCTTAACATTCAAACAGCCGGCGGTTTACCAATAACCCAAAGCTTTCCACCACAAAATGCCGACAGTGGCGAAAATCAGGATTTCGATAACGCTCATAATGAAGCCCGCCTTCCACCATTCGCCCATATTGACGTAGTTTGAGCCGTAAATCACAGGCGCGGAACCGGTGGCGTAGTGGGTCAGCGACATCATTATGCCGGTGGCGGCCGCCATCATCAGGGCAAACAGCATAGGCGGCGCGCCCAATGCCAGGCCTGCGCCGTAAAACGCGCCGAACATCGCGGTAACGTGTGCCGTGCCGCTGGCGAAAACGTAGTGGGCGTAGAGATAGGCAAGCATCAGCAGGGCGCAGCCGGCTTCCCAACCCAAGCCCAAATGGGTGATGCCGCTTTGCATGGATTCGGACAACCAGCCGATAAGCCCCAGTTTGTTGAGGAAGTTCGCCATCATTACCAAGGCGGCAAACCAAACGATGGTGTCCCACGCGCTTTTTTCCTTCAGCGCGTCGTCCCAAGTCAGTACGCCGCTCAAAAGGCAGAGGCTCAGGCCGAGGAAGGTGGTGGCGGTGGCATCGACTTTCACGCCGGCCAGAATTTCGGGAATGCCCGCCCACAACAGCAGCAGGATCACGAAAATGCCGAGCATCATTTTTTCGTCGCGCTTCATCGCGCCCATTTCTTTCAGTTTTTCTTTGGCAAGGGCGGTCGCGTCAGGCGTTTGTTTGATTTCGGGCGGATACAGGAAATACAGCACCAGCGGCATCAGCAGCATCGCAATCAGGCCGGGTACGGCCATCGCCAAGAACCAAGTGCCCCAAGAGAGTTGGATTTGTGAGTTGGTAGCTTTGGCAACCAGTTCGACGACCAGTGGATTGGGTGCGGTGGCGGTGATGAAAATCAGGCAGGTAATCACGTTGGCGTGGAAGTTGACCAGTGAAAGGTATTTGCCGATTTTGCCTTCCGTCCCTTTTTCAGGATCGGAGTCGAAACTCAAGGCGATGGATTTCATAATCGGATGCACAATCGCCCCGCCGCGCGCGGTGTTGCTCGGCGTAACCGGACCGATGACCAAGTCCGCCAGTGCCAAACTGTAACCCACGCCCAGCGTGCGTTTGCCGAAAAGGGAAATCAAAAGGTAGCCGATACGCATCCCCAAACCGGTTTTCAACAGGCCGCGCGAGATGATGATGGCGATACCGATCATCCAGATTAACGAGTTGTTGAGGCTGCTCAAAGCGTCTTTGGTTGCGTCGGCGGCTTTTTCGTTGGTTACGCCGGTCAGCGCGACTAGGGTAATGCCCAAAACCGCCATTGCGCCGATGGGCATGGCTTTGCCGATGATGCCGGCAATGATGCCGACGAACAACGCCAAAAGATGCCACGCGTCGGGCGATACGCCTTGTGGAACGGGGATGACGAACCAGATAAGCAGCGTCAGCGCGAGCGCGGCCGCCGCAGGGATTGGCTTGAAGCCCATAGTGAGTCTCCTAGTTTGAAGTATCAGGAAAATCGGGTTTCAGACGGCGTATGCCTGATTTTGGCGGGGGGATGCCGTCTGAACGTGTTTTGCGCCGTTCTCTTTTTCAGACGGCATTTCTTGAGTTTTGCGTTTTGCACTTTGTGTTTTTTCGCTTTGCCCTCTCCCTAACCCTCTCCCACGGGGAGAGGGGATAATGGCGTTGAAAGCCAACCGTTATCGGGTTTCCTGCAATCCGTTCCCTCTCCCACGGGGAGAGGGTTGGGGAGAGGGCAAAACCTCAAGATACGCCGTATCGTTTTCCTTCCGGCAAGTGATTTACGTTGTAACCCCCGACAAATGCTTAAACCCTAATCAATTTGTCGGCCGACAACCCTGCCTGCCGTCTGAAACGCCTTAGCGGCTTAATCCTGTCCCGCCGGCAGCCCGTACTCTTCGGGGAAGGTACGCAGCGAGCTTTGCAACACGGTAACTGCGCCGTCAATCAGGCCGCAGCGGCCGCTTCGCGGCAGCAGTTGGCACAGGCTTTGCAGGGCGCGGAGGTCGTCGGAAGTGCCGATGCCGGTATCCACGCGGTTGAGCAGGCGCGAGAGTTGGAAGGTGCCGCCTTTGCACGGCGGGCATTGTCCGCATGAGTTGGCAGCAAAAAACTCCACATATTCAGAGACTTTACGCACCACACTCGTGCCTTCGGAAATCACAATCATCGCGCCCGTGCCGAGACTGGATTTGCGTTCGCGCACGGAAACGAAGTCCAATGGCACGTCCAAATCTTTCGCGGTCAGCAGCGTATTGGACGGGCCGCCGGTGAAGACGGCTTTAAACGTGCGGCCCTCGAGCATACCGCCGCCGTGGTCGAAAATCAGCGATTGCAGGGTCGTACCCATCGGCAGTTCGTACAGGCCGGGATTCAATACGTCGCCGGAGAGCGAGTAGAGTTTCGTACCTGCGGCATCGCCCAACCCCAGCGATTTGTACCATTCCGCGCCTTTGGCAAGGATTTGCGGAATATTGGCGAAGGTTTCGGTATTGTTGATCAGGGTCGGCTCGCCGTTGACACCGCTTTCGGCAGGGAACGGAGGCTTGCGGCGGGGGAAGGGGAAACCGCCTTCCAACCAAGAAATCACGGCGGTTTCTTCGCCGCCGATATAGCGGCCTGAAGTTTCAACCAGTTGCAAGTCCAAAGGTTTACCCAAGTAGTTCTCGATGCGGATAAACAAATCGCTGTTTTTCCATTGTTCGATGGCGGGTGTGATGGAAGCGACGGATTCGGTTTGATGAGGGTTGATGTACAAAACCGCTTTGTTGGCGCGGCAGGCGACGGCGGCAATCAATACGCCTTCGATAACTTGGTGTGGCGTTTTCGCCAGCAACACGCGGTCTTTGAACGTACCCGGTTCGTCTTCGTTGGCGTTACAGACGACGTATTTGTCGCCGTGTTTGCTTTGGGCGGCAACGGCCGCCTCCCATTTGCGCCAGGTCGGGAAACCTGCACCGCCCATGCCGCATAGGTTGGCATCTTGCAGTTTGGAAACAATGCTTTGAGGATCGGCAAGCGCAGCCAGCAGGCCTTCGCCGCCGCCGACTTTGCGCCACGCGGCCAAATCCGCGCCGACTTGGCGGGACGGGTGCAGTAAGTTTTGATTGGCTTGGTTCATGATTGTTGCTCCTGCAAACCGGCGTGTTCGCGCAAATCGAATTTGCCGTAGTCGGGATATAAAACGGGGGCTTTGATGTCGCCGGTCAGTCCGGCACGGGTCATTTCGCGTTGTAGATCGTGGACGTGTCCGACACCGCCGCGCACTTTTTTCAGCGGCAGGCCGCAACCGGCGGCGGCTTTACCCGCGCGGCGGCCGAAGCTGATGATGTCCAAAAGCGCGTTGCCCATCAGGCGGTTGCGGCCGTGGATGCCGCCGGTTACTTCACCGGCGCAATAGAGGCCTTCCACACAGGTCGCGCCGTCGCCGTTGATTTCGACACCGCCGTTTTGATAATGCAGGGTCGGATGAATCATCACGGGTTCGACAGCGGGGTCGATGCCGCATTTGTGGGCGACGTGTCCGAGCGTAACCAAACGGTTCAACACGTCGGGGTCGTTGGCAATCAGGCGCGGGGTATCGAGGAACACGCCGACTTGACCGTCGCGCACTACGCCGCGGCCTTCGCGACATTCGCGCAGAATCGCGGCAGCAACGACGTCGCGCGGCTGCAATTCGTCAACGAAACGCTCGCCCAAGCCGTTGACCAGCTTGGTACCTGCGGAGCGGACGGCTTCGGAAATCAGCGCACCTGCCAAGTGTGGCGGATGGGCGACGCCGGTCGGGTGGTATTGGAAGGAATCGACATCGCGCAGTTTCGCGCCGATGCGGTATGCCATTACCAGACCGTCTGCGGTTGCGCCGTAGTGGTTGGAAGTGGCGAAACCCTGCAAATGCAGCCTTCCGCTGCCGCCGGTCGCCAAGACCACGGCTTTGGCGTGAACCAACACCAAAGAGCGTTTTTCCAAATCGTACAAAATCGCGCCGACGCAGCGGCCGTGTTCGTCTGATAATAATTCGATGGCAGGGTGGCGGTTGAGCTGGGTGATGTTTTCATCGAGTTCGACCGCCTCGCGCAGTACACGCATCATTTCAAGGCCGGTAAAGTCGCGGTAGCTCAAAATACGCGGTACGGTCGTACCGCCCGCGCGTTTGCGGCTCAACATACCGTTGCTGTCCGCGCCATTGGCAAGGTCGAAGGTCATACCCAAACCGATCAGCCAGCGGATGGCGGACGGCGCGTCGGTAACCATTTGCGCCACCAATTCTTTTTTGCCTGCGTTGTGGCCGCCTTTGACGGTGTCGTCAAAGTGTTGTTGCAGGCTGTCTTCCGCGCCGACTGCCGCCTGAATGCCGCCTTCCGCCATTACGGTATTGCTGTCGCCGATACGCAGCTTGTTCGCCATAATCACGCGCGCACCTGCTTCGGTCGCAGACAACGCCGCCGCCGCACCCGCGCCGCCGCCGCCGATGACCAATACGTCAGTGTTCAAATGTTCCGCGCCCGACAAATCATAATCGTCAATCAGCGGCCGGCTGATTAAGAGTTTCGCCAAATCGGGATGGCAGTAATCGCCCGCGTTCGGACCGATGGGCAGCTTCACGCGCGCATTTGCCTGATAATCGGGATGGAACCGGCTCAGCAATTCGTTTTTTTCAGGTAAATCGCCGCGCAGTTCCAATGAGGACGCGCGCAGGTTGGCAAGGGCGGTTTCGTAGTCGATGCCTTGGATTTTATTCACTATCACACTGACTCCCCTTCAAATTCGACTTTCATTTTGCCGCTGTCGATTTCGCGCAGGCGGCGCATCAAATCCACAGGGCGCAACGTACGCGCCGCCTTCATACGGCGTGCGAACAGGCCCAAGTGGTTCGGACGGATGTGTTCCGGGCAGGAAAGGGTGCAGAGGTTGCACATCACGCATTGGTCGAAGGTCAGCGCAGCTGCGCCGAAATCGCCGGAAACTACCTGAGCTACGCCGTTTTCCACTTGCAAACCTTTAGGACAGGCTCGATTACAGCCGCCGCAATGACGGCAATTTTGCGCTTCAGGGAAGGCCTTGGCGGTATCGTCCAGCCAGTTCCAGCCGTCGCCGACTTCGCCCACGTCGTAATATTGGATATGCTCGGGGATAAAGTAGTCCAAGAAGCTGACCTGCATCCCTTCTTCGACTTTGGTCTCGCATGCCAGCGCGGTGGTTACTTCACGTTCGCCTTCTTTACGGATCATGCAGCGGCACGAACCGCACACGCCCTGCCCCATGCAGCCGACATTGGCGGTAATCGCGCTGCCGGAACGGGCGTAGGCTTGGATAATGGACGAATCGGCGGAGGCCTTGACCTCGTGTCCGTCTATGGTCAGGGTTAACAAATTTTCACTCATGGCAGTGTCCTGTTGGAAGGATAGTAGATTTGGTATTGTGTATTTTTGTTACACAAGAGAAACAAGGACTTCCTCTCGCGTACTATGAATATGTTTATAACTTAATGTTTCTTATGTGAAACATAGTTTATCAGAATTTGTGCCTTATCGTTACTAAACTACAAAATTGCCATAGAAACATATATTGTTGACAAAATTTATGTACGAAATTTTAAAATATAATTATTTTTCAATAAGATTATAAATAATGCCGTCTGAAAAACAGAAAAAACAAACAGAAAAATACAATACATTCTCATTATTGCAATCTAGTGAAAAATATATATATTACTGTAATATATGTATATTTTTTGAAAATTCTGATATTTGGAAAATAAGTTGTAAAATTTCAAAAAGTCAAATGCGTTTGACTTCAGTCAAAATTTCCTCTTTCATATATGACAACTCCCTGCTGTCGTTATATCCTTTAAGCGATTGAAATCAGATTGAAATTATTGAGAATAATTTTTATGCCGTTAAAACGGATATTCGGACAGGTTCGGACGGCATTTATAAAAAACCTAAAATTACCAAACATATTTGTAGTTTTATTTCCATTACAGGCAACAGGCAAAGATTACAAATATCAAAACCCGAGTGAAACAGTATTTTATTAAAACAAATTGATAATCAATAGATTAGAATTATGTATTGTCTTTACCGTACAAACGCTGGCACTATTTCAACCTGATAAAAAACAGCCTTCAAAAAGGTTGTTTAAAACAGCAGCAGACACTTACCGCTACAACCTTGAAAAGGAACACAATCATGACCGTCATCAAACAGGAAGACTTTATCCAAAGCATTTGCGATGCCTTCCAATTCATCAGCTATTACCATCCCAAAGACTACATCGACGCGCTTTATAAGGCGTGGCAGAAGGAAGAAAACCCCGCCGCCAAAGACGCGATGACGCAGATTTTGGTCAACAGCCGTATGTGTGCGGAAAACAACCGCCCCATCTGCCAAGATACCGGTATCGCGACCGTCTTCCTCAAAGTCGGCATGAACGTCCAATGGGATGCGGACATGAGCGTGGAAGAAATGGTTAACGAAGGCGTGCGCCGCGCCTACACTTGGGAAGGCAACACCCTGCGTGCGTCCGTCCTCGCCGACCCGGCCGGCAAACGTCAAAACACCAAAGACAACACGCCCGCCGTCATCCACATGAGCATCGTGCCGGGCGACAAAGTCGAAGTAACCTGCGCGGCAAAAGGCGGCGGCTCTGAAAACAAATCCAAACTCGCCATGCTCAACCCTTCCGACAACATCGTCGATTGGGTATTGAAAACCATCCCGACGATGGGCGCGGGCTGGTGTCCTCCCGGCATCTTGGGCATCGGCATCGGCGGCACGCCCGAAAAAGCCGTGCTGATGGCGAAAGAATCCCTGATGAGCCACATCGACATCCAAGAATTGCAGGAAAAGGCCGCGTCCGGCGCAGAATTATCCACCACCGAAGCCCTGCGCCTCGAACTCTTTGAAAAAGTCAACGCGCTAGGCATCGGCGCGCAAGGTTTGGGCGGTCTGACCACCGTGTTGGATGTCAAAATCCTCGACTACCCGACCCATGCCGCCTCCAAACCGATTGCCATGATTCCCAACTGTGCCGCCACCCGCCACGTAGAGTTTGAATTGGACGGCTCAGGCCCTGTCGAACTCACACCGCCGCGCGTCGAAGACTGGCCCGATTTGACTTACAGCCCCGACAACGGCAAACGCATCGATGTCGATAAGCTGACCAAAGAAGAAGTCGCCAGCTGGAAAACCGGCGACGTATTGCTGCTGAACGGCAAAATCCTCACCGGCCGCGATGCCGCACACAAACGCCTCGTCGATATGCTCAACAAAGGCGAAGAATTGCCCGTCGATTTCACCAACCGCCTGATTTACTACGTCGGCCCCGTCGATCCTGTCGGCGATGAAGTCGTCGGCCCGGCAGGTCCGACCACCGCCACCCGCATGGACAAATTCACCCGCCAAATGCTCGAACAAACCGGCCTCTTGGGCATGATCGGCAAATCCGAGCGCGGCGCGGCCACCTGCGAAGCCATCGCCGACAACAAAGCCGTGTACCTGATGGCGGTCGGCGGCGCGGCATACCTCGTGGCAAAAGCCATCAAATCTTCCAAAGTCTTGGCATTCCCCGAATTGGGTATGGAAGCCATTTACGAATTTGAAGTCAAAGATATGCCCGTAACCGTCGCCGTGGACAGCAAAGGCGAATCCATCCACGCCACCGCCCCGCGCCAATGGCAGGCAAAAATCGGCATCATCCCCGTCGAATCTTGAGGCGCAATGCCGTCTGAACGCAAAATCTGCCTTCAGACGGCATTTCCGCCCTCGGTTGCGGTACAATCCCCCATTTCATCACCCGGCGACCCATACCGTGAAAATCCTCATTTTAGGCAACGGGCAGGTAGGTTCTACCGTCGCACAAAACCTTGCCGCCATACCCAACAACGACGTAACCGTTATCGACATCGACGAAAAAGCATTGCAGGAAACAGGCAGCCGCCTCGATGTCCAAACCGTTTTCGGCAACGGCGCATCCCCCTTCACATTAGAACGCGCCGGCGCGGAAGATGCCGACTTGCTGCTCGCGCTCTCCCGCAGCGACGAAACCAACATCGTCGCCTGCAAAGTTGCCGCCGACCTGTTCAACATCCCCGGCCGCATCGCGCGCGTCCGTTCCAGCGAATACCTCGAATACCTCAGCCCCAAGCTCGAAAACAACGAAAACGGCAGCCTTTCCATATTCGGCATAACCGAAACCATCAGCCCCGAACAGCTCGTTACCGAACAGCTTGCCGGTCTGATAGACTGCCCGGGCGCATTGCAGGTTTTACGTTTTGCAGACGACCGCGTGCGGATGGTCATCATACAGGCGCGGCGCGGCGGGCTGCTCGTCAACCGCGAAATTGCCGACATCGCCCAAGATTTGCCCGACGGGGCCGACTGCCAAATCTGCGCCGTTTACCGCAACAACCGCCTCATCGTCCCCACGCCGCAAACCGTCATCATCGAAGGCGACGAAATCCTGTTTGCCGCCGCTACCGAAAACATCGGCTCGGTCATACCCGAATTGCGCCCCAAAGAAACCAGCACCCGACGCATTATGATTGCCGGCGGCGGCAACATCGGCTACCGCCTCGCCAAGCAGCTCGAACACGCATACAACGTCAAAATCATCGAATGCCGGCCGCGCCGTGCCGAATGGATAGCCGAAAACCTCGACAACACCCTCGTCCTGCAAGGTTCGGCAACCGACGAAACCCTGCTCGACAACGAATACATCGACGAAATCGACGTATTCTGCGCCCTGACCAACGACGACGAAAGCAACATTATGTCCGCCCTTTTGGCGAAAAACCTCGGCGCGAAGCGCGTTATCGGCATCGTCAACCGCTCAAGCTACGTCGATTTGCTCGAAGGCAACAAAATCGACATCGTCGTTTCCCCCCACCTCATCACCATCGGCTCGATACTCGCCCACATCCGGCGCGGCGACATCGTTGCCGTCCACCCCATCCGGCGCGGCACGGCGGAAGCCATCGAAGTCGTCGCACACGGCGACAAAAAAACTTCCGCCATCATCGGCAGGCGCATCAGCGGCATCAAATGGCCCGAAGGCTGCCACATTGCCGCCGTCGTCCGCGCCGAAACCGGCGAAACCATTATGGGACACCATACCGAAACCGTCATCCAAGACGGCGACCACATCATCTTTTTCGTCTCGCGCCGGCGCATCCTGAACGAACTGGAAAAACTCATCCAAGTCAAAATGGGCTTTTTCGGATAAACCGCCCCATTCCGGACATATTGCCGCCGCATCGTGATGCCCCATCCCCCGTTTGCCGTCATTCCCGCGAAAGCGGGAATCCAGTGTGTTCGGTTTCGTTTTTTTTGGGGGTTTCGGGTAATTTCCAAATCGTCATTCCCGCTTTTGCGGGAATGACGAAGGGTTGCGGGAATAACGGAGAATTGCGAGAATGACGAAGGGTTGGAATAATCGCGGGAT
>NZ_CAUJAJ010000026.1 GCF_962747995.1 Neisseria viridiae | reverse complement strand
GGTGCTCATGGGAAATCCCCTAAATGTCTTGGTGGGAATTTAGGGGATTTTGGGGGATTTTGCAAAGGTCTCCTCATATGTGCAAATGCCCCGCAATGCGGGCAATTAAAAGCTTTTTTATAAAACTCAGGTGCGGTATATGCTGTCATTTCTGACATCTCCCTATCAATGTTAACAAAACAATATTTATTGGTTTCGATAAAGGTCGTCTGAAAAATTTTCAGACGACCTTTTATAGTAAATTCAAAAAACATGCCGTCATTCCCGCGCAGGCGGGAATCCAGACCTGCCCGCACAGGAACTTATTGGATAAAACGGTTTCTTCAACTTTACGTTCTGGATTCCCGCCTGCGCGGGAATGACGGTGCGGATGTTTTTATATCGAATCCGCCATATTTTTTACTTCAACCTTGCCGTCAGGCCGCGTTGTCGAAACCGCTGTGGCGCAAGAGTGCGTCTATGCGCGGTTCGCGCCCCCGGAAGGCTTTGAAGGATTCCGCCGCGCTGCGTGAGCCGCCGACGGCGAGGATTTCCTGCCAGAAGCGTTTGCCTGTGGCGGCGACGTCGCCGCTTTCTTCAAAGGCGGCGTAGGCGTCGGCGCTGAGGACTTCCGCCCACGCGTAGCTGTAATAGCCTGCGGAATAGCCGCCGGCGAAGATGTGGCCGAAGCTCAAGGCAAAGCGGTTGTATTCGGGCGGTTGGATAACGGCAACTTCTTCACGCACTTGGTCTAAAACCTGTTGCCAGTTTTTCAGACGGCCTTCGTCGCTTTCGCTGTAAATCATCATATCGAAGAGGGCGAACTCCATCTGGCGGACGAGGAACATTCCGCGTTGGAAGTTTTTGGCGGCAAGCATTTTGTCGAAGAGTTCTTTCGGCAGGGGCTCGCCGGTTTCTTCGTGGGCGGACATTTGCGCCAATACATTGTATTCCCAAACGAAATTTTCCATAAACTGGCTGGGCAGTTCGACCGCGTCCCATTCTACGCCGTTGATGCCGGACACGCCCAGTTCGTCCACTTGGGTAAGCAGGTGGTGCAGGCCGTGGCCGGTTTCGTGGAAGAGTGTGAGGATTTCGTCGTGGCTCAAACGCGCTTCCCTGCCGCCGACGGGCGGGGCGAAGTTGCAGACGAGGTAGGCGGTCGGCAGTTGCAGCGTGCCGTCTGAAAAACGGCGGCGGCCTTTGTAGTCGTTCATCCACGCGCCGCCGCGTTTGCCTTCGCGTGCGTACAAATCCATATAAACGCCGCCTATGGTTTTGCCGTTTTGCTCCAGCTCGAAGTAGCGCACGTCTTTGTGCCAGATGGGGACGGTTTTTTCGGTAAATCCGATGCCGTAGAGTTTTTTGATTTGGGCGAACAGTCCGTTTAATACTTTGCCGACGGGGAAGTATTTTTTGACTTCGGTTTCGCTGAACGCGTATTTGGCTTCGCGCAGTTTTTCGCCGGCGTAGCCCAAGTCCCACGGCTGCAAATCGGCGAGGCCGAGGTGTTCGCGGGCGAAGGCTTTGACTTCGGCGAGGTCTTTTTCGGCGTAGGGTTTGGCGCGGCGGGCAAGGTCGTGCAGGAAGTTTAAAACCTGTTCGGGCGTGTCCGCCATTTTGGTTGCCAGCGACAATTCGGCGTAGTTTTTGAAGCCGAGCAGTTTGGCGGTTTTCAGGGCGTTTTCGAGCGTGCGGTCGATGTTGGCGGTGTTGTCGAATTTGCCGTTGTCTGAAAGTTCGCTGGCGCGGGTAACGTAGGCGCGGTAGATTTGTTCGCGCAGTTCGCGGTTGTCGGCGTATTGGATGACGGCGAGGTAGTGCGGAATCTGTAAACCGATTTTGTAACCTGTTTTGCCTTCGCTTTGCGCGGCGGCGACAAACATCGCGAGCGCGTCTTCGGGAATGCCGGCAAGCGGTGCGGCATCGTCAAAGCAAATACCGAACGCGTCGGTCGCGTCTAGGACGTTTTGGGAGAATTTGGCGGAAAGTTGCGCGCCTTCGGTTTGCAGTTTTGCCAGTTCTGCCTGCTGTTCGGGCGGCAATTCTGCGCCGCTGAGGATGAAATCGCGCAGGTCGTGGTTGAGCTTGGTTTTTTGTGCGGGGGAAAGCGTTGCAAATTCGGGGGAATTTTTGATGGTTTTGAAGCGGTTGTATAAGGCAATATCTTGTCCGATTTCGGTGAAGAAGGCGGTGATTTCGGGCATTAATTCATTGTAGGCGGCGCGCAGTTCGGGCGTGTCGGCGACGGAGTTGAGGTGCGACACCACGCCCCAAATCCTGCCGACGCGTTCGGTAATGCCGGTCAGTTTTTCGACAGTGTTTGCCCAGTCGGTGTGCGTTTGCGCTTTGATAGCGGCGATTTGTTCGCGCGCTTCGGCGATGGCGGTTTGCAGGGCGGGTTTGATGTCTTCGGTTTTGATTTGGTCGAAACGGGGTTCTTCGCCCAAGTGGAGCAGTGCGTTGTCAGTCATAAGATGGGTTTCCTTTGTGTGTTGTGCTTCAGACGGCATATCGGCAATATGCCGTCTGAAGCCGGAAATGGTGCCGGACGGGGAAAGTTAAAGTGTTTCGGAGCCGGCGGGATGATTTAACAGGCGGTATTGTACGCGCAAAAATTCGTCCATAACCGCCTGTTGGATTTCCAGCCGCTTTGAAACGGGGGAGGCGAAGCGGACGATGATGCGGTATGCCTTGTCGTCGTACGGCACGCGGGTAACGCGCGGTTTGGCGGCGGGCGTGATAAACAGTTTTTCCGCCTGCACGTTTTCCAAATGCCGCTGGATGGCGGGGATGTAGGGCGCGCACAAGGGCTCGAGTACGGCTTTCAGACGGCATACGGCTTCATCCGAATCCAAATGGATGGGGACGGGGATTTCGACCGTATGGATGACATAGTCGCCCAAAATATTGTCGCGGCGCACGGGGTGGCTCAACAACAGGCTGTTGGGGAAAGAAACGGTGGTTCCCGCAAGCTGTCCGACCAAGGGGTTCGGGCCGACCTGCATCATCAGCGTGTTCAACAGGTTGATGTCGACCACGCGCCCGCGCAGGCCGTTGATTTCGATATAGTCGCCGACCGAGTATTGCTGGGTGGCAGACCTTAAAATACTGCCCGACAGACACATAATCAGTTCCTTCGTCGCCACGACGACCGCCGCCGCCACCGCAAACATCGACAAAGCCAGCGTTTGAATTTGCGCCGACCAGATAAATGCCAGCGAAAACAGCACCAAAAGCAGCGTTACATTGCGGCTGGCAACCAAAAACCGCCGCTTGCTTTCGATGCCGAAATCCGGATGCCGTCTGAAGTGGATATTCAACAGAAGGGCGCGCGCCAGCAGCAAAGCCGCAACCGCCGCCACGGATTCGGCCGCCTCCGCGCGTATCGGGACGGCATCGAGCCAAGTGTTCAGAAGATTCCATATTTCCATTTCCGCGCCCCTGTCCGAAAAGTATAGGGTGTAGATTTTAGTGGCAAAAAAACGCTTTTGCCACTTTGCCGGCAAATCCCGCGCCCGTACCGGCCGCCAATGCGCGGCCCGCCCTTTCAGACGGCATACGGATGCGGATAACGCTGAATCAGGCGGCAAAATCGGCTATAATACACAATTATATACGCCGTCCCGCCCGCTTTTTCCACAAGGTGCGGACTGTTTTGGCGGCATCGCAAAATCTTTTCAAAATCCGGCAAAAAATATGACTGAACAAAAACACGAAGAATACGGCGCCGACAGCATTCAGGTGCTCGAAGGCTTGGAAGCGGTACGCAAACGCCCCGGTATGTATATCGGCGACACGCAGGACGGCAGCGGCCTGCACCACATGGTGTTCGAAGTATTGGACAACGCCATCGACGAAGCACTGGCGGGACATTGCGATAAAATCACCGTAACCATCCATGCCGACCATTCCGTCAGCGTGGCCGACAACGGTCGCGGCATGCCCACCGGCATCCACCCGAAAGAAGGCCGCTCCGCCGCCGAAGTCATCATGACCGTATTGCACGCGGGCGGCAAGTTCGATAACAACAGCTACAAAATCTCTGGCGGCCTGCACGGCGTGGGCGTGTCCGTCGTCAACGCGCTGTCCGACTGGGTCACGCTGACTATTTACCGCGACGGCAAAGAACACTTCGTCCGCTTCGTGCGCGGCGAAACCGAAGAGCCGTTAAGGGTTGTCGGCGATTCCGACAAAAAAGGCACGACCGTGCGCTTCCTCGCCAGCGAGGAAACCTTCGGCAACGTCGAATACAGCTTCGACATCCTCGCCAAACGCATCCGCGAACTTTCCTTCCTGAACAACGGCGTGGACATCGAATTGATTGACGAGCGCGACGGCAAACACGAAAGCTTCGCCCTTTCCGGCGGCGTGGCCGGCTTCGTGCAATACATGAACCGCAAAAAAACGCCGTTGCACGAAAAAATCTTCTACGCGTTCGGCGAGAAAGACGGCATGAGCGTCGAATGCGCGATGCAGTGGAACGACAGCTATCAGGAAAGCGTGCAGTGCTTCACCAACAACATCCCGCAGCGCGACGGCGGTACGCACCTGACCGCGTTGCGCCAAGTGATGACGCGCACCATCAACAGCTACATCGAAGCTAACGAAGTGGCTAAAAAAGCCAAAGTTGAAACCGCAGGCGACGATATGCGCGAAGGTTTGACCTGTGTGTTGTCCGTCAAACTGCCCGACCCCAAATTCTCGTCGCAAACCAAAGACAAACTGGTTTCCAGCGAAATCGGCCCCGTCGTCAACGAAGTCATCAACCAAGCACTGACCGACTTTCTCGAAGAAAATCCGAACGAAGCCAAAATCATCACCGGCAAAATCGTCGATGCCGCGCGCGCGCGCGAAGCCGCCCGCAAAGCCCGCGAAATCACCCGCCGCAAAGGCGTGATGGACGGTTTGGGACTGCCCGGCAAACTCGCCGACTGCCAAGAAAAAGACCCTGCCTTGTCAGAACTTTATCTGGTCGAGGGCGATTCCGCAGGCGGTTCTGCCAAACAAGGCCGCGACCGCAAATTCCAAGCCATTTTGCCGCTCAAAGGCAAAATCTTGAACGTCGAAAAAGCCCGTTTTGAAAAAATGCTTGCCAGCCAAGAGGTCGCCACCCTGATTACCGCGCTGGGCGCAGGCATCGGCAAAGAAGAGTTCAACCCCGAAAAACTGCGTTACCACCGCATCATCATCATGACCGATGCCGACGTGGACGGCGCGCACATCCGCACCCTGCTCCTGACCTTCTTCTACCGCCAAATGCCCGAGCTGGTCGAACGCGGTTACATCTATATTGCCCAGCCGCCTTTGTATAAAGCGAAATACGGCAAACAGGAACGTTACCTCAAGGACGAGTTGGAAAAAGACCAATGGCTTTTGGGACTGGCGTTAGAAAAAGCCAAAATCGTTTCAGACGGCCGCACCATCGAAGGCGCAGAGCTTGCCGATACCGCCAAACAATTCCTGTTGGCGAAAACCGTTATCGAACAGGAAAGCCGCTTCGTAGACGAACTCGTCCTGCGCGCCATGCTGCACGCGTCGCCCATCGATTTGACGTCGTCTGAAAACGCCGATAAAGCCGTTGCCGAACTTTCCGGTTTGCTCGACGAAAAAGAAGTCTCCCTCGAGCGCATCGAAGGTCATGAAGGACACCGGTTCATCAAAATCACGCGCAAGCTGCACGGCAACGTCATGGTCAGCTACATCGAACCCAAGTTCCTCAACAGCAAAGCCTACCAAACCCTCACCCAAACCGCCGCCGCGCTCAAAGGCATGGTCGGCGAGGACGCCAAGCTTTACAAAGGCGAAAACGAGTACGACGTGGACAGCTTTGAAGCCGCTTTGGACATCTTGATGAGCGTTGCCCAAAAAGGTATGTCCATCCAACGATACAAAGGCTTGGGCGAGATGAACCCCGAGCAGCTTTGGGAAACCACGATGGATCCCGCCGTGCGCCGTCTGTTGAAAGTGCGCATCGAAGATGCCATCGCCGCCGACGAAGTGTTCGTTACCCTGATGGGCGACGAGGTCGAACCGCGCCGCGCCTTCATCGAAAACAACGCGCTGATTGCCCAAAATATCGACGCATAAGTGCCGTTTTAAAAAAGGAGACAGGCAGCCGTGCCGCGTCTCCTTTTGGTTTGTCAAACGGAAGCCATGCTGTCTGAAACCGCCTTTCGGAGCAAAACCATGATCAGCATTTTTGATATAGTGGATTAAATTTAAATCAGGACAAGGCGACGAAGCCGCAGACAGTACAAATAGTACGGCAAGGCGAGGCAACGCTGTACTGGTTTAAATTTAATCCACTATATTTTCAAAATTGGTATCGTGCCTTCCAGTTCGCATACGGTCGGCCCGATGAAGGCCGCCGCCGCCTTTGCCGCAGGCTTGGACGCGCAAACCGCCCGCATCGCCATCGACATTTACGGCTCGCTCGCACTGACGGGGCGAGGGCACGGTACGTTCGACGCGCTGATGCTCGGTTTGGAAGGCAGCTTGCCGCACGATATTCCGCTTGCCGACATTCCCGACCGCCTCGAGCGTATCCGCTCCCGGCACATCCTCCGCCTCAACGGACAAGAAATCCGCTTCATCCCCGACCGCGACCTGAACATACGCGGCAATCAAGTGCTGCCCAAACACACCAACGGCCTGCGATTTACCGCCTATGCTTCAGACGGCATCGTCTTGAAAGAACAGGTTTATTACTCGACCGGCGGCGGGTTTGTCGTTACCGGAGAAGATTTCGACCGGCAGGCGGAAACGGAAAAAACCGTTCCCTATCCCTATACCAGTTGCGCCGAACTGCTTGCCCAATGCCGTCTGAACCGGCTCGACATCTCCGAAGTCGTGTTGGCAAACGAGGCCGCGCTTGCCGGATGCAGTGAAACCGAGATCCGCCGCCGCGTTGCTGCCGTTGCCGAGGTCATGGAAGGCTGCATCAAACGCGGCTTGGGTGCGGACGGCGAACTGCCCGGCGGATTGAACGTCCGCCGCCGCGCCCCGCAGCTTGCCGCCAAACTCAAAGTCCTGCGCGAAACCGAAATCGTCAACACCCAGCTTTGGCCGATGGTGTACGCCATGGCGGTCAACGAAGAAAACGCCGCCGGCGGACGCGTCGTTACCGCCCCGACCAACGGCGCGGCAGGCATCATTCCCGCCGTATTGCACTATTTCCGTAAGTTCAATCCACACGCCACTCAGGAGCGTGTCGAAAACTTCCTGCTTACCGCAGGCGCAATCGGCATTCTCTACAAAACCAACGCCTCCATTTCCGGTGCGGATGTCGGTTGTCAGGGAGAAGTCGGCGTAGCGTGCTCGATGGCGGCGGGTGCATACGCCGAAGTCATCGGCGGTACGCCCAAACAAGTGGAAAACGCAGCCGAAATGGCGATGGAACACCATCTGGGTCTGACTTGCGACCCCGTCGGCGGACTGGTGCAAATCCCCTGCATCGAACGCAACGGCATCGCCGCCGAAAAAGCCCTCAAACTCGGCACGCTCGCGCTCTTGGAAGACGGCACGGACAAGAAAGTCTCGCTCGACGAAGTCATCCAAACCATGTTGCAGACCGGTCGGGATATGAAGGCGACCTACAAAGAAACCTCGCTTGCCGGACTCGCCGCCACGCTCCGGAAAAAAGCTATCCCCGTATCCGTGCGCGTGGTCGAGTGCTGAGGATGGACAGAAACGGAAATGCCGTCTGAAAACAGTTTTTCAGACGGCATTTCATTTATTTCTTGTGGGTTTACCGTTTCAACGCCAGAGTCAACACACCTGCCGTTACCAGTCCCAAGCCTATCCATTCCTGCGTACTGGGGCGTTCGTCGAGGAAGACTACTGCCATCAGGGCGACCAAGACCAGGCTGAATTTGTCGACGGGCGCGACTTGCGAGGCGTTGCCCAGTTGCAGGGCTTTAAAATAGGCGAGCCAGGATGCGCCGGTAGCAAGGCCGGATAGGATAAGGAATGTCCAGTTGCGGCCGGTAAAGCCGTTCACACCCTGCCATTTGCCGGTGTAGGTTAAAAACAATACCAAAGCGGCGAGGATGACCAAGGTGCGGATAAAGGTGGCAAAATCGGAATCTATCCCGTGTAAACCCATTTTGGCGAAGATGGCGGTCAATGAGGCGAAGCCTGCCGATGCCAATGCCCAAAACAGCCATGCGTTGCTGCTCATGTTTTCTCCTTGGATTGTGAACAATATGAACGGTATTTTTGTTGCAGCGTCAAAAATTTCACTGCGGGTTTGGTTCGGATAACGTTATAATATGCCTGATATTATTTTCAATCCACCTGTTTGTCGCCTGATGCTTTCAGACGGCATGTCCCTCCTCATTTCTAAAGGAAAATCATGAGCTTCAAAACCGATGCCGAAATCGCCCAATCCTCCACGATGCGCCCGATTGGCGAAATTGCCGCCAAGCTGGGTCTGAACGCCGACAACATCGAGCCTTACGGTCATTACAAGGCGAAAATCAATCCTGCCGAAGCGTTCAAACTGCCGAAAAAACAGGGCAGGCTGATTTTGGTTACCGCCATCAACCCGACTCCGGCGGGCGAGGGCAAAACCACCGTTACCATCGGTTTGGCGGACGCATTGCGCCACATCGGCAAAGATGCCGTGATTGCCCTGCGCGAACCTTCTTTGGGGCCTGTGTTCGGCGTGAAAGGCGGTGCGGCAGGCGGCGGCTATGCCCAAGTTTTGCCGATGGAAGACATCAATCTGCACTTCACCGGCGACTTTCACGCCATCGGCGCGGCAAACAACCTTTTAGCCGCGATGCTCGACAACCATATTTACCAAGGCAACGAATTGGACATCGACCCCAAACGCGTGCTGTGGCGTCGCGTGGTCGATATGAACGACCGCCAGTTGCGCAACATCATCGACGGTATGGGCAAGCCTGTTGACGGCGTGATGCGTCCTGACGGTTTCGATATTACCGTTGCCTCCGAAGTGATGGCGGTATTCTGCCTTGCCAAAGACATCAGCGATTTAAAAGAGCGTTTGGGCAACATCCTTGTCGCTTATGCCAAAGACGGCAGCCCCGTTTACGCCAAAGATTTGAAGGCACACGGCGCGATGGCGGCATTGCTCAAAGATGCGATTAAGCCCAACTTGGTACAAACCATCGAAGGCACGCCGGCCTTCGTACACGGCGGCCCTTTCGCCAACATCGCCCACGGCTGCAACTCCGTTACCGCCGCACGTTTGGCGAAACACCTTGCCGACTACGCCGTTACCGAAGCAGGCTTTGGCGCGGATTTGGGTGCGGAAAAATTTTGCGACATCAAATGCCGTCTGGCGGATTTGAAACCTGATGTGGCTGTTGTCGTCGCCACTGTCCGCGCTTTGAAATACAACGGCGGCGTGGAGCGTGCCAACCTCGGCGAAGAAAACCTCGAAGCCTTGGCAAAAGGTCTGCCCAACCTGTTGAAACACATTTCCAACCTGAAAAACGTATTCGGACTGCCCGTCGTCGTTGCGCTCAACCGCTTCGTGTCCGACTCCGATGCCGAGTTGGCCATGATTGAAAAAGCCTGCGCGGAACACGGCGTTGAAGTTTCCCTGACCGAAGTGTGGGGCAAAGGCGGCGCGGGCGGTGCAGACTTGGCGCGCAAAGTCGTCAACGCCATCGAAAATCAACCGAATAACTTCGGCTTCGCCTACGATGTCGAATTAAGCATTAAAGACAAAATCCGTGCGATTGCCCAAAAAGTGTACGGCGCGGAAGATGTTGATTTCAGCGCGGAAGCGTCTGCCGAAATCGCTTCACTGGAAAAACTGGGCTTGGACAAAATGCCGATCTGCATGGCAAAAACCCAATACTCTTTGAGCGACAACGCCAAACTGTTGGGCTGCCCCGAAGGCTTCCGCATTACCGTGCGCGGTATTACTGTTTCCGCCGGCGCAGGCTTCATCGTTGCGTTGTGCGGCAATATGATGAAAATGCCCGGTCTGCCGAAAGTCCCCGCCGCCGAGAAAATCGACGTGGATGCAGAAGGCGTGATTCACGGCTTGTTCTGAGCGGTTTTGAAACCGGATGCCGTCTGAAGCCGTTTCAGACGGCATTTTTTCGGAACGCGGGCGGCGGTATGCTATAATCCGCCGTTAAATTTCTCTATTTTCAGGAAAAAACATGAGTTTGAAATGCGGCATCGTCGGTTTGCCCAACGTCGGCAAATCCACCCTTTTTAACGCGCTGACCCAATCGGGTATCGAAGCGGCAAACTATCCTTTCTGTACCATCGAACCCAACGTCGGCATCGTTGAAGTCCCCGATCCGCGTATGGCCGAATTGGCAAAAATCGTTAATCCGCAAAAAATGCAGCCCGCCATCGTCGAATTTGTCGATATTGCCGGCTTGGTTGCAGGCGCGAGCAAAGGCGAAGGTCTGGGCAACCAGTTCCTTGCCAACATCCGCGAAACCGATGCCATCGTCAACGTCGTGCGCTGCTTTGACGACGACAACATCGTCCACGTTTCCGGTAAAGTCGATCCGATTGCCGACATCGAAACCATCGGTACAGAGTTGGCGCTTGCCGACCTCGCCAGCGTAGAAAAAACCATCGTCCGCGAAGAAAAACGCGCCCGTTCCGGCGACAAAGACGCGCAAAAACTGGTCGATTTGTGCAAAAAACTGCTGCCCCATCTGGACGAAGGCAAACCCGTGCGTTCCTTCGGTTTGGACGCGGAAGAACGCGCAATGCTCAAGCCGCTGTTCCTGCTGACCGCCAAACCGGCGATGTACGTCGGCAACGTCGCCGAAGACGGTTTTGAAAACAATCCGCACCTCGACCGCCTGAAAGAATTGGCTGAAAAAGAAAACGCCCCCGTCGTTGCCGTTTGCGCCGCGATGGAGAGCGAAATCGCCGAGTTGGAAGACGACGAAAAAGCCGAATTCCTCGCTGAAATGGGCTTGGAAGAACCCGGCTTGAACCGCCTGATCCGCGCGGGCTACGACCTCTTGGGCCTGCAAACCTACTTCACCGCCGGCGTCAAAGAAGTCCGCGCTTGGACCATCCACAAAGGCGACACCGCCCCGCAAGCCGCCGGCGTGATTCACACCGACTTTGAACGCGGCTTTATCCGCGCCCAAGTGATTGCCTACGAAGATTTTGTCTCGCTCGGCGGCGAAGCCAAAGCCAAAGAAGCCGGCAAAATGCGTGTGGAAGGCAAGGAATACGTCGTGCAGGATGGGGATGTGATGCACTTTTTGTTTAACGTGTAAACCCGGCAAAACGCTTTTCAGACGGCCTTTTTTTCAGCTTAAGGCCGTCTGAAGCCGGTTTTTGACGGTTCCGGCGTTTCCCGTGCCGCAGGAATAAAGCCGCATCAAAATAAAATCCCGCCCGATCGGCAAGCGTCTGACGGCTTGCCAAAAACAAGCCGCCCCGCCGTTACGGGAAGCCGTCCGGCATTCCGAATATCCCGATCCCCGATACAAAATGACCTTTCAGGCGGCATTTGCGTCGCCCGCCACGTTTTGGATTATAGTGAATTAACAAAAATCAGGACAAGGCGGCGAGCCGCAGACAGTACAGATAGTACGGCAAGGCGAGGCAACGCCGTACTGGTTTTTGTTAATCCGCTATAAAAACATTATGAGCCAAGCCTTACCTTACCGCCCGGACATCGACACATTGCGCGCCGCCGCCGTTTTGTCCGTCATCGTGTTCCATATCGAAAAGAATTGGTTGCCGGGCGGGTTTCTCGGTGTCGATATTTTCTTTGTGATTTCAGGCTTTTTGATGACGGCGATCCTCCTCCGCGAAATGTCCGGGGGGGGGGGGGGGGTTTTTTCCC
>NZ_CAUJAJ010000025.1 GCF_962747995.1 Neisseria viridiae | reverse complement strand
TTTATTTGGGGGGGGGGGGGGGGGTGATGCATAATGTCTCCTCGATATGGATGGAACTTTTTAACTTTACGGCAAATTGCCGATTTTATCGTATTTCCTTTCCGGTTGAAATCCCGCCCTTTAGGGCGGTGCTTTTTTCGAAAAGACGGCTGTTTTGCGCCTGCGTACCGTATTGGTCAAAATGCCGTCTGAAACCGACAACAGGGTTTCAGACGGCATTTCCGTCAATTTTCCCTTTATCTGCCGAACAGGTTGGCGATGTTTTCCATCTGTTCTTCGGTAAAACCGTTTTCGCCCAATCTGGCGGCAACTGCCCATTCGCCCGACAAACCGTGTTCCGCACCGAGCTGCCGCCATTTTTCGACTTTGGCTTCGGCTGTGGTTTTTTCGGGCAGCGGTTTGACGGGAATCCTGCTTTTGGGGACGGTATTCATCGGTTTGCCCCTAATCGATGGAATAGCCTCGAAGATACTGTATCCGTTCGCGCGTCATCCGCGTGTCGCATTGCAGCTTGAGGTATTCGGCGTATTCTTTCCCGTCTGCCTGCGCGGCGGCTTGTCGGCAGTTGCTGATTTTTTCCTGCGCCCACTTGCGTTGTTCGCCGACCAGCCCTTTTTGCACGTCGGTATCGAGTTTGTCCCAAAGTTTGGTAATTTCGGATTCCGCGCGTTGGTTTTGCACGCGCGCCTCTTCCACTTCGCCCCGTGAAACGGTAACGGTATCGGCGCGTTCGCCGTCGTCGGGATGCAGGATTTCGGGTTCGGGCGCGCCTTCTGCGGCTTGGGGTACGCCCGCATCGCCGCCTGCGGCATTGTGTTCCAAAATGTCTTCGGGCGTGGGTTTGGACGGTTCTTCTTCACGGGCTTTGCCGCTCAAAATCCTGACCGCGTCTTCTTTTTTCACCGCCTTGCCGTCTATCATCACGATGCTCTTCACGCCGTAAGGCAGCAACGCGGCAGACAGCGTTTGCGCCGCCATACCGACCGTGTTGTCGATAAATGCCGTCTGACCGTCTTTGGCGGGCAGGAAGCGGACGGCTGCCGTCAATACGCCGTCTTCAAACCCGACATTGCCGCCCGTCTTCTGCCGCACGATGTCTGCCAGAGACGTTTCGCCGTACAGCAGGGGGCTGTTTGCCTCGGCATCGGCAAGCGTTTCAGACGGCACGGTAATGTTCAAATCGGCGATACAGAACGTGCGCCCGCCTTCCTGCGTTTCCGAAGCGTGTTCCAAGTAAAACGCCAAACCGTAGGCGGCGGCGATAATTTTGTCGGCATCGACAAACTGCCTGCCGTCTTCGCGCGCGAAAGAACGCGCTTCCTGCGTGAGCGTTTCCTGAATACTGCCGCGTATGTCCTGCAACACGGCGGGGTTGGCGCATTCCAACGCCTTGGGCGGTTCTTCCCTGCCGCACGCGGCAAGCAGCAGGGCAAACGGCAGCGCAATGAGTTTCCGATACATGATGTTCCTTCCAAACGGTGCAGACCGACGGCGGCTATCATAGCAAAAGCACCTGCAGGCGGTAAACCTTGCAGGTGCTTTGTCGGAAAGGCGGAAAATCAGCCTTTAAAGAAATTCACAAAGCCGGTGAGAACCGCGGCATTAATCAAATCGACGAAGAACGCGCCGACCATAGGCACAATCAAAAACGCCTTATGCGACGCGCCGAAAGTATGAGTGATGGACTGCATATTTGCCACCGCCGTCGGCGTTGCACCCAAGCCGAAACCGCAATGGCCGGCAGCCAACACCGCTGCATCATAGTCGCGCCCCATAAAGACATAGGTAACAAAAGTCGCGTACAAAACCATCACCACGGTTTGTACGGCAAGGATGACGGTTACAGGACCCGCCAAACCGGTCAGCTCCCACAGTTTCAGGTTCAGCAACGCCATTGCCAAGAAAAGCGAAAGCGAAGCATTGCCGAACACATCGATGGCGCGGTCGAACATATTGACCTTGAATGCGGCGGTGAGGATGTTGCGGATGACCACGCCGCCAAACAGACACCACACGAATTTGGGCAGGTCGAACAGGTATTCTTTGTCGAAGCCGTCCATAATCTCGGCAAACGCCAGACACGCGGCAAACATGGCAAGCGTTTCAACGGCAGATTCGGCCGTAATTAGGCGGGTGCGTTTTGCCTGCTCGAACACGTCGTCCGCATTGTCGTCCTGAGCCTGTTTATTATTTTCAACCGGCTTGCGTCCCATTTTGTTGATCAAGCGGCGCGCAACCGGCCCACCAATCAGGCCGCCGAACACCAGCCCGAAGGTTGCAGAAGCCATACCCAAGCCGGTTGCGCCGACCAAGCCGTATTTGGTTTCAAAATCCGGCCCCCAGGCACCCGCCGTGCCGTGTCCGCCCGTCAACGTAATCGAGCCGGTAATCAGGCCGATCAGCGGATCCAAACCCAAAGCCGTAGCCAGTCCGACCCCGACAAAGTTTTGCACCAAGATAAATCCACCCACAATCGCGGTAAAAACCACCAGCGGCAAACCGCCCGCCTTTAAACGGGAAAAATCCGCGCTCAAGCCGATGGACGTGAAGAAAATCAGCATAAACGCATCTTGCAGCGGTTTTTCAAATTTGAAGCTCACACCGTACACTTCGTGCAGCGCAAACAGGATAATCGCGGCAATCAGCCCGCCCGCCACAGGCTCGGGGATGTTAAAATCACGCAAGAATTTGATTTTCTTAACCAAAACCTTGCCGACCAACAAAACCAAAGTGGCGGCAATCAAGGTGTAATAACTGTTAAACGCCCATTCCATATCGTTTGACCTCCTAAAATGTTTTTCTTTATGTCCGCCCGAAGGGGCGCAGGCGCGAAGATATTAGGGGAACAGTTAAGGCTTGTCAAAGAATTGCCGTTTTTTACAACTATTTTTACAAACAAAATGCCGTCTGAACGGCTTTCAGACGGCATCGGGCATTTTGCACCTGTTCAATAATTGGTCGAACAGAACTGCTCGCGCTTGTCCGCATCGGCGGCATAACACGTCAAACCCATACCTGCCGCGTTGCTGTTGGACGCTTTCGCACCCGGTTTTTTGTTCACCGAAACCTTGCCGTTTTTTCCGATTTCCACAGTTACGCCTTTGCCGTTTTTCAGCTTCCATTTCAACACTTGCGCATCGGCACTTTGGCACTTGCTGACCGTACAGCCGCCCTCTGCCGCGACATTGCCGTTTTTATAGATTACACACTGCTGCTGGCTGTCGGCACAGGCAGCAAACGCAGAAACCGAAAAACAGGACACCAGCGCGGCAAACATCAATTTCTTCATGGTTCGGACTCCTTCTTTATATAACGATTTAATCATACCGAAACTATACGCCTGTCTGCATATCCATGCCACAACACCGCAAAATGCCGTCTGAAAAGCGTAAATCGGGTGCTTATGAGCTCCGCTTTTAAAATAGCCCTATTTCAAATCCAATATAAAAACGGCGGGCCGGAAGCCCGCCCTTCTTTTTACCGCTTCAGCTTCGCAAACGCATCCGCCATTGCCGAATTGGCCGGGGCGCGGTCGTTGCGTTGGGGTTTGCGGCCGGCCAGCCGTTCGCGGCTGCGGTTTTCAGACGGCATTTTATGTTTTGCGCCGCCCGGTTCGTCATCCAACCGCATGGTCAGCGCGATGCGTTTTCTAGCGGCATCGACTTCCAGCACTTTCACTTTCACCACGTCGCCGGCTTTCACCACGTCGCGCGGGTCTTGGACGAACTTATTGGACAGGGCGGAGATGTGCACCAAGCCGTCCTGATGGACGCCGATGTCCACGAACGCGCCGAAGTTGGCGACGTTGGAAACCACGCCCTCTAAAATCATACCGACTTGCAAGTCGCTGATTTCGTGGATACCTTCGGCGAATGAGGCCGTCTGAAACTCGCCGCGCGGGTCGCGGCCGGGTTTTTCCAGCTCGGACAGGATGTCCAAAATCGTCGGCAGGCCGAAGCGTTCGTCGGTGAAGTCGGACGCTTTGATTTGCTTCACGCGCTCGCGGTTGCCGATGAGTTCGGCGGCGGTAATGCCTTGTTGAGCCAGCATTTTGGCGACGACGGGATAGGCTTCGGGATGGACGGCGCTCGCGTCCAGCGGCTCTTTGCCGCCGTTAATCCGCAAAAAGCCCGCCGCCTGCTCGAAGGTTTTTTCGCCCAAGCGCGGTACTTTCAGCAATTTTTTGCGGCTGTCGAATGCGCCGTTTTCATCGCGGTAGGCGACGATATTTTGGGCAAGGGTTTGATTCAAGCCGGAAATCCGCGCCAAGAGCGGGGCGGAGGCGGTGTTCACGTCCACACCGACAGCGTTCACGCAGTCTTCGACCACCGCGTCCAGCGATTTGGCGAGCTGGCTTTGGTTCACGTCGTGTTGATACTGGCCCACACCGATGGATTTGGGGTCGATTTTGACCAACTCGGCAAGCGGGTCTTGCAGCCTGCGGGCGATGGACACCGCGCCGCGCAGGGAAACGTCCAAGTCGGGAAACTCGCGCGCCGCCAGTTCGGACGCGGAATAAATCGACGCGCCGGCTTCGGAAACGACGATTTTGTGCAGCCCCATTTCCGGCATTCCGCGCACCAGTTCGCCCGCGATTTTGTCGGTTTCGCGGCTGGCGGTGCCGTTGCCGATGGCGATGAGTTTCACGCCGTGCTGCTTAATCAGGCGCGACAGCGTTGCCAACATATTGTTTTCTTGATGCAAATAGACGATGACCGTATCCAGCAGCTTGCCCGTGTCGTCCACCACGGCGCATTTCACGCCGTTGCGGTAGCCGGGGTCGAGACCCAAAGTGGACAGCCGTCCGGCAGGCGCGGCGAGCAGCAAATCTTTGAGATTGCGGGCGAACACGGTAATCGCGTCGGTGTCGGCGGCTTCTTTCAAACGATTTAGGGCTTCAAGTTCCAACGACAAAAAGATTTTTGCGCGCCAAGTCAGGCGCACGGTGTCGCGCAGCCATTTGTGGCCGTCTGAAACCTTGAAGCGGCGGGCGATGATTTGTTCGTATTCGTTTTGCCGGGTAATCGGCGTGTCGTCAGGCTGATATTTGAGCGCGATGTTCAACACGCCTTCGTTGCGGCCGCGCAAAACCGCTAGCGCACGATGGCTGGGCATCGCACGAATAGGTTCGCGGTGGTCGAAATAATCGCTGAATTTTTCGCCTTCGGTTTCTTTGCCTTCAACGACTTGCGCGTGGATTTCGGCTTCGTTCCACAGCTTATCGCGCAGCGTGCCGATGAGTTCCGCGTCTTCGGCAAACTGCTCCATCAGAATCGCGCGCGCGCCGTCCAACGCGGCTTTGGTGTCGGGGACGTTTTCGTTCAGGTAGCCTTGTGCGGCGGCTTCCACGTCCAGCGGCTGCTCGGCAAGCAACACGTCCGCCAGCGGCTGTAACCCGTGTTCGCGCGCGATTTGTGCCTTGGTGCGGCGTTTGGGCTTGTAGGGCAGATACAGGTCTTCCAGCGCGGTTTTGTTGTCGGCGGCTTCGATTTGCGCCCTGAGGTCGTCTGAAAGCTTGCCTTGCTCTTCAATGCTTTTTAACACAACGGCTTTGCGCTCTTCCAACTCGCGCAGGTATTGCAGCCGCTCGGCAAGCTGTCGCAGCTGCGTATCGTCCAGCCCGCCCGTGGCTTCTTTACGGTAACGCGCGATAAAGGGGACGGTCGCGCCGTCGTCCAAAAGCTCGATAGCAGCATTGATTTGCGCGGTAGTGGCGGAGAGTTCTTGGGAGAGGATTCGGGTGATGTTCATAAATTGCCTCCGTATGCCGTCTGAACAGCCGACGGCGCAATGTGGGTAATCGTTTGGAAAAGATGTTTCAACACACAGAACGACACATAAAGCACCACCCTATGTGTTGTCCTGATTTAGAAGGGGTTACGTCCCTCTCAAATAAAGTCTGATCCTACCGCCCTAAAGGGCGGGGTTTCAACCGAAAAGGAAATACGATGAAGATAATACTGATATACTTTGCCCGATACAATCTGAAAGGAATGTTTATGACCGTCCTGATTACAGGCGGCACCGGCTTCATCGGTTCGCACACCGCCGTCTCGCTCGTCCAATCCGGTTACGATGCCGTGATTCTGGACAACCTGTGCAACTCGTCTGCCGCCGTCCTCCCGCGCCTTCGGCAAATTACCGGCAGAAACATACCGTTTTATCAGGGCGACATCCGCGACCGTCAGATTTTGAGGCAGATTTTTTCGGAACACGAAATCGAATCCGTCATCCATTTTGCCGGTTTGAAGGCAGTGGGGGAAAGCGTTTCCGAGCCGATGAAATATTACGGCAACAATGTTTACGGCAGCTTGGTGCTGGCGGAAGAAATGGCGCGCGCGGGCGTGTTCAAAATCGTATTCAGCTCGTCGGCAACCGTTTACGGCGATGCGGAAAAAGTCCCCTATACGGAAGATATGCGCCCGGGCGATACCGCTAATCCTTACGGTGCGTCCAAAGCGATGGTGGAACGGATGTTAACCGACATCCAAAAGGCCGATCCGCGTTGGAGCGTGATTTTGTTGCGCTATTTCAACCCGATCGGCGCGCACGAAAGCGGCTTGATCGGCGAACAGCCCAACGGTATTCCCAACAACCTTTTGCCCTATATCTGCCAAGTGGCTTCGGGCAGGCTGCCGCAACTGTCGGTATTCGGCGGCGATTATCCAACCCCCGACGGTACGGGAATGCGCGACTATATTCATGTGATGGATTTGGCAGAAGGGCATATCGCGGCAATGAAGGCGAAAGGCGGCGTTGTCGGCGTACATTTGTTCAACTTGGGTTCGGGGCGCGCCTATTCCGTTTTGGAAATCATCCGTGCCTTTGAAGCCGCATCCGGTTTGCGCATTCCTTACCGAATCCAACCCCGTCGTGTCGGCGACCTCGCTTGTTCCTTTGCCGACCCGTCCCATACCAAACAAGAGACAGGTTGGGAAACCAAACGCAGCCTTGCGCAAATGATGGAGGATTCGTGGCGTTGGGTCAGCCGCAACCCCAACGGATACGGGGATTAAATGCAAACCGCAAACAAAAAAACCATCCTCGTTACCGGCGGCGCGGGCTTTATCGGTTCTGCCGTTGTCCGTCATATTATCCAAAACACCCAAGATTCCGTCGTCAACCTCGACAAACTGACCTACGCGGGCAATCTCGAATCGCTGACCGACATTGCCGATAATCCCCGCTACGCTTTTGAGCAAGTGGACATTTGCGACCGCGCCGAACTCGACCGCGTATTCGCACAACACCAGCCTGATGCCGTGATGCACTTGGCTGCGGAAAGCCACGTCGACCGCGCCATCGGTTCGGCAGGCGAGTTTATCCAAACCAATATCGTCGGCACATTCAATCTGCTTGAAGCGGCCCGAGCCTATTGGCAGCAAATGCCGTCTGAACAGCGCGAAGCCTTCCGTTTCCACCATATTTCTACCGATGAAGTCTATGGCGATTTGCACGGCACAGACGATTTGTTCACCGAAACCACACCCTACGCGCCGTCCAGCCCCTACTCTGCTTCTAAAGCGTCCAGCGACCACCTTGTCCGCGCGTGGCAGCGGACTTACGGGCTGCCCGCCATTGTCAGCAACTGTTCCAATAATTACGGCCTCCGACAATTCCCCGAAAAACTCATTCCTTTAATGATTCTGAACGCGCTTGACGGCAAACCGCTGCCAGTTTACGGCGACGGTATGCAAATCCGCGACTGGCTGTTTGTCGAAGACCACGCGCGCGCGCTGTATCAGGTTGTTACCGAGGGTGTTGTCGGCGAGACCTACAATATCGGCGGCCACAATGAAAAAGCCAATATTGAAGTCGTCAAAACCATCTGCGCCCTCTTGGAAGAACTTGCCCCCGACAAACCGGCCGGCGTGGCGCGTTATGAAGATTTGATTACTTTCGTACAAGACCGTCCCGGCCACGATGTCCGCTACGCCGTCGATGCGGCGAAAATCAGGCGGGATTTGGGCTGGCAGCCTTTGGAAACCTTCGAGTCCGGCCTCCGCAAAACAGTGCAATGGTATTTGGACAACAAAACCTGGTGGCAAAACGCATAAAACGGCAACTGCCGTCCGGAACGCTTAGGCACGGGCAAATATAGTGGATTAACAAAAATCAGGACAAGGCGACGAAGCCGCAGACAGTACAAACAGTACGGAACCGATTCACTTGGTGCTTCAGCACCTTAGAGAATCATTCTCTTTGAGCTGAGGCGAGGCAACGCCGTACTGGTTTTTGTTAATCCACTATAGTTTTCAGACGACATCCCGACGCAATACCGTCTGAAAACCCATCGCAAAGGAAGAAAGAAAAGATGTTTCAACACACAGGACGGCACATAAAGCGTCGCCCTATGTGCCGTCCTGATTTGGAAGGGGTTACCCCCTCCCAAATAAAGTCTGATTCTACCGCCCTAAAGGGCGGGGTTTCAACCGAAAAGGAAATACGATGAAAGGCATCATTCTTGCCGGCGGCAGCGGCACACGCCTATATCCGATTACGCGCGGCGTATCCAAACAGCTCCTGCCCGTGTACGACAAACCGATGATTTATTACCCCTTGTCGGTTTTAATGCTGGCGGGAATCCGCGATATTTTGGTGATTACCGCGCCCGAAGACAACGCCTCTTTCAAACGCCTGCTCGGCGACGGCAGCGATTTCGGCATTTCCATCAGTTATGCCGTGCAACCCGGTCCGGACGGTTTGGCGCAGGCATTTATCATCGGCGAAGAATTTATCGGCAACGGCAACGTCTGTCTGATTTTGGGCGACAATATTTTTTACGGTCAGTCGTTTACGCAAACATTGCGGCAGGCGGCGGCAAAAAAACACGGCGCAACCGTGTTTGCTTATCAGGTCAAAGACCCCGAGCGTTTCGGCGTCGTCGAATTTGACGAAAACTTCAACGCCCTGTCTATCGAAGAGAAACCGCAACAGCCCAAATCCGATTGGGCGGTAACCGGCTTGTACTTCTACGACAACCGCGCCGTCGAGTTCGCCAAACAGCTCAAACCGTCTGCACGCGGTGAATTGGAAATTTCCGACCTCAACCAAATGTATTTGGAAGACGGCTCGCTCTCCGTCCAAATCTTAGGACGCGGTTTCGCGTGGCTGGACACCGGCACGCACGAAAGCCTGCACGAGGCGGCTTCCTTCGTCCAAACCGTGCAAAACATCCAAAACCTGCACATCGCCTGCCTCGAAGAAATCGCCTGGCGCAACGGCTGGCTGGAGAAAAAAGATGTGGAAACACGCGCAAAGCCTTTGGAAAAAACCGCCTACGGGCAATACCTGCTGCGCCTGATCGGCAAATAAATGCCGTCTGAACCACTTTCTTCAGACGGCATACAGAGAAAATCATGAACATCATCGACACCGCCCTCCCCGACGTAAAAATTTTAAAACCGCAAGTCTTCAAAGACGGGCGCGGCTTTTTTATGGAAACCTTCCGCGACGGGTGGTTCAAAGAAAATATTGCCGATCGAACTTTCGTGCAGGAAAACCACTCCAAATCCAGCAAAGGCGTATTGCGCGGCCTACACTACCAAACCGAAAACACACAAGGCAAACTCGTACGCGTAGTTGTCGGCGAAGTGTTCGACGTGGCCGTCGATATGCGCGAAGGTTCGCCGACTTTCGGCAAATGGGCAGGCGCAACCCTGTCGGCGCAAAACCAATACCAGCTTTGGATACCCGAAGGCTTCGCACACGGTTTTTACGTTTTGAGCGACACGGCCGAACTTACCTACAAATGCACGGACTATTACAAGCCGGAAGCCGAACAGGTTTTAATATGGAACGACCCGGCAATAGGCATAGGCTGGCCGCTTCAAACCGAGCCGCTGCTGTCGCCCAAAGATCTTGCCGGTAAAGCATGGGCGCAAGCTGAAAAGCTCCGCCTTACGCTTTCCCGATAAAAAATGCCGTCTGAACGTTTCAGACGGCATTTTTTCCGACAGCCTACCTACCCGCCTTCAGTACGCGCTGTGCAAAGAAAAACATCCCGGTAACGAAGAACGCCAAGCCCAACCATGAGGCGGCGGCATCCCAGTTTTGCAGATTCAACGCAAGCGGCGCGTCCGAGCCGCCGTTGGTCACGGAGAAGGCAATAATAAACGCCATAATCACACCAATCAGGCTTTCACCGACAATCAGGCCGGCGGAGAACAAGGTTCCGATGCGCTCGGCGTTTTTCAGACGGCCTTCACGGTTTTCCGCTTTTTTACCGATGATGTGTTTCAGAACCGCCGCCAACACCGCGCCTGCCACGATGGGCATATTGACGGACGGCGGCAGATAAATACCCATACCGACCGCAAGGACGGGCAGGGCAAGTTTACCGCCTGATGATTTTTTCAACACCAAATCGACGACGATTAATACCGCGCCAATCGCGATGCCGGTAAAGATGTAGACCCATTCAAGGTTGTGGGCGAAAATGCCCGACGCGATGGTCGTCATCAAAGTCGCTTGAGGGGCAGCCAAAGCCTGCGCCGCATCCATGCCTTCGCGCGGCATTGCGCCGGTAAAGCCGTAGGCTTCGTAAAGCAGTTCCAACACGGGCGAAATAACCAGCGCACCGACGATACAGCCGATAATCAGGGCGACTTGCTGCCGCCAAGGCGTTGCTTTGAGCAGGTAGCCGGTTTTCAAGTCTTGCAGGTTGTCATTGGAAATCGAAGCCACGCAGATTACTGCCGAGCCGCAGAAAAGCGTCAACGCCAGTAAGAATTTGCGGTTGGCTTCATCCGCCATCAAACCGCCTGATTCGCCCACAACCAATAAAACCAGCGAAATGATAACAATGGAAACGATGCCCACGCCGGAAATCGGGCTGGAAGACGAGCCGACCAAACCCGCCATATAACCGCAGGCGGCGGCGACCAAAAAGCCGATGATGGAAGCCAAAAGCGTGCAAACGACCACTAAAAGCCACGCCATGCCGCCCGTAATGTGCGAATCGCCGATAAAGTGGTAAAACGACACACCTAGAATAAACATCATAGACAATACCCAGAAAATCATGGCTTTAGGCGACAAATCCTGTTCAGCGCGTTCCGCAGCAGGCGCGCCGCCGCCAAAACTCTTGAACGACATCTTCATGCCTTCCACCATCGGCTTGAGCAGCATCAAAAGCGTCCAAACCGCTGCGATACCGATAGTCCCCGCACCGATAAAACGCACTTTTTCCTTCCACAGCTTCATCGCAAACGCCGCCATTTCCATATCGGAAGGTTGCGGAATGTGTGAGGAGAAATACGGCACGGCAATGCCCCAAGCAATCGAAATGCCCAACAGGATGGCGATACCGCCCGTCAGTCCGACCAAATAGCCCGCGCCCAACAATGCCAGTGAAAAGCCCATCGGCAGTTGGAAAATTGCCGTACCGCTTTTAAACCAATAACTCGCACTGTCGGCAATCACGCGCAGACCTCCGGCGCAAAAGCTCATCAATCCTGCCAACGCGCCGCCGGCCGCCAGCTCTTTGATACCGCTGCCGCCCTGACGGTCATCCCCTTCTTCATGACCGCCCACTTTCAAAATTTCAGCAGCCGCCACACCTTCCGGATAAGGCAAATCGCTTTTCACCACCATCGCGTAACGCAGCGGAATGGTGAAAATCACCCCCAAAATCCCGCCGGCAATACATAAAAGCGTCGTCTGCCAGAACGGGAAACCGCTCCAGTAGCCCGCCATCAACAAACCGGGCAGGACGAAGATGATGGTTGAAAGCGTACCCGCAGCCGAGGCTTGGGTCTGCACCATGTTGTTTTCCAAAATATTGCTACCTTTGAAAAACTTTAAAACCGCCATCGAGATCACTGCTGCGGGAATCGACGATGCAAAAGTCAGCCCGACTTTCAAACCGAGGTAAACGTTGGACGCAGTAAAAATTACAGTGATCAATGCACCGAGTATCATGCCTCGGAGCGTCAGTTCGCGGTATTCTTCTACCGAACCGGATAAAGATTTATTCATTATTCTTCCTTTGACAACAGACTCCCGCATATTGTTGGCAATATGTCATAATGTCAAGTTTTAAAAAGAACAGTTAAAAACAGCTATCCTAACCTACACCATACTTCCTTGAAAATAAAAACTATTTCCAAACAAACAAAAACAGCCGTATCAGGGATATTACCCGATACGGCTGCTTGTTTCCGAACCTTAAAATCAATCAAACAAATCACGCAGCTTGTCTAAAAACGATTTCTTGCGCGGCGTTTGGTTTTCCAAGCCGGTAGAAATCCGCTCAAACTCTTCCAAAAGCTCTTTTTGACGGTCGGTCAAATTGACAGGTGTTTCGACAACAATATGGCAGTACAAATCACCGGTCGCGCTGCTGCGTAAAGATTTGACACCCTTACCCTTCACGCGCATCCTCCTGCCGGTTTGGGTTTCTTTGGGAATAGTAAGCTTAACCTTGCCGTCCAACGTCGGTACTTCCAACTCACCGCCCAAAGCAGCCGTGGCAAAACTAATCGGCAGTTCGCAATGCAAATCCAGACCGTCGCGTTGGAAAATCTTATGCGCCCGAATGCGGACGGTTACATACAGGTCGCCGGCAGGCGCACCGTGCGTACCCGGCCCGCCTTCGCCGCTCAAACGGATACGCTGCCCGTCATCGATACCGGCGGGAATATTGACTTCCACCGTCTTGACCGCCTTATTCCGCCCCGCGCCACGGCATTTGACGCAAGGTTCTTTAATGTGTTTGCCCGCACCGTGGCAGGTCGGACAAGTCTGCTGCATACGGAAAATCGCCTGCTGGATGTGCACCGCACCCGAACCTTTGCAAGTCGGGCAGGTTTCCGGGGATGTCCCCGGTTTCGCGCCGCTGCCGTTACAGACATCACACGCTTCATAAGTCGGAATATTGATGCGTTTCTTCACACCTTTTGCGGCTTCTTCAAGCGTGATTTCGATACCGACTTGAACGTCCTCGCCCTGATAATCAGGCTGGGCGCGCCCCGAACCGCCTCCAAACATTTGGCTGAAAATATCCCCAAAGTCAAAACCCTGCGCACCGCCAAATCCGCCAAACCCTCCGAAGCCCCCCTGTCCGCCGCCTTCAAACGCCGCATGACCGTATTGGTCGTACATAGCGCGCTTTTCCTTGTCGGACAAAGTTTCATACGCCTTTTGTACTTCTTTAAACTTCTCTTCCGCCTCTTTATTGTCAGGATTACGGTCGGGATGGTATTTCATCGCCAATTTACGGTAGGCTTTTTTAATCTCATCATCGGTAGCTGTTCTTGCCACACCCAGCGTCGCATAAAAATCTTGATTACTCATTTTTTCATCTAATTCAAAATAAAATCACGGCTTAAAATAAGGGCAATTGCGCAAAACACAAGACAAACAGACTGCCATAGCTTACAAACTGAAACGGAATACACTTTTCAGACGGCATAAACCGATGCCGTCTGAAATCTTCAGGTATGCACGACACAAAAACTTAGACAGGTATAAAACCAACCGCCATGAAGTATTTTTGTTATAAAAACGCCGCCCGAACGCATATTCAGACGGCATTTCCTTTGCATCGATTCATTCCCCGATATAGCGCAGGTCTTTCTCCAGCCATTTCCCTTCCAAACAAAAAACAAAAAAGCACCGGCGGCAGCCGATGCCCCTTCCTTTACAGGTTCCC
>NZ_CAUJAJ010000024.1 GCF_962747995.1 Neisseria viridiae | reverse complement strand
GCTTGGAATATATCATTTTTTTCGCGGGGGGGGGGATTTTACATTATTGGATGATTTTGAGGGAGGGGGGTTGGGGCTTTGGGTTGGTGCGGGTGGATTGGTGGAGGCGGCAATATTCAAAGATTATCTGAAAGTTTGAGGTTCCGGATTCCCGCTTTTGTGGGAATGACGGTCGGGGGTTTGTGTGGTTGTTGGCGGATTGGTGGGCTGAAGCCCACCCTACAGCCCAGCCTACTGGATTCCCGTTTTCACGGGAATGACGAAGTTTCAGACGGCATCGGAATTTTTGTGTTTTGGTGGGCTGAAGCCCAGCCTACGATATACGGATGCGGAAATGAATGGCAGGGCGTAATGGTAGGGTGGGCTTCAGCCTGCCGCTCCGACGGCATTTCAGACGGCATTTAAGCGGTACGGATGTGTAAATAATGGCAGGGTGGGCTTCAGCCTGCCGATTCCCGCTATTTTTGCCGTTTTTGCGTTCTTATCGTTCTCGCTGTTTTTGCCGTTCACGCCGAATCCTGCAAACTGATGCCGTCATTCCCGCGAAGGCGGGAATCCAGACCCGTCGGCACGGAAATTTATCGAGTAAAACGGTAATGGTAGGGTGGGCTTCAGCCCACCGATTCCGCCGAATCCCGCAACCTGCACGGGAATGACGAAGTTTCAGACGGCATCGGGGCATTGTTGTTTTGGTGGGCTGAAGCCCACCCTACAGCCCAGCCTACCGGATTCCCGTTTTTACGGGAATGACGGGGGTGTAAGTTTCTGTTCCGACGGGGCTGGATTTCCGTTTTCGCGGGAATGACGAAGTTTCAGACGGCATTGCCCTCCGTCATTCCCGCCTGCGTGGGAATGACGGTCGGGGATCAGCGGAAGAAGTCGCCCACGCCGGGGGGCAGACCTTGCGTGAATGCGCCCATTGTTTTGTTTGCGGTTTCTTCGGCTTTGCCACGGGCGGATTTGAGGGCGGCGAGGATGAGGTCTTCAAGCATTTCTTTGTCGTCGGCGGCTTCTTGAATCAAATCGGGGCTGATGTCGATTTTGCGTACTTCGTGCGCGCAGGTCATTGTGATTTTGACCAAGCCGTTGCCTGCTTCGCCTTCGATTTCGGTTTCGGCAAGTTTGGCTTGCGCTTTTTTCATATTTTCCTGCATTTGCTGCGCCTGTTTCATCAGGCCGCCTAATCCGGCTTTTCCGAACATACTGAATACTCCTGTTTGTGTTTGAATGAATGAGGGAAACGGCAATGCCGTCCGAAGGGTTCGGGCGGCATTATATCTGTTTATGGCCGGTTTGCCGCCAATTCCAGTGATTCGGGCTGCCATTGCGCGCCGAATGCTTGGAGGATTTTTTGTGCGGCGGGGTCGGCTTCGAGCAATGCTTGTGCTTTTTGCCTGTCTTCGGCTTGGACGCGCTTGTCCTGCATCGTGGGGGTTTCTCTGCCGGCTTCGTCGTGCCAGTCTTGGGTTTGCAGGGTGAGTTGCAGCCCGTAGGCTTGGGCAAGGGTGTCGCGGATTTTGTCGAGGCGTTTTTTGTCGGCGGTGGCGCGTGCTTCGGCGGTCATCGCCAAAACCATCAGGCCGGTGTCGGGATGGTATTCCGTCCACGCGGAGTGTTGCGCCGGCATTTGCGCCGCGCCGAGTTTGCGGGCGAAATGCCGGACGATGGCTGCCCAGTTTTCGGTGGAAAATTCGGGCGGCGGGGAGGACGGCGTGTTGTTTCCGCCGATGCCGCCTGCTTCTGCTTCTTCGTTCGCGCCTCCGCCTGCGGTATCGGCAGGGAGGACATTTGCCCAATCGGGCGGCGGGATTTCCACGCCGTCTTCCGAGGGGCAGTCATTATCCGGAATGCCGTAACCGTAGAAAGGTTCTGCAGGGGCTTCGTGCGCAAATGTTTCCGTTTCAACGGCTTCATCATTCGGTGTTGCCTGAATGGGGTTTTCAGACGGCACTTCGGACAAGGGGGCATCGGTTTCGTTGTCGGCTGCCTTGTTCTTGGAAACTTGGTTTTCGGGCGGCGTTCCGGCTTCGGATGCCGTCTGAATGCTTTTTGCCGATGCCTGCGCCGTGCCGGCTGCGGTTTGGGCTTCGTCCGGCGCGTCTTCCCAAGGCGGAACATTGTTGTTTTCTTGATTGGAAACGGGTTCGGCAGTTTTGCTTTCAGACGGCATTGCCGCTGCGGATGCCGTCTGAACGGGCGTTTGGGCGGTTTCTGCTTCAGGGCGCGCTTGGGGCTTTTTTGCGGCGGTTTCCTTTTCGGCGGTTTGTGCCGATGGGGATTTTAGTTCGGTATTTTCAATCACGGCGTTTGCATCACACGAAGCTGCCGCCAAGGGCGCAAACGCCAGCATACGCAGCAGGGTCATCATAAAGCCGGCGTATTCGTCGGGTGCGAGGCCCAGGTCGCGTTTGCCGTGGACGGCGATTTGGTAGTAAAGCTGGATTTGTTCGCCGCTTATGGTTTGGGCGAGGCGGTGCAGAATATCGGAATCGGGGTCGTCGTGCGCCAAGGCGGAGGGGACTGCCTGTATCAAGGCGAGGTGTTGCAGCAGTATGGCAAGTTCGCCCAAGGCGTTGTCAAAGCCGACGGCACACGCCGCCATTTCCTGTGCTTTGGCGAGCAGGGCTGCGCCGTCTTGGTTGATGATGCCTGTCAGCAGTTCGTAAAGGTATTGTTTGTCAACCGCACCAATCATTTGGCGGACATCGTTTTCGGCAACTTTGCCCGAACCTAGGGCGATGGCTTGGTCGAGCAGGCTTAAGGCATCGCGCATCGATCCGGCGGCGGCACGTCCCAAAAGTTGCAGGGCGGGGGGTTCGTAGGCGATTTTTTCGCTGTCGAGGACGTGGGCGAGGTGGCGGGCAACCTGTTGCGCGGTCATATTGCGTAAGACGAATTGCAGGCAGCGGCTCAAGACGGTAACGGGAACTTTGTGCGGATCGGTCGTGGCAAGGATGAATTTGACGTGTTCGGGCGGCTCTTCCAGCGTTTTGAGCATAGCGTTGAACGCGCTTTTGGAAAGCATATGCACTTCGTCGATGATATAGACTTTGTATTTGCCGGCGGTCGGCGCGTATTGGGCGTTTTCCAAGACTTCGCGGATGTTGTCGATGCCGGTGTTGGAGGCGGCGTCGATTTCCAATAAATCGACATAGCGTCCGGCATCGATCTGCGTACAGCTTTCGCATACGCCGCAAGGTTCGCCGTGTTGCGCGTTTTCGCAGTTGAGGCTTTTGGCAAGGATGCGGGCGATGGTGGTTTTGCCTACGCCGCGCGTTCCGGTCAGCAGGTAGGCGTGGTGTAGCCTGCCTTCGTCCAGGGCATTTTGCAGGGCTTTGACGACGTGTTCCTGACCGACTAAGTCGGAAAAGGTTTTGGGCCGCCATTTTCGGGCGAGAACTTGATAGGCCATATTTTTCTCTTGGTTTCGGTCGTGATGTTTCTGTCGGTGCGTCGGAATGCCGTCTGAACGGCGGTCTCGGGCGGCGTATTCTAGCACTTTCGGCTTATTGTCCGCGCAAGAACAGCGCGTCCAATTCTTTCAAAGTCAGTTTGACCCACGTCGGTCTGCCGTGGTTGCACTGGTTGCTGCGCGGCGTGTTTTCCATATCGCGCAGCAGCGCGTTCATTTCGGGCAAAGTCAGTTGGCGGCCGGCGCGGACTGAGCCGTGGCAGGACATAGTGGCGAGGATGCGGTTTTCGTGTTCTTCGATGGTTTGGCTGCTGCCGACTTGGGCGAGTTCGTTTAATACGTCTTTGGCGAGCGAGACGACATCGGCTTTGCCCAACATTGCGGGAACGGCGCGGACGGCGAGGGTGTTGCCGCCCATATCGGACAGTTCCAGCCCGAAGCCTGCCAGTGTTTCGGCGTGGTCGGCAAGGGCGGCGCATTCTTCGTGGGACGCGGCAAAGGTTACGGGAATAAGCAGGCGTTGGCTTTGCAGCCTGCCGTTTTCCCGACGTTGGCGTTTCATTTTTTCGTAGTTGACGCGTTCGGCGGCAGCGTGCATATCGATGAGCAACAGGCTGTCTTCGGCTTGGGCAAGAATGTAGATGCCTAGCAATTGGGCAATGGCAAAACCGAGCGGCGGCAGTTCGGATGGGGACGGGATGCCGTCTGAAAGCGGCGTATCTGTTTTGGGAGCAGGCGTTTCAGACGGCATATTGCCGAAACGTGCCTGCTCGAATCGGCTTAACTCAAGGTCGATGTCGTCGGTTTTTTTGTAGAGTTCGGCATAGGTGTTCATTGCCGCGCGGCTTTCGTGCAGGGACAGGTTGCGTTGTTGCGGCGCATATGCGGACTGATAGGGCATAGGCGCGGTTTTGCCTGATGCACCAAAGGCATTGCGCGTATCGGGTTTGTTGCCTGTCGGGTAGTCGGATGCGCGATCAAACAAATTTTCGCTGTCGTTTTCAGACGGCATTGGGGCAGGCGTAACGCCGGTAATGTCATGCAACACTTCGCCTGCGTTGCTGACGCTTTCGGTCAGGTCGGCGCGTGTGTCGGCAAGGGCTTTGTTGAGCGTATGGAACACGAGTTGGTGCACCTGCCGGCTGTCGCGGAAGCGGATTTCTGTTTTGGTCGGGTGGACGTTGACATCTACGGCTTCGGGCGGCAGGTCGAGGAAGAGGACGAAAGCGGGGGTGAGGGCGTTGTGCAAAACGTCGCGGTATGCCTGTTTGACGGCGTGGAGCATCACTTTGTCGCGGACAAAACGATGGTTGACGAAGCAGTATTGTTTGTCGGTTTTGCCTTTGGCGAAAGTCGGCTTGGCAATCGCGCCATAGAGCCGCAATGCGTCGCTGCCGCTGTCGATTTCCAATGATGCCGTCTGAAAATCATCGCCGACAATGGCGGCAATACGTTCGTGCAGGCTTTGGGTCGGGAGTTTGAACACTTGTTTGCTGTCGCGTTTGAGCGAGAAGGCAATGTGCGGATGCGCCAGCGCGAGGCGTTCGAGCATGGTGGCGCAGTGGGCGTATTCTGTATTTTCGGATTTGAGGAACTTGCGCCGCGCGGGGGTATTGAAGAAGAGTTCGGCGGCTTCGATGGTGGTGCCGACGGGGTGGGCGGCGGCGGTGGGGCTGCTGAGTTTGCCGTCTTCGGCTTTGACTTGGGTCGCGTGCGAACTGTCGTTCTGACGGCTGGTCAGGGTCAGGCGGCTGACGGAGGCGATGCTTGCCAAACCTTCGCCGCGAAAGCCCATACTGGCGACGTGTTCCAAATCGTTTAAGGTTTTGATTTTGCTGGTGGCGTGGCGGTGGAGCGCAAGTTCGATGTCGTCGGGGTGGATGCCGCCGCCGTTGTCGCTGACGCGAATCAGGCGGATGCCGCCGCCCGCCAGCTCGACTTCAATCGCCGTTGCGCCTGCATCGATACTGTTTTCAACGATTTCTTTCAAGGCGTTGGCAGGGCGTTCGACCACTTCGCCGGCGGCGATTTGGTTAACAAGATGGTCGGGCAGGGCGGCGATTCGGGACATAAGGCGGGCTTCCGTTGCAAAAAACGTCTTATTCTATAATAAAACCCCTTATCTTTCTGCCCGTATTCTTGATAAAAGCCGTTTATCCCGTTTGGAAAATACCAGTATAATCACGCCATATTCCGTAAAATTGGAGCACAAAGATGTATCACTACCAATCCGATGCCACACAATTCCTCAACCGCCTGATTGAAGAAAAACCTGAGTTGGAACAGCAGCGTTTGGAAAACAGGGGGCTTTTGTGGGATGTCGAACTCAATCCCGAAGAACAGGAAAACTTCGAGGCGGCAAAAGTAGCGAAAAAACCTTATACCTATTACCAAGACTGAACCCGCCGAAATGACGACCAATCTGTCCAATGTCGCACCGGACCTGCAAAACTATCTGAACAGCATCGGCGAACCCGAACATCCCGTTTTGACGCGGCTGCGTGAGAAGACCGGGCATCACCGTATGGGCAAAATGGCGATTGCGCGCGAACAGGCGGCGGTTTTGGTTTGGCTGGCAAAGCTGATTCGCGCGGAAAAATATCTGGAAGTCGGCGTGTTTACCGGATACAGCAGCACCGCGCTTGCATTGGCGTTGCCAGAACACGGGCGGATTACCGCCTGCGACATCAATGTAACCTTTACCGATACGGCGCGTCAGGTTTGGAACGAGGCCGGTGTGGCACATAAAATTAGCCTGCACCTGCAACCCGCATTGCTGACATTGGATGATTTGATTGCACAAGGCGAAGCCGGAAGCTACGATTTGGCACTGATAGACGCAGACAAACCGCCCACGCCGCAATATTTTGAGCGTTGCCTCAAGCTTGTCCGGCAAGGTGGCATCATTGCCATAGACAATATTTTGTTGAACGGAAGGGTGATGCGCGAGGCCGCTTCCGATGCGCCGCCCAGCGTCGGCATCCTCAAAGATTTCAATCAAAACCTGCCGAATGATGCGCGGATAATCCCCATTACCCTGCCCGTCGGCGACGGTTTGACCCTGCTTCTGAAAAAATAATGAAGACCAAATTACCGCTTTTTATTGTTTGGCTGACCGTATCCGCCGCCTGTGCTTCCGTTTCACCCGTTCCGGAGGGCAGCCGAACCGAAATGCCGACACGGGAAAATGCTTCAGACGGCATTCCCTATCCCGTTCCCACTCTGCAAGACCGTTTGGACGATTTGGAAAACAGGATTATCCGCCTGTCGAACGAAGTGGAAACCTTAAACGGCAAAGTCAAAGCACTGGAGCATGCGAAAACACACCCTTCCGGCAGGGTATACGCCCAAAAACTCGACGACCGCAAGTTGAAAGAGCATTATCTCAATACCGAAGGCGGCAGCGCATCCGCACATACCGTCGAAACCGCACAAAACCTCTACAATCAGGCACTCAAACACTATCAAAATGGCAGGTTTTCTGCCGCTGCCGCCCTGCTGAAAGGCGCGGACGGAGGCGACGGCGGCAGCATCGCGCAACGCAGTATGTACCTGTTGCTGCAAAGCAGGGCGCGTATGGGGAACTGCGAATCCGTCATCGAAATCGGAGGGCGTTACGCCAACCGTTTCAAAGACAGCCCAACTGCGCCCGAAGCCATATTCAAAATCGGCGAATGCCAATACAGGCTTCAGCAAAAAGACATTGCAAGGGCGACTTGGCGCAGCCTGATACAGACCTATCCCGGCAGCCCGGCGGCAAAACGCGCCGCCGCAGCCGTACGCAAACGATAGTTTTTCCGTTTTTCCCGCTTTTTACCCCATCCGCACCAAGGAGGATTTATGATACAAATCGGCATCATCATGGGCAGCAACAGCGATTGGCCCGTTATGCAGCAGGCAGCGCAGTTTCTTGAAGACTTCGGCGTGAAATACGAGGTGCGCGTCGTTTCCGCACACCGTACCCCGGATTTGATGTTTGAATACGCCGAAACCGCACGGGCGCGCGGCCTCAAAGCCATCATCGCCGGCGCGGGCGGCGCGGCGCATTTACCCGGTATGGTTGCCGCCAAGACCACCGTCCCCGTTTTGGGCGTGCCCGTCCCCAGTAAATACCTGCGCGGCGAAGATTCGCTTTTATCGATTGTACAAATGCCCAAAGGCGTACCCGTCGCCACCTTCGCCATCGGCGAAGGTGGCGCGGCAAATGCCGCATTGTTCGCCATCTCCATGCTCGCCGGCGAAAACCCCGAACTGGCGCAAAAACTGGCAGACTTCCGCGCCAAACAGGAACAGGCTGTTTTGGATATGGAATTGGAACAGATTTAAAACCCGCCGTCCGCGAATACACAAATGCCGTCTGAAGCCCTGTTTCGGGTTTCAGACGGCATTTTTCCGCCTTATTCCGCTGTTTCGGTCAGCGAAGAGAACACGTCGAAATAAGTCGGGAAGGTTTTATGGGTGCATTTCGGGTCATTGATGACGACGGGTACGCCCAACAAGGAAACCAGCGAGAAACACATCGCCATGCGGTGGTCGTCGTAAGTGTCGATGACGGCGTCGGGTGTCAGTGTTTCGGGCGGGGTGATGTGAATCGCTTCGGCTTCTTCGGCGACTTTTGCACCGAGTTTGCGCAACTCGTTTGCTATTGCGGCGATGCGGTCGGTTTCCTTGACGCGCCACGAACCGATGTTGCGAAGCGTGCAGGTTTGCCCTGTGGCAAGCGCGACGATGGCGAGGGTCATCGCGGCATCGGGGATATGGTTCGCATCCAAATCAAAGGCTTGGACGGCGCGTCCTTTCGGGCGCGAGACTTCGACGAAGTTTTCGCCCCAAACCACGTCCGCACCGATTTTTTCCAGTTCGCGGGCAAAGGCGACATCGCCCTGTATGCTGTTTGCGCCGATGCCGGTAACGCGGACGGGCGTGGCGGCAATCAAACCGGCTGCGAGGAAGTAGGACGCGCCGGAGGCATCGCCTTCGACGTGCAAGTGTTCGGGCGCGTGGTAGTGCGCATCGGCGGGAATTTTGAAGACGCGGTAGTCTTCATTGGCAACCTGTACGCCGAATTGCGCCATCAGTTTCAAAGTGATGTCGATGTAAGGCTTGGAAATCAACTCGCCGACCATACGGATTTCAAACGCCTGCCCGGTCAGCGGCAACGCCATCAAAAGGGCGGTCAGAAACTGGCTGGACACATTGCCTTTAATCGGAATCACGCGTTCGCCGTTGTCTTGGCGTTCGCCGATATGAAGCGGCGGATAGTGTTCGTTGCCGAGATATTTGACATCGGCACCGGCAATCCGCAACGCATCGACCAAATCGCCGATGGGGCGTTCGTGCATACGAGGCACGCCGTGCAGATGATAATCGCCGCCCGAAACAGCCAGCGCGGCGGTCAGCGGACGGAACGCCGTGCCCGCGTTGCCCAAAAACAAATCGGCAGAGCGGTTGGGGAAGCGTCCGCCCGTGCCGTGTACTTTCAGACGGCCTTCGGCAAGATATTCGATTTGGACGCCGAGTTTATCGAGTGCTTCGAGCATACGGTCGGTATCGTCGGATTTGAGCAGGGAATAGATTTCGCAAGCATTGTCGGACAAGGCGGCGAGCAGCAGGGTGCGGTTGCTGATGCTTTTGGAGCCGGGCAGGGCGACGGTGGAAGGTTTGAGACGGGCGGCGGGGAGGCGGAGGGATTCGGTCATGGCAAAACGTCAATATAAAGATAAAAACAGCCTGCATTATACTGGTGCAAATGCCGTCTGAAAAATCTCAGGTTTGGCATTTTCGGTTTTAAAGTTCGTGAATGTGGTTTTTTGTGCCGAAAATTGGTTATTTTAAAATTTTTTGTTTCTAAAATTTTTTTGTCGGTATATTTTCGGCTTTTGTTGCGGACATGGCGCATTTGCCGGCGGCACGGCACGATTGCCAATTTCATAGAATTTGGTAGAATAGCCGCTGTTCAACGACAGACAAGCCGCCGATTTTCCGGGCGGCTTGTGTTTTTATTTTAATATCCGGACGCACAAAGCAAGACGGTACGCGGAATGCTTGCTGCCGCAAACCGGTGTGCCGGAATATGGAGAAAAAAGACCGATGCAAAAAATCCCCCTGACCGTACGCGGTGCGGAATTGCTGAAACAGGAATTGCAGCAGCTCAAAAGCGTGGCGCGTCCCGAAGTGATCGAAGCGATTGCCGAAGCCAGATCGCACGGTGATTTGTCCGAAAACGCGGAATACGAAGCCGCCAAAGAACGCCAAGGTTTTATCGAGGGCCGCATTTCCGAGCTGGAACACAAACTTTCCGTTGCCCATATTATCAATCCGACCGAAATCCATGCCGAAGGCAAAATCGTGTTCGGTACGACGGTTACGCTGGAAGATTTGGAAACGGAAGAACACGTTACCTACCAAATTGTCGGTGAAGACGAGGCCGACATCAAACAGGGCAAAATCTATGTCGGCTCACCCATCGCCCGCGCCTTAATCGGCAAGGAAGAGGGCGATACGGCGGAAGTCCAAGCCCCGGGCGGCGTGCGCGAATACGACATTATCGAAGTCCGGTATATTTGATTCGGCGGTAAAATGCCGTCTGAAAGCCACGTTCGGGCTTCAGACGGCATTTTCTATGCTGCTCCCCCCCTTTTCATGCTTAGGTTAAACATGCTATATTTCCGAATCTTTTAAACTGTTTTCCACGAGGTGGCGAAATGAGCGAAACTGCTAAAATCAAAGTCAACGACTTGCCTGAAGATGCAGAAAAAACAAATGAAGAAGTCGAATTGCCCGTTGCCGGCGACGATAAAAAAGGCGGACACAGCGAGGGTGGCTGCTGCGGTGCGTGCGGCGGTTGATTCGAATCCATCAAATCGGGGCATCTGAAAAGTTTTGCAAAATTTTCAGGTGTCCTTTTTTATTTCCAAAGTAAATGAATGAAATAATGCGGTCAGGAGATTTATTTGACCATGGGCTTGTGGTAGATTCAGTACCGTATTTGATATGATTTTAACAAATCGGGAGGGGCAATGTTTTGGTATGTAATCGGCTTTTTCGCCTTTATCGTTTCGCTGCTGTCGCTGTGGGTCAATGCAGGCGCGTTCGGTATGCAGGAAGACGATACTCCGCAATCGGATTATGAAAAACGTTTGGGCTTGGGGGCGAAGTTGAAAAACAAAAATACGCCGAAAGCAGGGGAAAAACGGCAATAAAGATAACAAATGCCGTCTGAAAGGTTTTCAGACGGCATTTGCTTTGAAGCGCGGGAAACAGTCAAACATTCATCTCATACTCGAATGCGCTCAGGATTCGGCGCACTTCATCCGCATCCTTAACCGTTCGGACGCGGTCGAACAGCGTTTGCGCCGGGTCGAACGTTTTTTTCATCATGCCCAGCCATTGCTTAAGACGGGCGATCGGGTATTTATTGTTTGCCTCTTTTGCCAGGCACAGCTCGAAAAACTGCCGTATCCATGTGGAAACTTCGGCAAAATCGGTATCCGTAACGGGCAGGCCGCTTTCATATTGCTTGATTTGACGCGCCAAATCGGGGCGGATGACCGCGCCTCGCCCCAGCATGACGCTGTTGCAGCCGCTGATTGTTTTGATGCTGATATAGTCCTGCAGGCTGAAGACATCGCCGTTGGCGGTAACCGGGATATCGACGCTGTCTCGGATTTTCCTTATCCATTCCCAATGCGCCGGCGGTTCGTAACCCTCGGCTTTGGTACGCGCGTGTACGGTCAGTCCGCATGCGCCCCCTTCGGCAATCGCACAGGCGCATTCCAAAGCAGGGCTTTTGTCTTCATAGCCGAGCCGCATTTTCCCCGTCAGCGGAATATGTGCGGGTAAACGTTCGCGCAGCGTTTTGACGATATGGAATATCAGTTGCGGCTCTTTTAAAAGTATTGCGCCGCCTTTGTGTTTGTTGACGGTGGGTGCGGGGCAGCCGAAGTTCAAATCGATTTTGTCCGCACCGAAGCGGACGGCTTCCAGCGCATTCGCCGCCATATTGTCCGCATCGCTGCCCAGAAGTTGGACGGTGCAGGGCGTGCCGACGGGCGTTTTGTTCCCGTTGGCGATTTCGGGGACGTATTTTAACCAAGTGGCGCGGGAATGCACGGTATGGGTAATGCGTACAAATTCGCTGACGCATTCGTCGTAGCCGCCGATACGTGTCAGCAGGTCGCGCATCACATCGTCTACCAGCCCCTGCATAGGGGCAAGGATGATTCGGGTTTTTTGTTTGGGTTCGTTTGTTTGTCCGTCAATCATGATTCGGGTAGGTATGCAGAAAATTTTTTGCATTGTTTAGTATCACCACTACCAATCATTGTTATTCTCCTTGAGTTTAAGTTAAACAAAAAATGAAATTCAAATACTCTCTCTTAACTTATTGAGATCAATCATCAATATAAATAAAAAATATAAACTACCAGAATAACCAAAGCCACGAAAAATTTTTTCCAATATTTCACTATTTAAACAAAAAGCACCGCATACCCACGTTGATGATTCCGAAATAAAACACATCCATATTTCCATTACCGCCAACCATGACACTACTATCCTAATCAAAAATACTTTTTTATCTGCCCAAGCACTTTTTATATTTAACAATACAATATGATTTTGTAATTTAAAATCTAAGCTTTGCATTTTTCTAACCAGTGCAAACAAACAACCAAGCGCAATAAAAAAAGATTGGTAGGACTGGTAAAAAGGTAGAAATAGAATATTTAAGACCAATGGATAGATCCACATATACCTATTTGTTAAATTATTAATAAATTCTTTTTTGTTATCCATAAAATTTCCATAAAATATTGCGATGATTTGGTTCAAACAATGCCGTCTGAAGACTTTCGGCGTTCAGACGGCATTTCCGTGTCCGTTGTTACAGCAACACTTTCTCTACACCGCCGTTGTTGGCTTTTTTTACAAACTCATCCAGCCAGTTTTCGCCGAGGATGTGTTTCGCCATTTCGATGACGATGTAGTCGGCAGGCATATTGTTGTCGTCGGCGTAGCGGCTCAAACCTTGCAGGCAGGCGGGGCAGGAAGTCAGCATTTTGACGGGTTCGCCTTGCGGCAGCTCTTTGAGGTTTTTCTCGATTTCTTCCTGTTTGCGGAATTTGACTTGGGTGGCGATGTCGGGGCGTTTGACGGCGAACATGCCGGATTCGCCGCAGCAGCGGTCGCTTAAGATGACTTTCTGCCCCATGAGGCTGCTTGCCATTTGGGTGGCGTTCATGGTTTTGATGGGCGTGTGGCAGGGGTCGTGGTAGAGGTATTGCTGACCTTTCACGCCGTTCAGTTTCACGCCTTTTTCGAGCAGGTATTCGTGGATGTCGATGATGCGGCAGCCGGGGAAGATTTCCTCGAAGCGGTATTTTTCGAGCTGGTCGTAACAAGTGCCGCAACTGACGACGACGGTTTTGATGTCGAGGTAGTTGAGGGTGTTCGCCATGCGGTGGAAGGCGACGCGGTTGTTGGTGCTCATTTGTTCGGCTTTTGCCTTGTTGCCGCCTGCGTCCTGCGGATAGCCGCAACACATATAGCCGGGCGGCAGGACGGTTTGTACGCCGACGTGCCAGAGCATGGCTTGGACGGCGAGTCCGATTTGGCTGAACAAACGCTCAGAACCGCAACCGGGGAAGTAGAACACGGCTTCGGCATCTTCAGGCGTGGCAGGATTGCGGATGATGGGGATGCTTTTGTCGTCTTCGATGCCGAGCATGGAGCGTGGTGTTTTGGCGGGTACGTTTTTGGGCAGTGGGCGGTTGATGAAATGGATAACCTGTTCTTTAATCGGGGCTTTGCCGACGGTGGCTTTCGGTTCGGCTTTTTGTTTTTTGGTGCCGATTGGAAGGAGCTTGCCGATTTTGTAGGCAAAGTTTTGCGCGGGGAAGCCGGTCTGTATCATCGCGGCGCGAAGGGCTTTGATGGTTTTAGGGCCGGTGGCATTCAAAAACGCCATACCCATCGATGCGGCGGGCGCGAAGCGTTTGTGGCCGGAATCGGCAAGATAGTTGCGGATGGCTACGGTAACGTCGCCAAAGTCGATGTTGACCGGACAGGGTTTGACGCAACGGTGGCACACGGTGCAGTGGTCGCCGATGTCCATGAGTTCTTCGAAGTGTTTGATGGAAACGCCGCGGCGGGTTTGCTCTTCATATAAGAAGGCTTCGGTCAGCAGCCCCACGCCGAGGATTTTGTTGCGCGGGCTGTACAGCAGGTTGGCGCGCGGAACGTGGGTGGAGCAGACGGGTTTGCATTTGCCGCAACGCAGGCAGTCTTTGATGGAATCGGCGATGGTGCCGAGGTCTGATTTTTCCATAATCAGCGATTCCGCGCCCAAAAGCTCAAACGACGGTGTGTAGGCGTTGCGTAAGTCCGAACCTTTCATCAGTTTGTGACGGTTGAAGGTGTGTTTCGGATCGACTTGGTTTTTGTAGTCCCAAAACGGCTGCAAGTCTTCATCGGTCAGAAATTCGAGTTTGGTGATGCCGATGCCGTGTTCGCCGGAAATCACGCCGCCGAGCGAACGGGCGATTTTCATAATGCGTTCGACGCTGCGGTATGCCGTCTGAAGCATTTGGGCGTCGTCTGAATTGACCGGAATATTGGTGTGAACGTTACCGTCGCCGGCGTGCATATGCAGGGCGACGAAGACGCGGCTGCGTACGGTTTTGGCGTGGATTTTGTCCAAGCCTTGGATAATTTTGGTGTCGGTTTTGCCGCTGAAGATTTCAGAAAGCGGTTTCATTACGTCCACTTTGACAGACACGCGCAGGCGGAAATCGCGGAAGGCAATAAAGCAGCTTTCATTGTCTTTGGCTTCGGGCGCGGCATGGACGGCTGAGCCATAGCGTACTTTATAGTCGGCAAGCGGCGCGTCTAAGTTAGCAAGCAGCCATTCCCAACGCGCTTTGACGGCGGCAACGTGGGCTAGGGCGTGTTTGCCGCGTTCGCCCAAAAGCTCGGCGGTCGGCAGGTCGGTGCCCATTTTGTCGATGGGGAGTTTGCCCGAAAGATATTGCTCTAAGGCGGCACAGAGTTTGAGTTTGTTTTGGATGGAAAGCTCGATGTTGATGCGTTCGATGCCGTCCGAATACTCGCCCAGCCGCTCCAGCGGAATCACTACGTCTTCGTTGATTTTAAAGGCGTTGGTGTGCTTGGCGATGGCGGCGGTGCGGCTGCGGTCGAGCCAGAAGGTTTTGCGCGCTTCGGGCGACACGGCGATAAAGCCTTCGCCGTCGCGGGCGCGGGCGAGTTCGCAGATGTGTTCGGCGGCTGCCTCTACGGCGGCTTCGTCGTCTGAAACCACGTCTGCCAGCAAGACCATTTTCGGCCGTCCTTTGCCCGCCGCTTTGGTGGCGTAGCCGACGGCGCGGACATAACGCCAGTCCAAATGTTCCAAACCCGCCAGCCGCACGCTGTCGTGGGCGAGCAGGAAGTCGCGGATTTCGACGATAGAAGGCGTGGCGGTGGCGACCGTACCGAAAAACTCCATACACACGGTGCGCGTGTATTTCGGCATTTTATGCAATACGAAGGCAACGCCGGTGATGATGCCGTCCGTGCCTTCTTTCTGTACGCCGGGCAGGCCGCTCAAGAATTTGTCGGTAACGTCTTTGCCCAAACCGACTTTGCGGAATTTGTGGCCGGGGATTTCCAAGCGTTCGGTTTTAATGATATTGAGGCCGTCTGAATCCAGCGTGTGAACGTCGAACACGGCGGTTTCTTCGTCGTGGATTTTGCCGAAATTGTGGCGCACGCGCTCGATGCGCAGCCATTCGCCCTGCGGGTTGACCATCTGCCAGTAGGCGAGGTTGTCCAACGCCGTCCCCCACAGCACGGCTTTTTTGCCGCCTGCGTTCATCGCCACATTGCCGCCCACGCAGGACGCATCGGCGGAAGTCGGATCGACGGCGAACACCAAACCCGCCTGATGCGCGGTTTCTTCCACCCGCCGCGTTACCACGCCCGCGCCGCAATGGATAATCGGATGTTTGCCGTCCAAACCCGCCAGTTCGACAAATTCGACGCCGCGATGCTTGTCCAGCTTTTCCGTATTGATGACCGCGCTCATTGCGTCCAAAGGTACTGCGCCGCCGGTATAACCCGTACCGCCGCCACGCGGAATAATGACCAAATCCAGCTCGATTAAGGTGCGCACCAAAGGCGCAATTTCTGCCTCGGTATCAGGATTGACGACGACAAACGGATACTCCACGCGCCAGTCGGTTGCATCGGTAACGTGCGTTACGCGCGCCAATCCGTCAAACATGATGTTGTGCGGTTTGGTAATTTTGCTTAAGCGTTCCAAAATTTGATGGCGTTTTTGGCTGGTTTCATCAAAACTGCCGTCAAAACGCTCGACCGCCCTTTCCGCCGCTGCAACCAACACATCGACTTGCTGATTGTCGTCGCGGCGTTTGCGGATTTCATTTAAGCGGTGGCGCATTTCGCGTACCAGCGCGGCGCGGCGTTTCGGATGCTCCAGCAAATCATCGACCAGATACGGATTGCGCACGACCACCCAAATATCGCCCAATACTTCAAACAACATCCGCGCCGAACGTCCAGTTTTCCGTTGACCGCGCAGGTCTTGCAGAATCTGCCACGCCTCATCGCCCAACAGTCGGATGACGATTTCGCGGTCGGTGTAGGAAGTATAGTTGTAGGGAATTTCCCGAATACGCTGCGGGGCGGTAGTCGTGGTCATGGCGTGTCCGTGTTTGGTAGTTTTTATTTGAATGCCGTCTGAAAAGTCGGTTTCAGGCGGGTTTGAAAAGGCGATAATGTAGTTCAAATTTTGATATTTTTCAATGCCGAAACAGGAAATACCCTTATAGAAACAAAATAACGCTTTGAGAAATTGTTGACAATATTATCAAATATAAATTTTAGGTGGTGTTTCCGGCGTATGACCGTATCAAAACGGTTGAGTTTTTCAGAAAACCCGTTATAATGCCGTTTCTCTGAGGCGGGTCTCCCCGCATGGCAAATCGGAACACCGGGTCAGGGGCGGAAGCCAGCAGCCCACTCCGATGCGCCAGTGCCGGGGGTTTGGCCCGCCGCCCTATTTGAAACGCCGGAGCTTCGATGTTCCGGCGTTCCCGTATCGCACCGATGCCGTCTGAAAGCCGTTCAGACGGCATTTTCTTTACTTTGCCATAACGCATCATTACAATGTATCCATACAGGCCAATGAAGAACCGGCTTCATAAAAATGAAGTATGGTTCAATTTCAAGTTTATGACGAATAGGGCAGTTTGATTAAAGACTAAAGGAGTAGGCAAATGAAAAAACTTCTAATGATAACCCTCACCGGTATGCTTGCAGCTTGCGCAACAGGTGTCAATGTCGGCCGGTTGATGGTTGAAATGCCGCGGGGAGAACGCTCTGTCGTTGTGCAGGTTCCCGCGACAAATAACCTGCTTTCCGATGCGGTGGCTGTCGGAATGATTAAAACATCCGGCTCGCCTTCGACATCAAATATGATTGAAATGCTCGGCGCGGACAATATCAACGTCGGCGTGGTGGGAAGCAGCCAAATGCTTAATAAGGCGACCGCTCTTTATTCCTTAAACCATGCAAAGAAAGTCGGAAACAATGTCAGTGTCTATATGATGGGCGACAGCGAAAGCGACAAGGCCGATCTGGAAAACGCGGCAAATGCCAAAAATATTAAATTACATTATTTCTTTAACCAAAAATAATTTGCAGCGTGCAACTTGCCGCACCAAAATATCCAAATTGAACATACGGCGGCGTACCGGGATTTGCGCCGCCGCTTATCCCGATAGGAGAGTACCGTGAACGCCTCGCAATTAATCAGCAGCCTGACCCAAACCGTAGGCGAAAAATACATTATCACCGACCCCGCGAAAACCGAACAATACCGCCAAGGCTACCGCTTCGGCGAGGGTAAGGCATTGGCGGTGGTTCGTCCCGGAACCATTCTGGAAATGTGGAAAATTTTGCAGGCCTGTGTTGAAGCAGACGTGATTGTGATTACGCAGGCGGCGAATACCGGACTGACCGGCGGCTCGACCCCCGACGGCAACGATTACGACCGCGACATCGTGATTGTGAACACCATGCGGATGAACATCATCCAAACCATCAACAACAACCAACAAGTCGTCTGCCTGCCCGGCTCGACCCTGAACCAGCTTGAATTGCTGCTGAAACCTTTGGGGCGCGAACCGCATTCGGTCATCGGCTCTTCTTGCATCGGCGCGTCCGTTTTAGGCGGCGTGTGCAACAACTCCGGCGGCGCGTTGGTACAGCGCGGCCCGGCCTACACCGAAATGGCGCTGTTTGCCCAAATCAACGAAGAAGGCAGGTTGGAACTGGTCAACCACTTGGGCATAGACTTGGGCGACACGCCCGAAGAAATCCTGACCAATCTGCAAGGTCATCATTATCAAAACAAAGACATCAAACAAGACGCGGGCAAAGGACACGACCACGCCTATTGCGAACACGTCCGTCAAGTGGACGAACCGACCGCCGCGCGTTTCAATGCCGACCCCGCGCGCCATTACGAAGCCTCGGGCTGCGCGGGCAAACTGATGGTTTTTGCCGTCCGTTTGGACACCTTCCCGCAAGAGAAGCAGACCGCCGTGTTCTACATCGGTACCAACGACATCAACGAACTGACCGACATCCGCCGCGCCGCCTTGGGCGAATTTGAAAGCCTGCCCGTTTCCGGCGAATACATCCACCGCCACGCTTTCGACATTGCCGACGTGTACGGCAAAGACACATTCTACGTCATCAAAAAATTCGGTACGCACCAACTGCCGAAATTATTTGACTTGAAGGCGCGCGTGGACAGGTTCGGCAAAAAAGTCAGCTTCCTGCCCAAACATTTTTCCGACAAGGCAATGCAGTTCGTCAGCAAATTCCTGCCCGACCACCTGCCCAAATCCATGCGCGATTACCGCGACAAATACGAACACCATCTGATTCTGAAAATGGGCGGAAAAGGCGTGGATGAAGCGCGCGCGTTCCTGAAAGAATATTTTGAACACCACGGCGGCGCGTTTTTCGAATGCAACGCCGAAGAAACCCAAGCCGCGATGCTGCACCGTTTTGCCGTCGCTTCCGCCGCCATCCGCTACCGTGCCGTGCATGACGACGAAGTGGAAGACTTGGTTGCGCTGGACATCGCCCTGCGCCGCGACGACCGCGACTGGTTTGAAAAACTGCCGCCGGAAATCGACAATAAAATCATCCACAAGCTCTACTACGGACATTTCATGTGCCACGTTTTCCATCAGGATTACATCATCAAAAAAGGCAACGACTGCATGGCATTGGAACACGAAATGCTGCATCTCTTAGACCGGCGCGGCGCGCAATATCCCGCCGAACACAACGTCGGCCATTTGTATGAAGCCAAACCCGCGCTCAAACAGTTTTACCGCAAACTTGACCCGACCAACAGCTTCAACCCGGGCATAGGCAAAACCAGCAAAAAGAAAAACTGGGCGGAATAAGCGCGTCCGCTTTGAAGGCAGGCAATGCCGTCTGAAGGCAAAACACCGTTCAGACGGCATTGTCGGGTTTGAAGTTTCCCGTCGGGTAATCGCTTTCAAGCCGTATGCCGGCACACGGGCGCGCGTCTCACAAATAAAGTCTGATCCTACCGCCCCCAAAGGGCAGGGTTTCAACCGAAAAGGAAACACGATGAAACCATACAAAATCTACACTCATCCCGCCCTGCCGCCCCAAGCCGTCAAACAAGGCTGGTCGTGGCCGGGCCTTTTGTTCGGCACGCTGTGGGCGTGTTTCAAAAGAATGTGGGGTTTGGGGCTGGGGCTGACGGGCGCGATGTTTGTGCTGGCGGTGTTTGCCCAACTGGTTTACGGCGACACGCCCGCCACAGACTCGGCGTTTAATGTATTGGGCTTGGCGGTTTCCGTCTGGTTCGGCGCAAAGGGCAACAGCCTTTATGCGCACCACCTTTTATCGCGCGGCTATACCGAATTGCCCGAAACGGTTGAGGCAGCCAACCCCCAAGCCGCATTGGCGCAATATTTCGGGCGCGGGCGCGGCTAGGCGCGTTTCCCCGCTATGCCGTCTGAAAGGCTTCAGACGGCATTCCTTATAACTTTTCGTTTGCAGCACATAACCAATCAGTCTTTCCTATTCCGTTCCGAAATGCGTACTATGCGCCCGTCCCCAATATTTGCGAACAAGGAAAGAAAATGGCACGTTTAACCGTACACACCCTCGAAACCGCCCCCGAAGCCGCCAAAGCACGCGTCGAGGCGGTACTCAAAAACAACGGCTTCATCCCCAACCTCATCGGCGTATTGGCAAACGCCCCCGAAGCCTTGGCGTTTTACCAAGAAGTCGGCAAGCTCAACGCCGCCAACAGCCTGACCGCCGGCGAAATCGAAGTCATCCAGATCATCGCCGCCCGCACCAACCAATGCGGCTTTTGCGTGGCAGGGCACACCAAACTCGCAACCCTGAAAAAACTCCTTTCCGAACAATCCCTCAAAGCCGCCCGCGCTTTGGCGGCAGGCGAATTTGACGATGCCAAACTCGGCGCGCTCGCCGCCTTCACCCAAGCCGTAATGGCGAAAAAAGGCGCGGTATCCGACGACGAACTCAAAGCATTTTTCGATGCGGGCTACAACCAGCAGCAGGCAGTCGAAGTCGTGATGGGCGTAGCCTTGGCAACCCTGTGCAACTACGTCAACAACCTCGGACAAACCGAAATTAACCCCGAATTGCAGGCCTATGCCTGATACGGCAAACCGCCCGAATATCGGGCGGTTTTTCAAAAACACCCCCTCAAACAAAAACAAGCCGCCCAAGCGGCAGGGGAAGCAGCCGCCCATCAGCCGCGCCCCCGATTCCCCCGCAAACCTTAAGGAACAAAGATGAACGCCCAAACCCTGATTGCCAACGTTGCCGAACTCGTCAAAACCAAGCTCAAACCCATAGTGGACGACATCGACCGCAAAGGATACTACCCCGAAGCATTTATGCGCGAACTCGGCGCAATCGGCGGATATGCCTCGGTCGGCACACAAGAAGAAGGCGGCAACGGCTTAGGTTTGGCAACGCAAATCGCCGTATTGCGCGAAATCGGCAAAGAATGCGGCGCAACCTCCTTCAGCGCGTGGTGTCAGGCGGCTTGCGCGTGGTATCTGCACCAAACGCCCAACCAAGCCGTCAAAGACAAATACCTTGCCGACATCCTGCAAGGCAAAGTATTGGCGGGCACCGGAATGTCCAATACCGTCAAACACCTTGCCGGTATTGAAAAACACAACCTCCAAGCCGAACGCGTGGACGGCGGCTACAAAGTCAACGGCGCGCTGCCGTGGGTGTCCAATATCGGCGAAGACCACATCTGGGCAAATACCGCCCAAATCGGCGGCGGTTACGTTATGTTTATCACAGGCGGACAATGGGAAGGCGTAAGCCTGCAAAACTGCCCCGAATTTTGCGCCCTCGAAGGCACGCGCACCTTCAGCCTGAACTTCAAAGACGTATTTATCCCCGATGAAGACATCATCGCCGCGCCCGAACAGTTTGCCGATTATATCCAAAGCATCAAAGCAGGCTTCATCCTGCTGCAAATCGGCATCGGCGCGGGCGTGATTGAGGGCAGCCTCGGCATCATCCGCCTCGCCAACGTCGTCAACGCCGAAGTCAACAGCTACCTCGACGACGGCTACGACAGCCTCAAAGCAAGGCTGGACGGCGCGTGGGCAGAAACCGAACGGCTTGCCGGATTGGCGTGGGACAACACGCCCGACAACCTCGCCACCCTCAAGCTGCGCGAAGCCGCCGCCGTACTGGCTCTTGCCGCCGCGCAATCCGCCGCCCTGCATTCCGGCGCGAAAGGCTACCTGATGCGCAGTCCCGCCCAAAGGCGCGTCCGCGAAGCGATGTTCGTTGCCATCGTAACCCCCGCAATCAAACACCTACGCAAAGAAATAGCGGCAATCGAAGCCGCAAAATAAACAGGCGGAAAATGCCGAAACCCCCACCGCGTCATTCCCGCGAAAGCGGAAATCCAGCCCCCAACGCAACAGGAATCCATCGGAAAAAACAGAAACCCCCAAACCGTCATTCCCGCAAAAGCGGGAATCCAGCAAACGAAAAATCACAGGAATCCATCGGAAAAAACAGAAACCCCAAAACCGTCATTCCCGCAAAAGCGGGAATCCAGTAATCGAAAAACCACAGGAATCTATCGGAAAAACAGAAACCAAACAGACTAGATTCCCGCCTGCGCGGGAATGACGCGGGAGCGGGGGTCGTCATTCCCGCAAAAGCGGGAATCCAGCCCCCTAACGCAACAGGAATCCATCGAAAAAACCGAAACCTCCAAACCGTCATTCCCACGGAAGTGGGAATCCAGTAATCGAAAAACCACAGGAATCTATCGAAAAAAACAACCCCAAAAAAACCGGGCGGATACCGCACCATCCTTCCAAACCCTGATTTATAGCGGATGAACAAAAATCAGGGCAAGGCGGCGAAGTCGCAGACAGTACAAATAGTACGGGTGCTTCAGTACTTTAGAGAATCGTTCTCTTTGAGCTAAGGCGAGGCAACGCCGTACCGGTTTTTGTTAACCCACTATACAAAAAACAAGGAAACACAAATGGCGCAATATATGTGCGGCCCCTGCGGCTGGATTTACGATGAAGAACACGGCGACCCCGAACACGGCATCGCCCCCGGGACAAAGTTTGAAGACATTCCCGACGACTGGAAATGCCCCGAATGCGGCGTAGGCAAAGAAGATTTCTACCTGTTGGATTTCGTGATATAGCGGCAGCCGTACCCTTAGGGAAAACCCCGTTATCCGGCGTTCCGCCTGCGGCGGCAGGGAACGCCGTTTTATAGTGGATTAACAAAAATCAGGACAAGGCGACGAAGCCGCAGACAGTACAGAACCGATTCACTTGGTGCTTCAGCACCTTAGAGAATCGTTCTCTTTGAGCTAAGGCGAGGCAACGCCGTAC
>NZ_CAUJAJ010000023.1 GCF_962747995.1 Neisseria viridiae | reverse complement strand
CCTTCCTCCCCCTCCTCTGGCTGGTGCGCCTTTGTGAATATGCCGTCTGAAACTTGGGGCTTCAGACGGCATCTGTTGGCTCTTCTTATCTTTTCAGAATGATTTCCAATACGAACTTGCTGCCCATATAGGCAATCATAAGGCTGACAAATCCGATGATGGTCCACACGGCGGCTTTTTTGCCGCGCCATGCGGTCATGCTGTGCTTGAGCAGCAGTCCGCCGTAAATCAGCCATGACAATATGCCGAATACGGTTTTATGGGTAAAGGTCATGGGTTTGCCGAATACGGCTTCGGCGAAGAATGTGCCACTGACGACGGAATAGGTCAGCAGGATGAAACCTGCCCACATAGCCTGGAACATGAGTTTTTCCAAACTGAGCAGCGACGGCAGGAATCCTGCGAGCTTGGAGAAGCTCCTGCGGTGCAGGCTCCGATTCAGCAGCAGGGTCAAAACGGACAATAATGTTGCGATGCCGAACAGCCCGTATGCGAGCAGCGAAGTTCCGATATGCAGCATAAAGGGAAGGTCGGTAATTTCATATCCCGAGAATTTTCCAGGAAAAACCAAACCTGACAGCAGCATCAGTGCGGCGCAAGGATACAGCAGCAACTGCACTCCGCGCAGCGGATAAAAGAAGCTGCCGGCAAAATAAATAAACAGCATCATCCAAACAATCAGGCTGCCGGAATACCCGAAGCCCATAATGATGATTTTGTCTTGAATGACCGGCATAAGCAGTGCCGCGCCGTGGACAGTCAATGCCGCGCCCAAAACCGGCAATTCCGTCTTCCACGGGTAATCCCGGCCGCGCCCCTGCTGTTGGCAGTGCCATGCAAATGCACCCAATCCTGCGTAAACCGCCGTCAAAAAGATGAAAACTGTCGGCATGGTGGACTTTCTCTATCTATACTGTTGTGCCGTATGCGGCCGCTTATGAAATATTGGAACTTTTAACGTTGGAATTGTAAAATCCCCGTTTCGGGCAAGCCTTGACGGATTTGCCGATATGCTGTCCGGCACACAAGCCGCATCAAATTATTTTGATTTTATTTTAACAAAGAATGCCCCTGATGGGGCAAGCTATTCTTATTCAGACCAAGGACCAGTATGTTAGACAATTTAACCGGCCGCTTCAGCAATGTCTTCAAAAACATCCGGGGACAGGCCAAACTGACCGAAGACAATATTAAAGAAGCCTTGCGCGAAGTCCGCCTCGCCCTGCTTGAGGCGGATGTCGCCCTGCCTGTCGTCAAAGAGTTCGTCAACAACGTCAAAGAAAAGGCCCTCGGTCAGGAAGTGGCGGGCAGCCTGACACCGGATCAGGCATTTATCGGCGTGGTTAACAAAGCCTTGATCGAACTGATGGGCAAGGAAAACAAAACGCTGGATTTATCGGTTTCACCGCCCGCCGTCGTGTTGATGGCGGGTTTGCAGGGCGCGGGCAAGACAACAACCGTCGGCAAACTCGCCCGCCTGCTGAAAAACGATCAGAAGAAAAAAGTTTTGGTGGTATCCGCCGACGTTTACCGCCCTGCCGCGATTGAACAGCTGCGTCTGTTGGCCGAACAGGTCGGCGTGGACTTTTTCCCATCCGATACCAACCAAAAACCGGTTGAGATTGCAACTGCCGCCGTCGATTACGCAAAAAAACATTTTTACGATGTCTTGATGGTCGATACCGCCGGCCGCCTGGCAATCGATGAAGAGATGATGAACGAAATCAAAGCGCTTCACGCGGCGGTCAACCCAGTTGAAACTTTGTTCGTCATCGATGCGATGCTGGGTCAGGATGCGGTGAACACTGCTCAGGCATTTAATGAAGCCCTGCCGCTGACCGGTGTCGTATTGACCAAGATGGACGGTGATTCGCGCGGCGGTGCGGCATTGTCCGTACGCCATGTAACCGGCAAACCGATTAAATTTATCGGTATCGGCGAGAAAATCAACGGCCTCGAGCCTTTCCATCCCGACCGTCTTGCCAGCCGTATCCTCGGCATGGGCGACGTATTGACCCTGATTGAAGACGTCCAAAAAGGTATTGATGAAGAAGCCGCCGCCAAAATGGCGAAAAAGCTGCAAAAAGGTAAAGGCTTCGACCTCAACGACTTTAAAGAACAAATCCAACAGATGCGCAATATGGGCGGCTTGGAAAACCTGATGTCGAAAATGCCGGGCGAACTGGGTCAAATATCGAAACAAATCCCCGAAGGCACGGCTGAAAAAGCGATGGGCAAAGTGGAAGCCATCATCAACTCGATGACCCCTAAAGAACGCGCCAACCCCGCCCTACTCAAAGCCAGCCGTAAACGCCGTATTGCAATGGGTGCGGGTACGACCGTGCAGGAAGTGAACAAATTGCTCAAACAGTTTGAACAAATGCAGCAGATGATGAAGATGTTCAGTGGGAAAGGCTTAGGCAACCTGATGCGTATGGCGAAGGGGATGAGGGGGATGAAAGGGATGTTCCCGGGTTTGTAAGGTTTGAAAACGGATGCCGTCTGAACCGATTTTCAGACGGCATTTTGTCTGCTACCATATCCACGCGCCATCTTGCATCATTTTGAAACAGGGCGGCGCGCCTTTTCTTAACTTTCCGAATAGCCGAACCTGCCTGTCCGTGCGACAATCCCGCACCGGCAAAATCAGTCGGTTGTTCAAAAAAGCCCCACGGTCGGGGCAGTATGCGGGGAAGTGCCTTGTGCCTGCCCTACTTTCTTAAACCATAAAGGAAACATTATGAACCGTCGTCAATTTTTGGGCAGTGCCGCTGCCGTCTCCCTGGCTTCCGCCGCTTCTTTCGCTCGTGCACACAGCCATGCCGACCACCATCATCATCACGATATGCAGCCTGCCACCGCATCCGCCTACACCGCCGTCCGCCAAACTGCCGCACACTGTCTGGATGCCGGACAGGTTTGCCTGACACACTGCCTGTCCCTGCTCACTCAGGGCGATACGTCTATGTCCGACTGCGCGGTTGCCGTGCGCCAAATGCTTGCCCTATGCGGTGCATTGCACGACCTTGCCGCACAAAATTCCCCTCTGACACGCGACGCGGCAAAAGTGTGCCTCGACGCATGCAAACAATGTTCCAAAGCCTGTAAAGAACATGCCGCCCACCATGCGGAATGCAAAGCATGTTACGAGTCCTGCCTCGACTGTATCAAAGAATGCGAAAAACTCGTTGCCTGATACTGAAAAATGCCGTCTGAATCCTTTTCAGACGGCATTTTTTTGACCGAGAAATTATGCGCCGAACACTTTCAAACGTTCTGCAACGGGTTGGAACGTTTTTTCTCCGGCGGGCGCACCGATTCCCCCGACGACCATTTGTGCGCGCAACAGCCAGTTTTCGGGGATATTCCACGCTTTGGCAATCGCCGCATCGGGCAAGGGATTGTAATGTTGCAGGTTTGCACCTACGCCGACCGCGGCAAGCGTCGTCCAGACGGCATACTGTACCATAGCGTTCGCCTGGTCCGCCCAAACGGGAAAGTTGGCGGCATAAGCAGGGAACTGCTCCTGCAAACCTTTGACAACATTTTGATCTTCATAAAACAAAATAGTTGCCGCACCCGCCTTAAACAGGTTCAATTTTTGCGCGGTCGGTTCAAAACTGTCGGCAGGCACGACGGCACGCAGCGCGTCTTCGACAAATTGCCACACCTTATCATGCTCTTCGCCAAACAGCACGACCACGCGGGCAGATTGGGAATTGAACGAAGAAGGCGTGTGCAAAACGGCGTGTTCGACGATTTGGACGATTTCATCTTTGCCGACGGGCAGATTTTTATTTAACGAATAAACGGAACGGCGGCTTTCGGCAGCCTGTTGCAGGGATTGGCGGCTCATTTCTTTTCCTTTCAAAAACATTCGACAAAATACACTTTAGACGGCCCGGTTCAGGCTTTACGCTTGAAAAACAGCCTGTCCAGCGACCACGCGCCACCGCCCTCTGCCGCGATATAGAGGAATACGAAGCAGAACAGCACTGCGGACTCGCCGCCGTTGGCAATCGGGAACAAAGCATTTCCGGAAGCGTGTGCCATAAAATAGGCAACCGCCATCTGGCCGGACAAAACAAACGCGGCAGGGCGCGCAAACAGGCCCAACACCAGCAAAATGCCGCCGACAATTTCTAAAATACCGGCAAGCAGCATCAACCCTTCGGGCGAACCGCTGCCCATTTCAATGGGGAAGGCGAAGAATTTTGACGTACCGTGCAACAAAAACAGGTAGGCGGTTACGATACGCAAAACAGAAAGCAGAACAGGTTGGATACGTTTGCAGCAATCGGACATAAAAGCTCCTTTGATATTTGTCTTCATTTCAGGCGGCAGAGTATAGATGTTTCCCCGTTTCAAATATATACTGCTTTTATTGATACAACTTTTCCACACAAGAAAATATGGACACCCTGTTCAGCCTCAAAGTTTTCCGCCAAGTCGTCCAAAGCGGCGGCTTCACCCGCGCCGCCGACGCGCTCGGCATCTCCACCGCAATGGCAAGCAAACACGTCAGCCACTTGGAAAACACCGTCCAAGCCAAACTCCTGCACCGCAACAGCCGCAACCTCAGCCTGACCGAAGCCGGGGAAGAATACTACCGGCAATGCAGTTACGCGCTCGACACGCTCGACGATGCCGCGCAAAAAGCCGCCGGAGGGACGGAAAAACCGCAGGGGCTGCTGCGCGTAACGATGCCGCTGTGGTTTGCCGGCAGCCAGATATGCAACTGGCTGGCGGAATACCGCGAACGTTATCCCGAAGTAACATTAGAACTGATTTTGGACAACCGCCACGTCGATTTGATTGCCGAAGGCGTGGATTTGGCGTTGCGCGTTTCCCAAACCCTGTCCCCTTCGCTAATCGCGCGCCCGCTGGCGGAAATCGAATTTGCCCTGCTCGCCTCGCCCGACTTCCTGATACGCAACGGCGTACCGAAAACGCCGGAAGAAGTAACGAGGCTGCCCGCCGTCCTGCCGACCTACACCAATCAGCAGAAACTCGACATCACCCGCAAATCGGACGGCAAGAAATATCAGCTTGAACTGACCCCCGTCATCCGTACCGACAATACGCTGATGATGCGCGAAATGATTAAGGCGGGCGCGTGCATCGGTTATCAGCCGTTTTGGGCGGCGGAACACGATTTGCGTTGCGGCTCGCTGGTGAGGCTGCTGCCCGAATACGCCGTCCTGACCGACCGCCTGAACGCCGTTTATGCGGACAGGGCATTCTTAAGCGCGAAAGTCCGCAGCTTCATCGATTTTCTGAACGAAAAAATCGCCAGCAGGAAAGGCTGCCGAAATGCCGTCTGAAACCGCCCGCCCCCTTTATGCGGACACGCGCTCCGCGCGCACGCTCGTCTGGTTCCGACAAAACCTCCGTATCCGCGACAACGCCGCCTTATGCGCCACCGTTGCCGAAAGTTTGCCCATTATCGGTATTTGGATTGACGATGCCGAAACAGACAACCCTCGCCGCGCCGCGTTCTACCGCCAATCCGCCGCCGAACTCGCCCAAGGGCTTGCAGGGCGCGGCATCCCGCTCTACACGGCGGCATCGCCTGCCGAGCTCGTCCGGCTCGCCGTCCGCCTCAATATCCGCGCCGTCATCGCCGACGAATCCCATACTTTTGCCGACAAACTCGCCGACAACGCCCTTTGGCATGAGCTAGACAAACACGGTATCAGGCTGACCTTCGTCAACGACCGTTCCGTTTTCGACCAAACCGACCTGACACCAGACAACGGTACGGCACACACCGATTTCAACCGCTACCGCAAAGCATGGCTCGACCGCTTTTCCAAGCAGCCCCCCGCCGATTCGGACATATTCGCGACATACCGCCAACCGTTCCCCGAAAACCTGCCCGCCCCGCAGCCTGCCGCCCTTTCAGACGGCATCTTCCTGCCGCAAAACGGCGGTGAAACGGCGGCTTGGCGGCAGTGGCGGCGGTTTCTCGAACAGGCGGATTCCTACTCCGTTTTAAAGGATTTCCCCTCACGCAAAAACACTTCGCTGATGGGCGCGTATTTGAGTGCCGGCTGTATCTCGCCGCGCCTGCTCGCGTGGGAAAGCCTCGAACGCCATCTGAACGCGTGGACGGACAATATCATCCGCCGCGATTTTTTCCTTCAACTTGCCTTGCAGCACGCGGATGATGCCCCTTCAGACGGCAATCCGGAACACACCCTGCGCCTGACGCTTTGGCAGCAGGGCCGGACCGGCATTCCGATTATCGATGCCTCTATGCGCTGTTTGCACAAAACCGGCAGCCTCCACCCCGCCCTGAGACGCTTGAGCGCAGATTTTTTCTGCCACGTTTTAAACCTCCCCCGCCGCGAAGGCGAGATATGGTTTGCCCGGCAGCTGACCGATTTCGATGCGGCAATCAACCAAGGCAACTGGCGGCTTGCCGCCTCACGGCACACCTGCCCCGACATTGCCGCCGCCGCACACAAGACCGACCCCGACGGCACTTTTGTCAGACGGCACATCCCCGAGCTTGCCCACCTGCCGGCGGCAGTCATCCATACCCCGTGGCGCGCCGCCGGCAGCATCGACACCCACGGCTATCCCGCCCATCCTGTCGTCGGTATTCCCTAAGCGGCACGGCAACCTAAAACAAATGCCGTCTGAACTTCCGTTTCAGACGGCATTGTGTCCGAATGACTCAATATCTTCCGTTTTTTTCACTTTCAATAATCAGATATGCCCAAATCACCGCCACCCAAGCCGACACCGTTCCCATCGCCAGCAAAAAATAGAAATCGATGACGAAGGACAAGTCAGCGACACCAGCGCGGCAAACGCCGTGACCATGCTGATAGCAAAGAGTTTTTCCGACAGCTTTTCCAAAGGCTTCGCCCACCGCACCGACACGGCAGGTCGTGCGGCGCGGGCTTGGCGGTTTTTCGTTTTGCGTTTGTTCACGGGCTGTCTCCGCTGTTTGAGGCCGTCTGAAAACCTTGGGATATGGTTTTCAGACGGCCTTTTGCTGTTTGCCTTACAGATACGGCAAATCAAACGCTTCGCCGTAGCTTTCGGCCAGAATGGTGTTGATGCGGGCGGCAAATTCAACGGCGGGCATCACGACGCTGTCAGGACGGGCGGCCACGGAACGCTGTCCTGCAAAAATTCTTCCAACTCGAATTCCCACACCGATTCGCCCTCGGATTTCACCATTTCGGCAAATTCCTGCTCCGGCCACACGGGCAGGAAAGTTGCCCCACCATCGTCCACCCAGAAACAGCATTCGCCTTCGTCGTCGGCCAACACATACAGCGTTTCCGCCTCGGCGATGTTTTTCAGTGCGTGCAGGCAGCGTTTGTCGGCGGCGGGTTGAGGATGTTGTCTATGGCCTGTTGCGGGTAGCTCATGGTTTTCCTTTAAACGGTTTTACGCGTCAATGTTCTGCGCGATCAGGGCGTTGTTTTCGATGAAGGCGCGGCGGGGTTCGACTTCGTCGCCCATCAAAACCGCCGGTTTCCTATCCGCGACCGATTGTTCTAATCAGTTCGTTCAAACTGTCAAGCTGCTGCTTTTGCCAAGTAATCAGTTTTTCTTTTTCCATCAATATGGCTTGCAAATAGCCGTTTTGCTGCTTCAGCTTTTCGATTTCGATCACATACTGCTCCTGCGATGCGTAATAGTTGGCGGAGTTGGTGCGGTTTTCCATATTCAGAAACACCAGATTTTTCTCAACCGTGAGCAGATCCACCACGTCCATGCCCAACACATCGGCGATTTTTTCCAGCTTGTCCATCTGCAAACCCACCTCCCCGCGCTCGATTTTGGCATAGCCGTTTACCGACATCTGAAGCTGCTCGGCCATGTTTTCCTGCGAGAAGTTTTTCAGCTCCCGGATTTTGCGGATTTTTTCGTGAACTTTCATCAATAACCTTCCTTCTGCGTGGGGCTAAGCAATATTGGTGGTGGGTGTTATGTAAATTGTTGTGAGTTTAGCATAATACGCTTTGTACCTATATAGAAGATTTTTGCTTACAGGAGTTTATTTAAATGAATAAACTATTGCTTTTCTGCATGATTCCAGTGCTGGCTGCTTGTCAATCGGTACAGCCTTATGTTGATGCTTATCTGAATGACCTTAACCAAAAACTGCAACAGAATATTGAAGGGTTGCAGACTGAATCTGCTTCAAACACTGAGCCGAAAAACACTGAGCCGGAGATTGTAAAAGATGAAGCGAATGCTTTGCCAGAAAAGGTATCTCACAAAAAATCAGGTGGTTCGGCTGAGCTTAATCCGTCGGATATTGCGAAACTGATAGCCGACAACCGGCTGCCTAAAGCCAAAAGTATGTGGAAACTGCTTCCTGAGTGCCGCAAGCAATTTAGCTTGCAATATTCTCTTTTGGAGAAAGATGGTAGACCTGAGAGAAAAAATATATTAATGAATTGGTTATTGATTGCAGACGAACTACACAGGAGCAAACAAAATAACGGGTTGATAGATACATTTACAGCACAAAAATTGGAGAACGTTTGCAAGAAGACAAATGTTACTTTGGTTGACACGGCTGCAAAGCAATTTGGATTAAATCTAAGTCAGATAAGGAAAATGCAGAATCGTTCTGAGTTTATTGACGTTAAATTTTAGGAGTAAACATGGATATCAAACAAAACTATGACTGGCTGCGCGACTTTCACGGCTGCGACGGCGGCGACATCGGATCGCCCGAGAAACCGTCTGTGTGGGTATGCGGCATCGAATGGGGCGGCGGGCACACCGTTGAAAACCTGCGGCAGATTGCGGCAGAGCCGTACACGGGCGACACGGAGTTCGGTTATGGAGACTGGCAGGAATGCGTTGCCTATCCTTACAACATCAGCGTCTGCAAACTGTTGTGCGCCTTAAACGGCGGGCAGGTAGAGAATTACCGCCGCTTTGCCGAAGAAGTGCAGCCGTTTGTACACAAAGCGGATTCGGGCTATTTCAAAATGAACCTGTATCCGATTGCGTTTAAAAACACTGATGCCAGCCTTTGGCAGCAGGAGTTTTCCGAGATTACGGGTTTTGCCGACAAGCAGGAATACGTCAATTTCTGCAACAAATACCGCTTTGCCCAAATGAACCAATGGGCGGAACAATACCGCCCGCGCCTGATTATCGGATTCGGCACATCTTACGATAAGGAGTTTAACGTTGCGTTTTCAGACGGCCTTTCAGGTTTTCGTCAGGAAGAAATCGTCGGAAAAAAATTAAAATGGAAGCGCAATCAAAACGACACATTGCTGGCAGTATTGCCGTTCCCGAGCGGTTCTCACGGTTTGAACAGTAACGAATCTTTGCAGAAATTCGGCGAAAGACTGGCGGAGTTGCTGGTCGGCAGGGAGTAAAACAGCATTTAATAGTTGGGGCAGGTTTCACAGCAAGCATAGTTTGGGTTGCCAAAACCAACAGACAGCATGAGACCTTTGCAAAATCCCCCCGAAATCCCCTAAATTCCCACCAAGACATTTAGGGGATTTCTCATGAGCACCTTCTTCCGGCAAACCGCCCAAGCCATGATTGCCAAACACATCGACCGCTTCCCACTATTGAAGTTGGATCAGGTGATTGATTGGCAGCCGATCAAGCAGTACCTGAATAGCCAAAGAACCCGTTACCTTAGAGGCCATCGCAGCCGTCCCGCTTATCCTGTCGCCGGTATTCCCTAAGCGGTACGGCAACCTAAAACAAATGCCGTCTGAACTTCCGTTTCAGACGGCATTGTGTCCGAATGACTCAATATCTTCCGTTTTTTTCACTTTCAATAATCAGATATGCCCAAATCACCGCCACCCAAGCCGACACCGTTCCCATCGCCAGCAAAAAATGCTGCCAATCCGTCATCGGCGGTACAGGGCAACGGCTGCATTCGATTTCCGCGCCGCCCAACAACCGGTACAGCAGCATATCCGCAATCCAAAGCAACAACGGGTATTTCAAACGCCGCAACCAAAAAACCAACCACGTCCGCACGATTCACCTCACCCCCTTTCCGACAACGATATTGTACCGCTTCCGTGCGATGTTAAAATAAGCCCACTTCTACCGCCGTACAAAACGCCATGCTCACCGATTTAGAAAAAAACGCCATCCGCGACCATTACCAAAACATCGGCAAAAACCTGCCCGGTTTCCGTCCGCGCGCTTCGCAGCGGGAAATGATTGCGGCGGTTGCCAACGCTTTTTCGCGGACGTTGACGCGTGAAGAAGGCGAAGAAGCGCCCAAACGCGAGGGCGAGAGCATTGCCGTAATCGAAGGGCCGACCGGCGTGGGCAAATCGCTTGCCTACCTGCTGGCGGGCGGCATTATGGCGCAGACGCGCGGCAAACGGCTGATTGTGAGCAGCGCGACGGTGGCTTTGCAGGAGCAGTTGGTTGACCGAGATTTGCCGTTTCTGGTCGAAAAAAGCGGTTTGGAACTGACCTTCGCACTTGCCAAAGGACGCGGCCGTTATCTTTGTCCGTACAAACTCTACCAACTCACGCAAAGCAACGCCCAGCAAAACCTGCTTGGTTTTGAAACGCCGGAAGTGTTGTGGGACAGCAAACCCAAGCCCGAAGAATTGAAGCTGCTGCGCGACATCGCCGATGAATTTTCCGCCCGCCGCTTTAATGGCGACCGCGACACTTGGCCGGAAAAAATCGATGACGCGATTTGGTTCAAAGTGACCAACGACCGCCACGGCTGCCTGAAATCCGCCTGTCCCAACCGTCCGGAATGCCCGTTTTACCTGGCACGCGATATGTTGGAAACCGTCGATGTCGTCGTTGCCAACCACGATCTTCTGCTTGCCGACATCAGTATGGGCGGCGGCGTGATTCTGCCCGCGCCCGAAAACAGTTTCTATTGCATAGACGAAGCGCACCACCTGCCCAAAAAAGCCCTCAGCCGCTTTGCCGCCGAACATTCATGGAATATTGCCGTTTGGACGCTGGAAAAACTGCCGCAGCTGACCGGCAAGATTGCCGCGCTGACCGATAAAGCCGAACTTGCCAACCTCGCCGACGAAGCCGCCGCATCCTTGCTCGACAGCCTGCACGAATGGCAGTTCCATTTGGCGGAAGAGCCGTCTTTGAGCTTGGGGCCGTCTGAAAACGACAGGCGAACCAACAGCGAACCGACTTGGCTGTGGGAAGACGGCAAAATCCCCGAAGGCCTCGAAACCACCGTTTCCAACACCGCCGTTGCCGCGCGCAGCCTGCTCAAACACGTTATCGGGCTGAACGATGCGCTTTCTGCCGCACGCCGCGAAAAAGAACAGGACGGCGCGCTCCTCGACCGCCTGACCGGCGAGTTCGGCCTTTTTATCGCCCGTATCGAACAAATCAACGCGGTTTGGGATTTGCTCTCCACCGTCCCTCTCGAAGGCGAAGAGCCGCTGGCAAAATGGATAACCCGCCGCGCCGACGACAAAAACGACTACATTTTCAACGCCAGCCCCATCAGCAGCGCGTCCCACCTTGCCAACAGCCTGTGGCGGCGGGCGGCAGGCGCGGTGTTGACCTCCGCCACCCTGCAATCCTTGGGCAACTTTAACCTGATGCTGCGCCAAACCGGGCTGCAATGGCTGCCCGAAACCACCACCCTCGCCCTCAAAAGCCCCTTTGACTTTGAAAAACAGGGCGAACTCTACATCCCCCCCATATACGCCAGCCCCAAAGACCCCGAAGCCCACACCGCCGCCGTCATCGAGTGGCTGCCCAAGCTTATTTCGCCCTCCGAAGCCATCGGCACGCTCGTCCTGTTTTCCTCGCGCAAACAAATGCAGGATGTCGCCCTGCGCCTGCCCGGAGACTACCTGCCGCTCCTGCTCGTACAAGGCGAATTGCCCAAAGCCGTCCTCCTGCAAAAACACCACCGGGCCATAGAAGAAGGCAAAGCCAGCATCATCTTCGGACTCGACAGCTTTGCCGAAGGACTCGACCTGCCCGGCACCGCCTGCGTGCAAGTCATCATCGCCAAGCTGCCGTTTGCGATGCCCGACAACCCCATCGAAAAAACCCAAAACCGCTGGATAGAACAGCGCGGCGGCAACCCTTTCATCGAAATCACCGTCCCCGAAGCCGGCATCAAACTGATCCAAGCCGTCGGTCGCCTCATCCGCACCGAACAAGACTACGGCCGCGTAACCATCCTCGACAACCGCGTCAAAACGCAGCGGTACGGCCAACAATTATTAGCCGGCCTGCCGCCGTTTAAAAGGATAGGGTAAAAAAATGCCGTCTGAACACATCTTCAGACGGCATTCCCGGCAGATACGGCACGCCGAACTCGTTGCCATGACAGGCTCTACTCTTACACTAATCCCACTTGCCTTCCAAAACTTCTTTCAAGAATTTCTTGGTCATCCAAAATGAGTGTTTGGTAATTCTCAGTCCATTCGGTAATTCATCCGTATCAGATAATTTTCCTTTACCGACAAATTTTCCTTTTTCAATCTCATAGTAAGAATTGCTGGCATGGATTTTGGTAAAAATTACTTGATTTACCCGACTTTGTGGAAAATTGGTAGAAACACGGTTATTTTGGAAGGTGAGCTTCACACTATTTTTGATAATATTCCTCGTTTCCTGCCAAACTCGTTGCAATTCTTCTATTTGACTATCGGGAAATCCCCAAAATTTCATGGAATCCAATACAAATAATTTAGGCTCAATTTCCTTAAACACGACAAATAAAAATTGCTTGCTGAAAATTTCCAAATAAGGTTGAGAATCCTCCCAATTGTCATTTTCAGACAATTCTTTAAATTGATAGGTTTTGAATGGCGAATCTTCTTTGGGCAACCCTTCTTTATCCACCCGAATTACCCGCAAATTCATATTTGCCTTCTGAAATTCCTGTGTTTTTTCAATATCACCCGTCAAGCCTAATATTTTTCGGATCAATATGCTGTTTTTCCCTTTAGCTTTCGGATTGACTTTAAATAATTTATAAAGCTCGCTCTCTGAACACCCTTTGTAAACAGAGATTCTTTCCTCGATTATTTTCGTAAAAGATTTTTCCTTACCTCGAGAGGTTTCCGTTATACTTTCGTCCTCCTGCCCTCCCTGGTTGAAAATTCTATTTCGGATAAGATTGGTCATGTAGCTAGCTTTCAATTCCCAAGCTCGCTGTTTCGCTAGTTCGTTACCAAACGGCTGTTTCCGAAAATCCTTTCCGTGCCCCTCCCCTTTGGTACAAGTTGATAAATATTTACCATCAGATTCAGATAACTGATGGGCGTTTCCATCCTTAATCTTTTTCGTAATCTTTTGATAATCTTCAAGAATGACAGCCATATCTTCTTCAAACCATTCGTACAGGAAGATTTTTTCGATACTGTAATCTTCCATAGTTTGTCCAGAAATCAGACCGTTATAAAACAGTAAAAGAAGGTTTTGGCACTTTTGCCAAAGATGGGTTTTGTAGAAATCATCCAAATTTTCTGTTTCATAATTCAAGATATTTAATACCAAGCGCTCCTTTGCACTGATTGTGCCATTTTTATTTATCTTAAAAGGAGTAACTTTCAACTCCACGCCTATTTTTTCAAAATCTGGTGTCGAATCGTTATTGGGCAGATAGCCGAAAAAGTATTTTTCAATGTAATTTCCGTACTGACCTTTAGACCTCATACTAATGGGTTTATCATCCATTGTTGAAACTGTCTTATTCACATAATCTTGATACGTTTTGTACGGAGATTTCCTATATTCTTCCATCAGCTCGGAAAACTTCCGATTAAGCAGCCGTTCGGAATACTCCAAAACGCTTTCAACTTTACTGTCGTCATAATCAAATAAGTCCTTGCTCATTTATTCCCCCGTTCTCTGTTGCGGCATAAAGCCTGTCCTAAATACTTTCAACTTGATCGATTTTTCGAAATGGTATATAGTCTTGGAAGAATAAAAAATCAAGGCAGAAAAAAATGAAAGTTCTTGAATTATTTGCCGGTGTCGGTGGTTTTCGAATCGGACTCGAAAATGCGAACAAAGACTTGTTTGAAACAAAATGGGCAAACCAATGGGAACCTTCCCGAAAATCTCAAGATGCTTTTGAGGTTTACGATTACCATTTCCCAAACAGCGAAAACATCAACATCAGCATCGCAGACATTACAAATGAAAAATTTTCCGAAATGGATGCCGATATGATTGTCGGAGGCTTTCCATGCCAAGACTATTCTGTTGCCCGCAGTAAAAAAAACGAGCAAGGAATCGAGGGGAAAAAAGGAGTTCTCTTTTGGGAAATCATCCGTGCCACCCGCATCATTCGCCCCAAATACCTCATTCTTGAAAATGTTGACCGATTGCTAAAAGCACCGTCTAAACAGCGGGGACGTGATTTTGCCATCATGCTGGCAGCCTTTGCCAATTTAGGCTACTCCGTTGAATGGCGGGTTATCAACGCAGCCGAATACGGACGCAGCCAACGCCGTCGCCGCGTTTTCTTTTTCGTTTACCGCAACGATACGGATTTTGCCAAGCAAATTGATAAGCAATGCGAGAATAAAGCCCCCGTCTTTGAAAAAAACAAGTACGATGACTACCTTTTTCATACTGGTCTGTTTGCAACACAATTTCCAGTCAAACCTGCACCTCTAAAGAACCGTCAGGTTTACCACGAACTAGCTGAAGATATTGTCGATGTATCGGACAACTTTACTGGAACGGTTTGGAATACCGGCATCATGCGCCATGGAAAATACTATTCTGTCGACACTGAACCAGATTACGACGGCAAACCGATTACGCTGAGGGAAATCTTGCAAAATGAAGAGGATGTCCCAAAGAAATATTTCCTGACAGATTCTACAACACTAGAAAAATTCCAATACCTGCGAGGATCAAAAAAAATCGAGCGGATTTCTGCCGACGGTCATACCTATATCTACTCCGAAGGCGGTATGTCGCCTTATGACGACCTGAATCTTCCTGCGCGTACCATGTTGACCTCTGAAGGATCTGTCAACCGCTCCACCCACCTTCTAAAAGTGCATGACAAATATCGTCTTCTCACACCTATCGAAGCGGAGAGGCTGCAAGATTTTCCAGACAACTGGACAGCAAAGAAAAAACTAGCAGATGGCTCTATTGCCGATGTCTCGGACAAAATGCGTATGTTCTTTATGGGGAATGCCCTAGTAACCGAAATTGTTAGAAAAATTGGAGAGTTTATCAAATCATGAACTTCACCCGACTGCTCAACCAAGTCTTAAGCACGGTTCAAAAAAAAGGCAACACATTCTCCGACAGCCCGCTCAATTCATTCGGCGGAGGCGCGCCGGTTGCCGGTGCCGCCTCCATGCTGCTGAACGGTAAAAACCGCAAAACCATCACCAAAATCGGTTCGACCGCCGCTTTGGGCTACCTCGCCTACCGGGGCTATCAGATGTGGCAGCAAAACAAAGGGCGGGCAACCGTAACACAAAGCGATTTCCAACCGTCCGGAGAAACGGAAGAAACATACAGCCGCACCGTATTGCGCACCATGATAGCCGCCGCCGCTTCAGACGGCATGATAGACGAAGCCGAACGCCGGACTATCGAACAGGAAAGCGGCACAGACCCCGAAACCGCCGGATGGCTCGCCGCCGAATACCGCCTGCCCGCAAGCATCGAAGACATCGCCGCCGCCGTCGGCAACGATGAGGTGCTGGCGGCGGAGGCCTATCTGGCGGCAAGACTGGTATGTGCCGATTTGTCGCGGAAAGAAACCGTCTTCCTCGCCCGCCTGTCGCAGGCTTTGGAACTGGATGACAATCTGGTGGAAAACTTGGAAAGGCAATTGGGGTTTTGATTCAAAATTCCCTCCCGCAGGGGAGGGAAAATAAAAACCACCGCCGCCACGAACAGCAAACGGCGGCACAAGCGATATCGGACGGCAAGGCAGGCTACTGCAATACGCCGCCGTGGGAAGATTTAAGCAAGCGTTCGTGTTTGTGAAATTCCCGCCCCATATAATAAGAACCGAAATAGGTCAGGTGGTCTTGGTCGCCGTAAAGATAGCGTCCGTGTATTTCGACCGTGTTTTTAGGCAGGTATTTCTGTGCGTCCACCCAATGCACATTGGGGATATCTTTAACCAAATCAAAGACCGCCTGATTGCTCTTGCCGATGTCGCCCATAGCCTGAATAGGTTGGAGATATTGGTTTATAGCAAATCTTTTCAATTTTTCCTCCCTCAAGGGCGAACGGCTGATTGATGTGTTGTTTGCAAAAACATAGACGGGTTTGACGGCGGCTATCCTTTTGACGGTTTCCCTGAATCGGGCTTGGAACCCGGGTATCAGGAAGGATTGCGCTTCAAATCTCGGCACGGGCTGGCCGCCCATCCTCAAATCATAGAATTGGGCAATGAAAACGGCTTCGGCTTTTTCAACTTCATCCCGGTATTTTCGACATAACGGGTTGTCTGCCAGCTTCTCATCCACCCAAACCAAACACTCCGAATCGAGGGACAGGATTTTAGCTTTCCACCCTTCCCGGCTGCCGACATAATCCAGAAAACCCCGCAAGTGTCCGGCGTGCGAGTCGCCGAGGGTCAGGACGGTTTCCGGAAAATGATTTTCCGCAGCAAGGGGCGCGCCGGGCAACGGGCGGAGGTGTTCCTGTTTCAATATCCCCCTTGCGTACAGGTTGTAACCGACAAGTATCAGGGACGGGGCGAGATAAAGGCAGAAAAATGCCTTTTTGAAGGTCATCTTCCGTTTTCTAAGCGGCTGCTCAATCAAATAATAACTCAACAGGGAAAATCCGGCCGTCAATGCGGCAACCGCCGATACGGCAGGCAGTCCGAGCTGTTTGTCGCCTGTAACGTAATGGGCGAAGGCAATAAAAATCCAATGGTACAGGTATAGGGAATAAGAGATTTTGCCGACAAATACGATGGGGCTTGCCGACAGGATGCGGGTCGGAAGTGTCCCGTATTGCGTACTCCGGATAAGCAGTGCCGCCAGCAGACAGGGAAGGAGCAGGGTTATTCCCGGGATAAACGGATCGTGTTTGTCAATCACGAACAGGCAGGCAAGCAATGCGCCGAAGCAGAGTGATGAAAGCAACTGCCGTTTTCCATTTGCTGTTTGCCGTCTGCCGTTTTCCATTTGCTGTTTGCCCATAAACTGCCAACAGGGAACCCACCAACAGCTCGGGAAACCTCAGTGTCGAAAGGTAATAAGTATTGGGTTGGTTGAGAATATCGGTATAAAACCCGCTTGGCAAAAACGATGAGGCAGTCAAAATCAGAAACAGGATGATGCTGATGTTACGCAGCACCCGTAGCGATTTGGTTTTTTTGCAGCAGAATATCAGCAAAAGGGGATACAGGAGGTAATACTGTTCCTCTACCGCCAAAGACCAGATATGCAGTACGGGGTTCTCGTTGGCACTCAAATCGAAATACCCCTGCTGAAACCCCAAATAAATATTGGACAAGAAAACCGCAGAAAGCTCCACGGTTTTCCGCATTTGGTTGAAATCTTCGTAAAGGAAGATTTGAGAGGCAATCACCGAAGCCAGCGACACGGCCGCAATAAAAGCAGGATAAATCCGCTTAATCCTGCGGGTATAAAAATCCCGGAAAGAAAAAGAACCGTTCTGTATTTCAGAAAGAATGATGCCGGTAATGAGGAATCCTGAGATGACAAAGAAAATGTCCACCCCCAGGAATCCTCCGGGCAGCCAGCGGTTATTCAGGTGGAAAATCATGACGGATAGCACGGCGACGGCCCGCAATCCGTCAATTTCCGGTCTGTATCGGACAGCTTGCATAAATATCGCCCCTGTATGTCCCGTTATCTTAAAAATGCCGTCTGAACGCGCGTTCAGACGGCATCGGTTTCAGTAAACGCTCAAATCCGTTTCGCCAACGCTTCAGCCTTGCCCACATACAGCGCGGGGGTCAGCTCAAGCAATTTGGCTTTGGCTTCGGCGGGGATTTCCAGCAATCCGATAAAGCCTTTCAGCACTTCGGGCGTGATGCCGCCTTTGCCGCGCGTCAGGTCTTTCAGCTTCTCGTAAGGATTGGCCACGCCGTAACGGCGCATTACGGTTTGAATCGGCTCGGCGAGCAGCTCCCAAGTGGCATCCAAATCGGCGGCAAGCGCGGCGGGGTTAGGTTCGAGCTTGTTCAGACCGCGCAGGTGGGCGGCGAAACCCAACACGGCATAGCCCACGCCCACGCCCATATTGCGTAAGACGGTGCTGTCGGTCAGGTCGCGCTGCCAACGGGAAATCGGCAGTTTTTCCGCCAAAAAACCCAATACGGCGTTTGCCATACCAAGGTTGCCCTCGGAGTTTTCAAAGTCGATGGGGTTGACTTTGTGCGGCATGGTGGAAGAACCAACTTCGCCCGCTTTGACTTTTTGTTTGAAGTACCCCAAAGAAATGTAGCCCCAAACGTCGCGGTTAAAGTCGATCAGGATGGTGTTGATGCGGCTGAGGGTTTGGAAGAATTCAGCCATGTAGTCGTGCGGCTCGATTTGGATGGTGTAGGGGTTGAAGGTCAGGCCAAGGCTGATTTCGACGAAGTTGCGGCAGTGGGTTTCCCAATCGACGTCGGGATAGGCGACCATATGGGCGTTGTAGTTGCCGACCGCGCCGTTGATTTTGCCGAGGAACTCTTGCGCTTGCAGGTTTTTAAACTGACGTTGCAGGCGGTACACGACATTGGCGATTTCTTTACCCAATGTGCTTGGTGTAGCAGGCTGGCCATGCGTGCGGCTCATCATAGGGACGGCAGCCAACTCATGCGCCATGCCGGTGAGTTTTTCGATGATTTCGGCAAGTTTGGGCAAGATGACGGTTTCGCGCGCTTCCTGCAGCATCAGGGCGTGGGACAGGTTGTTGATATCTTCGCTGGTGCAGGCGAAGTGGATGAACTCGCTGGCAGCAGAGACTTCCGGCACTTCGGCAAAACGTTTTTTCAGCCAATATTCGATGGCTTTGACATCGTGATTGGTGGTGGCTTCGATGGCTTTGACGGCGGCCGCGTCTTCCAATGAAAAGTTTTCAATCACCGTGTCGATTTCGGCAAGCGTTCCGGCACTAAAGGGCGGCACTTCGGCAATCTCCGGCTCGGCGGCGAGGGCTTTGAGCCAGTTTAATTCGACTTTGACGCGCGCCTTCATCAGGCCGTATTCTGAAAAAATCGGGCGCAATGCTTCAACGGATTGGGCATAACGGCCGTCTAAAGGGGAAAGCGAGGCGATGGGGTTGATCATTTCGGCATCCTGTTCGGGAAAGACATCAAAAATTGTTAAATTGTTTGCAATTATACATCACTCTCAGGACGCTATGCCGTCTGAAGCCCGTGTTCCGACAGATACGCGACGATTTCGTCTTCATCGTCCGATATGGCGAACAAAGAGGCTGCCCCTTCGGAAATCAGGCCGCGCGCCAAAAGCTGCGCGTTTATCCACTCCGCCAAGCCCGACCAAAACGCCTTTCCAACCAAAACGACCGGACGCGGCGGCACTTTGCCCGTCTGCACCAAGGTCAGGATTTCAAACAATTCATCCAGCGTCCCGAAGCCGCCCGGCATCACGACATATGCTTGGGAATAACTGAAAAACACCGCCTTGCGTTCGGCAAAACGGGAAAACCGCAAGGCGATGTCCTGATACGGATTCGGTTTCTGCTCGTGCGGCAAAACGATGTTCAGCCCCACCGAAACCGATTTCCCTGCAAACGCGCCCTTGTTTGCCGCCTCCATAATCCCCGGTCCCCCGCCCGCAATGACGGCAATGCCCGAATCCGACAGCCGCCTCGCCAGACGGAAGGCAAACGCATAATCCGCATGATTCTGCGGCGTGCGCGCGCTGCCGAAGATACTGACTGCCGGAAACACGCCCGCCAATGCTTCGTCTGCCTGCCTGCGTTCGGCATCGTAACGCGCCTGCTCCGGCACACGGTTTGTATTCCCCATTCCGTCCTCCATTCAAAAACGGCGATTGTACCCCGTCAAAAACGTATAGTGGATTAAATTTAAATCAGGACAAGGCGACGAAGCCGCAGACAGTACAAATAGTACGGCAAGGCGAGGCAACGCCGTACTGGTTTAAATTTAATCCACTATAACGCAAGCACCGCAAAGCCGCGCCAACCCTCCCCCAACCTTTTTTCAGACGGCATTTTCGGTAATCTGCTAAAATCGCCCGCTTGAGTTTCCACAGAAAATCCGAAAAATGAATATCTTTTACGAAGAGTCCGGCCAGTTCAAAGTGGCCGCCGTCGTCCAAAAAAACGATGCCACCTATCAAGTCGATACCCAACACGGCAAGCGCACCAAAGTGAAGGCAAACAATGTCTTTGCCGAGTTTGACGGCGATATGGCGGCGTTTTTGGAAAACGCGCAGGCGCAGGCGGCGGACATCGACACCGATTTATTGTGGGAGGTATGCGGCGAAGAAGAATTTTCCGCCGAAGCTATCGCCGAAGAATATTACGGACACGCGCCGACCAAAACCGAGCTGGCGGCGACTTTGATTGCACTTTACGCCGCGCCGGTGTATTTCTACAAAAAAGCCAAAGGCGTGTTCAAAGCCGCGCCCGAAGAAACCTTAAAACAAGCGCTTGCCGCCATCGAACGCAAAAAACAACAAGACGCGCAAATCGACGCTTGGGCGGAAGCCTTGAAACGCGGCGAGATGCCGTCTGAAATCGCGGCGGATTTGAAAACCATCCTACACGCGCCCGACAAGCAATCATTGACCTACAAAGCCTTTACCAAAGCCGCCGACGCGCTGAAAACCTCCGCCTACGAACTGGCGAAAAAAACGGGCGGCATTACCTCTATCCCTCAATACCTGCAAGACGGGTTTGAAATCAAATATTTCCCCAAAGGAACAGGCTTCCCCGACCTTCCGCTTCCTGAAATGCCCGACTTGCCCAAGGCTGACGTTACCGCCTTTTCCATTGACGACGAATCGACTACCGAAGTGGACGATGCCTTGAGCCTGACCGACTTGGGCAATGGCATGAAACGCGTCGGTATCCACATCGCTGCGCCGTCGCTTGCCATTAAACAAGGCGACAAAATGGAAAAAAACATTATGGAACGTTTAAGCACGGTTTATTTCCCCGGCGGCAAAATCACCATGCTGCCTGAAAACTGGATTGCTGCGTTCAGCCTTGATGCGGGCGCATACCGCCCTTCCATCAGCATTTATTTCGATGTGGACAACGAGTTCAACGTCGGCACGCCGACCTGCAAAATCGAAGCCGTCAACATCACCGCAAACCTGCGTATCCAAGCCATCGAGCCGCATTTCAACGCCGAAACCGGCTTGGACGAAGCCGGCGAAATGATGTTCGCCCACCATCAAGACCTGATTTGGTTCTATCAATTCGCCACCGCCCTGCAAAAAGCGCGCGGCAAATACGAACCCGACCGCGCGCCGCAATACGATTACAGCATCGAATTGGATGAGGAAGGCAAGGTATCCGTCGTCCGCCGCGAACGCGGTTCGCCCATCGATACACTGGTCAGCGAGATGATGATTTTGGCCAACAGCACTTGGGCGCAGATGCTCCACGACAACGACCTGCCCGGCCTTTTCCGCGTCCAACCGGCAGGCAAAGTGCGCATGAGCACCAAATCCGAGCCGCATATCGGCATGGGCGTGCAGCATTACGGCTGGTTTACCTCGCCGCTGCGCCGTGCCGCCGACTACATCAACCAAAAACAACTGATCAGCCTAATCGACGACACTGCCGAGCCGCTCTTCCAGCAAAGCGATGCCGAGCTTTTCGCCGCGCTGCGCGACTTTGATGCCGCCTATACAGCCTACGCCGACTTCCAACGCCAAATGGAAGCCTACTGGAGCCTCGTCTATCTGCAACAGCAAGGCATCAGCGAACTGACCGCGACGATTCTGAAAGAAGACCTCGTCCGCATCGAAGGCCTGCCGCTGGTAACGCGCGCGACCGGTATTCCATTTGACGCGCTGCCCAAATCGCAGGCATTGTTCAAAATCACTGAATTGGATGCTGAGAAGCAGTTTATCTCGCTCAACTACATTAAGGCAGCCGCACCCGCGGGTACAACGGCAGGCAATGCCGTCTGAAGCCGTGATGCGGCAAATTCCGGCAAAAACAGAAACCTGAAATCCCGTCATTCCCACGCAGGTGGGAATCTAGGTCTGTCCGCACGGAAACCGATATGCCGTCATTCCCGCGACGGCGGGAATCCAGACCCTTCGGTACAGAAACTTATCGGATAAAACGGTTTCTTTAGATTCTACGTCCTAGATTCCCGCTTGAGCGGGAATGACGGCATAGGGGTTTCTGTTTTCCCGATAAATTACCACAACCCAAAATCCCGTCATTCTCGTAAAAGCGGGAATCTGGTTCGTTCGGTTTCGTTTTTTTTTTGAGTTTCGTGTAACTTCTGAATCGTCATTCCTACGCAGATGGGAATCCAGGTTTGTCCGCACAGAAACTGATATGCCGTCATTCCCGCGCAGGCGGGAATCCAGGCCCTTCGGCTTCAGTTTTTTGAGTTTCGGGCAACTTCTGAATCGTCATTCCCGCGAAAGCGGGAATCCAGACCCTTCGGCACAGAAACTTATCGGATAAAGGGTTTCTTTAGATTCCGCGTCCTAGATTCCCGCCTGCGCGGGAATGACAGCGGAGAGATGATTATGATTTCGGATAACGCCGTGATTTTGAAATTTTGAAATGACAAGATAGGTATTGCCTATTTCCGTCATATCTGCCGATTTCGTGCGTCAAAATGCCGTCTGAAGCCTGTTTCAGGTTTCAGACGGCATTGCCTGCACGCTTACCGTTTAATAAGCGTATGTTTTACCGCTAAATATTTAGAGGCACTTACCATTCGAAATTGACACCGGCGTGATAAGCCACACCGCCGCCGGGTGCAAAGGCAAATCCTGCTTTTGTTGCAAATTTTTCGTTGTAACGGTAACCGACACCGACGGCAAATGCGGATTGCGACCGATAACCGCCCACAGCGGCGGTAACGTTTGCCTTGCCGACAGAGTAGGGTTGGAATAAACCGCTTAACGCGGCTTGTGCCGCCAAACCGCGTTTCAGTTTTTTGTTTTCAGCATCTGCCGTTTTTCCGTCATTTGTTGCAACAACCGCAGTCTCATTAGAATTCGTCGCTGCAAGCGAGTAATTAGAAATTACCCCCCCCCCCCCCGATTCCC
>NZ_CAUJAJ010000022.1 GCF_962747995.1 Neisseria viridiae | reverse complement strand
ACTAAAGCGAGGGTATATATTTGGTTTCTTTGACGATTACAAAATCTTTGAACTCTGGCTGTCTAGTAATATAGAGAATTATCCAGAAAATCAAGACATATTTCCTTTGCCATCTCAGTATTTATTTTGAGTGCGAGCTCGTGTTGCTGGTCGGTAAGGATTCAGACGGCATGGGCGAGGGTGAAGATATTTTGGGATGTGTCGCAGGATATGGTGTAGGGTTGGACCTTACGGTACGGGATATCCAATGCCGTCTGAAGGAAAAAGGGCTGCCTTGGTTGAAGGCAAAGGGATTCAGGCATTCTGCATGTGTTTCGGACTTCGTGGCGGCGAACAAGGTTTCCAGCCAATCCTTCCTTTTTTCATTGAGGCAGAACGGTATATTGAAACAGAGGGGCAACACGGAAATGATGCTTTGCCCGCTCAGGATGGTTTTATGCGAGCTGGTTCTGTCCTATGGCTTGAAAAAAGGTGATCTGGTATTTACCGGAACACCTTCAGGTGCAGGGAAAATCAGCGAGGGGGACAGATTGGAACTGGAATTGGACGGGCTTGTAGAAGCTTTTTTTACGGTAGCCCGAAAATAAGGCAGACTTATTCGTCCCGTCCGTTAAAAAATTCTTCCGAACCACCTTCGAAGAAACTTTGCAGGATTGCCTGTGCGGCTACTTGGTCGAGAACGGATTTCCTTTTTTTGCCAAAAACTTGTGCTTCTGAAAGCAGGCCTTCCGCATAGACGGACGAGAGGCGTTCGTCCACCCAATAGACGGGAAGCCCGAATCTGCCGTGCAGCCTGCGTCCGAACTTGCGCGACAGGTGCGTCATTTCGTGTTCCGTGCCGTCGGTATGGACAGGCAGACCGACGACAAAATAACGCGGCTGCCACTCTTGAACCAGTTTGGCGATTGTCGCGAATTTTTCATCGTTGCTGCCGCCGGTAACGGTGGCCAGTGGATGGGACAGCCCCAATTCCGCATCGCCCTGCGCCACGCCGATGCGCGCTTCGCCGAAGTCGAATGCCAGTGCCGTTCCTTTTGGAATTTTATGCATGGCCGACTCCCGAAAACAGGGCGAGCGGGTCGATGCCGAGTTTGGCGAATGCGGCGGCGTAACGGTGTTCGTAGGGGATGTCGAACAGGATGTGTTCGTCGGCGGGAACGGTCAGCCATGCGTTGTCGGCAAGTTCGCGTTCGAGCTGGCCTTTTCCCCAGCTTGAATAGCCGATACTGATTAATATTTTGTCAACCGCGCCTTCGCGTGAAATATTTTCAATCACGTCTCGGGAAGAAGTCAGCGCGATATTGTCCGAAACGCGGATACTGCTTTGCCAGTTGCCGATCGGGGTATGCACGACATAACCTCGCTCGACTTGCACCGGGCCGCCCATCATCACGCTGTCGTGCTGCATTCGGAAAGGGATGTTTTTGCTGGTGGCGGAAAAAATCATGTCCATCGTAATCGGAGAGGGTTTGTTGATGGCGATGCCGAGTGCGCCGTCTTCATCGTGTTTGCAGATATAGACGACCGATTGTGCAAAAAACGCGTCTTCCATATCGGGCATGGCGACGAGAAAGTGGTTGGACAGGTTCATATCAGCGTTTGTCGGGATTTTCTATCGGGTTGGAAATAATGCAGGCGCCAGCAAGCATTTTGCCGGAAGTGCCCGCTTGAGGCATATTGGTTTGCAGGTTGCTGCCGAAACAGGAAACCACGCTTAAGGAATTTTTCGGCGAGCCTTGGACGATTTTATCGCTGTAAACCAAATAAGCGAAAGTTTTACGTTTCGGATTATAATAACGGATAATCTGCCGACTCTTGAACGCGAAGCTCGTACCGTGCTTGAAAACTTCTTTCGGTTTGCGCACGGCGGTTTCGTCAAAAGAAATCGAAGATGCCGTCTGAACGCACGAAACCGATGCGTCGGACGCGTCTTCTCCCGCCTGTCATAGCTCCACTCATGCAGAAGCACGTTGCCGTCCCAGGCATAGCGATGGCATGTGTCGTGCGTCTCTTTAAGGATACGCCTGCTCAAGGCATCGTACTCAAACCTTATGGTGGCACCTTCGGGTGTGCGTACGCTCCTGAGCATGCCGTTGCCGTACCACTCGTAGGCGGTATCTCCCTCCTGCCAGCCATAATGAGCCTGCAATTACTTGTCATTGAGGGAACTAAGACATTGCGAGTACTCTTGATTTTGCCGAAAAGGTCATTATTCCGGTGGCAAAGCCCCAAAACAACTATTGTGACCATCAATTGCTTCTTTTAATACTGGCAATTTTTCATATCCAATTCTTTTAATTCCTGATTTTTTTATTTGTTTTAAAATTTCGTCATTCACAATAATACCTGTTAAAGCGCTTGGAAAGAAAGTGAGATTTGGGATAGATTTATCCACAATATACCAACTATTTAATGGCAAAGGAAAATATAAAACGACTCCGCACTTTTCACATATACTACAAGTTGATTCTTTCCCTCCCCTTATATAAATTCTAAATTTTGGAACAACTGAAATGTATTCTTTGGATACAGTTTTGTTTACATCATAAACCTTTCCTACAAAATATACATTCTCAATATTTTGAATGCCCAGTAATGAAACAATATCTTTATGTAACATTCCAATAAATGTACCTCTTGCGTAGGTAATTGGAGCAAAACTTTTTTTTATTTTTTCATTTAGAAAGACATCAATTGCTGTATGTTTAATGATATTTCCACAATCGCACATTATATTCTCTTGTTTCAATTGATCTATCCAAATATCATCTCCTTCGGGAACATTTTGTGTGGGGTCGCTAATTTGATAAAATATTTTTTCCATTATGGGTGTACTTTAAAATTTCCTTTATAGATATTTTGCCAAAATTTACTTGTTCCAAATTGACCGTTTCCTTCAAGCCGTCTTTTTTGCATATGAAATATAACAGGTAATGCCCTGAACGTCGGGATCGTCGAATCCTTCCATCTCGATACGGTCGTTTTTTCCCAGCATATTGAAAACGGTGCTTGCTCGTCCGATTTTATCGGTTTCGCCGCTGCCGCAGGCAGTCAGCAGGACGGCGGCAGACAGCAGTAGCAGTCTGTTTATCAAAATTTCCTTATCGGTTAAATCCTTGTTTTCCGTGAAGGCGGCAGGGCTTGCTTTGTTTGGAGGGTCGCACGCTCCCAAATCGGGCAACATACGGTATGCGGCTTAATGTGCTACCCTGTGTGTCGGAACACAATATCTATTGCAGCATTGAAAATATGCCGCACAATATAAGGCTGTTTGAGCCGATTGCAAGTATCCGCGCAAAGAAGGTGCAAGATTGGGCAAACGGCATTTTCAGACGGCATAACTGACAGTATAATCCAAACGTCCGGCTGCTTTCGTGCAGCCTTCAGTATTATCCAACTTTTTCCGAAGGTCGAACCATGCGCTATAAACCCCTTCTGCTTGCCCTGATGCTCGTTTTTTCCACGCCCGCCATTGCCGCCCACGACGCGGCACACAACCGTTCCGCCGAAGTGAAAAAACAGGCGAAGAACAAAAAAGAACAGCCAGAAGCGGCGGAAGGCAAAAAAGAAAAAGGCAAAAATGCCACAGTGAAAGATAAAAAAACAGGCGGCAAAGAGGCGGCAAAAGAGGGCAAAGAGTCCAAAAAAACCGCCAAAAACCGCAAAGAAGCAGAGAATGAGGCAACATCCGGGCAGTCTGCGCGCAAAGGACGCGAAGAGAATAAGGAATCGAAGGCGGAACACAAAAAGGCATATGGCAAGCCTGTGTCCGAATCCAAAGAAAAAAACGCAAAAACACAGCCTGAAAACAAACAAGGTAAAAAAGAGACAAAAGGACAGGACAATCCACGTAAGGGCGGCAAGTCGGACAAAGACACTGTTTCTGCAAATAAAAAAGACCGTACCGACAAGGACGGAAAAGCAGTGAAACAGGACAAAAAACACACGGAAGAGAAAAATGCCAAAACCGATTCCGACGAATTGAAAGCTGCCGTTGCCGCTGCGACCAACGATGTCGAAAACAAAAAAGCCCTGCTCAAACAAAGCGAAGGAATGCTGCTTCATGTCAGCAATTCCCTCAAACAGCTTCAGGAAGAGCGTATCCGTCAAGAGCGTATCCGTCAGGCGCGCGGCAACCTTGCTTCCGTCAACCGCAAACAGCGCGAGGCTTGGGACAAGTTTCAAAACCTCAATGCCGAGCTGAACCGTTTGAAAACGGAAGTCGCCGGTACGAAAGCGCAGATTTCCCGTTTCGTATCGGGAAACTATAAAAACAGCCAGCCGAATGCGGTTGCCCTGTTCCTGAAAAATGCCGAACCGGGCCAGAAAAACCGCTTTTTGCGCTATACGCGCTATGTGAACGCCTCCAATCAGGAAGTCGTCAAAGATTTGGAAAAGCAGCAGAAGGCTTTGGCAATTCAAGAGCAGAAAATCAACAACGAGTTGGCGTATTTGAAAAAGATTCAGGCAAACGTGCAATCCCTGCTGAAAAAACAGGGTGTAACCGATGCGGCGGAACAGACGGAAAGCCGCAGACAAAATGCCAAAATCGCCAAAGATGCCCGAAAACTGCTGGAACAGAAAGAAAACGAGCAGCAGCTGAACAAGCTCTTGAGCAATTTGGAGAAGAAAAAGGCCGAACACCGCATTCAGGATGCGGAAGCAAAAAGAAAACTGGCGGAAGCCAGACTGGCGGCTGCTGAAAAGGCCAGAAAAGAAAAAGAAGCGGTACAGCAGAAAGCTGAAGCACGACGTGCGGCAATGTCCAATCTGACTGCCGAAGACAGGAACATCCAAGCGCCTTCGGTTATGGGTATCGGCAGTGCCGACGGTTTCAGCCGCATGCAGGGACGTTTGAAAAAACCGGTTGACGGTGTGCCGACCGGACTTTTCGGGCAGAACCGGAGCGGCGGCGATGTTTGGAAAGGCGTGTTTTATTCCACTGCACCGGCAACGGTTGAAAGCATTGCGGCAGGAACAGTAAGCTATGCGGATGAGTTGGACGGCTACGGCAAAGTGGTCGTAGTCGATCACGGCGAGAACTACATCAGCATTTATGCCGGTTTGAGCGAAATTTCTGTCGGCAAGGGTTATGCGGTCGCGGCGGGAAGCAAAATCGGTACGAGCGGGTCGCTGCCGGACGGGGAAGAGGGGCTTTACCTGCAAATACGTTATCAAGGTCAGGTATTGAACCCTTCGAGTTGGATACGTTGATCGGATTGCCGAAACGGTAGGCTTTATGCGAATCGTGCCGATATGGTGCGCTGTTCCGTGAAGTCTGCCGTTTGCCGTACCTGTGTTTTCCGGTTTTTGGAAATCAAGAGAGAAAGTTAAAGAAGAATGTCGAAACCTGTTTTTAAGAAAATCGCACTTTATACTTTGGGTGCAATCAGCGGCGTTGCCGTCAGTCTGGCGGTGCAGGGTTTTGCCGCCGAGAAGGACAGGCGGGATAACGAAGTCCTGCCGGTGCAATCCATCCGTACGATGGCGGAGGTTTATGGTCAGATTAAGGCAAACTATTATCAGGACAAACCCGATGCCGATTTGTTTGAAGGTGCGATGAAGGGTATGGTGGCCGGTTTGGATCCGCATTCCGAATATATGGATAAAAAAGGTTATGCGGAAATGAAGGAATCGACCAGCGGCGAATTTGGCGGCTTGGGGATGGAAATCGGGCAGGAAGACGGTTTTGTCAAAGTGGTTTCGCCGATTGAGGACACGCCTGCGGAACGGGCGGGGGTGAAAAGCGGCGATTTCATTGTGAAAATCGATAATGTTTCGACACGCGGCATGACGGTCAGCGAAGCGGTGAAGAAAATGCGGGGCAAGCCGGGTACGAAGATTACTTTGACGCTGTCGCGTAAAAATGCCGACAAGCCGATAGTCGTCAACCTGACGCGCGCCATCATTAAAGTGAAAAGCGTCCGCCATTATTTGCTCGAGCCGGATTACGGCTATATCCGAGTCTCCCAGTTCCAAGAGCGGACGGTTGAAGGCGTGAACTCGGCAGCTAAAGAGCTGGTCAAGGAAAATAAAGGAAAACCGCTCAAGGGGCTGGTGTTGGATTTGCGCGACGACCCCGGCGGGCTTTTGACCGGCGCGGTCGGCGTGTCGGCGGCGTTTCTGCCGTCTGAAGCGGTCGTCGTCAGCACCAAGGGACGCGACGGCAAAGACGGCATGGTACTGAAAGCCGTTCCCGAGGATTATGTGTACGGTATGGGCGGCGATCCTTTGGCGGGTATTCCTGCCGAGTTGAAAACGATTCCGATGACGGTATTGGTCAATTCCGGTTCGGCTTCTGCGTCGGAGATTGTCGCAGGTGCATTGCAGGATCATAAACGCGCGGTTATCGTCGGTACGCAGAGCTTCGGCAAAGGTTCGGTTCAGACTTTGATTCCCTTGTCCAACGGCAGCGCGGTCAAGCTGACAACGGCGCTGTATTATACGCCGAACGACCGTTCTATTCAGGCGCAGGGGATTGTTCCCGATGTCGAAGTAAAAGATAAGGAACGCACTTTTGAAAGCCGCGAGGCGGATTTGGTCGGACACATCGGGAATCCTTTGGGCGGCGAGGATGTGAACAGCGAAACCCTTGCCGTGCCGGTTGAAGAAAATGCGGATAAACCCGCTGCAAAAGAAAAAGGCAAAAAGAAAAAGGACGAGGATTTGTCTTCAAGGCGGATTCCCAACCCTGCCAAAGACGACCAGTTGCGTAAGGCTTTGGATTTGGTCAAGTCGCCCGAGCAGTGGCAGAAGTCTTTGGGGCTGGCGGCGAAAAAGCCGGTTTCAAATAAGGATAAGAAAGACAAAAAAGATAAGAAGTAGCTTTTGACGATGCCGTCTGAAAGGGTTTCAGACGGCATATTATGTTTGAAAGGACAGGTTATGAGCGATTTTTTACCGGAATTTGAACCGTTTGCAGAGAAAATTGCAGCCACGGCAAAACCCGTCGTGCGTTTTTCTTTGAAGAAAGAGACAGTAGAACTGTGGGACAGCAAGGTCGGCGGCAGACCTTATCTGCCGGAGGGTATGGAATATCCCCAAAACGCCCAAGGACAACCGCTTTCCCTGTTGGCGCAAATCAACTTTGCCCAAATGCCGCATCTGCCGGACTATCCGACCGAAGGCATCGTCCAGTTCTTTGTCGACGGTTACGACGATTTGTCGGGCATGGATTTCGACGACTTGCGCGCCCAAAAGGGATTCCGTGTTTTGTACCATCGCGAAGTGCGGCAGGAAGGTTTGCGTTCGGATGTTCCGGCATATTCCGATTTCGGGGATTTCGGAATCGGTCTGCCGTTTGGTGCAGAGGAAGAATTCCGCATGGTTTTTTCCGAACCGGAGACGCAATATCTGTCTTTCGACGATTACCGTTTCGATCGGACTTTTCCGGAAATGCGCAAGCTGATTCTTGAAAGGGTTACGGATACGGGCAACAACGATTGGCGGCTTTACGAGAACTATCGGGAAGCCTCCAATCAGGCGGGACACTGTATTGGCGGTTATCCCTGCTTTGCCCAATACGATCCGCGCGACGGCAGTTTGGAAGGCTATGAACTGCTGTTCCAATTGGAAAGCCAATATGATGAGAACGAAGGAATAGACATCATGTGGGGCGATATGGGCATCGGCAATTTCTTTATCGCGCCCGAAGATTTGGAAAAATGCGATTTTTCCAAAACGGCATTCACTTGGGATTGCGGTTGAGTTTAGACGGCATACGGTCGGGAATGTCTTTTATTCCATGCCGTCTGAAAGACGTTTCTGACCCATCCCTACTACACGCTTTGTCCGCAAACGCATCACAGGCAAGATTATGGAAGTCATCCAATACCCCGATTCCCCCTTCAAGCTCCACCAACCCTTCCCGCCCGCCGGCGACCAGCCCACCGCCATTGCCGGCCTGCTCGAAGGGCTTTCAGACGGCCTTGCCTACCAAACCCTGCTCGGCGTAACCGGTTCGGGCAAAACCTACACCATGGCGAACGTCATCGCCCAAAGCGGCAGACCCGCCATCATTATGGCGCACAACAAAACCCTTGCCGCACAGCTTTATGCCGAAATGCGCGAGTTTTTCCCCGAAAACGCGGTGGAATATTTCGTCTCCTACTACGACTATTACCAGCCCGAAGCCTATGTGCCCAGCCGCGATTTGTTTATCGAAAAAGACAGCGCGATCAACGAACACATCGAGCAGATGCGCCTTTCCGCCACCAAAAATCTGATGACGCGCGACGACGTGATTATCGTCGCCACCGTGTCCGCCATTTACGGTATCGGCGACCCGACCGAGTATCAACAAATGGTGTTGTCCGTCAAAGAAGGCGATACCATTGAGCAGCGCGACATCATCGCCATGCTCGTTTCCATGCAGTACGAACGCGGCGATTTGGACTTCAAACGCGGCAGCTTCCGCGTGCGCGGCGACGTGATTGACGTGTACCCCGCCGAAAGCTCTGAAAACGCCTTGCGTATCAGCCTGTTCGACGACGAAATAGACCGACTCGATATGTTCGACCCGCTTTCAGGCAGCCTTATCCAGCGCGTCGGCCGCTACACCGTCTTCCCGTCCAGCCACTACGTTACCCCGCGCGACACCGTCTTGCGCGCCTGCGAATCCATCAAAGAAGAATTGCGCGAACGCATCGAGTTTTTCACCCGCGAACAACGCCCTGTTGAGCAACAACGCATCGAACAGCGCACCCGCTTCGACCTCGAAATGCTCTACGAAATGGGCTTCTGCAAAGGCATCGAAAACTACTCCCGCCACTTCTCCGGCAAAAAAGAAGGCGAACCGCCGCCCACGCTGATGGATTACCTCCCCGACAACGCCATCATGTTCATCGACGAAAGCCACGTTACCGTTACCCAAATCGGCGGCATGTACAAAGGCGACGCATCGCGCAAGCAAAACCTCGTCGACTACGGCTTCCGCCTGCCTTCAGCCCGCGACAACCGCCCGCTCAAATTCCACGAATTTGAAAAAGTCATGCCGCAAACTATCTTCGTTTCCGCCACCCCAGCCAAATACGAAGAAGAACACGCCGGACAAGTGGTCGAACAAGTCGTCCGCCCCACAGGGCTGGTCGATCCCCAAATCATCATCCGCCCCGTCGCCACCCAAGTCGATGACTTAATGAGCGAAATCAACGACCGCATCCAAAAAGGCGAGCGCGTACTCGTTACCACCCTCACCAAACGCATGGCGGAGCAACTCACCGACTATTACAGCGAACTCGGCATCAAAGTGCGCTACCTGCACAGCGACATCGATACCGTAGAGCGCGTTGAAATCATTAGAGATTTACGACTCGGCCTGTTTGACGTACTCGTCGGCATCAACCTCTTGCGCGAAGGCCTCGACATCCCTGAAGTTTCCCTCGTCGCCATCCTCGACGCCGACAAAGAAGGCTTCCTGCGCTCCCACCGCAGCCTAATTCAAACCATAGGCCGCGCCGCGCGCAACGTGAACGGCGTCGCCATCCTGTACGCCGACAAAATCACCGACTCCATGAAAGCCGCCATCGACGAAACCGAACGCCGACGCGAAAAACAGATTAAATTCAACGAAGAACACGGCATCGTGCCGCAACAGATTAAAAAACAGGTCAAAGAAATCATCGACGGCGTGTACCGCGAAGAAGACGGCGGCAAAGGCCGTCTGAAAGGCAAAAACAAGGTTAAAGTCGGCGAAATCCACAACGAAGAAGACGCGATTAAAGAAATCGCCAAACTGGAAAAAGCCATGCAGCAGGCGGCTAGGGATTTGCAGTTTGAAGAGGCGGCTGTGTTAAGGGATAGGATACGGGGGATTAAGGAGAATTTGTTGTTTGGGGCGGAGTGACTTGTATAGTTATGTATTTTTATACAATTTATAATTTCTAATATTATAGTATAGGATGAGGGTTAAATGTCTAAATCATCATTTTGTGAAACATTTTGGAACGATTGTAAAGAATACCTTTTACAGGTTCTTTTATTTACAATGACAGCTATCGTGTATTCGTTAATTTACGAATCATCTAATAAAAAAGCTATTGAAATATTTACTGATTTAGTAGTACCCAATAATGGATTCGTTAGTCAGTTATTGATATATTTATTTGTGGCTGTATTATTGTTTATTTTTACAACGATAATTTTAACAATGTTAGCTTCAATTTTGAATTGGGCTAAAAATCTATTTAAGAAAAATAGTATGAGAAATAAAAAGATTAAAGAACAAAACAAAATTTTATCTTGGTCTGAAGTTAAATATAGTAGTCCACTATTTTTTAAACGTGCTGGCTCTACATGTGCTAACGTAGGCTCTGTAGGTATATCTGTTATTTCTATTCTGACATTTTTATGGGCATTCCCACATTTGTTTGAGTTATCTGAAGCAGATAAGAAATTCATAGAGACTATTAAATATGACGAAATAATTATTTATTGGGTTGTAATGGTTTTGTTCTTCATGATGATGATTGCTTGGAAAAGTTTCTCTTCCGTATATATTGAAGCGTGGATTAAAAACCGCAGCAATCGGTAACCTGCATCTCCACCAACTGCGTGCGTGGCTGCGCCACACACCCTACCTGCGGACGACACAAACTTTAAACCCAACGTTCAGGCGTGTGCGGTATGCACGCCCGCGTTTTCTGCTTGAGGCAGCCTGCACTTTCCAATTCCCAAAGCAACCGTAGGTCGGATACTTGTATCCGACAAAACCTTTAATATTCCCGTCGTTGCAATCCATTGCAGCAATGCCCAAAATGTCGGATTCGAGAGTACGACCTACGGAAAACTAAAGATTTGGGGCTGTCCTAGTTATCTAGGACGGCCCCAATATTTTTATAGGTATTAATGGATTATTTTCCTCCCATGGAACTTCATAATCTGAAAAAATAGATTCTAGCGCTAGAATGAACAAATGATTAAGCTCAAATGGCAAATCTTCGCATTCGAATAGTTCGGGAATATAAAATTTAACTAAATCCAAACCTTTTTTTGTTAATGTAATTTCCCCAGAATACCATAATTCATTATTTTCCGTACCAAAAGGATTTTGTTTTGCAAATTCTTGGCAAAACATGAATATCTCTTGTTTTTTATCAAATGTAAAAGGCCATAAAATAGCCAATTCACATACTAATAGTCGATATATAAATTCAACTGCAAATTGCCATTGCCATGTTTGCGGTTCGCGTCCTAGTGGTGCAAAAGATATCGGAGTAAGATCATCAAAGGCCAAATATTCAAATCCGCATTGTATTTCTTCTGCTGTTTCTTTATTCATATTAAAACCTTATTTAGCTGGGAATTTAAATTTTAAACTTGTAGACTTTCCCTTTTTTCCAATATTTAATCGGCGGCAATCTCAGGCTTTGGCAAAACGCTTTTGGGAGCATACTATCCGTGATGAAGCCGATTTTGCCTGCCATTTTGATTATCTGCATTTCAATCCGGTCAAACATGGCTATGTAGGACAAATTTCCGATTGGCGGTTTTCTACGTTTCACCGTTATGTCAAACAGGGTATTTATCCGCATAATTGGGGTGGCGGCAATGCGGACTTTTCTATTGAATACGATTAAAGTAATGTCGGATTCAAGAATCCGACCTACGGAAAACTAAAGATTTCATGCGTGTTACGGCTTGCTTGTTGAATTTAATCATATTTATTTGAATTGAATTCTTTTATTTTATTGTGAGATGAAAATAGTATTTTCGATGAGAAACCCATGACTAAAATAGTATAGTCTTTATCATTCTTTATGAAGTAACAATTACCATATCCTGCAATATTTTTATCCCAAAAATCACAATATGATTCAGTAGTAAAATCAGTTTTAGTTGATATAAAATCAAAATTATTTGGGTAAGATCCATATTGCTGATAATATTTATCTATATTTTCTACTAAGAAATCAATCCTTTTTTCTAACATTTTGAGATTAATTTGTAATAATAAAATGTATAAAACTATACTGATTGTTATTATTTTTAAATAAGTCATTTTATTTTCCAGTAAATAGAGGTTTAGTTGTTTTGTTAACTATGCCTGAATGTACACCTAAGTCTTTGTTTGATAACGATGAATAATTAGCAAGCCGTAGCCTACATCACACCAACCGCGTGCGTAGCTATCACATACTACCTGCGGGCGGCACAAACTTTAAAACCGATGTGCATAAAACCTACTAAGGATGCGTGCGGTACACACGCGTTTTGCCGTTCAAACCATTGTTTTAAAAATTGTATCGAAACATCACTCGCTGCTTTATCTTGAAAAAATGCCGTCTGTAAGCAAACATGCTTCAAACGGCATTTTTTTATCCGGCGGTTTGTTAGCCCATCCGTTTGAATACCAAGTCCCAAACGCCGTGCCCGAGGCGTTTGCCGCGCGCTTCGAATTTGGTTTCGGGGCGGTAGTCCGGGGTGGGGGCGTAGTCTGCCGCCGTATTTTGCAGGCTGTCGAAGCTACTGAGGACTTCAAGCATCTGCCGTGCATATTCTTCCCAGTCTGTCGCCAGGTGGATATAGCCGCCGGTTTTGAGTTTGGGCAGTAGTTTGGCGATGAAGGGGGCTTGTATCAGACGGCGTTTGTGGTGGCGTTTTTTGTGCCACGGGTCGGGAAAGAATATGTGGATGCCGTCGAGCGAGCCGTCTTGCAGCATATTTTCGACAACTTCTACGGCATCGTGCCGCATCACGCGGATATTTTCCAAATGGTTTTCATTGATGAGTTTGAGCAGGTTGCCTACGCCGGGACCGTGTACGTCGATGGCGAGGAAGTCGGTTTCGGGCAGGCAGCGGGCAATTTCTGCGGTTGCCGTCCCCATACCGAAGCCTATTTCGAGGATTTTGGGTCGGCTGCTTCCGAAACAGGCATTAAGATCGGCCGGTGTTGCTTGGTAGTCGATGCCGAAGCTGTCCCATAAGGTATCGATGGCGCGTTGCTGTGCGGCGGTCATATGGCTTTGGCGGAGGACGAAGCTGCGGATGCTGCGGGGATGTTCGGCTTGACGGTCGTTTTGTGTTTGGTTTTCGGCGGTGTCTGTCATAATGCTTCCGTGCAGTTGTGCAATCAGGATGCCGTCTGAATGTGAAATGCCTGTTCGGACGGCGGGAAGGGAAAGGGGCGATTATACCTGTTTCGTTTCAGCAGGGTAGGTGTAACGGTGTTCAGACGGCATTTTGCCACTGTTGCAACAGTTCTTGCAGAAAGCTTTTTTGTTCGTGTCCGCTGTTTATGGCTTCTTGCAGGTAGCGGCAGGCTTTTTCGTTGTCCGGCTCGACGCCGTGTCCGTTGTAATGGATGCAGGCGAGGTTGTAGAACGCCATACTGTCTTTTTGCGCGGCGGCTTGTTCAAACCATTTGCGGGCTTTGCCGTAGTCGGCGGCTATGCCCTGTCCGAAGTAATACATGCTGCCCAGATTGGTTTGGGCTTTGCTGTGTCCGAGTTCTGCGGCTTCTGTGTAGAGTTTGAGCGCGGCTGCGTATTCGGGCGCGCATTGTAATCCGTAATGCAGGGCTTGGGCTTTTTGATAAAGCTGTTCTGCCCTTTGCCGCCTGATGGCGGAATCTTTGATGCCGCCGTATTGGTCGGGATGGTTTAACGCGCTGTCGGATATGAGTTTCTGATAGGCGGAAAGGCTGCCGGCTTCGGCTGCCTGCCGGTAATAATGCCGGGCTTTTTCCGTATCGGGGGCTGTGCCCAAACCGTAGCGGCAGATGTCGCCCAGTATCCGCAAACCTTCGGGATGGCGTTCGGCGGCGGCTGCCTCGGCATGATGCAGGGCAAGTTTGTGGTTTCTTTCCAGATACTTGCCTTGCAGGTAGATGTCGGCCAGTGCGGCATGGGCATCGGGGTCATTTTCCTGTGTCGCCTGTTGGAACCGGTAAACGGCTTCATCGGGAGCCGTAGGCAGGATGAGTTCGGCAAGCGGAGTGCAGGCGGGAATGTATCCTTGTTGCGCGGCGGCACGCAAATGATTGACGGCCTGTGCCGTGTCGGCTTTCGTCCCTTGCCCGAAACGATATTGCAGCCCGAGCTGCCATTGTGCTTCCGCCAAGCCTTGTGCCGCCGCTTTGCGGTAGAGCAGGTGCGCCGTTTCAAAATCCGGCGGTGTGCCGTACCGGCAGTATTGGGCGAGCAGGTATTGCCCGTGGGGATTGTTGTTTTTTGCGGTCGTTTTTGCCCATTCGAGTGCTTCTTCAAAATGCCGGGACGCATACAGCAGGTACATCAGGCGGACTTGTGCTTCGGGCAGGCCTGCTTCTGCCAGAGGCCTGTAAAGCGGTATCAGGGTTTCTGCGGGCGCGCCTTCCAATTCTTGGATATATGCCAAATTATAACGCGCGTAGGGATGTCCCTGTTCGGCTGCGATGCGGAGCATTTCCATACCTTGTTCGCGGTCTTGGTGCGGGCTGTCTGCGTCCATCAGGTGTTTTGCCAACTCGAATGCGGCGGCGGGATGGCCTGCCGAGGCCGCTTCTGTCAGCAGTCGGCGGACTTCGGCAAAGTTATATTGTTTTTGAGACAGGCGTTCCAAGACCTGCCGATAGGGTAAGTCGGGATTGTTCATATCAGATCGTTTTCCGTTTTATCGAATCATCGTTATTTGTTATGAAGTTAGGTTTATATCGGCACACCGGTCTGCTGTATCATATTTTTACAGACGGTTTTTGCTTGAGCGGCACACTAATGCAGATGATTATAAATGGTTTCCGCCAATGCCTTGCTGATGCCTTCGACCTGTTCCAAATCTTCTTTGCTGGCGGCAACGACGCCGCGCAGGCCGCCGAAGCGGGTGAGTAGGGCCTGGCGGCGTTTGCTGCCTACGCCGGGAATGTCGCTGAGGGATGAGGTAACGCGTGCTTTGTCGCGTTTTTTGCGGTGGCCTGTGATGGCAAAGCGGTGTGATTCGTCGCGCACGGTTTGCAGAAGGTGCAGGGCGGGGCTGTGCGGGGGCAGGCGGAAGGTTTCGCCGGTGAACGGGAGAATGAGTTCTTCCATGCCGGCTTTGCGCTCCGGGCCTTTGGCGATACCGACCAAAGGAATGTGCAGCCCGAGTTCTTCCCATACGGATACGGCTACGCCGATTTGCCCTTTACCGCCGTCAATCAACACGGCATCCGGCCATTTGACGCTTTCGCCGTTGGCTTCGGCTTCCTGCATTTTGCCGTAACGGCGCATCAATACTTCGCGCATGGCGGCGTAGTCGTCGCCGGGCTTGGCGGTCGTGATGTTGTAGCGGCGGTATTGCGAAGGCTGGATGTTTTGCTCATCGTACACAACGCAGGACGCAATAGTGGCTTCGCCTTGGGTGTGGCTGATGTCGAAACATTCAAGGCGGTTGAGGCCGTCTGAATCCATACCGAGAATTTTTGCCAACTCGTCGATGCGGTTTTGCTGGCTGCTTTGTTGCAGGCGGCGTTGGGCAATCGCCATTTGTGCGTTTTGTTCCGCCATTTTCAGCCAGACTTTGCGTTCGCCTATGGTTTTGGTTACGAACTGCATTTGTTTGCCGTGTTCGCTCTCTAGGGCTTCTTTCAATGCGTCGGGCACGGGGAAGTTGCTGATGATGATGTCGGGTTTGCTTTTGCCCAGATAGTGTTGGGCGACGAAGGCTTCGGCGTAGTCTTGCCCGTTTGGTTCGGGATCGTTTTTGGTGTCGGGGAAGAAGTTTTTGTCGCCGACGTGCCGCCCACCGCGTATGCTGACCCAGTGTACGCAGACGATGCCGTCTGAAACCGCCAGCGCGAGCAAATCGATATCGTTGGGGTTGTTCGGGTTTTTGCTGTCGATAAACTGATTGCTCTGCATAATGCCGAGTGCTTGAATTTGATCGCGATAACGGGCGGCTTCTTCAAATTGCAGATTCGCGGCGGCGGTCTGCATCTTGTGTTGTAAGGTGCGGGTCAGTTCGTCGGTTTTGCCGTTGAGAAAAGTGGCGGCTTGACGCACGCTGTCGCGGTAGTCTTCTTCGCTGATGTGTCCGACGCAGGGCGCGGTGCAGCGTTTGATTTGATACAGCAGGCAAGGACGGTCGCGGTGTTCGAACACGCTGTCTTCGCAGGTACGCAGCATAAAGACTTTTTGCAGGATTTGGATGCTGTCGCGCACGGCGTTGCTGTTGGGATAGGGGCCGAAGTATTGGTTGGGCTTTTTCAACGTGCCGCGGTAATAAGCCATCTGCGGATATTGATGCCCGCTGAGCATGAGGTAGGGATAGCTTTTGTCGTCACGGAAAAGAATATTGTATTTGGGCGACAGGGCTTTGATGAAGTTGTTTTCGAGAATCAGGGCTTCGGCTTCGGAACGGGTGATGGTGGTTTCGATGTAGTGAACCTGTTTCACCATCAATGCAATGCGCGGGGAATGGTCGTTTTTTTGGAAATAACCGGACACGCGCCGCTTGAGGTTGACCGCTTTGCCGACGTATAAGACTTTGCCGCCTTCGTCAAAAAAACGGTACACGCCCGGCAGCTTGGGCAGGTTTTTGAGGAAGAGCGGGATGTCGAATTGTTCCGGAGAACGGTTTTCTGTATTCATATCAATCATTTGAAAAACGGCTTCAGACGGCATATCGGCGGCGGCAGCCTTATCCGTTCGGACGAGGCTGCAGGGCGGTTACATGCTGCTAATTGATTTTTACCCGTTTCAGGCGCAAGGCATTGCCCAATACCGAAACCGAGCTTGCCGCCATTGCTGCGCCTGCGATAACAGGGTTTAAAAAACCGAGCGCGGCAAGCGGAATGCCCAAAATATTGTAGAAGAAGGCGAAAAACAGGTTTTGCTTGATGTTTTTCAAAGTCGCCTGCGACACCAGCAGGGCATCGGCGAGTTGGTTGACCGAATGCTGCATCAGCGTGGCGGACGCGGTGTGTTCGGCAACGTCCGCACCGCCTTTCATCGCGAAGCTGACGTTGGCGGCGGCGAGTGCGGGCGCGTCGTTGATGCCGTCGCCGACCATCGCCACGGTTTTGCCGGCGGCTTTGAGTTTCTGTACTTCGGCGGCCTTGTCGCGCGGACTCATATTGCCGAAAGCGTGTGCGATGCCCAGTTGTTTGGCGACGTACTCGACCGTGCCTTGATTGTCGCCGCTCATAATATAGACATCGATATTGTGTTTTTTCAGACGGCCTATGGCTTCGGCGGTATCGGCTTTCAACGCGTCGGCAAGTGCGAATGTGCCGATGGGTTTGTTATCGACTGAGACTGCAACAATGCTTGCAATGTCCCAAACGCCGTCTGAAAACTTCGGCAAGGTCAGTTCGGCAAATTCGGCTTTGCCTGCTTTCACCAAACCCACGCTTTCCACTTCGGCGGTAATGCCTGAGCCGACAACGGTTTGAGCGTTTTGTGCGGTAGGAATATCCAAACTGCGCGCTTGAGCGGCGGAAACGATGGCTCGGGCGAGCGGGTGGGCGGCGTTTTGTTCGACGGCGGCGGCGATGCGGTACAAAGCGTCTTCGTCAAAGCCGCTGTCGGGAACGCAATAAACGGCGGCAACCTGCGGCCTGCCTTCGGTCAGCGTACCGGTTTTGTCCAGCACGACAGCATCAACGTGAGCGGCTTCTTCCATCGCCGCCGCGTCTTTGAACCAAATACCGTGTTTCACTGCTTTGCCCATGCCGACCATAATCGCAGCAGGGGTTGCCAAACCGAGCGCGCACGGACAGGCAATCACCAAAACGGCGACGGCGTGCATCAATGCGAGCGTCCAATCGCCCTTAATCAGCCAAGTGGTGATAAAAGTCAAAAGCGCAATGCCCACAACAGTTGGCACAAACACCGCCGCCGCTTTATCGGCTACGCGCGCAATCGGTGCTTTACTGCCTTGCGCTTCGGATAGCGCGTTCATCATGTCGCCAAGCAGGGTTTGGCTGCCGAGCTGCGCGGCGCGGTACACCACGCTGCCTTCGGTCATCAGCGCGCCCGCCAACACTTTGCCGCCCGCCTTTTTCTCTTCGGGGTTGGATTCGCCGGTAAGATGGCTCTCGTCCGCCCAACCGCTGCCGCTCTCGATGATGCCGTCGGCGGCAATGCGTTCGCCATGGTTGGCGCGGATAAGGTCGCCGATTTGCACTTGGTCGATGGGCAGTTGTTCCCATTTGCCATCGCGTTGCACGTTGACTTGGGTCGGCGTGAGTTTGAGCAGCAGGCTCAAGCTGTTCAGGCTGGATTTTTTAGTGCGGTGTTCCAAAAACTTACCCAGCGACACAAAACCAATCACCATTACGCCCACTTCAAAATACACATGCGCCATGCCGTGTGCCGCATGCGGACTGAAAAACAGCATATAGACGGAATACAGATAAATCGAGACCGTGCCGATGGTAACCAACACGTCCATATTCGCCAGCCCGCCTTTAATGCTCGCCCACGCGCTTTTGTAAAACGGCACCGCCAGCCAAAGCTGTACCACGCTCGCCAGCGCGAATTGCCATACCGGCGGAATCATCCAATCGTGCCGTGTCCAATTCAGCCCTTTTAGCATCATCCCTACCATACCGATAAGAAAGGGGATATTGATGGCAAACAAAAGCCACAATCTCCAGCCGATATGGTGTTCTGCTTCAGCTTGCGGCAATGTATCTTCCGTTTTTTCCTTCGCGCCGTAACCGGTTTTCTCAATGATTTTGGCAATGTCGGCTGCGGAGGTTTTGCTGTCGTCAAACGTAACCTGCGCTTCCTCGCTGGCAAAGTTCACCCCTGCCGATTCGACAAAATCTTTTTTGTTCAACACTTTTTCAATGCGCGAAGCGCAGGCCTGGCAGGTCATGCCTTCGATTTGAAAACGGACTTTTTGTTGCATAAGTTTGATTCCTGCTTTGATATTCAGACGGCGGTCAAGGCTGCGGGATGCCGTCTGAACGCCGATATGGTCAAAATTTCTCAAACGCGCCGATAATTCGAGTAGAATCCGAAAACTTGACACAGCAAAGGAAAAACAATGTCCCAACACCGCAAACTGATTATTTTGGGTTCCGGCCCCGCCGGATACACTGCCGCCGTCTATGCCGCGCGCGCCAATTTAAACCCCGTCATTATTACAGGTATCGCGCAAGGCGGGCAACTGATGACCACCACCGAAGTGGACAACTGGCCTGCCGATGCCGACGGCGTGCAAGGGCCGGAATTGATGGCGCGGTTTCTCGCCCACGCCGAACGTTTCGGAACAGAAATCATTTTTGACCAAATCAACGCCGTCGATTTGCAAAAACGCCCATTCACACTCAAAGGCGATATGGGCGAGTACACTTGTGATGCCCTGATTGTCGCAACAGGCGCGTCCGCCAAATACCTTGGTTTGCCGAGTGAGGAAGCGTTTGCAGGGAAAGGCGTTTCCGCCTGCGCCACCTGTGACGGTTTCTTCTACAAAAACCAAGATGTTGCCGTAGTCGGCGGCGGCAATACGGCAGTTGAGGAGGCACTCTACCTTGCCAATATCGCCAAAACCGTTACGCTGATTCACCGCCGCAGCGAGTTCCGCGCCGAAAAAATCATGATCGACAAACTGATGAAACGCGTGGAAGAGGGCAAAATCATCCTCAAGCTGGAAAGCAACCTGCAAGAAGTACTGGGCGACGATCGGGGCGTAAACGGCGCATTATTAAAAAACAACGACGGTTCTGAGCAACAAATTGCCGTCAGCGGCATCTTTATCGCCATCGGGCACAAGCCGAATACCGATATTTTCAAAGGGCAGTTGGAAATGGACGAAGCCGGCTACCTGAAAACAAAAGGTGGTACGGCGGACAATGTCGGTGCAACCAATATCGAAGGCGTATGGGCGGCGGGCGACGTAAAAGACCATACCTACCGTCAGGCAATTACCAGCGCGGCTTCCGGCTGTCAGGCGGCTTTGGACGCGGAACGTTGGCTGGGCAGCCAAAACATTTGAATGCCGTCTGAAACCGAAATTTTCGGCGGAATGCAAGTTTTTCGTACCAAATCCTTGATTCCGTCGGTAAACCCCAATATAATACCTGCTCTTTGAACCTTGCCTTCTGCTTTCGCATGGCAGAAGGCTGTTTTTACCATCCATAAGGAGATAACATGCGTCATTACGAGATCGTGTTTATCGTTCATCCTGATCAAAGCGAGCAAGTGCCCGCTATGGTTGAGCGTTACAAAACCATGATTACCGAGGCAAACGGTAAGATTCACCGTCTGGAAGATTGGGGTCGCCGCCAACTGGCTTACCCGATTAACAAAATCCATAAAGCACATTACGTTTTGATGAACATCGAAACCACTCCCGAAGTGGTTGAAGAGTTGGAAACCGCGTTCCGTTTCAATGATGCGGTATTGCGTCATCTGACCATCAAAACCAAACACGCCGTTACCGAAGCATCCCCTATGTTGGGTGGTGAAAAGGCTAAGAACCTGCTGAGCGGTGCGTCTGAAGAAGCGGCTGCCCAATAATTGGGATTCAATAATCTTGTTTCGCTTGCCGCGTTAATTGAAAAGGTTTTCCCTATTCGATATACGCCTGCCGGAATCTCTGTCTTAGATATTATTTTAAAGCATGAATCATGGCAGAAAGAAAATGGACAGCAATGTCTTGTCCAATTGGAAATTCCGGCACGGATTTTAGGCAGGCAGGCGGAAGAGTGGCAGTATCGGCAGGGTGTATATGTTCACGTCGAAGGTTTTTTAGCTCAAAAAAGCAGACGCTCCCTAATGCCGATGCTCAGAATACAAAATATTAAAGAATATAAAGGTTAAACGACAATGGCTCGTCAATCATTCAAACGTAGAAAATTCTGCCGTTTCACGGCTGAAAAAATCCAAGAAGTCGATTACAAACAAGTTGATTTGCTGAAAGACTTTATCTCTGAAAACGGTAAAATCATTCCTGCACGCATCACAGGAACGAAGGCATTCTACCAACGCCAATTGGCTGTGGCCGTAAAACGCGCGCGCTTCTTGGCACTCCTGCCTTATACCGACCAACACAAATAATTTTGGAGTTTAAATCATGCAAATTATTCTGTTAGAAAAAATCGGCGGTTTGGGTAATTTGGGCGACATCGTTACCGTAAAAAACGGTTATGCCCGCAACTTCTTGATTCCTGCTGGTAAGGCAAAACGTGCTACTGAAGCAAACATGAAAGAGTTTGAAGCACGCCGCGCAGAACTGGAAGCCAAACAGGCTGAAATTTTGGCAGATGCCCAAGCCCGTCAGGAAAAATTGGATGGCCAAACCATTACCGTTGCCCAAAAAGCCGGTGTGGACGGTCGTCTGTTTGGTTCCGTTACCAATGCCGACATTGCGGCTGCAATCGTTGCGACCGGCATCGAAGCTGCCAAAGCGAATGTACGCCTGCCGAACGGTCCTCTGAAAGCCGTTGGCGAGTATGAAGTGGAAGTTGCTTTGCATACTGATGCCGTTGCTAAAATTACCGTTGCCGTCGTTGCCGCAACCGAGTAATTGAAATTATCAGATGCCGTCTGAAACCCTGCCGATTATCGGAATATGGTTTTAGACGGCATTTGTTTTGTTTTCCGTATATTCTGCAAAGGTCTCGGTCAGGTTGTCTGTCCTTTTGTCGGAACAGGAGGCAGGGCAGCTTTGTCCTGATTAATTGCTTGTGCAAACGGTAAAAAGGTTTTTTCGTGTGTTTTAAAGCAGGTTGTACAGCATTTTTCCGGCAATCAAAAGCAGCATAATGCCGAAGGATTTTTTTAGTTTGCCGGAAGAGAGTTTGTGGGCAGTTTTGACACCCAAGGGGGAAAAGGTAATAGTTGCCACACTGAGTACGCCGATAGCGGGCAGATAGAGGAAGCCCAGCGAGCCTTCAGGCAACCCCCCAACTTTCAGGCCGTTTAAAAGATAAGATATCGCACCTGCCAGCGCAATTGGCCAGGCGAGGCCGGATGATGTACCGATGGCTTTGTGGGTGGGAAATCCGCAGTGGATTAAGAAAGGAACAGAAAGTGAGCCGCCTCCTATGCCTACCCAGCTCGACATTGTGCCGAATAATGTGGAAACAGCAGTCAGTCCCGGCAGTTTTGGCAGCGGATGCGATGCAGTCTGATGACCGGTATGCAATGTTCTGAATGCGACGGCTGTAAAAAATAGGATAAAGAAAATTTGAAGCCAGAATGTGGGGATATATTTTGCGGAGAGCGAACCCAAGAATACGCCGAATATCATGCCCGGCATCATCATGAATACCGTTTTCCAGTCAACCGACTGTTTTTTGTGCTGTCCCAACATACTGGAGAAGGCGGTAAAGACCATAACGGCAAAGGATGTTCCGACAGCGAGGTGTTGGGCATAGGGATGCTGAGCCAATCCTTGGTAACCGAGTACCCATAAAACGACAGGGACAATCAGCGTGCCGCCACCTACGCCGAACAGACCGGCGATAAAACCTGCCGCACTGCCTACGGCAAGCAGGATTAAGATAATGTCCCAATGCCACATTTAATCCGCCTTTCTGTATTTTTTCCAGAATCGGCGTGCCGCCATAATGTAGCCGGACAGGCTGTATCCGAGAAAGAACAGGAAGAGGACGAGCGACGGTTCCCAAGTAACCAGAAGCAGCAGTAAGACGGCAAGCAGCATTCCGACAAAGGGGACTTGTCTGCGGATGTTGATTTCTTTAAAACTCCAAAAAGGGATTTGGACAATCATCGACAGGCCGGCAAACAGTGTGATGCCCAATGCCCACCAGTGGACGGCAGGGAATTTTTCGACGCTGTGGTTGACCCAAATCAGCCCGACAATCAGCGCGGCGGCGGTCGGACTGGGCACGCCGATAAACCAGCGTTTGTCCACCTTGCCGATGAGCGTGTTGAACAGGGCGAGGCGCAGGGCGGCGCAGGCGCAGTAGATGAAGGCGACGGAATAACCGATTTTGCCGAACTGCCAAAGCTGCCATTTGTAGGCAATAAGCGCGGGGGCAACGCCGAAGCTGACCATGTCGGCAAGACTGTCGAGCTGCTCCCCGAACGCGCTTTGGCTGTTGGTCAGCCGCGCCACGCGCCCGTCCATACCGTCCAAAAGCATGGAAATGAATACGGCAATAGCGGCGGTTTCATAATGCCCGTGCATGGATTGGGTGATTGCGTAAAACGCGGAAAACAGCGCGGCGATGGTAAAGGAATTGGGCAGCAGGTAGATACTGTTTTGACGCAGGGAGCGTTGCGGGGTGTTTGGTGGGATTTCCATAGCTGAAGTGTCTCACGGACGTGGAGAATTGATGTTCGGATTATAACGCAAACGCTTATCGAACAATACGCCCTTTAGGATGAAGCCCTCGGAGGTGGTTTGTTTTTCTGATGGAGGATGCTTTGCGGGGCGGTTTGACTCTGCCTGCCGCCGGGTGTGTTGTTTCGGATTTTTGCCGGATGGATGTTGTTGCCAGGCATTTCTGCGCTTGCCGGAAGGTATCGGGGGAAGGGCATCGGAATATGCGGCGCGCCGTTCAAACCGGGGCGGCGTTTCCCTATTTTCGGGGAGTTTGCAGTCTTCAACAAATTGAAAGATATTTTTTGCATTTCCGACCGTATGCTGATTTTGAAGTGGGATAAATTATAGGACAAGGTTTTTCGCCCGCCGCAAAGGTTGCCCGTAATGCCCTCTGAAAACAACGGCTTGCC
>NZ_CAUJAJ010000021.1 GCF_962747995.1 Neisseria viridiae | reverse complement strand
GGCCCAAGACGGCATATCTGTCGAACCGCCGTCTTGGGCCGCCGGCGGCGTTTCGCCGGACAGGAAGGCTTTGATGCCGTCTGAAAGGGCGTAGGCGTTTTCTTGCAACGCCGCACCGCTCCGCCACCATCCGTAGGCGGTGAGCGGTTCGAGCGGGCTGTTGCGGTGGTAGGTCTGCTGCCAGTAGGCGTTGATGGGGTTTTGGCTGAACCACACGGCAATCAGGGCAGACATCAATATGGAGGCGAAAAGGGAAAGAAAGTGTTTCATGTCCAAACCCTTAAAAATTGGCATAAATAAAGCCGGGTATCCCCGAGGGGGCGAGGACGATAATCAGCAGCAGGATGATGGAAATCGGGATAAACCACAGCCACATCGGGATTTTTTCCAAACCTTTGACCGCGCCGTCGAAAGCGCGTTGCAGGTAAGGGTAGAGCAGCATGACGGATGCAAACGAGGCAAGCAGCAGCATATCCGCCCGTTGCGGCGCATTCCAGCCGTTGGCATTAGCAAAGAGGGCACTGAAAACCGCGCCGGCATCGTCGGGGTTTGCGGTATTGAAGACGACGAAGGTCAGGCAGACAAAATGGAAGGTGATGAGCCATGAGAGCGGTGCGAGGTATTTCAGACGGCATAGCGCGTTGCGTCCGAAATAACGGTCGCCCGTGTTGAGCAGCACCAGTGCCGTGCCGTGCAGCGCGCCCCAAATGAGGAAGTTCCAGCCGTAGCCGTGCCAGATGCCCGAGAGCACCATTGCCGCCATCAGGTTGAGCTGAGTCCGTAAAAAGCCTTTTTTGCTGCCGCCCAAGGGGATGTAGATGTAGTCGCGTATCCAGGTGGAAAGGCTGATGTGCCATTTGTCCCAAAATGCGCGGATGTTTAAAGCACGAAGCGGTGCGGAGAAGTTTTTGGGCAGCCGGAAGCCCAGCAGCATCGCCATACCGATAACCAAATCGGAATATCCGGAAAAGTCCAGGAAGAGTTGGAAGGTATAGCCGTACACGCCCGCCAATACGCCCCAGCCGTCAAATTGGGCGGGGTTTTCAAATACGGGCGACACCCAGTTTTCCGCCAGCATCCCCGCCAGCCACCATTTTTTGGCAATACCCAGCAAAATCAGGGAAACGGCGAGTGAGGGGCGGACGGGCGAACGCGGATGGCGGGTGCGGATTTGCGCCAATGCGCCCGCCTGCTCGCCGTCCGCGCTTTTGAATGCGGCGGCGCGGATAATCGGGCCGGAGGTAACGGTGGGAAAGAAACTCAGGTGCAGCAGCAGCTCGTGCCACCCGAAACGCGCGGCGTGCGGCGCACGGAAGCAGTAAACCAGATAGGCGATCGACTGGAAGGTGTAATACGAAAGCCCCAGCGGCATCAGGATGTCGATTGCGCCGCCTTTTCCGGCATATTGGGCAATCAGCGGCCGGAAAAAATCGAAATATTTGAAAAAGCCCAAGACGGTCAGCGAGGCGGCAATGCCGCACCCCAGCCAGAAACGGCGAGTATTTTCGCGATCGGAACGGAGCAGTTCGCCCAAAAGGTACACGCAGGAGGAATAAAGGACGACGATTGCCGCAAATACGGGGCTGATATGGTAGAGCCAGCCCATACCGGCAGCCAGAAGCAGCAGGTTTTGGACGGACGGGTATTTCGCCCAGCCCCAGTAAATCGGCAGGAAGGCGAGAAAGAACAGTGCGAATTCGACAGACAGCAGCGGCATAAACCATCCTTGGAATAAGAAAATAGGCGTTAAAACACGGCAAAGCCAGCTATTTTAAGCAGGGGCGGATATTTCTTCAATCAAAATGCCGTCTGAAGGGTGGGAGGGGCTTCAGACGGCATCGCGCGGTCAGGTTCGGATATGGCGGTTCAAATTCAGGCAGACCCACAAACCTGCCGCCGCCGCAAACATACCGACGATGCCGATACGGGAAATGCCGGCATATTGCGTTACCCAATGTCCCAGCAGTGCGCCGCCGCCGATACCGACGTTGTAAAGTCCCGAATAAACCGAGTTGGCAAGGTCTGCGGCATCGGAGGCGAAATCTAAAACTTTGGAAACCATCCCCAGACTGACGACCACAATCGCCATCCCCCATACGAACACCAGCGCGTAAATGGCGGCAGGTAAATGCACCAAAGGCAGCAAAAGCCCCGAAGACAGGGCGATAAGCGATACCGCGCCCGCCAAAAATGCGCGCGGATGTTTGGCAAACCATTTGCCGAACAGGTAAGACGCGGCAAAACCCGCCAGACCGTACAGCCCCAAAACCACCGTAACCTGCCGCGCGGAGAAACCGCCGATTTGGATGACGAAGGGCTCGATGTAGCTGTATGCGGTAAAGTGCGCCGTGATGACCAGTACCGTCATCGCATACAGCAACATCAGTTTTTTCCGTTTTAAAAGCAGGGGCAGGCTGCTTAAAGAACCGGCATTCACGCTCGGCAGGCGCGGCAGGCTTTTGGCAAGCACGGCCATCACCGCCGCCGCACACAAACCAATCAGTAGAAAACTTGCCTGCCAGCCCAAATATTGTCCGACCATACGTCCGAGCGGAATCCCCGCCACCATCGCCATCACCGTTCCCGTACTGAGCAGGCCTAAAGCCTGATTTCCCTTTCCGACGGGGGCGATGCGTACCGCCAGCGAAGCCGTAATGGACCAGAATACCGCGTGCGTCAGCGCAATCCCCACGCGGCTTGCGAGCAGGATTTCAAAACGCCAAGAGGCAAACGACAGGATGTGGCTGACGGTAAACAGCGCAAACAAAATCAACAACAGACCGCGCCTTTCCATATGGCGCGTCAGCAGCATGAGCGGCAGCGAAGTCAGCGCGACAATCCATGCGTAAACCGTAATCATGATGCCTGTTTCGGTCGCCGCCATGCCGAAGCTTCGTCCGATGTCGCTCAAAAGCGCGATGGGGATAAATTCCGTCGTGTTGAAAATAAATGCGCCGATTGCCAAGGCAACGATGCTCAACCAGGGTTTTTGCGAAGCGTTCATTGTTGTTGTCCTGATGGGAATTGCCGCCATTATGCGCAAGCGTCCGTATTTTTTCAAACCGCCGCACCGTTTCCGCGTTTGCCCAAGTTCACGCTCCGACTTACAATAACGCCCGTCAGAATGCAGTACCAACGAAAGGAAAAATGATGGAAACCCTTATCCTCGACATCGGCGGTATGAGCTGCGGCGGCTGCGTCAAAAGCGTTACCCGGATACTGGAAAGCGTCAAAGGCGTGGCAAGCGTCGAAGTCAGCCTTGAAAACAAAAGTGCGACCGTCGGTTACGATTCCGCGCAAACCGATGCGGGGGCGTTGATTGAAGCCGTAGAAGACGGCGGCTATGATGCCGCGTTGAAATAAAGCGGCAAAAATGCCGTCTGAAGCCTTCGCGCCTCCCCGATGCCGTCTGAAGCACGCTCCGTGCCTTCAGACGGCATTTTTTATGTAAGGTTTACGGTTTCTGAGGAATCATCAGTACGGGGATGACGACTGCCCATACCGGAATGTCTTCCCGATATTGTTCGAGATATTTTTTGCCGACATCTTCCAAATAGAAGACACCGACAGCGGCAACGGCGGCACGGGCATGTTTGGGGATTTTTTCTTTAAAATTCTTGGCGGTTTTGGCAACCGGTATATTGTTGGCGCAGAAAAGGTAATTGCCGCCGCCGTCTTCAATGATGTCCAGGCTGTCGCCGGTTTTCAACATTTTGGCAGCTTCGATGCGTTCGCCGATTTCCCCGTATGAAGGATTTTCGTTTTCTCGGGCGATGAAGCCGATATCCAACGCTCCTCCATAGTTGGAAAGCATCCTATATTCGACATTCAATTCAGGCAGTTCGGCAAAGGTGCGGCCTATGCGCTCTACGTCTTCTGGCAGCGCGTTTATCCAGGGATGGCGGGATGAGTGGCAGATCAGCGTCAGCGTCTTTTTGGCACGGGTCATGGCGACATAATAGAGGCGGCGGTTTTCGTCGCTGCGCTCTTCCCAGCCGTCGTCCAGGATAAAGACGTGGTCGAACTCCAAACCTTTGGATGAATGCGCCGTTCCCAAGAATATGCCGTCTGAACGGCTGATTTTTTCGTTGCCGACATATTCGTACAGCCAGTTTTTCAGAAATGCCGCAGGATGTTGCGGTGCGGCAGTGTTTTCAGACGGCCGGGCAATGGGGAATTCGTTGAGGAAGTCGGCTTTAAGCTGTGCGAACCAGTTTTCCCATTTCTTGCCGCTGTGCCTGATTTCTTTCTCTATCAGCCGACAGAAATCCGCCGAAGAAAGCATACCGTCCACCGCCGTTTCGATGCCGTGCACCAGACGGACGAATTCGCGTGTTTTGCATAAAGGCAGGCTTTGTTCGTTTGTCAGGAAGTAGGGGATGCCGTTTTGTTCGCACCATGCCTGCATGGGGTTGAGTGTGTCGTTGTTGCGGGCAAGGACGGCGATGCTGTTCCAAGGGATGTCCGCCAAATTCCGCAAACGCTGTATTTCCGCAATGACGGCTTGGGATTGGATGTTGAAGCGTTTTCTCCGGTGGAACTCGGGGTGCAGGCGGATGACGAGGACGAGGACGCGGCCTTGGCGTTCGGGGTCGGTTTTCTCCCAGCCTCCGCCGTCGGGGTCTTGCCGCCTTTCGGGATTGACGGCGATAGGGTGCAGGGTTTTCAGGCGGTCGGGCATTCCGCTTATCACGCGGTTGGCGGCGGTGATGATGTTTTGCGTGCTGCGGTAGTTGAAAGTCAGGAAATCGGGCGAATCCACGCCGTATTCTTCCTGAAAACGGCGGATGTATTCGTTGCTGCTGCCGTTGTAGGCAAAGATATTTTGGTCGTCGTCGCCGACTGCAAGAATGGTCAGCTTGTCTTCATCGTCGCGTTTCCTGCCTGCCAGTGCGGAAACCAGCCTGTAATGCCGTTCGCTGATGTCTTGGTATTCGTCTACGAGGATATAGCGGAATCCCGACATGATGCGTTCGCGCGCTTCGTCCCCGTCGCCGCCGCCGATGCCGTCTGAAAGCATGGCGGTGGCGGCTTCACACCATTTTTCAAACTGTTCTTCGGTTTTCCGTTTCTCCTGTTCTCTGCTTTTGCCGTCGAAGCCTTTGCTGTCGAAACGTACGCCTAAAAGCCGCATTGCCATACCGTCGTAAGTCAGGACGGTAACGGCCCGGGCAAGGTTGCCGACCAGTCCGTGCAGGCGGCGTTTGACTTCCAGCGCGGCAAGCCGGGTAAAGGTCAAAACGATGATGGAGGATGCCGGAACGTGTTGGACGCGCAGAAGATAGGCGACACGGTGGACGATGATGCGCGTTTTGCCGGAACCGGGGCCGGCAAGCACCAAGCGGTTCCTGCCGCTCTGATCGGTAACGACGGCTTTTTGCACGCTGTTCAGACCGTCCGTGACGGTATGGAGGGTATCCGGAGAGACGGGTTCTTCCAACTCTTTCAGCCTTCCTGAGAACCATTTGTCCTTAAATGATTTTTCATCCGTTTTAAAATAGTCGGCGACCAGGTTTAAGGCTTCGGCGATATTTTTGAGTGCGCGTTCCGCATATTCGCGCATGACGTGGATTTGGAAACGTTTTTCCCCGTAAAACGTTTCCAAGGGGCGGTAGTCCGATTTGAGGTATTGCCGTTTGGATTCCAGCGCGTTCCGGTTGGGGACGATGGTCATCGCGTGGCGCAGGATGGTAATGCCGTGGTTCAGTTTGATGATGCCCAGTTTGTGCATGAACAGCAGTGCCTGCTTGAGCAGGGTTTCGCGGCGGTTTGCCGGAATCTGTACCGACAATTGCATATCGTCGGCAAGCTGCTGCACCATTTCGCCGATTCCGGTTTCCACGACGACATCTTTCCGCCGGACACCCTCTGTCTTGCCGACGAGAAAGGACAGGATGCGGGCGCAGATGTTGCGGCGCAAAAGGGCGGTTTCCTGAATATTTTCCCAGCTGTCATTGTTTTTGAAGCGGATTTTCAGGCAGCCGTTGCCAAAGTCGCGGATTTCAAAGCTGCCGTTTTTATTGGATTCGAGTGCGGATTTGTCGTCCGCAAAAGACAGGATGAGCTGCTTGATTTCGGCGGGCGTGCTTTCCAGCCCCGAATCGTGCATTTCGTAGCAGACGGCATTGACGGCGAGATTTTGCCATATTCCTTGGTCGGCATCGGGAATTTCCGTTTTCAATATCTGCCAGAGTTTTTCTTCCCATCGGCTTATTTTTTCCAAAAGCCCCGACGACGGTTTGACATTGTCGGTACGCAGGATGACGGTCATACGCGTATCGTTGGTCAATATGCCCATTTCTTCGAGGCTGTGCAGGTGTCCGCGCAATTCTTCCAAGCTGCATGCGGTCGCCTGTATCAGGTCGTCGGTACTGAGCGGCTTGTCATCCGGTGCGTTGAATACGATTTCGGCAATGGTCAGGTAGATTTCTTTGAGCCGTCGGGCGAACCGGCCTTTTTGAATCAGCTCCGAAGCCTGTTCCAGAGTCAGTTTGCCCGAGCGCGAAGGGAAGATTCTGGTGCGGTTTTCTTTGCGGTCGAGCAGTTCGGCACGTTCCAGCCAGGAAATGGCGGTTTTGATTTTGGTGTCCGACTGGCGGTCGTCCCTGTCGAAGCTCATATATTCTTCGCTGTCTTTCAGAATCTCGCCGCCGGTGGCGACGACTTCGCCGCAACCGTCCTTGCCGTGTGCTGCCGCGTTGAGCATGCCGATTTTGCGCCATACCGTTTTGAGGTCGCGCAATTCTATTTGCGACATTTTGCTGATGCCGAATTGGGTATCCACATCGCTTTTTTCATAAAGCAGGATGCATTTTGCCTCTGCGCGGTCCCGTCCGGCGCGCCCGGCTTCTTGAAGGTAGTTTTCCAGCGAACCGGTGATTTCGGCATGAATGACCAGCCGCACATCAGGTTTGTCCACGCCCATGCCGAAGGCGTTGGTGGCGATGATGACGCGCAAGCCGCCCTCGATAAAGCGGTTCTGTATGTCTGCTTTGGCATTGGTTTCCAGGCCTGCGTGGAAGTATTCGCACGCCCAGCCTTGTTTTTGGAGGTATTCGTTATAGCCTTCCGCACTTTTGCGCCTGCCGACGAAAACGACTGCGCCACCCCTTTGATGGTCGAGTTCGCGGTGGAGCAGCTCGTCGATTTTTTGTTTTTTGATGCCGTCTGAAGCTTCGAAAACTTCGTAAGACAGGTTGTCGCGCGCGTTGTCGCCGATAAATTGCCTGAATTCTATGCCGGCCTGCTCGCGGAAATTATCGGTAATGTCGGCAAGTACGTCGGGTTTGGCGGTGGCGGTAAAGCAGCTTACCGGTGCGGTGCCGCCGTTTTTCCTGCCGTGTTCGGCGATGAATTTGACCGCATACAGGTAATCGGGTCGGAAATCGTGCCCCCATTTGGACAGGCAGTGCGCCTCATCGAATACCCAGCCGTTGATTTGACGTTGGGAAATGGCGGAAATGAAACTGTCGTTGCGGAACTGTTCGGGGGCGACCAGCAGGATGCCGATGTCGCCCAATGCGGTTTTGTCCAATATTTCGGCGCGTTCGACCACTTCGACTAGGCCGTTGAGCATGGCGGCGCAGGTAATGTTTTTTCTGAGCATTCCGTCCAGCTGGTCTTTCATCAGCGACTGTAGGGGCGAAATGACGACGGTCAGCCCGCCGTTACGGTAATAGCGGTTGAGTGAGGGAACTTGATAACACAGGGATTTTCCGCCGCCCGTGGGCAGGACTGCCAGCGTGTGCAGACCTTTCATCCCCGACTGCACAATGGCGCGCTGACCGCCTTTGAAACCTTTGAAATGGCGGAATTCGGACAGTTTGAAATAACGCTGCAACTGGGCTTCGGGATTGAGCATGTCGGCGCAGTAGTTGCAGTTGCTGTCGCCGCAGTCGTGATCGCGCAGTTCGGCAATCAGCCGCGCCGTTTCAGGAAAACGGCTCCGCACCCACGGGGCAAGCACGGAGTTGCCGCCGGAGACGTTTAGCCATGACAGGGCATAGGCAAGCGAAGGATAGATGTCGCGATTGCGGATGTCGGTTTTCATCAACTCTAAAAAACGCGTGCGGCAGACTTTCAAACGCCCTTTCCCTTCGTTGTCCTGCATCATCATCCAAATAATGCGTATCAATCGGTTGGTATCTGGGTGTTCGGTACGTTCGGCGAAGGAGATGCCGTCTGAAGAACGATACGGCAGACGCATATCGGACAATGCCGCCCACAGGGTAAATTCATCGGGCCTTTCGGTTTTGATTTTGCCGAATGCGGCACACTGGTCTTGAAAAAGCTGCCAACAGGCGCGGCAATCCGCCAACGGAGAGTTGAGTTCGGAAGAGATGATTTTGTAGTTTTTAATCAGGCGGTGGTACGGGTTTTGCGGAAAGGCGAGTGGCGACAGCTTCAGCGTATCGATAACGGGCAATGAAAGCCATGCCTGGTCGGGCGCGGCTTTTTTCAAATACAGCAGGTCATGTTCGAGGAAGTTATGTCCCATCAGCCATTCCGCACCTTCCGCAAGGGGCTGCATTTCCGCCAATGCCTTCCTGAATCCTTCTTCATGGCGGAAGCTTCGTTCAAACCCGAGGTCAAGGTCGGGCCGGTATGCACCGATTTTGAAGACGGTATCGGTTTTGGGGTTAATTTCCAAGTCGATGATTAAAACGGCAGGTACGGCAAAATCCATGGTGGTCGGGATGCTAGCATAAAACGGTCAATATACCATAGTGTTGAGTCTTTATCCCTGATTTCGGAAGATGGCGGAGGGATGCGTCCGGACGTATGCGCATACCTTCAGACGGCATACTTGTTCGGAAGCCCGATAATTTTCGTGCGGTTGAAGTAGGCAGGCGAATTGGTTAAACTTGCGGGCATATTGTCTTTAGAGTGAACAAAATATGTCGAGCAAGAAGAAAAAAGCCGCTTCCGCACACCCCGTTATGGCGAAGAAAGCGCAGCAGACGGTTGTCGGCAGTCTCGCCTCCCATATGGCGGAACCTTCGGAAATATCGGACATCAAAAATTCATATGATGATTTGATGTACGAATCCGGCGCGTTCCCTCAAACAGCCATCAATAATTTGGAGGCACGCGCCCGCCTGATGGGTTTGCAGCCCGCGCCCGCCGCCAATGCCAAGGTCTTGGAGCTGGGCTGTTCGATGGGCGGCAATATCATCACGCAGGCACTTTATTACCCGGATGCGGAATTTACCGGTATCGACTTGTCCGGCAGGCAGGTTGCGCAGGGCAACGCCATCATTGAAAAAATGGGCTTGAAAAATGTTCGCCTGGAAGAAAAAGATATTTTGACCATCGATGAATCATTCGGGAAGTTCGACTATATCATCGTCCACGGCATTTGGTCGTGGGTGCCTGACGCAGTTAAAGACAAAATCTTTTCGATTTGCCGGAACAACCTGACCGAACACGGCATTGCCTATATTTCATACAATGTTTACCCCGGCTGGAAACGGCAGGAGCAGTTGCGCGAAATTATGTACTTTGCCGGCAGGGATGTGCTTGAAGAAACCTTGGAAGCACGGACGCGGAAAGGCTTGGACGCGCTCAAGGCGCTGGCGGAAATTTTGGAAAACGACAAGGGCTTGGGCGGCGGCGGCAAACTTCCGGCGATTCAAAAAATATTGAATCATAATTTTTATTACATCGCACACGAATATATGGAGGCGTTTAACGACCCGATTTACGTCAACGGCTTCATTGAATGGGCAAACCGCCACCGGCTGGCGTATATCGGGGATACCGATTTGCACGTGTCTTTTGTTTCTTGGATGGCGGAGCATACGCGGGAGCGGATTCTGGCGTTGGCCGGGGGCGATTATATTGCCAAGGAATTTTATAGCGATATTTTATCCGACCGCCAATTCCGTCGTTCGCTTTTATGCCGTGAGGAAGTCGGGGATGCTGTCAGGCGTGATGAGTCAGTTGCTGTCGAAGTGATAGAAAGTTTGAATTTCCGCCCGGCAAGAGGGGAAAGGATTGATTTTGATGAAAACGATACTCTGCTTTCGGGCATACGCGATGTGATGAAAACCGGAGAGCCGTTTAAAACGGAAGATGTTGCAGCAAATCTTGCCCGCCGGTTTCCCGGTTTGGAATTCGACCGCATGAAAATCAATTCCCAGCTTTTATTGCAAACCATTCTCGGGCGTTTTTCTGTTTCATCAGACAATGCGGGCAAACAATTTTTCGAAGACCATAAAACCTACGTACCTGCACGCTTTACAGACTATGTTGCCGCCTTTGTGGAACACGGTGCGGAAGCGTTTGTCCGGCCTGCCAACCGTTACAACGAAAGCACGCCCTCGTTCGGATACGGGCACTTGTACATTATGCGGCAATTGTCGCAGCCGACGACCAAACAGGCGGTGATAGATGCGGTTGCCGAAAACTTGAACATCGTCAGCACCACGCCCGACGGTTTGACATTCCATCCGCCTGCCGAAGTGTATGTGGAAGAAATATTGGCAGACTTGGCAGACAGGCATTTTCTCGTTTCGGCGGATTGACGGGCAAGTCCCGGCGGCAATCCGTCCGATATATTTTCAGACAGGAAAGACACACACTGCGAAAAGCGGTACGCGACACATATGAACCAGACATTTACCTTGCCCGATACGCGCCCGTATCCCCAAAATCCGATTAAAAACCACCTGCTGCTCAATGCCTACCAGTTGGCGCACAATTCCTCACAGGCTTCGCGCAAACTCTCGTCCGGCCAACTTCAAACCGAAATCAGGGGGATGCTTGAGCAAAACCACTATATCAACCTTTCCCTCGCGCTGACGATGTCGCCCGATGCCGGAACTTATGCCGCGCTGCTTTCCAGTGTGAACGCGGTACTCGATTGCGAGAAAGAAGGCGAAGTGCAGTGGTTCGCCCTGCCGGTCGTGCTGGTGTCCGGCTGCAAGAAAGAACGGGCAATCGAGATGAAGCTGCCGACGGAGGCATTGTTTGCCTGTTTGCAAAACTATCCGCAGCTGCGCGCGTTGACGCAAGAGACACAATGGCTGCCTTATCTTGTGCATTCTTCCGATTTGAGTGCCGTTACCCCCGATATATGGTGGCGCGCAAAACAGAACGAAGAGGCGGCTGCCAGACATTTGCGCAGTTTTGAGGAACGTCCGCTCGTCATGCCTGAAGGACAATCTGTCCATGTGGTCTATGCGCTGGGTTTCGGCAGCGGCAAGGTTCAGACGGCATTGGGTCAGAACCTTCTTCAGGCAGGCCTGCCCTTAATGCAGGTATGGCAGGAAAATCTTGCATCGGAAGGCGTTACACTGTTTGCCAATCCGCTTTCCCCGGATTCTCCGGTACGCGCGCTTTCAGACGGCAGCCACACGCGCCAACGTATGGCGATGGATGTTTTTGCGGCAAACGCGATACGCGCCGTGCGGATGCAGAGTCCGCGCGTCGGCGTAGTCGTTGCTGCAAAGGCGGGCGGACAGGTTTTATTCGGATTTAATGCGACCGACGGCGCGTTTGAAGTCGTGCCGCAGGTGTTTTCGTGGCAGCTTTCCTTTACCGACAACATCGCCGTTGTTCAGCAAAATTTTTTGGATTTAATGGCAGAATGCCGCGTGGAACACGTTTACCTGCTGCATAATGCCTTGGGCGAACAGGAAAACATCCCGAGCTATGCGGAAGCGTTGAAACGGGAAGGGCACAATCCGTTTTTCAGTACACAATACGATTGACCTGCCGATGCAGTCTGAAAGGGTTTCCGCTTCAGACGGCATCGCGTTGGAACAGGGCGTAGATATGAGAAAACCGAAAATCCTTTTTGTCTGCCTCGGCAACATCTGCCGTTCGCCGATGGCGGAATACATTTTGCGCCGCCGTGCCGCCGAAGCGGGCATTCCCCTTGAAACGGACAGCGCGGGGACATCGGGCTGGCACGACGGCGAAGATATGCACCGCGAGACGGCGAAAATATTGAAAAAACACGGTATCGATGCTTCAGGCTTTACCAGCCGCAAAATACGGAAAAGCGATGCGGCGGCGTTTGACTACATCATCGCGATGGACGGCAATAATTTGTCCGAATTGGAAAAAACCTTCGGCAGGCAGCCGGAAAAAATATTCAAACTGACCGACCTGATACCCGAAAGCGGTTACGACCATGTCCCCGATCCGTGGTACACGGGCGATTTTGAAGAAACATACAGGCTTGCGGATGCGGGCTGTCGGGCATTGTTGGAAAAGATTTCCAAATAAAGTAATTGAATACAAACACAAATATATAGTGGATTAACAAAAACCAGTACAGCGTTGCCTCGCCTTAGCTCAAAGAGAACGATTCTCTAAGGTGCTGAAGCACCAAGTGAATCGGTTCCGTACTATTTGTACTGTCTGCGGCTTCGTCGCCTTGTCCTGATTTTTGTTAATCCACTATAAAACCGCCTCCTGCCGTATCGGTCGTTCAGACGGCATAAACAGGAAATTTATGAAAACAAACTTCAAACAGAAAATCATCGATCAGGCACGCAGCGAAGGCTTGCAGGTAACCGCTTTGCGCGAGCAGGTATTGGATATTGTCTTGCAGCAAAGCGGCGTGATTAAAGCCTACAACGTCTTGTCGCAGATGCAGCAGCAAAGCGAGGGCGCGGTTGCGCCGCCTACCGCCTACCGCGCCCTTGATTTTTGGGCGGAGCAGGGCGTTTTGCACAAAGTGGCGGCGGTCAACGGCTATATTTTGTGCAGCCACGCGCAGCACGAGTGCAACGACCATTGCCACGACCACGAAGAAGCCGAAGCGCACCACAGCGCGTTTATTTTGGTCTGCACCGAATGCGGCACGGCGGACGAGCAAACCCTCAGCCACGAGTGGGCGGCACTGCGCGCAGGCGTTGCCGAAAGCGGCTTTGCGCTGAAAGAAGAACACGTTGTTTTAACCGGAATCTGTAAAAAATGTCAGAAATGAAAAAAACCAAAGTCCACCTGATTTCAGGTTTTCTGGGAACAGGCAAAACCACCGCGCTTAAAAGCCTGATGGCGCAAAAAGAGCCGAACGAAAAATGGGTCATCATCGTCAACGAGTTCGGCGAAATCGGTATTGACGGCGCGGTATTGAGCGACAACGGCATCCCTGTGGCAGAAATCGCCGGCGGCTGTTTGTGTTGCACCGCAGGCCCGCAAATGGGCGTAACCGTGCAGAAAATGCTGCGCGACGCCAAGCCCGACCGCCTGATGATTGAAGCAAGCGGACTGGCGCACGCAGCCAGCGTCATCGACGAATTGAAAGCCAAACCGCTGGACAGCCTTTTGGAAATCGGCGCCGTCTTTACCGTCGTCGATCCGCGCCAGTTCGTCAACCCCGATTACGCGCAGCAGGCGTTGTATAAAGACCAAATCGGCATCTGCGACGTATTGGTCGCCAGCAAAACCGATTTATGCACCCCCGAACAGCTTGCCGAATTTCACGACAAAGCGGCAAAACTGTTCCCGCCCAAAGCCAAAGTGGTCGAAGTCCGAAACGCGCAACTCGACATCCAATGGCTTGATATTCCCGTCATCGAAAAATCACGCTACCGCCTCAAAGCCCTGCCGGACAACACCATGGGCTTCCAGTCGCAAGGTTTCACATTCCCCGCCGGACGCGATTTCGACGGCGAAAAATTAACCAACTTCTTCAATGATTTGACCAAAATGACCGAAGGACTCGTCCGCGCCAAAGGCGTGTTCCAAGTATTGGGAACGTGGGTGTGGCTCAATTGGGTAGACGGGCAGTGGGGCGCGAACCAAGTGTCTTGGCGGCGCGATTCCCGTTTTGAATTGATTGCCAAATCGTTTGATGCGGATTTAATCGAACAAAAGCTCAAAGACGCATTGGAATAGCGTTCACGCGCTTCAGACGGCATAGGAAATGAAAATGCCGTCTGAAGGCTTTAACCGTTTCCAAAATCGCCCGCGTCAAAACCGCCGCGTCGTCGTCGGGTAATAACACGCGGCAGACGTTCAGACGGCGCACCCGTTTCCCAAAAAACGCCGTCTGAAGTGAAAAAATATTTTAAAACAGACAGTTATATATTGACAAATTCAAACCGAGGATTTTAAAATGCTGCCAAGCCAAGCCAAGCCAAGCCAAGCCAAGCCAAGCCAAGCCAAGCCAAGCCAAGCCAAGCCAAGCCAAGCCCTGATCTAATTGACACAGACGGGGCGAACACCGAGGCAATCTACACTTCAGACGGCATTACCGCCAACTCTACCCAACTCGAACAGCTCAAAAAACTCTTTCCCGCCTGTTTTGACGCAGACGGGCATTTCCTGATAGACAAATTCCAAGCCGAAATCGCGCTGCAGACCGACATCGGACGCGAATTTTACGAAATGAACTGGCTGGGCAAATCCTATGCCCGCCTGCTTCGCAACCTGCCGCCCGAAACCCTGATAAGTGAAGACAAAACGCACAACGCCAAGCCCGAAAATGCAGGCAGCCAAAACCTGCTCATTTGCGGCGATAATCTGGAAGTGTTGAAACACTTAAAAAACGCCTACACAAACAGCGTGAAGATGATTTACATCGACCCGCCGTACAACACGGGTTCGGACGGCTTTGTCTATCAGGACAACCGCAAATTCACATCCGCCGAACTTGCCCGCCTGGCCAATATTGACGAAGACGAAGCCGCGCGGATTTTAGATTTCACCGACAAAGGCTCAAACTCGCACAGCGCGTGGCTGACCTTTATGTATCCGCGCCTGTATGTCGCCCGCGAACTGTTAAAGGACGACGGCGTGATTTTTATCTCGATTGACGATAACGAAGCGGCGCAGTTGAAGTTGTTGTGTGATGAAGTGTTTGGAGAGGGAAATTTTGTTGCTGTCTTCCCTTGGCGGAAAAGAACGGCAAAATCAGATGTTCCATTTGGTATATCACAAGATTATGAATGGGTAATTTGTTATGCGTTTAATAATTTTATGGCTGGTAATTTAATTGAAAGAAAATATTATAAAACTGATGACTTCCCAAATGATAGATGGAGATTGTCTGATTTAACGACTCAAAAGATTGAAGCAGATCGCCCAAACTCAGCATTTAATTTAATAGATCCAAGAACAAAAAAAATATATCCATATAATCCAAATCGATTATGGGGCATAACAAAAGATACTTTTCAAGAGTACTATGATAAAGGAAAAATTGTTTTCCCAGATGATTATGATTTCTTAAGAATAACAATTCCTGCATATCGTGTTTTTGAAAGTGAAGACAAAATCAAATCCATAAAAAAATTTGGCACAGAAAAACCAATGAAATCAATTTCTACATTATTTCCAAAAGAAATTGGAATGACGGAAGACGGTAATAAAGAACTTATTAAGTTATTTGGGAAAAAGATTTTTTCTTTTCCAAAGCCAACTTCTATTATCAAATATATTATTGATTGTGTTACAAAAGAAGACGACCTAATCCTAGACTTCTTCGCAGGCAGCGGCACGACCGCCCACGCCGTGATGCAGCTTAACGCCGAAGAACAAAACGGCAGCCGCCGCTACATCTGTGTGCAGCTTCCCGAAAAAACCGCTGAAAAATCCGAAGCCTATAAGGCAGGCTACCCGACCATCTTCGACATCACCAAAGCCCGCATAGAAAAAGCCGCCGCCAAAATCCGCGCCGAATATCCCGATTACACGGGCGATTCGGGCTTCAAAATCTTTCAAACGGCAGACAATTTCAGGCAGCATCCGGACAAGGATTTTTCGCCCAACCAACCGGATTTGCCGCTTAACGATGAATTAAGCGAAGAACAGCTGCAAACGCTTCTGACCACCTGGACGCTGTATGACGGGGCGGCACTGACCACGCCGGTTGAGCCTGTGCGCTTGGGCAGTTATACGGCGTATCTGTGCGAAAAACGGCTGTATCTGATGAATGCCGGTTTTACTTCCGCCGATTTGTTGGCGTTTATCCGCAAGCTGGACGACGATGCGGATTTCAATCCCAACCGCGTGATTGTATTCGGCAGCAATATGGCAAGCGCCATGCAGCACGAACTTGACCAGGCGGTTCGCGGTTATACCAATAAAAAAGAGATTGAGTTGAATGTGGTTATCAGGGTTTGACGGAGAAAGTTTATGGGCGGTTTTAATTACGAGAAAAACCAGCCGCACCAAATGCGGGCGGTTTCGGCGGTTTTGGGCGTGTTTGACGGGGCAACGCCCAAATATCGGGCGGCAGACGAAAATCCCGAACTTTTGTTTGCTGCAAAACAATACGCAGACAATATCTTGAAAGTGCAAACCCAAAACGGCATAGGCGGCCGATTCCCCGACCGTTCGGACGACCAAAATATCCTTGATATTTCCATGGAAACGGGCACGGGCAAAACCTATACCTACACACAAACCATGTTCGAGCTGCACCGTTGGCTGGGCGTGTTCAAATTTATCGTGGTCGTGCCGACTTTGTCCATTAAGGCGGGAACGCGGCAGTTTTTGCAAAGCAAGGCTTTGGCAGAGCATTTTGAACAGGATTTCGGCGGCGATTATGAAGGCGTGCGCCTGAAAACCTATGTGGTGGAAAGCGCGAAAAAGAATAAGGGCAAAAAGTCCAATGCGCCCATAACGATCGAGCAATTTGTCAAAGCGGAAAACAAAAAGGAAATCCATGTGCTGCTGATTAACGCGGGCATGGTTAATTCGCCGTCTATGACCGATACGGGCGACAAGGCATTGAAAGATTTGTTTGACAATCCCGTTGATGCATTGGCCGCCGTGCGCCCGTTTGTGATTGTGGACGAACCGCATAAATTCCCGACCCGGGAGAGCGCGAAAACGTGGGGCAATATCAAACGCTTAAAACCGCAATATATTTTGCGCTACGGTGCAACGTTTAACGATGAATATTACAACCTGCTTTACCGTTTGACGGCAGTAGGCGCGTTTAACGACGGGCTGGTCAAAGGCGTGCGCGTGTTTCAGGAAGAAATGCAGGACGGCATGGATGCAGCGGTAAAACTGGTGTCGTCGGACGGCAAAGAAGCGAAATTCGAATTAAACGAAAAGGACAAAAAGCAGACGTTCAAACTGGCAAAAGGCGAAGATTTGGCGAAAATCCATCCCGCCATTTCGGATTTGAAAATCGACAAAATGAATAAAACCGCGGTGGTGTTAAGCAACGGCTTGGAGTTGAAAACGGGTGCCGTCATCAACCCTTATTCCTATTCGCAAACGGTACAGGATGCGATGATGCAGAGGGCGGTTGCCGAGCATTTCAAGCTGGAACGCGAACTTTTGGCAGAACGCGCGCCACAGCCCAAAATCAAGCCGCTGACGCTGTTTTTTATTGACGATATTGCGGGCTACCGCAGCGGCAACGAGCTTTCAGGCAGTCTGAAAGATAAATTTGAAAGCTGGATCCGTGCGGAAGCAGCACGCCGCCTGGAAACGGAAAGCGACCCGTTTTACCGCGATTACCTGCAAAAGACGTTGGACAATGTATCCGCCTGCCACGGCGGCTATTTTTCCAAAGACAATACAGACAGCGACGATAGAATCGAGCAGGAAATCAATGAAATCCTGCACGATAAGGAAAAACTGCTGTCTTTGAACAACCCGCGCCGCTTTATTTTTTCCAAATGGACGCTGCGCGAAGGCTGGGACAATCCCAACGTTTTCCAGATTTGCAAACTGCGTTCCAGCGGCAGCACGACTTCTAAGCTGCAAGAAGTCGGACGCGGTCTGCGCCTGCCGGTAAACGAGCTGATGGCGCGGGTGCGCGATGTGCCGTACAAACTGAATTATTTTGTCGACAGCAGCGAAAAAGACTTTGTGAATCAGCTTGTCGGCGAAATCAACGACAATTCTTTTCAGGAAGAAATCTCCAAAAAGTTTACCGAGGAGCTGAAACAAAAAATATTGCAAAAATACCCCGATATCAAACCGCTGGTATTGGTAAACAAACTGTTTTCAGACGGCATCATTGACGACAATGAAAACTTTACCGAAGGCGGCTATGACAAATTAAAAGCCGCCTATCCCGAAGCCTTCCCCAAAGGTTTGGACAAAGGCAAAGTCAGCAACGCCAAAGACGAAGGCAAAGACACCATCATCATGCGCGAAGGCAAATATGAAGAACTCAAAGCCTTGTGGGAGCTGATTCACCATAAAGCCGTTTTGCAGTACAAAATCAAGGATGAAGCCGAATTTGCCGATTTATTTACCGCCTATTTGCGTGAAAACGCCGCCAAATTCCCGCAGGCTGGCATACGCACGGCGGTAAACGAAGCTTATATCAACAACGGGCTCATGCTTTCCCGCCGCATAGGCAGTTTTGAAGATGAAGATTTTATCCGTTTCAACACAATGAATTATCGTGAGTTTCTGGAAAAACTGGCACAAACGGCAAAAATCCGCATGCAGACTTTGCATCAGGCGTTTTACCGCGTCCGCAACGAACTGGACATTGGCGATTTTTTGAATATGCAGACCATCGCCCAAATCAAAAACGGCTTCAACCGGTTTTTGCTTCATCATTCCTTCCATAAATTCGAACTGGATTACCGGCTTGTCGGCAGCAAAATCCATCCGACCAAATTTACCGATAAAGACGGCAAACCGCGCGCGGTGAAAAAAGCAGATTTGGGAAGATTTGAAGATACGGAGCACCGGCCTGCCGCCGGCTATCTCTTCGGCGAGATTTTCTACGATTCGGATATAGAACGAGGTCTTTGCAAAATTCCTTTCCCTCCCGACAGCCGAAACCCAAACACAGGTTTTCGGCTGTCGGGAGGGAAAGGAATTTTGCAAAGGTCTCGGCTTGTGCGGTTTGCCGGAAGAAGGTGCTCATGAGAAATCCCCTAAATGTCTTGGTGGGAATTTAGGGGATTTTGGGGAATTTTGCAAAGGTTTCTTTCCGTATCCGCTTCCCAACCGGCTTCACGCAGTTGGGCATCAATCAACAGCAGGCAGGTTTATTTTTCATCCAAATTCTGTATCTGGCAGCTGTGGGCAAAATGTTTGTCCAATTGGTTGCGGGGTGCCTGTTGTTCTTTTTCGCTTTTCGCTGCCAATTCCGCTTCTTGCGCTTTCAACAGGCGTTGCTCTTCTCCGTTGGAAACCGGCGGATTTTCTAGCGTACTTTGTGTCTGCAAATAGGCAGGATTAAAGGCTTCCGACACAAAATCTTCCTGCCCGTCGGCGAAAGTGCGGCAAAACCACAATGCAATCTGCCGCGCCGCCATCAAACTTTCTACCGCCGCTTTGCGGTCGTCATTAAATGCGTGCGTTGCCGTATCGCCGGACTTACGCAAGTCATGGAAAAGATGCGGCATATCTTAATCAATGCCATAACGTGCAACTGTTTGAGCAGATCCGACTACGAACCGTTTTCCGACTCCGCCAGTCCATAGTTTGCCGCCACGGTTTTCGCCGTCAGCTCGGCAAACTGACGGGTTTTCATCAACAACGTGTTGGAATCGTCGGCAAAATAGCGTTCCGCATTGCGCACAAGCGTAAACAGAATGGGGAAATCGGATTGGGAAAAGGTCAAGTTCGACCGCATCGGCAACTTCCTCGATACGGATTAGCGGTTATTCTTGGCTTTCTTTATTTTGATGGAAACGGATTTTTTACTTTTCCCCTTCTGCCCTTTCCCTCCTTTTTCCAATTTGCCGTTTGACGGGGTATTCTTCTTGGGTGGTTTGGCTTTTTTTCTTTTGGGTTCTGCATTGGGCATTTTGTTTTTTCCGGAATGCTTTCTGCCGGACGTGCCGCCCGCAATCAAGACCAAGTCAACTTTTCCGGTATCCAAATCGGCACGGGCCACTTTAACGGTAACCCTATCCCCCATATTGAAACGGATGCCGCTGCGTTCGCCTTCGATTGCCATAATTTCGGGGCGAAAATTGAAATAGTCTTCGTCCAAATCGCTGATGTGCACCAGACCGTCGATATGGATATCGTCCAAAGTGACAAATATTCCAAAATTTGCCACTCCTGAGATTTTACCTTCGAATACTTCGCCGACCTTGTCGCGCATATAATAGGTTTTCAGCCAGTTTTCCACGTCGCGGCTGGCGTCGTCGGCACGACGCTCACAGAACGAGGTATGCACGCCCAAAGCCTGCCAGCTTTTGTTTGGCGTGTAGGTTTGCCGGTTCAATACGGCTTTGATGGCGCGGTGTACGGTCAGGTCGGGATAGCGGCGGATGGGCGAGGTGAAGTGGGTGTATGCTTCGTAGGCAAGACCAAAGTGTCCGTCGCAATGCGGTTCGTAAACCGCCTGCTGCATGGAGCGCAACATCATGACTTGCAGTAATTCGGCATCAGGTCTGCCTTTGAATTGTTCGGCAAGCGCGGCATAGTCTTTCGGCGACGGGTTGTCGCCGCCGCCAAGTTGAAGCCCCAACAGACCGAGCTGCTCGCGCAGGGTGGCGAGTTTTTCGGGTGTCGGGCCCAAATGGTTGCGGAACAAAGCCGTATGCTTGTTTTTCAACAGGAAATCCGCTGCGCAAACATTCGCCGCCAGCATACATTCTTCAATCAGCTTGTGGGCATCGTTGCGGACGACGGGGACGATTTTTTCGATTTTACCGTTGTCGTCGAAAAGCATTTGGGTTTCGATGCTTTCAAACTCCACCGCGCCGCGTTCGAAGCGTTTTTTCTGGAGGATTTTGAAAAGTTTATAGAGGGTGTCGATTTGGGCTTTGTGCGGATGGTCGATGCCGTCTGAAATCCATTTCCAAACTTGGTTGTAGGTCAGGCGGGCATGAGAGCGCATCACAGCGGGATAGAAGCGGTATTCTTTGATATTGCCCGCATAGGTAACGACCATATCGCACACCATACACAAATGCTCGACATCAGGATTGAGCGAGCAGATTCCGTTGGACAAATTCTCCGGCAGCATTGGAATCACACGGCGCGGGAAATACACGCTGGTACTGCGTTCCTGCGCGTCCGTGTCGATAGCGTCATCAGGGTGGACATAATGACTGACGTCAGCAATCGCCACCACCAAACGGTAATTGCGGCCGATTTTTTCGGCAAAAACCGCATCGTCAAAGTCCCGCGCAGTTTCACCGTCAATGGTTACCAGAGGCAAATCTCGTAGGTCCACGCGCCCTTTCAAGTCGGTTTTACGCACATGATCGGGAATTTTCTTCGCAGCTTTGACACACGCTTCGCTAAATTGGTGCGGCAAATGGTGCTTGCGCACGGCGATTTCGATTTCCATACCGCTGTCGGCATAATCGCCCAATACTTCAATGATTTTCGCTACGGCAGGGCGGTTTTGCTCGGGGTAAGTCTCAATTTCACCGACAATGACTTGACCGGATTGCGGTTTAAAGTGCGCTACGCTTTCAGGTTCCAAAACAATGCTTTGATTCAAGCGTTTGTCTTCCGCCTCCAAAATGGCCACGCCGCGATCCATATAAAAACGGCCGACCACTTTAGACTGCGCACGCTCCACCACATCTAAAACCGTACCTTCGCGGCGGCCTCTGCGGTCGATACCGGCGGGACGGACGGTAACAATGTCGCCGTGCATGACACCACGCATCTGGCGTTCGTATAAAACGAAATCCCCTTCGTCCGTCGGCATGAGCGGTACGGCGAAGCCGAAACCGTCCTTATGCGCCTCGACGCGGCATTTGACCAAATCCAGCTTGTCTGCGGCGCAAACCGCTCCCCGGCGGTTGATTAAAACCTGACCGTCCCGCGCCATCGCTTTCAGACGGCGTTCAAAAAAGACATACTCGTCTTCCGTAATCGACAGCTCGCGTGCGAGCGATTCGATTTTTGAAGGCACACCTTTGCGCTCCAACAATTCGATTATCCATTCCCGACTGGGCAAAGGATGTTCATAACGCTGTTTTTCACGACTTAAAAACGGGTCTTTTTCCCGTAAATTTAAAGATTTAATATTTTTATTCATTTTGACTGTTGACATTCTCTTTATGAACTATATAATAGCGACTTCTTTGCGGCAGGACACTGTACCGCAAAACAGCAAATAAAGCAAAGCCCGGGTGGCGGAATTGGTAGACGCGTCAGCTTCAGGTGCTGGTATCCTCACGGGTGTGGAAGTTCGAGTCTTCTCCCGGGCACCAAATCAAATACTTTGCTTTATTTCAATATTTAGATTGCCCAGGTGGCGGAATTGGTAGACGCGCTAGCTTCAGGTGCTAGTATCCTCACGGGTGTGGAAGTTCGAGTCTTCTCCTGGGCACCAAATAACAAATTATCCCGATTGGGATAATTTCCGCCATTAGAGAGGTGGATGAGTGGTTTAAGTCGCACGCCTGGAAAGCGTGTATACGTGAATAGCGTATCGAGGGTTCGAATCCCTTCCTCTCTGCCAAATACAAATCCCAAACTTTTACAGTTTGGGATTTTTCATTATTCAAACAATAATTTCATTGGGAAAATCCGTTATTGCCTATAATCGTCATCAACCGTTTACAACTATCCGTTACCGTTTTTTGTGGTATGTTTTGCGGTATGTTTTACCCTCTTCCTAAGCCTGTAAGGACTCAAAAGGTGTATCCCTTCAAACGGCATTGTTCCACATGCTGCAAACCGAAAACCGATATGGCTGCACCGCATTCCAATCCGACCAACCTTTCTGAATACATCAGAACCTTAAAACGTGATTTGCCGTTCGGGGTTTCTGTTGCGGGCGAAGGGCTGCTGTTCCGGCATTCCGTTCTGCGCGGCAGGTTGTTTCAGCCGCTGCTTGCGCTGTTTTTCGGTCTGCTGCTTTGGATAGGCGGCGGAAACCAGTTGCTCGAATGGGGTGTTCCTCCCGTATCCGATTCGGTTTACAGCGTCTTGACGGCGGGTTTTGCCGTGTTTTGGATGTGGCGCATGGAGCGTTGGTGGTATGCGCTGACGACGTGCAAATCGGTTTATATCGATGATAAGGAACTGGTTGTTTATGGTGCGTTCGGGCGTGTCCGTTATCGCGGTAGGCATGATGCGGCATATTCCGTCCATGTGCTTCCGCATTCCCTCTACCAATGGCTGACCGGAGGCGTTGCGCTGCTGATCGGCACGAGCGGACGCGGTGTGTGGACGGGCATCGTTTTGGGGCTGCACCGCCATAACCTCGGTGCGACGCTGGCGCGGAAAACGCTGGCAGACCTGCCGGAGCAGCATCCTTAAGACGCGGCACTTCTGCGTTCAGACGGCATTGTTCTTGAAAACACCATAGACAATACCGCCCAACTGGTATAGTGTTCGTCCTGCTGCGGCATCTTTCCGATGACGCATTTTTTCAATATTAATTATCCAACTTACAAAGGTAAAAACATGACTGTCCGTACCGAACACGACTTATTGGGCGACCGCGAGATTCCCGCCGAAGTATATTGGGGCATCCACACCCTGCGCGCCATTGAAAACTTTAAAATTTCCACACAAAAAATTTCCGACGTGCCGCAGTTTGTCCGCAGTATGGTGATGGTCAAAAAAGCGACCGCGCAGGCAAACGGCGAATTGGGTGCCATCAAGCCGGAAATCGCGGCCGCCATTGAAAAGGCTTGCGACGAAGTGTTGCTCAAAGGCCGCTGCCTCGACCAATTCCCGTCCGACGTTTATCAGGGCGGCGCCGGCACTTCGGTCAACATGAATACCAACGAAGTCATCGCCAACCTTGCATTGGAAGCCTTGGGATATGAGAAAGGCCGCTACGACATCGTCAATCCGATGGATCACGTCAACGCCAGCCAATCCACCAACGATGCCTATCCTACGGGCTTCCGCCTTGCCGTGTATTACAGCATTGGCGAATTGCTGGAAAAACTGACCGTATTGAAAAATGCCTTTGCCGCCAAAGCCGAAGAATTTAAAGATGTTTTGAAAATGGGCCGCACCCAGCTTCAAGATGCCGTACCGATGACTGCCGGACAAGAATTCCAATCTTTCCAAGTGTTGTTGGAAGAAGAAATCCTCAACCTCGACCGTACCCGCCAACTGCTTTTGGAAGTCAATTTGGGCGCAACCGCCATCGGTACAGGCGTGAATACGCCTAAAGGCTATGCGGCTTTGGTCGTTGAGAAACTCTCCGAAGTCAGCGGCCTGCCTTGCAAACTGACTGAAAACCTGATCGAAGCGACCTCCGACTGCGGCGCATATGTGATGGTACACGGCGCATTGAAACGCACAGCCGTCAAACTCTCCAAAATCTGTAATGACTTGCGCCTGCTCTCTTCCGGTCCGCGCGCCGGTTTGAAAGAAATTAACCTGCCTGAATTGCAGGCCGGTTCTTCCATTATGCCTGCCAAAGTCAATCCCGTGATTCCCGAAGTCGTCAACCAAGTCTGCTTCAAAGTCATCGGCAACGACACCACCATCACTTTCGCCGCCGAAGCAGGTCAGCTTCAACTGAACGTTATGGAACCGGTCATCGCCCAATGTATGTTTGAAACCATTTCCCTCTTGGGCAATGCCGCAGTCAACCTGTCCGACAAATGCGTCAAAGGCATTACGGTCAACCGCGAAATCTGCGAACGTTACGTTTTCAACTCCATCGGTTTGGTGACTTATCTGAATCCGTATATCGGACACCACAACGGCGATTTGGTCGGCAAAATCTGCGCCCAAACCGGCAAAGGCGTGCGCGAGGTTGTTTTGGAACGCGGACTGTTGAGCGAAGAAGAACTCAACCGCATCCTCTCTCCCGAGAACCTGATGAATCCTCATCTGTAAGGTTACAGAAGAATGCCGTCTGAGGCAGGAATGCTGCTTCAGACGGCATTTTGTTATATCAATCAGCCGGATTATATGCCGAACAGTGCCTTGACCTCTGCCCAATAAAACAGGCAGGCGATGGAACACAGTGCCAACACGATTCCCGCCGTATTGATTGTGCTGATTTTTTCCTTAAAAAACAATGCGCCCGAAAGCGTACCCAAAACAATCACGCCGATATTCATACCGGCAAAAACCAGCGTGGGATTGTCCTTCATCATTTGGTGCGCGGTGATGTAGGTTACGATGTTCATGAAGTTCAAACCGCCCAAGAGTATGCCGCCGACCACACTCTCAACGCGCCATCTGACCGATTTGGCAAACAGGCAGGCAAACATCAGCACACCCGCCAGCGCAAATGCAACCAGCAGGTTGCCTGAAAATGCCGTGCCGCTTTTGGCAAGCTGCTTAAACAAGATATCGATAGTGCCGTAACCTGCCCACACGCCCAGCAGCAAGGCCGCCTGCCGCCACCCGCTGCCTGATTTTTTGCCGCCGCCGTGTTTCCAAAGCAGGCAGAACAGTGCGGCAAAGGCGAGGCACAGCCCGATCAGTTTGCCTTCACTGAGTTTTTCGCCAAACAGCGTCAAGGCGGCAACAATCGGCAAAAACAGCGACAAACGCTGCGCCGCGTCGGATTTGACGATACCGGCGGCTTCTACGGATTTACCCATGACGACGAATACAGACGGCAGCAACACGCCTAATGCGGCAAACAGCCACCACGTCGGCAAAAATGCGCCGATATTGCCGACATCCGGCTTCAATACCAGCAAAGTCAGTATGACCGCGACCACATAATTGACGGCAACCGCCTGCGCGATGTCGATTTTTTTCTTCCTTGCCATTTTCAGCAAAATGGAAACCGACACGCTGAACACGATGCTGATTAACAGGTAAGCCATACTATATCCATTTCTCGGGTGCAACCGCCCTGCCGCTGTTGAAGCGGATAAAGCCGACGATGATGCGGTAGAAATACCAGACGTTCGTTGCAATAATAATCAGCACGCCGATACCCAAAAGGGCAGTCAGCGCGCCCAAAAGATAAAGCCAAAATGTGCGCCAAAAGGTTTTAATCAGGTATTCGGTATGTGTGGCATAGACAATGCTGTCCAAACTGTTCCGTTTCATATAGGCGAGAATCACGCCGACTATGGGCATGAACTGCATGATTGCACCCAAACCGAACAGGATGTAGGCGGCGAGGACATAGTTGCGCCCGCTTCCGCCGCCAGACGGTTCGTAAGCATGGCGCGAACGTGAGGCCTGCCGTTCAAACGCCTGTCTGAACGCCTGTTCGCGGCGCATCTGTTCGCGGTAAAACTGCTCCCTGCGCGCCTGTTCGCGGCGGAATGCCTCTTCCTGCCGCCCGCGTTCCTCATGCCGTCTGAAGGACGCGTCGTATTGCATCCGTTTCGACAGGTCGGAAAGCGTATCGTAAGCCCGTTGGATTTCTTTGAACTTTTCTTCCGCCTGCGGATTGCCCGGATTGCGGTCGGGATGGTATTTCATCGCCAGCTTGCGGTAGGCGCGTTTGATTTCGTCCGCCCCCGCCTGCGGCGACACGCCCAATACGGCATACAAATCTTTGTCCATACTGCTCCTTATACTTCCCTGTCAAACCGCTGCCTGTATTGTTTTCGGGTTCAAAATATTTAAATCTCCGGGACGGATGCCGATAATGAACCCGCGTTTTCCGCCGTTGATATAGATGGTTTCCAAATCCATCACCGACTGTTCGACGTAAATATCCAACTTTGTCCGGATGCCGAACGGTGTTGTGCCGCCGACCAGATAGCCCGTCCACTTGTTTGCCTGTGCGGGCGTGGCGGGTTCGATGTGTTTCGCACCCAAATGCCGCGCCAGATTGCGGGTTGAAATCTGCTTGTCGCCGTGCATCAAGACAATCAGCCCCTTACCGTTTTCATCTTGCAAAACAATGGTTTTAATGACCAAGTGTTCGTCTTTGCCGAACAGGCGCGCAAACTGCGCCGTGCCGCCGTGTTCCTCGTAAAGATAAACAAAAGGTTCAAACTCGATGCCGTTTTCACGCAAAACGCGTACGGCAGGTGTTATCGGATAAGTGTGTTTACTCATTTTTCGTCATGCAAAACATGGAAATCGGTCAAACGCAATGTTACCATATATCCCCTTTGTGAAAGGACGACGTGATGGATATCCGATATTTCGGCACTACGCCCCGCTATTCCGAAGCGGTTTGCGCGGGCGGTTTGATTTTCCTCTCCGGCATGGTTCCCGAAAACGGTGAAACGGCTGCCGAACAGACTGCCGACGTACTTGCCCAAATCGACCGCTGGCTGGCGGAATGCGGCTCGGACAAGGCACACGTTTTGGATGCGGTCATCTATCTGCGCGATATGGACGACTACGCGGAAATGAACGGTGTGTGGGACGCTTGGGTTGCCGCCGGCAGAACGCCCGCCCGCGCCTGCGTGGAAGCGCGGCTCGCCCGTCCGGAGTGGCGCGTCGAAATCAAAATAACCGCCGTGAAGAAAGACGCGGCAACTGCATAAACAGATTTCCTTTATATTTCAGAGTACGCAAATGATGAAAACTTTACTGCCCTTTTTCGGCGTGGCGCGCGTCAGCGGCGAAGACCGCCAAACCTTCCTGCACGGACAGCTTTCCAACGACATCAATAATCTTCAGACCGGGCAGGCGTGTTATGCGACTTACAACACACCCAAAGGCCGCGTCATCGCCAATATGATTGTCGTCAACCGTGGAGATGATTTGCTGCTGATTATGGCGCAAGACCTGCTTGAAGCAACGGTCAAACGCCTGAGGATGTTTGTGTTGCGCGCCAAAGCCGTTTTTGAAATCCTTGAAGATTACGCCGTCGGCGCGGAATTGGAAGCATCCACCGAACCGCTTGCCGCGCAAGAACCCTGCCTTGCCTTTACCGCCGAATGCGTTTCAGACGGCATCTGCACCGTCGTCCTGCCCCATCGGGGCATTTTACACATTGCCCCCAAAAACGCCCTGCCGCCTTATGATGCCGCCGCCGAAAGCGCGTGGCGGCTGCACGAAATTCTCAGCGGTTATCCGTGGATATGCGCGGCTACCAAAGAAACTGCCGTTGCCCAAATGCTCAACCAGCACATCATCGGCGGCGTACACTTCAAAAAAGGCTGCTATCCGGGACAGGAAATCATTGCCCGTGCCCAGTATCGCGGTCAGGTCAAACGCGGCTTGGCGGTATTGTCGGGAAATTCGGCAGCCGAAGCGGGCATCCTGCTGACGGCGGATGGCGAAGAAGCCGGCATCGTACTCGACAGCGTTCAAGATTCGGAAAACTTTACCGCCCTTGCCGTGATTAAATTCTCCGCCGCACAAAAAGAACTGACCGTCCCAAACGGCGGTATCTTCAAAGCGGTTCATCCCTTCTTTAGATGAGAAATATGACAGAAATAAGGTGGAGGAATAATCAAGTTATCAGCATTGAGACTAAACGAAAGGATGAATCAAGAGAAACTAGGGTGTATGTGCTCGCTCAGATGATAGGGAAGGCTGAACTCCTGTTTTTCAATCTATTTAACACTGATAACAATTGGGATGATGTGGACTTAACCCAAGTTCCTATTCTTTTCTGCGCCACTGTTGCTCGTCAATTCATTAAAAGCAGCAATATCTTCAGGCAGAATATTAAGGGGATTGAGAACTATATCTCTCCAAAGCGTAAGATAGACCCCTTAGGTATGGGAAGTAGATGGATTACGCTCTGGGAAGGAACACCAAACGAAAAGAAAATTCTTATCATAGGAGATGGTGGGGGCAGACTCTTTGAAGTAGATACTTCCTCGGGGAAATACAATGAACGAGATATCATTGCGTCAATAAATAGAGACGATTTAGAAACGATTAATAGCTATGAATTGAGGAATGTACGAATCTATGCTGAGCTTAATGAACGGCTATATTTGTGTTACAAAATGGGGAGAAATGTAGACCCTCTAAAGGATTTGGTGTTTAATCTACCTATCCCCTTAGAATACAAAGAGTATATTGAGATCATATCAACCTAGAATCAACGACTTAAAGGGCTGAAATAATACACTCAAAAAAACCGAAAATGCAGAATAATCCCTCTAATGCCGTCTGAACCTTTTCAGACGGCATTTTAAAACCGCCCCTGTTTTCGGTTACAATGCCGCATCCCTAATTTTTCAAACCACCACCATGTCCAAAAAAACCAAACAAGAACTGGAAAACAACAAACTCAGCAAACGCCTGCGCCACGCCGTCGGCGATGCCATTAACGATTTCAACATGATCGAGCCGAGCGACAAAATCATGGTCTGCCTCTCCGGCGGCAAAGACAGCTACGCCCTGTTAGACATCCTGCGCCAGCTCCAAGCCAGCGCGCCGATTGATTTCGAACTGGTTGCCGTCAATCTCGACCAAAAGCAGCCGGGTTTCCCCGAAGAAGTATTGCCGACCTATCTCGAAAGCATAGGCGTGCCGTACAAAATCGTCGAAGAAGACACCTACTCCACCGTCAAACGCGTGTTGGACGAAGGCAAAACGACTTGTTCGCTGTGCAGCCGCCTACGCCGCGGCATCCTCTACCGCACCGCAAAAGAATTGGGCTGCACCAAAATCGCCTTAGGACACCACCGTGACGATATCCTTGCCACCATGTTTTTAAATATGTTTTACGGCGGCAAACTCAAAGCCATGCCGCCCAAGCTGGTGAGCGACAACGGCGAACACATCGTCATCCGCCCCTTGGCTTATGTGAAAGAAAAAGACTTAATCAAATACGCCGAATTAAAACAGTTCCCGATTATCCCGTGCAACCTTTGCGGCTCGCAACCCAACCTGCAACGCCAAGTCATCGGCGATATGCTGCGCGATTGGGACAAACGCTTCCCCGGCCGCATCGAATCGATGTTCTCCGCCCTGCAAAACGTCGTCCCTTCCCACCTTGCCGATACCGAACTCTTCGACTTTGCCGGATTGGAACGCGGTCAAACCCTGAAACACGGCGGCGATTTGGCGTTTGACAGTGAAAAAATGCCCGAACGTTTTTCAGACGGCAGCGAAGAAGACGAGAGCGAAATCAAAATCAAGCCGCAAAAAGCCGAACGCAAAGTCATCAACATTCTGGCGAACAAGCCGAAAACCTGCGGCGCATAGACCTCCGCCGTCAAAAATGCCGTCTGAAGCCCGTTTGGCGTTTCAGACGGCATTTTAAAAGCCCGAAGCAGACGGCCCCCGCTCCGGGCATTTGTTCTTTAACGCCCGTTTTCAGAATGCCCGACTGCGGGCATATTTTGCCCGATCAGTTCGGCTATCCTCTCGCCGTCAAACTGCGTTTTGAACACCACCTTGATTTCTTTGGAAATCTCGGCAAACAGCTTTTCGGCATGTTTGATTTTCCGCTCTTCGCTTTTTCGCAAATCTTCCGCCCCGTCAGTCCCCTTGGCTTCAATCACAAAGTTCAGAATCTCGCCGCTTTTGGTTTTCACGATATAGGCAAAATCGGGCGAATACGTGCCGCCGCCGGCAACAGGGATTTTGATGGAGTTTCTCGGTATTTTAGTGAATACGGTTACGCCTTCAATTTGGTTGTTGGCGACATTTTCATGTTCTGAGACCTTTACAAAATTCCTTTCCCCCCGACAGCCGAAACCCCAACACAGGTTTTCGGCTGTTTTCGTTTCAAATATCCACT
>NZ_CAUJAJ010000020.1 GCF_962747995.1 Neisseria viridiae | reverse complement strand
CCCCCCCCCCTGTTAATATAAATGAAAATAATTATTCATTATTTTTCTTATCCTGCCAAACCTTAACGGTTTGGATTTACTTCCCTTCATATACTCAAAAGGACGACTGAATGAACGCCCCATTGTTCCGCCTCAGCCTGCTCTCGCTCACACTTGCCGCCGGCTTTGCCCACGCGGCAGACAACGCCAATGTCGCACTGGATACCGTTACCGTGAAAGGCGCCAACCTTTCCACCCATCGCGTAACGACGCAAAAAATCGCCGAAAGTACCGATACCGACCTGAAAGATTTGTTGTTTAACGAACCCTCCATCGGCTTTGGCGGCGGCAACGGCACATCGCAATGGGTCAACATCCGCGGTTTGGGTCAAGACCAAATCGACTTCAAAGTAGACGACTCCTATTCCGACACCTCCACCTTCCACCACCAAGGCCGCTTCCTGCTTGATCCCGAGTTGGTGAAAGTCGTCGCCGTACAAAAAGGCTCGGGTTCTGCCTCCGCCGGTATCGGCGCCAGCTCCGGCGCGATTGTCGCCGAAACCATCGATCCGTCCGACTTGCTGCATCCCGATCAAAACTTCGGCTTTAAAGTTAATGCAGGCGTATCCAGCAATAAAGGTTGGAATCGCGGCTTATCGCTTTACGGTCGTGCCGCCGGATTTGATGCCTTAGTGGCGGGCAACTGGATTACCGAAGAAAACTACAAAGCCGGTAAAGGCTATGTCAACGGTGGCGTATCAGGCGGCAACCGCGTTCCTTACAGCGCGTTGGGCCAACGCGGCCTGCTGGCGAAAATCGGTTACAGCATCAATGAAAATAACCGCATCGAATTGAGCCGCCGCCAAGAGCAGACCCACGGCACACGCACCATGCGCGAAGAGTTTGTCGATTTCCGCAACAACCCCGCCTCTTACCGCACCTACACCCAAGATGCGACCAACCTCGAATACCAAGGCGCGAATTTAGGCTTCATTTCCAAAATTAAAGCCAACGCCTTCCACCTGAAAACCGTCCGCAAAGACGGCGACAATCCGGCTCCTGAAAACAAAACAGCCGGAGCCAACATCAATCTCGACAGCCGCATTTTCGACCGCCACACGCTGAAATACGGCGTTAACTACCGCCATCAGAAAAACCATCAGAGTACGGTAACCGCTGCCGCCAACGAGAGCAAAACCGATTACGGTATTTACGCCGAAGGCATTTGGGATTTCCAGTCCGTTACCCTGACCACCGGCCTGCGTTACGACCATTTCAAAGTCAACACCACCGGCCACACTTCCGCCTCCGGCGGCGACATCAATCCGAGTATCGGCCTGATTTACGACGTAACCGACAACCTGTCGCTCAAAGCCAGCCACAACTACGCCACCCGCAGCCCGCGCCTGTACGAGTCTATGCTTGCCCACAACCGCAACATCGTAACCGCTCCAAACCTCAAAGCCGAACGTTCTCGCACCACCGAAATCGGCTTCAACTACCGTCCGATTCAAGACCTGTCGCTGACCGGCAGCTACTTTTGGCAAAAAATCAACGATGTGCATGACTTTACCTGTCTGAGCGGCTCATCATGCGCAGGTCGCTCTGCGACTTACGCTTCCGGTATCACCCAGTCCACCAACAACGGCTACATCAAAAACAAAGGCTATGAATTAAATGCCAACTACCGTTGGCAGGGACTGACCGCGCGCGTCGGCGTTGCATACAGCGACCCGAAACACCACTATTTGTTTGAATCGTACGACATCAACACCAAAGCCCACTCTGTCGGCCGCACATGGACGGCGGGCTTGGCCTACCGCTTCGACCGCCACAACCTCGAAATCGGCTGGCGCGGACGCTTCATCCAATCCCGCATCGGCACACCCAGCCGCGGCGCGACTGCCGGCGGAGGCACAACCGAGAAACGCGCAGGCTACGGTGTAAACGACATCTACGCCAACTGGAAACCGACCGGCAAAGACGATTTGAACGTCAACTTCGCCGTCAACAACGTGGGCAACAAATACTACTACTCCCACAGCCAGCGCAGCAGCAGCAGCTCCGGCAACTCCCTGCCCGAAGTAGGGCGCGATTTCCGTTTGGGCGTGAACTACCGCTTCTAAGCAATCAGCTTGAAAATGCCGTCTGAAAGGCTTTCAGACGGCATCTGTTCTGATAATTTGATATAGGTTATCATTTATCCTTTCTAAAGCCGTTCCGGTTTGTCCGACCGGCGGCTTTGCCCCAATATCCCCATTTTGGAGACACCTATGTTGCGTTTGACCGCATTGACCCTCTGCACCGCCCTCGCCTTGGGCGCGTGTTCGCCGCAAAATTCCGACCCTGCCCCACAAGCCAAAGAACAGGCGGTTTCCGCCGCACAATCCGAAAGCGCGTCCGTTACCGTCAAAACCGCGCGCGGCGATGTTCAAATACCGCAAAACCCCGAACGCATCGCCGTTTACGATTTGGGTATGCTCGACACCTTGAGCAAATTGGGCGTGAAAACCGGTTTGTCCGTCGATAAAAACCGCCTGCCGTATTTAGAGGAATATTTCAAAACGACAAAACCCGCCGGAACTTTGTTCGAGCCGGACTACGAAACGCTCAATGCCTACAAGCCGCAGCTCATCATCATCGGCAGCCGCGCCGCCAAAGCGTTTGACAAATTGAACGAAATCGCGCCGACCATCGAAATGACCGCCGATACCGCCAACCTCAAAGAAAGTGCCAAAGAGCGTATCGACGCGCTGGCGCAAATCTTCGGCAAACAGGCGGAAGCCGACAAGCTGAAGGCGGAAATCGACGCGTCTTTTGAAGCCGCGAAAACTGCCGCGCAAGGCAAAGGCAAAGGTTTGGTGATTTTGGTCAACGGCGGTAAGATGTCGGCTTTCGGCCCGTCTTCACGACTGGGCGGCTGGCTGCACAAAGACATCGGCGTTCCCGCTGTCGATGAATCGATTAAAGAAGGCAGCCACGGCCAGCCTGTCAGCTTTGAATACCTGAAAGAGAAAAATCCCGACTGGCTGTTTGTCCTTGACCGAAGCGCGGCCATCGGCGAAGAGGGTCAGGCGGCGAAAGACGTGTTGAATAATCCGCTGGTTTCCGAAACAACCGCTTGGAAAAAAGGACAGGTCGTTTACCTCGTTCCCGAAACGTATTTGGCGGCCGGCGGCGCGCAAGAGCTGCTGAACGCGAGCAAACAGGTTGCCGACGCTTTTAACGCGGCAAAATAATGAAACGGCGGCATTCGATGCCGTCTGAAACACAGGAGGCGGTTTGAATCTCCGTGTTTCAGACGGCATTGCCCGATACGGGCGTTATCGCGGGAATGGCGGCAAGCGTTTTGATTGGAACTTGCCCCATCCTCTGCCCATACGGAGGCTTCAAACAAGGCTTTCCGCTCCGACGGTTCGGACTGCCTTGTTTGAATCTTCTACGCCGTAACGTTTTTCCCTTCTGCTTATGACTGCCAAACCTTTTTCCCTCAACCTGGCCAACCTCCTGCTGCTGGCGGTATTGTTTGCCGTCAGCCTGTCGGTCGGCGTTGCCGATTTCCGCTGGTCTGATGTGTTTTCACTGTCGGACAGCACCGAACTGATGCTGGTCAGCCGCCTGCCGCGCACGTTTGCGATTGTGCTGACGGGCGCGTCGATGGCGGTGGCGGGGATGATTATGCAGATTTTGATGCGCAACCGTTTTGTCGAACCTTCTATGGCGGGCGCGGGTCAAAGCGCGGCTTTGGGTTTGCTTCTGATGTCCCTGCTGCTGTCTGCCGCGCCGCTGCTGGCAAAAATGTCGGTTGCCGCCGTTGCCGCGCTGATCGGGATGTTGGTCTTTATGCTGCTGATCCGCCGCCTACCGCCGACGGCGCAACTGATGGTGCCGCTGGTGGGGATTATTTTCGGCGGCGTGGTTGAGGCGGTGGCGACGTTTGTCGCGTATGAGTTTGAGATGCTGCAAATGTTGGGCGTGTGGCAGCAGGGCGATTTTTCGAGCGTGCTGCTGGGACGGTACGAGCTGCTTTGGATTACGGGCGGTTTGGCGGTGTTTGCCTATCTGATTGCCGACCGGCTGACGATTTTGGGGCTGGGCGAGACGGTCAGCGTGAATTTGGGTTTGAACCGGACGGCGGTGTTGTGGTCGGGGCTGATTATTGTGGCTTTGATTACGTCGCTGGTTATCGTTACGGTCGGCAATATTCCGTTTGTCGGGCTGGTCGTGCCGAACATCATCAGCCGCCTGATAGGCGACAAACTGCGCCAAAGCCTGCCTGCGGTCGCCCTCTTGGGCGCGTCTATGGTTTTATTGTGCGACATTATCGGACGCGTGATTGTGTTTCCGTTTGAAATTCCGGTCTCTACGGTTTTTGGTGTGTTGGGTACGGCGTTGTTTTTATGGCTTTTGTTAAGGAAACCCGCCTATGCCGTCTGAAAACAAAATTGAATTTATGCAGGGTTCGCCGCGCCCGTTATGGGCGGCATCCGCACTTTTACTGATTTGCTGCATCCTGTTTTTAACGCTCAATGTCAAAGGCGATTGGGATTTTGTACTGCACCTGCGTCTGACCAAACTCGCGGCTTTGCTGCTGGTAGCGTATGCGGTCGGCGTTTCGACCCAGCTTTTCCAAACGCTGACCAACAATCCGATTCTCACGCCCTCGATTTTGGGTTTCGATTCGCTGTATGTGTTTTTGCAGACCTTGCTGGTGTTTACGCTCGGCGGCACGGGCTATACGTCCCTGCCGTTGACGGGCAAATTCGGCTTTGAACTGGTCGTCATGATGGGCGGCTCACTGCTGCTGTTTTACACGCTCATCCGTCAGGGCGGACGCGATTTGCCGCGTATGATTTTAATCGGCGTGATTTTCGGGATTTTGTTCCGCAGCCTGTCGTCGCTGCTTTCGCGCATGATCGATCCCGAAGAATTTACGGCGGCGCAGGCGAATATGTTTGCCGGTTTCAATACCGTCCACAGCGAGCTTTTGGGCATAGGCGCGCTGATTCTGATTGTCAGCGCGGCGGTCGTTTGGCGCGAACGCTACCGCTTGGACGTACACCTTTTGGGGCGCGACCAAGCCGTCAATTTGGGCATCAGCTACACGCGCAACACCTTATGGATACTGCTTTGGATTGCCGCATTGGTGGCGACGGCGACCGCCGTGGTCGGCCCCGTAAGCTTTTTCGGGCTTCTCGCCGCCTCGCTTGCCAACCACTTTTCCCCGTCCGTGCGCCATTCCGTCCGCCTGCCGATGACGGTTTGCATCGGCGGCATCCTCTTGGTCGGCGGACAGACCGTATTCGAACACTTCTTGGGCATGAAGGCGGTATTAAGCGTGGTGGTCGAATTTGCGGGCGGACTCGTTTTCCTCTATCTCGTTTTAAAACACAAAAAATGACGGATGCCGTCTGAACGGCAGCCCGCCTCGAAAGGACAAACCATATGACGCAAGAACGTTTACCCGAATTTTTCGACCGCGCCCCGACGCTGACCGTACAAGATCCGCTTGCCGCATTTCTCGGCGCGGCGCAAGACGGCATCCTCACTTACCGCTACGCCGATGCCGTGCGCCTGTGCGGACATTCCTGCCCGACCGTCGCGGGCGCGTACCTGATGGTTATCAAAGGACTCAAAGCCCTTTACGGCGAAGAGCTGCCCGAACGCGGCGGCATCGAAGCCGCCATGCAGGGAGCGCGCGACGAAGGCACGGTCGGCGTAACCGCGTCCGTCGTCCAACTCCTTACCGGCGCAGCCCCCGAAACCGGCTTCGGAGGCATCGGGATGCAGGGACGCTTCGCCCGCCGCAACCTCTTATCCTTTGGTGCGGGCGAAATCAACGGCACACTGACCCTGCGCCGCAAAGACAACGGCAAAACCGTTGCCGTCAGCCTCAACGCCGCCCTGCAACCCTTTGCACCCGAAATGCGCGAACTTATGCCCAAAGCCGTCGGTGGCAGCGCAAGCCCCGACGAACTTAAACAATTCGGCGAGCTTTGGCAAGAACGCGTCCGTGCCTTCCTGATTGACCAAGCCGACAATCCCGAATTTGTTACCGTCAGCGAAATCTAACCATACAGGAATAAAATTCAGACGGTCTCATCATTTAAAGACCGTCTGAAAACCCAATTCCCCATATTCGAATCCGCCTATGATTACCATCCGCAACGTCAGCTTCCACATCGGCACTCGCCCCATTCTGGACAACATCAGCCTCGACATTCCCGAAGGCGGCATTACCGCGCTAATCGGCCCGAACGGAGCAGGCAAATCCACCCTCCTCTCCTTTATGGCGCGGCTTCAGCCTCTGGTACACGGCAACATCAGCTACGCAGGCAAAGACATCAAAACCACCCCCACCGTCGAACTCGCCCGCACGCTCTCCATCCTTACCCAAGAAAACAGCATCATGAGCCGCATTACCGTGCGCGACCTGCTCATGTTCGGCCGCTATCCCTACCACCAAGGCAGGCCGTCTGAAAACGACAAAACCATCGTCGAAGAAGCACTCGCCGAGTTCCACCTGCAAGACTTCGCCGACCGCTACCTGACCGAACTTTCCGGCGGCCAACGCCAACGCGCCATGATTGCGATGGTGTTCTGCCAGCGCACCGACTACGTTTTGCTGGACGAACCGCTGAACAACCTCGACATGTATCATGCCCGCTCCCTCATGCAAATCCTGCGCCGGCTGACCGACGAACACAAACGCACCACCGTCGCCGTATTGCACGACATTAACCAGGCCGCCGCCTACGCCGACCACGTCGTCGCCATGAAAAACGGCAAAGTCGCCCTGACCGGCACGCCCGAAGAAGTGTTCACCGTACACAACATCAAAGAACTGTTCGACATGGATGTGGACGTACTCGACTACGAAGGCAAAAAACTCATCGTCCACCACATCTGAAGCTCAAAAAGAAAATGCCGTCTGAAAAGGGGCTAACTTTCCCAGTCGATGCCGCATATGCCGCCGTCGGCGAACAGTTTGACGGCCAGTATTTCGTCGCTTTTTTCTCGGTCTATCATGTAGTCCATCACAATCGAGTCGCAGTCTGGCAGTTCCTCCGTCCATAAAGAGATGCTCTCCAAACGCATGGCGCGGGCAAATTCTTCGGGGTTGTCGGGGTAGTCCGCATCTTCTATCTCGGTGATGTGGAAATTCAAATATTCGCCGTCTTCGGTTAAATATTCGGCAATGGCGGCACGGGCCATTTTGTCCGCTTCGTCCAAACGCGCTAAAAACGCGGCGAATGCGTCTAATTTTTCGGCAGTCAGTTCATCGTCGCCGCCAGTCCATAAACAGACTTCGACGGTATCGCCGTTGACAGGCAGCTCGCGTTCCCAGCAAACGTCCGGTCCGTTTTCCGGGCTTCCTGCCGATAAGGTTTCAAAATAAGGATGTGAAACAGGCATAATTGGTTTTCCTTGAATTATTGGCGGGGCGGTGTTTTCCTGCCGTCTGAAAAGGGGTATTCCACCTTTCAGACGGCATTTCCATTCCAAACGCTCAAACCGCCGCGTCCGAACGTTCGCCCGTGCGGATACGGATTGCCTCCTCGACCGGCAGCACAAAAATCTTGCCGTCGCCGATTTTGCCCGAACGCGCCACCTCGACAATCACGTCAATCGCGCGTTCCACAGCGTCATCCGCCAACACCAGCTCGATTTTGACCTTGGGCAGGAAATCGACGGCGTATTCCGCGCCCCGGTAAATCTCCGTATGCCCCTTCTGCCTGCCGAACCCTTTAACCTCGCTGACGGTCATGCCCGTAATGCCGATTTCCGTCAACGCCTCGCGCACGTCGTCGAGTTTGAACGGTTTGATGATGGCTTCGATTTTTTTCATGATTGTTCCTTTAGGATTCCATATTTGCATCTACGGAAATTCTTGAGTCGACATCCTGCGGGGATTACTGTCCGATAAAACAATGTGTTTGACATGCAAAACATACATATCAATGCCTCGTTGCTAAAATTGTTCGATTATGAACATTACAAAAAAAACAGCAGCCAAAAAGACGAAAATCCATGTCCAATACCGGTTGCGCAGAAAAAACAGGCTTGAGTTGTCTCTCACGCCGATTATTTCTCCTGTTTCATTGTCAGTATAGGTTTTTACTTTATCGGAAATAAACCACTTACTAAAGAAGTAGTTGCAAAGTGCAGCAATACAAAGGCTTAACATAAAAACGAAATTTGAGGAAATTGCATCTTTCAACCAATCTCCCAAGGCAAAACCACAGATAACTCCGATAATCAGAGACAAAACAACCAAAAGCCCCTTCCCACTCCAAACAATAAACATTGCATAACTCCTTCTTAGCTTGTCCAAACAATTTCAAAAGCGGACGTGATTTTACTATATTTCAGAATATAAATTACATTTCTCAGAACGCGACTGACATGACAAAGGTTTTTACATTGATTGTATTTGTAAAATTGTAAACATTTTTTCGCTTACACGCGCTAACGAAACCGTCCTTTTCGCGTATAATGACATTTTCCCAACCGCATTTGAGAGCCGAATTATGTCTGTTGTGTTGCCCTTGCGCGGCGTTACCGCCCTTTCCGATTTCCGTGTTGAAAAACTCTTGCAAAAAGCCGCCGCACTCGGCCTGCCCGAAGTCAAATTAAGCAGCGAATTTTGGTATTTCGTCGGCAGCGAGAAAGCACTTGATGCCGCGACTGTCGAAAAACTGCAAGCCTTGTTGGCGGCGCAAAGCGTTGAAGAAACGCCCGAAGCGCGCGAGGGCTTGCATTTGTTTTTGGTAACGCCCCGTTTGGGTACGATTTCGCCGTGGGCTTCCAAGGCGACCAATATCGCGGAAAACTGCGGTTTGGAAGGCATAGAGCGCATCGAGCGCGGCATGGCGGTATGGCTGGAAGGTCGTCTGAACGACGATGAGAAACAGCAATGGGCGGCTTTGCTGCACGACCGCATGACCGAATCCGTATTGCCCGATTTTCAGACGGCCTCCAAATTATTCCACCATCTCGAATCCGAAACTTTCTCTACCGTCGATGTTTTGGGCGGCGGTAAAGAGGCTTTGGTCAAAGCCAATACCGAAATGGGTTTGGCACTCTCTGCCGACGAAATCGATTATCTGGTTGAAAACTATCAGGCTTTGCAGCGCAATCCGTCCGATGTGGAGCTGATGATGTTCGCGCAGGCAAACAGCGAACACTGCCGCCACAAAATCTTCAACGCCGATTTCATCCTCAACGGCGAAAAACAACCGAAATCGCTCTTCGGCATGATACGCGACACGCACAACGCGCATCCCGAAGGCACGGTCGTCGCCTATAAAGACAACTCGTCCGTGATTGAAGGCGCGAAAATCGAGCGTTTCTATCCGAATGCGGCGGAAAACCAAGGCTACCGTTTCCACGAAGAAGACACGCATATCATCATGAAAGTGGAAACGCACAACCACCCGACCGCCATCGCGCCGTTTGCGGGCGCGGCGACGGGTGCGGGCGGCGAAATCCGCGACGAAGGCGCGACGGGCAAAGGCTCACGTCCGAAAGCAGGCTTGACCGGCTTTACCGTGTCCAACCTCAACATCCCCGGCCTCAAACAGCCGTGGGAACAAGATTACGGCAAGCCGGAACATATTTCCTCGCCGCTGGACATTATGATTGAAGGCCCCATCGGCGGCGCGGCGTTCAACAACGAATTCGGCCGCCCCAACCTCTTGGGCTACTTCCGCACTTTTGAAGAGAAGTTTGACGGTCAGGTTCGCGGCTACCACAAACCGATTATGATTGCCGGCGGCTTGGGCAGCATTCAGGCACAACAAACACACAAAGACGAAATCCCCGAAGGCGCGTTGCTGATCCAACTGGGTGGTCCGGGCATGCTTATCGGCTTGGGCGGCGGCGCGGCTTCTTCAATGAACACCGGCACGAACGACGCGTCTTTGGACTTCAACTCCGTACAACGCGGCAACCCCGAAATCGAACGCCGCGCGCAGGAAGTCATCGACCGCTGCTGGCAGCTCGGCGACCAAAACCCGATTATTTCGATCCACGACGTGGGCGCGGGCGGCTTGTCCAACGCCTTCCCCGAACTCGTCAACGATGCCGGACGCGGCGCGGTATTCAAACTGCGCGAAGTGCCGTTGGAAGAACACGGCCTCAACCCACTGCAAATCTGGTGTAACGAATCGCAAGAGCGTTATGTGTTGTCGATTTTGGAAAAAGATTTGGATGCCTTCCGCGCCATCTGCGAACGCGAACGCTGCCCGTTTGCCGTGGTCGGCACGGCGACCGACGACGGTCATTTGAAAGTGCGCGACGATTTGTTCTCCAACAACCCTGTCGATTTGCCGCTGAACGTTTTGCTCGGCAAACCGCCCAAAACCACGCGTACCGACAAAACGGTTACGCCGTCTAAAAAACCGTTTCACGCGGGCAATATCGACATCACCGAAGCTGCCTACCGCGTTTTGCGCCTGCCTGCCGTAGCCGCCAAAAACTTCCTGATTACCATCGGCGACCGCAGCGTCGGCGGCATGACCCACCGCGACCAAATGGTCGGCAAATACCAAACCCCCGTAGCCGACTGCGCCGTTACCATGATGGGCTTCAACACCTATCGCGGCGAAGCGATGTCTATGGGCGAAAAACCGACCGTCGCCCTGTTTGACGCGCCCGCCTCGGGCAGAATGTGTGTCGGCGAAGCCATCACCAACATCGCGGCGGTCAACATCGGCGACATCGGCAACATCAAACTTTCCGCCAACTGGATGGCGGCGTGCGGCAACGAAGGCGAAGACGAAAAACTCTACCGCACCGTCGAAGCCGTTTCCAAAGCCTGTCAGGCACTGGATTTGAGCATTCCCGTGGGCAAAGACAGCCTGTCGATGAAAACCGTATGGCAGGACGGCGAAGAGAAAAAATCCGTCGTCTCGCCTTTAAGCCTGATTATTTCGGCGTTTGCGCCGGTTCAAGACGTGCGCAAAACCGTTACGCCCGAATTGAAAAATGCCCCAAAAACAACCATCGCCATGATCGATTTTGGTTTCGGCAAATCGCGTATGGGTGGATCAGCACTAAGTCAAGTCTATAATGATTTGGGTGGCGAAAGTCCTGATATTGATGATTTGGCTTTATTGAAAAACTTCTATTTTGTCATTCAACGCTTGGTAGATGAAGGCAAACTTTTAGCATATCACGACCGTTCAGATGGTGGACTGTTCACGACATTAGCAGAAATGGCATTTTGCAGTCGTTTGGGAATCAGCGTCAATTTAGCTCCCTTGGTTTGGAACTTTAAAGGTTTCAATTTAGAAGGAAACCTTACCGAGGAAAAATGGATCGATGTCCTAAATCGAATTTTGTTTAATGAAGAGTTAGGTGCGGTTTTCCAAATTCATAACGATGATATTAATTATATTATTGAATTATTTGAAGCAGCTGGTTTTGGGGGGGCATTGTTGCCGATTGCATCTGTTGTTGATGATGGTAATTTAACAATACGTTACGATGGTGGTAATGTTCCAGAGGGAGATTATTATAAAACTTTAATTTTTAAGGAAAATATTGAAAACCTGCAACGCGCATGGCAGGAAACTTCTCACGCCATTCAAAAACTGCGCGACAACCCTGCCTGCGCCGACAGCGAGTTCGCCCTGATTGGCGACAACGAACGCAGCGCATTGTTTGCCGACGTGAAGTTTGATGTAAACGAAGACATCGCCGCGCCGTTTATCAACAGCGGCGCAAAACCCAAAATCGCCATCCTGCGCGAACAGGGCGTAAACGGGCAAATCGAAATGGCCGCCGCCTTCACCCGCGCCGGATTCGATGCCTACGACGTGCATATGTCCGACCTGATGGCAGGCCGCTTCCGCCTTGCCGACTTCAAAATGCTGGCGGCGTGCGGCGGCTTCAGCTACGGCGACGTACTCGGCGCAGGCGAAGGCTGGGCGAAATCCATCCTGTTCCACCCCGCTTTGCGCGACCAGTTCGCCGCCTTCTTCGCCGATCCGGACACGCTGACATTGGGCGTGTGCAACGGCTGCCAGATGGTCAGCAACCTTGCCGAAATTATCCCGGGTGCAGAAACATGGCCGAAGTTCAAACGCAACTTGAGCGAACAGTTTGAAGCGCGCCTGAGCATGGTTCATGTTCCGAAATCCGCATCGCTGATTCTGAATGAAATGCAGGGCTCCAGCCTGCCTGTCGTGGTCAGCCACGGCGAAGGACGCGCCGACTTCGCGCTTCACGGCGGCAATATTTCCGCTGATTTGGGCATTGCGCTGCAATATGTAGACGGACAAAACCAGGTTACCCAAACCTACCCGCTCAACCCCAACGGCTCGCCGCAAGGTATTGCCGGTGTAACCAACGCTGACGGCCGCGTGACCATCATGATGCCGCATCCGGAACGCGTGTACCGCGCCGCGCAAATGAGCTGGAAACCGGAAGACTGGACGGAATTGTCCGGCTGGTACCGCCTCTTTGCCGGAGCAAGAAAAGCTTTGGGCTAACCGCCCTACTCAAACCAATGCCGTCTGAAGAATATTTCAGACGGCATTCCGGCATACCATCCTTTAAACGGTATCCTTCCACCGAGGAACACTCATGAAAATCACCCCCGTCAAAGCCTTGACCGACAACTACATTTGGATGATACAGGAAGGCAACCATGCCGTCTGCGTCGATCCCTCCGACCCCACACCCGTATTGGAATTCCTCGTACGCAACCGACTCATGCTTGCCCAAACATGGGTAACGCACCCCCACCCCGACCACGAAGGCGGTGCTGCCGCACTGTGGCGCGGCTACATGGAATCGCCCGTTTACGGTGAAACCGACATCAAAGCGGCAACCCACACCGTAACCGCAGGCACTCAATTTACCTTCGGCGAAGGGTTAATCACCGTTTGGGCAACCCCGGGCCATACCGACCGCCATATCAGCTACCTCATGGAAACTTCAGACGGCATACACGTTTTCTGCGGCGACACCCTTTTTTCCGCCGGCTGCGGACGCGTGTTCACCGGTACGGTCGAACAGCTTTACGACAGCTTCCAACGGTTCAACCAATTACCCGAAGGCACCCTGTTCTACCCAGCACACGAATACACCGCCGCCAACCTGCGTTTCGCCGCCCATATCGAGCCGGACAACGCCGACATTCAGACGGCACTGAAAGCGGCAGAACACACGCCTACCCTGCCCGTTACCCTCGCGTACGAACGCCGCGTCAACCCGTTCTTACGGACAGAAATCCCCGCCGTCCGCCAACGTGCCGAAACCCTGACGGGTCAAACCTTAAACAACGGTTTGGCGGTCTTCGCCGCCCTGCGCGAACTGAAAAACGCCTACCGCTGACCTGCCCTCCGAAAAATGCCGTCTGAAACCCGCGTTTCAGACGGCATTTGCGTTAAAAATAGTAAACCGTTCCAAAAGGGAGTAGAATAGTGCCGTTTCCAACCCTGCGCCTGTACCGTCAGGCTTTTATTATGGACCTTCCCAGTTCGTTTTTACTGAACGCCCCTTCCGATTCCAAACGACAATAACCATCCTGCCGGAATGCCTCCCCGCACACGGCGGGCGGAGCATTTATGAGCATCGAACACACTCCTCCGACACACGACGGCGAAACCGGTCAAAACCATACCGAACGCCCTTCCGCCGATTTCGACCGTGTCCACTCCCTCTGCGAAATCCTCGAACCTGCTTTTGAACAAATCGAAAACGGCACACCGCTCGAAGACGCGCCGCTGCGCGACAAACTGACCGAGCTGACCGTCCTCTTGAGCGAGCTGCACCCTGCCGACGTGGCGGCGGTATTGGAATCGCTGCCGCCGCGCGAACGCAATATCGTCTGGATTCTGGTCAAACCGGAAGATGACGGCGAAGTGCTGCTGGAAGTGTCCGATGCAGTCCGCGAAACGCTGATCGAGTCGATGGACAAGGACGAATTGTTGGCGGCAGTCGATGATTTGGACGCGGACGAATTGGCGGAACTGGCAGACGATTTGCCGCACCAAGTGGTTTATGAAGCCTTACAGACGCGCGATGAGGAAGAACGCGCCCAAGTCAAGGCGGCAATGTCCTACGAAGACAACCAAGTCGGTGCGATTATGGACTTCGAGTTGGTCAGCATCCGCGCCGATGTCGCCTGCGAAGTGGTGCTGCGCTACCTGCGCCGTTTCGACAGCCTGCCCGACCATACCGACAAGATTTTTGTCGTCGATGAAAACGACGTGCTGCAAGGCGTGCTGCCCATCCGCAAACTTTTGGTCGCCGATCCCGAAGACTTGGTGGAAAACGTGATGGCGAAAGATGTCGTGCGTTTCCGCGCCGAAGACGACGTGGAAGAAGCGGCGCAGGCGTTTGAACGCTACGACTTGGTTACCGCGCCCGTCGTCGATGAAAACAAAAAGCTCATCGGTAGGATTACCGTTGACGAGATGGTGGACGTGATCCGCGAAGAATCCGAAGCGGATATGTTGAACATGGCGGGTTTGCAGGAAGAGGAAGACCTGTTCGCCCCCGTCTTGGATTCCGTCAAAAACCGCTGGATGTGGCTCGCCGTCAACCTCTGCACCGCCTTCCTCGCCAGCCGCGTCATCGGCGCGTTTGAAGGCAGCATCGAAAAAATCGTCGCACTCGCCGCGCTGATGCCCATCGTCGCCGGTATCGGCGGCAACTCGGGCAACCAGACGATTACCATGATTGTCCGCGCCATGGCGATGGGGCAACTGACAGGCATGCAGGCAGGCAGGCTGTTGAAAAAAGAAGTCGGCGTCGCCCTGGTCAACGGCATCATTTGGGGAACGGTCATGGGCGCGGTTTCATGGCTGCTCTACGGCAGCCTCGGCATCGGGCTGGTGATGATTGCCGCGATGACGCTCAACCTGCTGCTGGCGGCAACCGTCGGCGTATTGATTCCCGTGGTAATGGAAAAGTTCGGACGCGACCCCGCGCTGGGCAGCTCGGTGCTGATTACCGCCGTTACCGACTCCGGCGGCTTCCTGATTTTCTTGGGGCTCGCCACCCTGTTCCTGCTTTAAATGCCGTCTGAAACACATGAAAATGCCGTCTGAAGCGGAAACAGTTTCAGACGGCATTTCACTATTTATCTTTGTTGTTACACAAGATTATTGGACGGTATGTCGGGACTGCTCTCGGGCAACGCCGACCACATCCGCACCAAACAGCGCATTGACATCGGTTTCGTCAAACACGTATTTGCTGTGGCAGAAGTCGCAATCGACTTCGATGCTGCCTTGTTCCGCCACCACGCCGCCGACTTCTTCCCCGCCCAGCATCAGCAGCATATCGCTGACCTTGCCGCGCGAGCAGGTGCATGAAAATTCAAACGTTTCCGGCTCGAATACGCGCGGCGGCGTTTCGTGGAACAGGCGGTATAAAACATGTTGCGCGTCCAGTCCTGCCAGCTCCTCCGCCGTCAGTGTGCGCGCCAGCGTACTGACGTGTTCCCATGCCTCTTCATCCAACACCTCTTCAGGCAGACGCTGCACCAGCAGCCCGCCCGCCGCTTCGTCGCTTGCAGACAAGACGATGTGCGTATCAAGCTGTTCGGAACGTTTCATATAGTTCACCAACATTTGCGCGATGCCGTCGCCTTCCAAAGGCACTACGCCCTGCCAGGGTTCGCCGTCTTTGGGTTGCAGCGTCAATACGAACACGCCGCCCTCGCCCAAAAGATCGGTCAAACTTTCATCTTCACCGATTTCTGCGGTTTCGTCCCAACGCGCGGTTGCACGGACGGTACGGTCGGAAGTCGCCTCGGCAACCAGCATTTTCAGCCGCCCCTGCCCCTGAACCTGCACAATCAGCGTGCCTTCGTTTTTTAAGTTGCCCGACAACAGCACGCCCGCCGCCAACAGCTCGCCCAAGGCGCGGCGGATGGCGGCGGGATAGTTTTTCTGTTTTACAATGTGCTGCCATACGTTTTCCAGACGGACGTGCAGCCCGCGTACGGGCATATCGTCGAAGATAAAACGGGTACGTACATCGGCATGGCGGATATTTTGATTCATTATTCTCTCTGATTGATTGTTCGGATGGCGGATATATGGTTGCGGTCGGCGCGAAAACAAGGCGGACGGCGGGTGCGTTTCCCAAGTTCTCAATAAATTATATAAAAATCAATACATTAACCCAATATAACAAGCCGTTTTTTGCCAAACAGCCGTTTTTTTATATACAATCAACAAGATATTTTCGACTGATACAGCATAACATCGCACGGCGGCACGATGCCTCCTGCGCGGAAACACCGATATGGATTCTTTTTTCAAACCGGCAGTTTGGGCGGTTTTGTGGCTGATGTTTGCCGTCCGCCCCGCCCTTGCCGACGAGTTGACCAACCTGCTCAGCAGCCGCGAGCAGATTCTCAGACAGTTTGCCGAAAACGGGCAATACGCCCAAACCGCCCGCACTAATAATGACCGTACTTCAGGTTCCGCCGACGAACTTATCGGCAATGCGATGGGGCTTTTGGGTGTTGCCTACCGCTACGGCGGCACATCGGTTTCTACCGGTTTTGATTGCAGCGGCTTTATGCAGCACATCTTCAAACGCGCCATGGGCATCAACCTGCCGCGCACGTCGGCGGAACAGGCGCAGATGGGTACGCCGGTTGCCCGAAGCGAATTGCAGCCCGGGGATATGGTGTTTTTCCGCACGCTCGGCGGCAGCCGCATTTCCCATGTCGGGCTCTACATCGGCAACGACCGCTTTATCCACGCGCCGCGCACAGGGAAAAATATCGAAATCACCAGCCTGAGCCACAAATATTGGAGCGGCAAATATGCGTTCGCCCGCCGCGTCAAGAAAAACGACCCGTCCCGCTTTCTGAACTGATTTCCCAAGGAATACGCAATGAGTATGCCCGAAATGCCCAAATGGTACGACGATGACGGACAGATCGTATCCTGTACCGAAAAGGTCAAAGTAATGACTGAAAACATGACCGAACTGTACCAAACAGCACAAGACGCGTTTGAAGACGCGCTGCTGATGGGTTGCGGCGAACGTCAGTTGCGCGATTACCTGCTCGCGCTGATTGAAAGTTTGGAAAATCCCTACCGCAAAGTCTGAACACGCCCCGGTTGCTGCGGCACGGTTTAACCGTGCCGTTTTTGCGTTTGTGCGCGGCTTCGGCTTTTCAGACGGCATATTTGACGTTATGATTAAACAGTTAACAAAATTTATCACAACGCCGTCAAAAGACAGACACACAACATGAACATCATCTGCGCGCTCCTCATCATCCTCGGCTGCCTCGCCGCCGGCGAAACCGCCGTTTTCCTAGCAGGCATCAAACTGCCCGGCAGCATCGTCGGCATGGGCGTGCTGTTTGCGCTTTTGCAGGCGGGTTGTGTCAAAACGTCTTGGCTGCAACAGCTTACCGACGCGCTGATGGCAAACCTGACGCTGTTCCTCGTGCCGCCCTGCGTGGCGGTCATCAGCTATTTGGATTTGATTGCCGACGATTGGTTTTCGATACTGGTTTCCGCCTCCGCCAGCACTTTGTGCGTACTGCTGGTTACGGGCAAGGTTCACCGCTGGATACGGAGCATTATCTGATGAACGAAATCCTCAGGCAGCCCAGCATCCTGCTTTTCCTCACGCTTGCCGTGTACGCGCTTGCGATTATCGTGCGCACACGCACGGGCAATATCTTCTGCAACCCCGTACTCGTCAGCACCGTGGTGCTGATTGCCTACCTGAAAATCCTCGGTATCGATTATGCGGTGTACCACAACGCCGCGCAGTTTATCGATTTCTGGCTGAAACCCGCCGTCGTCGTGCTTGCCGTGCCGCTCTACCAAAACCGCCGTAAAATCTTCAACCAATGGCTGCCCGTCATCGTTTCGCAGCTTGCGGGCAGCGTTACGGGCATTGTTACGGGGATGTATTTTGCCAAATGGCTGGGCGCGGAACGCGAAGTCGTCCTCTCGCTCGCATCCAAATCTGTTACCAACCCCATCGCCATTGAAATCACCCGCTCCATCGGCGGCATTCCCGCCATTACCGCCGCCACCGTCATCATTGCCGGACTGGTCGGACAGATTGCCGGTTACAAAATGCTGAAGAACACAGTCGTCATGCCCTCGTCCGTGGGTATGTCGCTCGGCACGGCCTCGCACGCGATGGGCATTGCCGCCTCACTCGAACGCAGCCGCCGCATGGCGGCATACGCGGGGCTGGGGCTGACGTTCAACGGCGTACTGACCGCACTGATTGCGCCGCTGATTATCCCCGTTTTGGGGTTCTGAACCTGTTTCAGACGGCATTTCAACCCATGCCGTCTGAACGCCGACACACTCGCAAGGAGAACCGTTATGGCTGTCAACCTGACCGAAAAAACCGCCGAACAACTGCTCGACATCGACGGCATTGCCCTCTACACCGCCCAAGCAGGCGTGAAGAAGCCCGAGCATACCGACCTGACACTGATTGCCATAGCCGCCGGCAGCACCGTCGGTGCAGTCTTCACGACCAACCGTTTCTGTGCCGCTCCCGTCCACATCGCCAAATCGCACCTTTTCGACGAAGACGGCGTGCGCGCCCTCGTCATCAACACGGGCAACGCCAACGCGGGTACGGGCGCACAGGGCAGAATCGATGCTTTGGCAGTGTGTGCCGCCGCCGCCCGGCAAATCGGCTGCAAACCGAACCAGGTGCTGCCCTTCTCCACCGGCGTGATTCTCGAACCGCTGCCCGCCGACAAAATCATCGCCGCGCTGCCCAAAATGCAGCCTGCCTTCTGGAACGAGGCGGCACGCGCCATCATGACCACCGACACCGTTCCCAAAGCCGCCTCGCGCGAAGGCAAGGTCGGCGACAAACACACCGTCCGCGCCACGGGCATCGCCAAAGGCTCGGGCATGATTCATCCCAATATGGCGACCATGCTCGGTTTCATCGCCACCGATGCCAAAGTTTCCCAACCCGTCCTCCAACTGATGACGCAGGAAATCGCCGACGAAACCTTCAACACCATCACCGTTGACGGCGACACCAGCACCAACGACAGTTTCGTCATCATCGCCACCGGCAAAAACAGCCAAAGCGAAATCGACAACATCGCCGACCCGCGTTACGCCCAACTCAAAGAATTGTTGTGCAGCCTTGCGCTCGAACTCGCCCAAGCCATCGTCCGCGACGGCGAGGGCGCGACCAAGTTCATCACCGTCCGCGTCGAAAACGCCAAAACCCGCGACGAAGCCCGCCAAGCCGCCTACACCGTGGCACGTTCGCCGCTGGTCAAAACCGCCTTTTTCGCCTCCGACCCCAACCTCGGCAGGCTGCTCGCCGCCATCGGTTATGCCGGCGTTGCCGACCTCGATACCGACCTCGTGGAAATGTATCTCGACGATATTTTGGTTGCCGAACACGGCGGACGCGCCGCAAGCTACACCGAAGCACAAGGGCAGGCAGTGATGTCGAAGGACGAAATCACCGTCCGCATCAAGCTGCATCGCGGACAAGCCGCCGCCACCGTCTATACCTGCGACCTGTCGCACGGATACGTTTCCATCAACGCCGACTACCGTTCCTGACCCGACACGGCTTCAGACGGCATACATAAATGCCGTCCGAACCGCCGGACAACATACCATGACCTCCACATTCCCCCGCCGCCTCGCCCACAAAATCCGCCAAACCCGCCGCCTGTCGCGCAAAAGCATCGCCTTTCTGTTCCTCCTGGCAGGCTCGGCACTCGTTGCCCTGACTGCGCTGTTTTTTGCCCACCTTGCCGATTTTGCGCTGGAACTGAACGCCAAACTGGTTCAACAATACCCGTGGTTCGCATGGATTGCCCTGCCGCTGGGACTGCCCGTCATCGTCTGGTTCACGCGCAAATATGCGCCATACACATCGGGCAGCGGCATCCCGCAGGTCATCGCCTCGCTGTCGCTGCCCTACGGCGCACAAAAAACGCGCCTGCTCCGCCTCGGGCAGACGCTACTGAAGATTCCGCTGACCTTTTTGGGTATGCTGTTCGGCGCGTCCATCGGGCGCGAAGGCCCGTCCGTTCAGGTCGGCTCGGCAGTGATGGGGGCGTGGGGCGCATGGTGCAAGAAACACGGTTTGGCATTCAAAGGGATGCAGGAAAACGATTTGATGGCGGCGGGCGCGGCGGGCGGTTTGGCAGCGGCATTCAACGCGCCGCTGGCAGGCGTGATTTTTGCCATTGAGGAACTCGGGCGCGGCATTATGCTGCGCTGGGAGCGGCAGATTCTTTTGGGCGTGCTCGCCGCCGGTTTCATACAGGTCGCCATTCAGGGCAACAACCCGTATTTTTCGGGTTTCAACGGCGGCGTGTTGGAAAATATTTTGATGTGGGTCGTGGCGGCGGGGCTGGTTTGCGGCGCGGCGGGCGGCCTATTCGGACGGCTGCTCTATCAGGGTGCAGCGGCATTTGCACCACGCAAGATACGCGGCTTTATCCGCAACCGTCCGCTGCTGCTGGCGGCACTGATGGGGCTGCTGCTCGCCCTGCTCGGCACGTTCTACCAAGGCAAAACCTACGGCACCGGCTACCACGAAGCCGCCCAAGCCCTGCACGGCATCTACGAAGCCCCCATCGGGCTGGCGGCGGCAAAATGGCTCGCCACCGTATTCAGCTATTGGGCGGGCATACCGGGCGGCATCTTCACCCCCTCGCTGACCATAGGCGCGGTTTTGGGCGAGCATATCGCCGCCATCGCCGACATATCGCAGGGTGCAAACATCATCGTCCTCATCTGCATGGCGGCATTTTTAGCGGGCGCGACACAATCGCCGATTACTTCCGCCGTCGTCGTCATGGAAATGACCGGCGGGCAAAGCCTGCTGTTTTGGATGCTGATTGCCTGCATTTTCGCCTCGCAGGTTTCGCGCCAGTTTTCGCCGCGTCCGTTCTACCACGCATCGGGAATGCGCTTCCGCCAGCGCGTGCTTCAGGAAACCGCCGCCCAAACCGGTAATACGCCCGCAAGACCACAAGCCGCAAACAGCAAAGCGGGAATGCCGTCTGAAAATTAAAACGCCCCCCGATCAAACACCGGCAGCCGCCCCTTCACACAGCCGGGACGGGGCGCAGGGCAAACCGCCTTGATTCGAATACCGTTCCGCCGCCGCTTGAAACTTCAGCAACAATGCCGTCTGAACGACAGAATGCGGTTTTCAGACGGCATTTCCCCATCCAGATATTGCCCGAACCCAACCAAAGCGTTTGCTATAATTTCATTTTTACCCTAACCGCACACAAATATGTCCCCCGACTTCGCCCAAACCCTCTCCAAAGACCGCCACTTCCTGCAATCCGCCCTCAAAAATCCCAACAAATACGGCGGCTTGTCCAAAGTCGAAGAAAAATACCGAAAATCGCATGAAATCTTTTTGAAGCGTTTGGCAGCATTGCCCAAACCCGAGTTCGACAACACCCTGCCCGTTCACGAAAAGCTCGAAGAAATCAAAAAAGCCATTGCCGAGAATCAGGTAACGATTATTTGCGGCGAAACCGGTTCGGGCAAAACCACGCAGTTGCCCAAGATTTGTTTGGAACTCGGGCGCGGGGCGGCGGGGCTAATCGGGCATACCCAACCGCGCCGTTTGGCGGCACGTTCGGTAGCTGAGCGGATTGCCGAAGAGCTGAAATCGGAAATCGGCAGCGCGGTGGGCTATAAGGTGCGCTTCACCGACCACACCTCGCGCGATGCCTGCGTCAAGCTGATGACCGACGGCATCCTGTTGGCGGAAACGCAGACCGACCGTTATCTCGCCGCCTACGACACCATCATCATCGACGAAGCGCACGAACGCAGCCTGAACATCGACTTCCTCTTGGGCTACCTGAAACAGCTACTACCGCGCCGCCCCGATTTGAAAGTCATCATCACCTCGGCAACCATAGACGCAGAACGCTTCTCCCAACACTTCAACGGCGCGCTCGTACTGGAAGTGAGCGGGCGCACCTATCCCGTCGAAATCCTCTACCGCCCGCTGACCAGCAAAGACGAAGACGACGCGGAAGTCGAGTTGACCGATGCGATTGTCGATGCGGCGGACGAATTGGCGCAACACGGCGAAGGCGATATTTTGGTGTTCCTGCCGGGCGAACGCGAAATCCGCGAAGCCGCCGAAACCCTGCGCAAATCCACACTGCGCCGCAACGACGAAATCCTGCCCCTGTTCGCACGCCTGTCGCACGCCGAGCAGCACAAAATCTTTCACCCCACAGGCGCGAAACGACGCATCGTACTAGCAACCAACGTCGCCGAAACCTCGCTCACCGTGCCGGGCATCAAATACGTCATCGACACCGGCCTCGCGCGCGTCAAACGCTATTCCGCACGGGCAAAAGTAGAGCAGCTTCATGTCGAAAAAATCTCCCAAGCCGCCGCCCGCCAACGCTCCGGCCGCTGCGGCCGCGTCTCCGCAGGCGTGTGTATCCGACTGTTTTCAGAAGAAGATTTCAACAGCCGCCCCGAGTTCACCGACCCAGAAATCGTCCGCAGCAACCTGGCCGCCGTCATCCTGCGCATGGCATCGCTGAACTTGGGCGACGTGGCGGCATTCCCGTTTTTGGAAATGCCTGACTCGCGGTATATCAATGACGGGTTTCAGGTGTTGTTGGAATTGGGGGCGGTGGAGGCCGTCTGAAAACAAGTAGGATATACACTTCTACCTGACAAAGACCAACAAACGATAAAACTACGGCACATCTAGATGCCCAACCTACAACATTGCACACGGTAAAAACATGAAACACTTACTCATCGATTTTGAAAACGTTCAGCCGCAAAACTTAGACAAATTACCAACCGAAAATACCCATATTTGGCTATTTATAGGTGTATTACACAAAATGTTGCCTATTAGTCTGGTGCAATCCCTACTACGTTTCGGCGAACGTGTCCATCTTGTCCAGTTACAAAAAACGGGGAAAAACGCATTGGATTTTTACCTGTCCTATTACCTCGGACAAATTACCGCCACAGACCCCAATGCCCAAATCGGCATACTCTCGCGTGATGGAGGATACGATGTTCTGGTCGAACATATTTTGGAAACCCAACAAGCCCAAGGGATTGTGCGCCTGGCCAATATAGACGAAGTGCAACATCAGAAAATCACGGCCGCACCGCCGCCGGCATTGTTGGAAAACAGTCCGCAGCCTGAAACCGAGCCCAAACCGCAACAATCGTTGGCACCTTATTTCCAGGCCGCCCTAGTCGCGCTGCGCCGCCCCAACGCTTTCCGTCCCTGCCGCCTGCATAATTTGCAAAAATACCTGAATAAATATGTTTTATGTGATTTGTTTGTCGATAAAACCGAAGAAGAATGCGATATAACGACTATCAAGGTTATCAACAAACTGAAAACACAAGGTTTTATCAACCTTGATGAACAAGAAACCGTGTCCTACCACATCAGCGACAGCGATTTGCTGCAAAAAATCCAACGCTATATTTTGACTCTGCGCCCCAAAACCTATGCCGATTTTCAGGCCGCCGTGCAAAGCCGCGCGGATGCGCTCTGCCTGACGGTCAGCCCCAATGATATTCAGGCCTTCGCTCGGCATTTGCGCGAACAAAACCTGATCCGCCAAGAAAACGGGAAAATCGAATACGCGCCGTTTGCCGAACCTAAACCGCAGCCCGCGCCCAAGCAGCCTAAAAAAACCGCATGGGAACCTGATGAAATTATTTGGAAAAAAGTGATTGCCGCGTTATCGTTAAAGAACCGTCCTAATAAAACCAAAACTTTACGCAATACAATCCAGGCACTCACAAAATCCAATGCACAAGAAACTGACAAACTGCTACAACATTTACAAGATACCCAAGTCCTACGTATTGACGGTACTAAAATTTTGTATATCAAGTAGGATGGGCATTTATGCCTGACCTACAAAACCAAAAACAACCTACCACCCTTAATCAACTCCACAAACCCTTTTCAGACAACCTCGTTTTTTGAAAAACAATCTGTAAACAGATAGCTGCTGAAGAATACCGTTGCCGAGCCCCAAAACCCGTCCTGCAACTTTTATTGTGAACTTCCCATTATGAAAAAATCCCTTTTCGTTCTCTTTCTGTATTCGTCCCTACTTACTGCCAGCGAAATTGCTTATCGCTTTGTATTCGGAATTGAAACCCTGCCGGCTGCGAAAATGGCGGAAACGTTTGCGCTGACATTTGTGATTGCCGCGCTGTATCTGTTTGCGCGTTATAAGGCAACGCGTTTGTTGATTGCGGTGTTTTTCGCGTTCAGCATTATTGCCAATAATGTGCATTACGCGGTTTATCAAAGCTGGATAACGGGCATTAATTATTGGCTGATGCTGAAAGAGATTACCGAAGTCGGCGGCGCGGGGGCGTCGATGTTGGATAAGTTGTGGCTGCCTGCGTTGTGGGGCGTGGCGGAAGTCGTGCTGTTTTGTAGCCTTGCCAAGTTCCGCCGTAAGACGCATTTTTCTGCCGATATACTGTTTGCCTTCCTAATGCTGATGATTTTCGTGCGTTCGTTCGACACGAAACAAGAGCACGGTATTTCGCCCAAACCGACATACAGCCGCATCAAAGCCAATTATTTCAGCTTCGGATATTTTGTCGGCCGCGTGTTGCCGTATCAGTTATTTGATTTAAGCAAAATCCCCGTGTTCAAACAGTCTGCGCCAAGCAAAATCGGGCAAGGCAGTATTCAAAATATCGTCCTGATTATGGGCGAAAGCGAAAGTGCGGCGCATTTGAAATTGTTTGGCTACGGGCGCGAAACTTCGCCATTTTTAACTCGACTGTCGCAAGCCGATTTTAAGCCGATTGTGAAACAAAGTTATTCCGCAGGCTTTATGACGGCAGTATCCCTGCCCAGTTTCTTTAACGTCATACCGCATGCCAACGGCTTGGAACAAATCAGCGGCGGCGATACCAATATGTTCCGCCTCGCCAAAGAGCAGGGCTATGAAACGTATTTTTACAGTGCTCAGGCTGAAAACCAAATGGCAATTTTGAACTTAATCGGTAAGAAATGGATAGACCATCTGATTCAACCGACGCAGCTTGGCTATGGCAACGGCGACAATATGCCCGATGAGAAGCTGCTGCCGTTGTTCGACAAAATCAATTTGCAGCAGGGCAAGCATTTTATCGTGTTGCACCAACGCGGTTCGCACGCCCCATACGGCGCATTGTTGCAGCCTCAAGATAAAGTATTCGGCGAAGCCGATATTGTGGATAAGTACGACAACACCATCCACAAAACCGACCAAATGATTCAAACCGTATTCAAGCAGCTGCAAAAGCAGCCTGACGGCAACTGGCTGTTTGCCTATACCTCCGATCATGGCCAGTATGTGCGCCAAGATATCTACAATCAAGGCACGGTGCAGCCCGACAGCTATATTGTGCCTCTGGTGTTGTACAGCCCGGATAAGGCCGTGCAACAGGCTGCCAACCAGGCTTTTGCGCCTTGCGAGATTGCCTTCCATCAGCAGCTTTCAACGTTCCTGATTCACACGTTGGGCTACGATATGCCGGTTTCAGGTTGTCGCGAAGGCTCGGTAACAGGCAATCTGATTACAGGCGATGCAGGCAGCTTGAACATTCGCGACGGCAAGGCGGAATATGTTTATCCGCAATAAGCGGCGTAAAAACCAATAAAGACAAATTTAGATGATGTCGGGGAAGATGCCCGACCGACAAGACTATGCAAAATATGAAAAACCAAGTACGCGGATCAGGCATGGATGCCCGATCCAACCCAGCCAATGTTTCAGACGGCCTGCAAGACAGTTCGGGCCATATCGGTACCAACACGCGCTACCGCCTGACCAAGCTCGGCGAACAAATGGCGCGCCTGCCCATCGACCCGAAAATCGCGCGCATTTTGTTGGCGGCGAAGAAACACGACTGTATGGCGGAAATATTGGTGATTGCGTCCGCGCTGTCGATTCAAGACCCGCGCGAGCGGCCGCTGGAAGCACGCGATGCTGCGGCCAAGGCGCATGAACGCTTTACCGACAAGCAATCCGACTTTCTTGCCTATCTGAACATTTGGGACAGCTTCCAGCGCGAGCGCGACAAAGGTTTGTCCAACAAACAGCTGGTGCAATGGTGCCGCCAATATTTCTTGTCGCACCTGCGTATGCGCGAATGGCGCGAGCTGCACCACCAGCTTACCCAAACCGCGATTGAAATGGGTTTGACCACCAAGGAAGCCGCGTTTAGACAACCTCCTTCCCAAGAACAATTAAGGCCGTCTGAAAGCCAAGGCGACCAAGATTTGGCGGCCAAGCTCAAACAAAAACAATTGGATAAGAAACAACACCGCGCCCAAATCCGTGCCGCCAAAGAAGCCGGCTACGAACAAATCCACCGCGCCCTGCTGACCGGCCTTATCGCCAACGTCGGCATGAAATCACCCGACGGCAACGACTACACCGGCGCGCGCGGCAGCCGCTTCCACCTTTTTCCTGCATCAGCCCTGTTCAAAGCCAAGCCCAAATGGGTGATGGCGGCAGAATTGGTTGAAACCACGCGCCTTTACGCGCGCGATGTGGCCGTTATCCAGCCCGAATGGATAGAGCAGGAAGCACCGCATCTCGTCCGCTACCACTATTTCGAGCCGCACTGGGAACAAAAGCGCGGCGAAGTCGTCGCCAGCGAACGCGTGACGCTTTACGGCCTGACCGTATTGCCGCGCCGTCCCGTGTCTTACGGCAAAGTTGCGCCCGAAGAAGCGCGTGAAATCTTTATCCGCGGCGCATTGGTGGCGCACAAAAGCAATCTTCAGACGGCCTTTTTTGTCCACAACAAAAAGCTGATTAAAGAAATTACCGAACTCGAACACAAATCGCGCAAGCAAGACGTATTGGTCGATGACGAAGCCCTGTTTGCGTTTTATAACGAACGCCTGCCCGAGCTGGTGTGGAAAGATGCGAAAGGCGGCGTTTGGGGAAGTGAAGAGGGCGGACAAACCCAGTCGGACAAGACAGCCGATCAAAACGGACAAGCAAACCAGCGCAACGCAGGGTGCGTGGCGCAAGCCACGCACGCGGATTCCAAAGATACGGACAACCGCGTGCGTGAACCGAGTTCACATACCCGACAAAATGTTTCAGACGACCCCAAGCCCAAAAAGCAGCCGGCATCTCAAAAAGACCGTCTGAAACCTTTGCCCCTTGCCGATATCCGCACCTTTGAAGCCTGGCTCAAAACCGCCGAGCGCGACAATCCGCGCCTGCTGTTCCTCAGCCGCGACGATTTGATGCAACACGCCGCCACGCACATTACCGAAGAGCAGTTCCCCAAATTCTGGCAAACCGCAGACGGCAAGTTCAAACTTTCCTACCGCTTCGAGCCGCACCATCCGCTCGACGGCGTGACCATGACCGTGCCGCTGACCATCCTCAACCGCCTGCACGCGCCGTCGCTTGAATGGCTGGTGCCCGGTATGTTGCGCGAAAAAATCCAGCTGCTGATTAAAGCACTGCCGAAGCAAATCCGCCGCATTTGCGTGCCCGTACCCGATTTCATCACCAAATTCCTCGAAAACAATCCCGACCGCCAAGCGGCCATCATTCCCCAGTTGGCGCACTTTATCGCCAAAAGCGCCGGCGATATGCGGATTCTCGAGCAAATCGACCAAGACGCATGGGCGGCGCAAGACTTGCCCGAACACTGCTATCTGAATCTGCGCATTATCGACGACGGCGGACAAGAGCTTGCCGGCGGCCGCAAACTGCACGAATTGCAACAACAGCTCGGCAAAGCCGCCGCCACCACCTTCCGCGACAACACCCAAGAATTCGAGCGTGACAACGTTACCGCATGGGACATCGGCACCTTGCCCGAATCCATCAAATTTGCCCGCGGCAAACAGCAGCTCACCGGCTATCTCGGCCTGCAAAGAGAAAAAGACGGCTGCATCGCCCTGCGCCTATTTGACACCACCGAAGCCGCCGAACAGGCACACCGTCAAGGTGTCATCGAATTAATGAAGCTGCAATTAAAAGAGCAGGTGAAAGATTTGAACAAAGGCATCCAGGGCTTTACCCAAGCCGCCATGCTGCTCAAACACATCAACGCCGACACCCTGCGCGACGACCTCACCCAAGCCGTCTGCGACCGCGCCTTTATCGGCGAAGACAAGCTGCCGCGCAACGAAAAAGCCTTCAAAGAACAAATCAAACGCGCCCGCAGCCGCCTGCCCGCCGTCAAAGAAGCCCTCAGCCACTACCTGCAGGAAACCGCCGCCGCCTACGCCGAACTGAACGGCAAACTCGGCAAACACCCGCTCACCCTCCTCATACGCCAACGCCTGCAAACCCTGCTCGCCGCCGGCTTCGCCACCCACACCCCGTGGGCACAATGGCCACGCCTCCCCATCTACCTCAAAGCCATGACCCTGCGCCTCGAAAAATACAGCAGCAACCCCGCCCGCGACGCAGCCCGCGAAGCCGACATACAGGAATTGGAACAAATGTGGCAGGAAAAAACCGACAGCCTGATCAAACAAGGCCTCCCCATTTCAGACGGCCTTGCAGGGTTTAAATGGATGATTGAAGAATTGAGGGTGTCGCTGTTTGCACAGGAATTGAAGACACCGTATCCGGTGTCGGTGAAGCGGTTGTTGAAGGTGTGGGAGAGTCTTATTATATCTGGCTGAAAGTGCCTGACGGGGACGATTTAAAACTATGGCGCGAGGTATTGATACAGTTTCTGCCAAGATGTCTTTTGGCGCGGGATACGCCGAACGGCAATCTGAGCAAGGGTTATATGCGCATCGCCCTGGTGGCGGGCGTGGAAGAATGCGTGGAAGGTGCGCGGCGGATGGTTGCGCTATTCCGGCACGATTGAATATAAGAGTTTAAGGCCGTCTGAAAACCGCTCGGAGCTTCGGGTGGCGCATTTTCAGACGGCCTTTGCAATCCTTCCTCGGACATTAGCCTGCTGCGTTCTTTTTTCCTTCGGAAATTTCGTAAACCGCCAGCGCGGGTAGGGCTAAATACACAATATTCGCGATCAGTTTAAAATAAGGGTTTATATTTGGCAAGGAGACCACGGTCATCACACAGGTCACATGCACAATACCCAAAACAATCACTACCGCATTAAGGGACTCGTTCCGTTCGTGCCATTTTGACAGCATCCAAAGAAGAAGCATGGTTGCCGTACACATACATATGCCGGATAGAATGTTGTGAAGACCGCTAAGAGCACCGCTGGCCATTATTACAGATATTTCCAAGCAAATCAGAACGAACACCAAAGTAGAAAATATCCCATATTGCCGACCCAATTTACGGAAGCCTTTACGCAAAGGAAATAATAATAATGATAATAATAAAAATGTTACAGCAAAAACAATGCCGACCACAATCCATCCGTTCATTTTTTAGTCCCTCCAAGTCCGGTCGGGTCAGGAATAACATCAAATAATTTGTATTTTCCGTTCAGTCCGAAGAAGCATTTACAGATTTGCCATCAGCCATACATCTGAAGATGTACGGCTGATGGCATTGGTATTTTCAATGTTTTCAGCGCAAAAAAGCATCAGCACATTCTTTCCTGTCCTGTTGGAGTAGAGGCGCAAGATCTGTCTCCGGACCTACAACCAATCCTTTGAGTAGACGGTCTTCAAGTTTTCTACCCTGGCATTCACAAAATTCTTTTATAAATGGCGCTGAAGCTAGCTTTCGCCTTAGGTCTTCATTCAGACCCTTTTCAACTGCGCCATCATCTAGATCTTTATAGCAAGCTTCTGTTAACATTTGTCTGGCTTTAGCTGCCTTTGCCTTTGCCGTTAGGCTTAGGTTGTCAGCGCCGGCGGCTGCGGCAGTTCCAATCGACAATAATGCAACTGCCAATAAAAAATTCTTCATAACATTTCCTTTAAATAAAAGTTTTAGGAAATGTTATTTTATGTTTTGCGGGGGGGGGCAAGTATTTTTTTGTATACTTTGGTTATTTATTGTAAATAATATTGTATTGAGAGTTTAGGGGAAGAAAGTTAAGGCCGTCTGAAAACATTTTTCAGACGGCCTGTCCGCATTTAAATCGTTATCCGGGCTTGCCGTCCAAGCGCGGACGTGTTAGCCACGGGATGTAACGCCATGCGTACAGCAGCAGCGAGGCGGCGAACAATACGCCCGAACAGCGCAGGCTGTGCAGGTAGGAAGGTCGGATGCACGGTCAACATGACTACGGTCAGTGTACGGAAAAACAATGCAAAAACCATCAGGTAGAAGGCGTTAGGTATCAGTTTCAGCGTAGGGTAAATCTGACGGCATTAAAGAAAGATACTGTCTGATTTTTTCAGATGGCATTATAAAATCTCTTAGCATCAAGCGCCCTATTCGACTTATCTGAATCGGATAATATATTTAGAACAGAAAGGGCAGAAACCTATAGGCAATATCAGAGGGAAAAACAAAACCATCCCCTAAAAGAAGGCGTTGCCTTTCCATTTATCAAAAAACTCTGTCAATCAATGAAATAAACCCAAACGACCCAACGATTGGGTTTATTCTTGGGGCTGTACTAGATTAGCCCTAAATTTCACACCACTCCCGCAGGATTTTAAGCTGCCGGGAGGGTGTGCCGAAGTTAAACCGAAATTCGCATTCTTTCAAGAACAGCGGGAAGGATTTGCGATCGATTCCGTTGTATTTGCGTAAGACGCGTTTTGCCTGATTCCAAAAGTTCTCAATGCCGTTAATGTGGTTTTGACGGTCTGCAAGTTCCTTGGAATGGTTGATGCGGTAATGGATAAAACCGCTCACGTCCAACTTGTCGTAGCTGCTCAGACTATCGGTATAAACAATACTGTCCGGTATGATTTTCTTTTTGATGACAGGGAGTAACGTTTCAGACTTGGCATTATCTACGATAACGGTATAGACCCGTCCGTTGCGTTTCAGAATGCTGAAACAACCACTTTTCCTGCCGCACCGTGACCACGTCTGCCTTTACGCCGTCCGCCGAAATAGCTTTCGTCCAGCTCGACAGAGCCCTCAAAAACCTCATCGGCAGCCAAGGCCAAATGATAGTTGATAACCGTGCGGATTTTACGGTAGAACAGTGCTGCCGAATTGGGATGGATACCCAAAATATCGGCGGCAGAACGGGCGGTAACTTCCAGTACAAAAAACGGAGTAGTTCTTTTTGTACTTTTTTCTTTAATTTGAAGTGTGTTATCTTCATATTTCGAGGGTAACATATCTGCTAATCTAGTACAGCCCCTTATTCTTTTATCCAGAAACAATCCAGATACGGATTACGGGACATAACTATAGGCTTAATATTACACAATCCTCATTCCCTCAAGGCGGAAACCCGTACAAATACTGAAACACTATCGATTGATTTGTAAACAAGCCTACTTAAATAACTTGCAGTCCTTATCATTTCCTTTAAAATAATCCAGCCCGTCATTACACGAACTTGCGGACTTCTTGCAAATAAAGGTTACTAGATTTTCATTCATCTTAATAATAAAAGGATTTTTATCTTTATCTATGGCTACCGCCTTCAACATAAATTTACTGTCTAAAGCCCCGCGCGCGATTCCATTCAAACGGATACAAAAGCCTTCTGCCTCTTTAATCGGCAAGCTTGGCCATTTGGTAGATGTTTGTTTAAACCTCCCATTCTGCAGATAAAACTTTTCCATAAAATGTGCATTTTCTAACAAGGCTGCCCGCACTGCATTTATCTTTGCTTTCTCAACATAATTGCGATAGCTTGGATAAACAATTAAAGCAAGTACAGACAATATCAAGACCACCGATATTAATTCAACCAGCGTAAACCCCCGATTATCAGTCATTACTTTACTTCCAATAAGAACAGATTATTCAACATACTTCTTTGAACAGACTTACTATCCCATTCAGCAGTATGCATATTTCCCACTCTATTTTTTAGCCGCAGGCGTTGCCGGTTTTGCGGGGGCTTTTGGCGCGGGCGCGCCGACCGAAGCCTGGTCC
>NZ_CAUJAJ010000019.1 GCF_962747995.1 Neisseria viridiae | reverse complement strand
AACAGGTTGAAACCGATGCGGGTGATGAGGCTGTGTTCGAGTTCGGGATCGGAGAGGCTGTGCCATTGTCCGAGCAGGACGGCTTTGAACATGGACAACAGGGGATAGGCGGGACGGCCGCGGTGGTCTCGGAGGTAACGGGTTTTTTGACGGTTCAGGTACTGTTCGATCGGCTGCCAATCAATCACCTGATCCAACTTCAATAGCGGGAAGCGGCCGATGTGTTTGGCAATCATGGCTTGTGCGGTTTGCCGGAAGAAGGTGCTCATGGGAAATCCCCTAAATGTCTTGGTGGGACTTTAGGGGATTTTGGGGAATTTTACAAAGGTTTCATCAAGCGCATCATAACTATGAAAGGTATCGGTGTACACAATGCCATCAGGCTTAACTTTCTCTATCTAATACAGCCCCAAACTTTTTACTGTTTAAATAAATTTCTAAAGGCTTGGGCAGGCCGTAATCTTTCAAATGCGCCGGCTTTATCCAAATGCCGTCTGAAGGGCTTTCAGACGGCATTTGCCCTTCAAACGGCGTAATTATCAGCAGCCGGTGCGTCAGGCGGTGGGTCAGGACGGTCTGTTCGTCCATATCTGCCACGGTCAGGGAGAATTTGGCGGCAAAGTCGGAAAGCCCGTTCAAACTTTCAAAACACGGCACGCAATACAGTCCGCCCCAAATGCCTTTGGCGGGGCGTTTCTCCAATAAGATTGCGCCGTTTCGGTTGCGGACAATCAGCCAGTAAAGCGGCAGGGTTTGCACTTCGGAGGCGGTTTTTTTGCGCGGCAGCTCGGCGGTGCGGTTTTGCTTTTTCGCTTCGCAGATGTCCGCCATCGGGCATTGGTGGCACAAGGGTTTTGTCCGTTTGCACACGGTTGCGCCCAAGTCCATCAAACCTTGCGTGTAGGCGGGCATATCGGCGTTTTCAGACGGCATCAGACTTTCGGCAAGCATCCAAAGCGAGTTTTCAAATTTTTTGTCCTGCGGATTGCCGTCGCGGGCGAACACGCGGCAGAGCACGCGTTTGACGTTGCCGTCCAAAATGGTTTCGCGGCGGTTGAAGGCAAAGGCAGAAATGGCGGCGGCGGTGCTTCTGCCTACGCCGCAGAGGGTTTCCAAGTCTTTGCGCTCCGACGGAAACGTGCCGCCGAACTGCCCGACGACTTGTTGCGCGGCTTTGTGCAGGTTGCGCGCGCGGCTGTAATAACCCAAGCCCGCCCACAGCGACAACACTTCGTCTTGCGGTGCGGCGGCAAGTGCCTGTACGGTCGGGAATTTTTCCAAGAAACGCGGATAGTAGTCCAACACGGTAGCGACTTGCGTTTGCTGGAGCATGATTTCGGAAAGCCAGACGCAATAAGGGTTTTTGACCTGCCAAGGCAGGTTGTGCCTGCCGTATTGTTTTTGCCAGCGGATGAGCTGTTCGGAGAAGGGGATGGGTGTGTTCATTAATATCAATCGGTTGGTTTATTTATATGGGAAACAGTATGTTACGGTATAACATTTAAAAATAATTCTTGTTGACTTATTTCGTGTACGGGTATATAAATCACATAAAGAGACTTTATTGCGGTATTGAAATTATCTATCAACAAGCAAGGAGTATCATTATGAAAGCAATGGTTTATCACGGCGCAAACGACATCCGTTTTGAAGAAAAACCCCGCCCGCAGATTATCGATCCGACCGATGCGGTGGTGAAAATCGTCAAAACCACGATTTGCGGTACCGACTTGGGTATTTGGAAAGGCAAAAACCCCGAAGTCGCCGACGGCCGTATCCTCGGTCATGAGGGCATCGGTATTGTAGAAGAAGTAGGCGAGGCTGTAAAAAACATCAAAGTCGGCGATAAAGTCATTATTTCATGCGTCAGCAAATGCTGCACTTGCGACAACTGCAAAATCCAACTTTATTCGCACTGCCGCAACGGCGGCTGGATTTTGGGCTATATGATTGACGGCACGCAGGCCGAATACGTCCGGACGCCTTATGCCGACAACAGCCTCGTGCCGCTGCCCGACAACGTCAACGAAGAAGTCGCCCTGCTGTTGAGCGACGCTTTGCCGACCGCCCACGAAATCGGCGTGCAATATGGTGATGTCAAACCCGGCGACACCGTATTCATCGCAGGCGCAGGTCCTGTCGGTATGTCTGCGTTGCTGACTGCGCAACTGTATAGCCCTGCTGCCATCATCGTTTGTGATATGGACGAAAACCGCTTGAAACTGGCGAAAGAACTGGGCGCAACCCATACTATCAGCCCTGCTTCCGGCGACGTAAGCAAACAAGTTGCCGCTATCGTTGGTGAAGACGGCGTAGATTGCGCCATCGAAGCAGTCGGTATCCCTGCGACTTGGAATATGTGCCAAGATATCGTGAAACCCGGCGGTCATATCGCCGTTGTCGGCGTACACGGTCAATCCGTTGATTTCAAATTGGAAAAACTTTGGATTAAAAACCTTGCCATCACAACCGGCTTGGTAAACGCCAATACCACCGAAATGCTGATGAAGGCAATTTCCAGCAGTTCAGTGGATTACACCAAAATGTTGACCCACCATTTCAAATTCAGCGAATTGGAAAAAGCCTACGACGTGTTCAAACACGCCGCCGAAAACCAAGCGATGAAAGTGGTTTTGGAAGCGGATTAATCGGCGTTGAATCAGTTGTTTTTTAAGCGGATGCCGTCTGAACGTGTTTCAGACGGCATTTTTTCAGCCGCGTAAAATAGGCTGTTCCTGATCAATCAGGTATGGTGGATTAACAAAAATCAGGACAAGGCGACGAAGCCGCAGACAGTACAAATAGTACGGCAAGGCGAGGTAACGCCGTACTGGTTTAAATTTAATCCACTATATTTAAGGGGGATTAATGGGATATTTTGGTGGGAACGGCGGGTATTTGAAACGAAAACAGCCGAAAAACCTGTGGTTGGATGTCAGCTGTTTGAAGAAAAGGAATTTTGCAAAGGTCTCTAAGCGTTTTTAACGACGGCTAATTTGTTAGTTTCAGCCGTTCATCACGGTATTTTACCGATAGGGCGATTTCTCTAACTAATTGATAAGTATATTATAATTATTTTTTTTGTTATATGTTTCCGCACATCGCGCGCCATTCGCATTGTGCTGGAGATGGATGGGCATTTTAGGGGCAGTATGTCGGAGTGGTGCTGCCGTGTATGCCGACTGCGCCGCCAAGCGGCAAAATGCCGTCTGAAACAGGAAAGGGCTTCAGACGGCATTTTTACGATGCGGTTCAGGCTTTGGGTTTCAATGCCGCCGCTTCTTTGGCGAGGCGGGTGATGGTGTCCCAGTCTTTGTTTTTCACGGCTTCTTTCGGCGTCAGCCATGAGCCGCCGACGCATAAGACGTTTGGCAATGCCAAGTAATCGGGCGCGGTGGCGAGGCTGATGCCGCCGGTTGGGCAGAAGCACACGTCGGCGTAAGGGCCGTACAGGGCTTTGAGCATGGCTTTGCCGCCAACGACTTCGGCAGGGAAGAGTTTGAGGGTGTCGATGCCGTGTTCCAAAGCCAGTTGGACTTCGCCCGGAGTGGCAACGCCGGGAATCAGGGGGATGCCGCTGTTGTGGCTGGCTTTGGCAAGGGATTCGTGCAAACCCGGGCTGATGGCAAAAACCGCACCTGCGTCTTCAACGGCTTTGAGTTGTTCAGGATTGGTTACCGTACCTGCGCCGACGATGGCGTTGGGCACTTCTTTGGCAATCAGGCGGATGGCATCGAGTCCGACGGGGGTGCGCAGGGTGATTTCGAGGGTAGGGATGCCGCCTTCAACAAGGGCGTGGGACAAATCGACGGCGGTGCTTAAGTCGTCAATCGCCATCACAGGCACAACTGCGCCTGCGCTCAGGATTTCGCGGGGGGTCAGTTTGGACATTTTGGTTCTCCGGGTGGGGTGTTTTATTAAGATGGGACAGGTTGTAGGTCGGATACTTGTATCCGACATCTTGGACTGTGTCGGATTCGAGAATCCGACCTACGTCTATCTTAAAACGCTTGAATAATTTTTCAGACGGCCTTCTGTTTGAAAAGGCCGTCTGAAACGCGCATCAGGCAAATTCGCCGCCGAAGCTCATCGCGCCGGTTTCCGCGCTGCTGGTCATACTGCGGAAGCCGGCGAAGAGTTCGCGGCCGCAGCCTTGTTGGTTTGCGCTCAAGTCGATGTGTTCGACTTCGCGGGCGTTCCATTCGGCTTCGTTAATCAGGACGTTGAGTTCGCCGGTAACGGAGTCGAAGCGGATCAGGTCGCCGGTACGGATTTTGGCGATGTTGCCGCCCATCAGGGCTTCGGGCGTCATGTGGATGGAGGCCGGAACTTTGCCGGACGCGCCGGACATACGGCCGTCGGTCAGCAGCGCCACTTTGAAGCCCCGGTCTTGCAGGATGCCCAAAGGCGGGGTCAGTTTGTGCAATTCGGGCATACCGTTGGCGCGCGGGCCTTGGTAGCGGACGACGCAGACGAAATCGCGTTCCAACTCGCCGCGCTCAAACGCAGCCAACACTTCGCGCTGGTCGTTGAATACGATAGCAGGTGCTTCGATGATGCGGCAGCCTTCGCGCACGGCGGACACTTTAATCACGCCGCGTCCAATGTTGCCTTTCATCAGACGCAGACCGCCGTCCGGGGAGAACGGGTTGTCGGCTTTACGCAGGATGTCGTCGTTGCCGCTGGTTTCGGGGGCTTCGCGCCATTCGAGTTTGCCGTCGATGAGGAAAGGCTCTTTGGTGTAGTGGCGCATACCGTGTCCGACAACGGTATCGACATCGTCGTGCAACAGGCCTGCGTCCAGCAATTCGCGGATAACGAAAGGCAGGCCGCCCGCTGCGGTAAAGTGGTTCACGTCGGCCTTGCCGTTGGGATACACGCGGATGAGCAGCGGGATGATGGAAGAAATTTCGTCGAAGTCGTCCCAGTTCAAAATCACGCCTGCGGCGCGCGCCATAGCGACGAGGTGCATGGTGTGGTTGGTCGAGCCGCCGGTCGCCATCAAACCGATCAGGGCGTTGATGAACGATTTTTCGGTCAACATTTCGCCCAAGGGTTTGATGGTGCCGTTTTTGATGCCGCGCGCGAGGTGTCCGGCAGCGTAGCGGGTCAGGGCTTCGCGCAGGTCGGTGTAAGGGTGGACAAAGGCGGCGGCAGGCAGGTGTACGCCCATCATTTCCATCATCATTTGGTTGGAGTTTGCCGTGCCGTAGAAAGTGCAGGTGCCCGGGCTGTGGTAAGAACCCATTTCGCTTTTCAAAAGTTCGTCGCGTCCGACTTTGCCTTCGGCAAAAAGCTGGCGGGTGCGGGCTTTTTCTTTGTTGCCGATACCGCTGGACATCGGGCCTGCCGGAACAAAGATACCCGGAATATGACCGAACGAAAGCGCGCCTATCATCAAACCTGGAACGATTTTGTCGCATACGCCCATAAACAGGCTGCCGTCAAACATTTGATGCGACAGCCCGACGGCGGTACTCATGGCAATCACGTCGCGGGAGAACAGCGACAGTTCCATACCGGCGTAGCCTTGCGTGATGCCGTCGCACATGGCGGGTGTGCCGCCGGCAACCTGGGCGGTCGCGCCGTTTTTCTGCGCTTCGTCTTTAATTTGGTCGGGGAAGTCTTTAAACGGCTGGTGTGCGGAAACCATGTCGTTGTAGGCGGTGATGATGCCTAAGTTGGGAACGGTGTCCTGCAGCATTTCGATTTTGATGCTTTTGGGCATGGAGGCGTAGCCGTGCGCCAAGTTGCTGCAACCGAGCTGGTTGCGCTCCAGCCGTCCCATTTGTTTGGCGCTGCGGATTTTCGCCAGATATTTTTCGCGGGTCGGACGGCTGCGCTCGATGATGCGCTCGGTGATTTCGGCGAGCTTGGGGTGGATAGGAGTGTGGTTCATGTTCGGTCTCCTGTCGGAAGGGTGGTCTGTATGGGGTTTTGTTTGCGCGTTTCTGATTTTTTGTATCGGGTGTTCAGGCGGTGAATATTTTAAAGATATGCCGTCTGAAAGTGGGAAGCGGGTGCTATTATAGTACAAAATTTGTAATTTTGTTACAAAAAAATCAGACATTGAAAAGAAATTTGATTTAAATCGCAGAATCTTCCGATTGTTGTAACGGAATAGGGGAAACCTGCCCGATTTTTGGACTAGGTCAAATAAATTGTAAAAATGGGAATAGACAAAAAGTGTAGCGGTGTGTAGTATTACTACTCATTATGCCGCCTGTCTTTGTTTCCGATATTGCGATGCAGCGTGATGGGAAAAGCAGGTTTCAGACGGCATCGAAAAATTCTTTCCTGACGAGATAATACGATGAGTACACAAACAAATTTTGATTTGGTGTTGTTCGGTGCGACCGGCGATTTGGCGATGCGCAAGCTGTTGCCCTGCCTGTATCAGGCGCACGTGGCCGGTCTGCTTCATCCCGAAGGGCGTATTTTGGGGGTCAGCCGCAGCGAGTTGGATACAGAAGGTTTTCTGGCGAAGGTGGAAACCAGTTCCAAAATCCATGTGAAAGAAAATTTTTCCGATGAGGCTTGGGCATCGTTTGTCGAGCGTCTCGCATATCTCAAAGTCGATGTTACGCAGCCGGACGATTTTGCCGCTTTGGGCGATTTGGTCAAAGCACGAAAAGAAACCGACAACGTCGTCATCTATCTGTCCACCGCGCCCAAATTCTTCGCGCAAGCCTGCGAAAACCTTGCTGCGATCGGTTTGAATGCCGACAATGTGCGCGTGGTTTTGGAAAAACCGCTGGGTACGGATTTGGCTTCTTCCCAACAAATCAATACCGATGTGGCGCGTTATTTCAAAGAAGGGCAAATTTACCGCATCGACCACTACCTTGGTAAAGAAAGCCTGCAAAACCTGCTTGCGCTGCGTTTTGCCAATGTAATGTTCGAGCCGCTGTGGAACAATAAATACATCGAAAGCGTGCAGCTGACCATCGCCGAACAGCTTGGTGTGGAAGAGCGCGGTGAGTTTTACGACATTACCGGCGCGTTGCGCGATATGGTGCAAAACCATTTGATGCAGATGCTGTGCATGACTGCGATGGAAGCCCCCGCCAGCTTGGATGCCGACGCGGTGCGCGATGAAAAAGTCAAAGTCATCAAGTCATTGAAGCCGCTGACCGTCGAATCTGTCAATGAAAACGTCGTGCGCGGACAATATACCGCCGCTAAAGGTATGAACGGCTATCTTGAAGAAATCAACGTTCCGCAAGACAGCTTTACCGAAACCTACGTCGCCATTAAAGCCGAAATCGAAAACGAACGCTGGAAGGGCGTTCCCTTCTACCTGCGTACCGGCAAACGCATGGCGGGCAAAGTGGCAGAAATCGTTTTGAACTTCAAAGATTTGAACAGCCATATTTTTGAAGGCAGCCGCACTGTGCCCAACCGGCTCGTTATCGAGTTGCAACCGCATGAATCCGTGCGCCTCTATACGCAGATGAAAACCCCGGGTGCAGGCAATAAGGTCGAAACCGTGCCGCTGGCAACCGATTTGGGCAAAGCATTGGAAGGCCGCCGCGCCGAGGCTTACGAGCGCCTGCTGTTGGATGTGATTAACGGCAAACTCGCTTTGTTCAACCGCCGCGACGAACTCGAAGCCGCATGGGAATATGTGATGCCGATTTTGGAAAACTGGGCAAATAACACCACGCCGCCGCACGGTTACGGCGCGCACTCTTGGGGGCCCGAAGCCGCTCGCGAACTGTTGGCGCGCGACGGACACAAGTGGCACGAAGAGCAGTAATACAATAATGCATTCAGACGGCATGGGGTTTGAAATGCCGTCTGAACGCAAGTAAAGCAGTAAAAAGCAGTCCCGATATTTGGTATCAAAAGCATAAACAACTGTTCGGCCGGCATATTGCTCAACCCGTTTCCATAACGGAATATGCCGTCTGAAATAAAAAAAGGACACAAATATGTTTGTTTGGCACGAATACGAAAATGCGGCAGAAGCGGCGCAGTCTTTGGCCGACGCAGTGGCGGATGCTTTGCAGGGCGCGCTGGATGAAAAAGGCAGTGCGGTGTTGGCAGTCTCCGGCGGGCGTTCTCCGATTGCGTTTTTCAACGCCTTGTCGCAAAAAGATTTGGACTGGGGCAAAGTGGGCGTTACTTTGGTTGACGAGCGCGTCGTGCCGACAGACCACGTCGACAGCAATACCGGTCTGGTGCGCGAATACCTGTTAAAGAACAAAGCGGAAGTGGCAATGTGGATTCCTATGGTGGAAGACGGAAAAACTGAAACCGAATTACATCCCGATGCTGTTGTCGATTATGCACTGAAACATTACAAGCAGCCCGATGTTTTGGTTTTGGGTATGGGCAACGACGGGCATACGGCTTCGATTTTCCCGAAATCGCCCCAGTTTCAGACGGCAATCGACGGTTCGGCAGGTGTCGCGCTGGTTCATACCACGCCCGTTACCGCGCCGCACGAACGCATCAGCATGACCTTGGGCGCAATCGCCCGGACGCAAAATATCTTTTTGGCGATTCAGGGCGCGGAGAAAAAAGCCGTATTCGACCAAGCCGCACAAGGCGAAAACCGCGAATATCCGATCAGCTTCGTATTGAACCGCCAAGGAGTGAAATGCCATGTCTTCTATGCCGAATAAACAAGCCGGATATCCCCGACTGGTCGCCGACATCGGCGGTACGAATGCCCGTTTCGCATTGGAAACCGCGCCGTGCGTGATTGAGAAAGTTGCCGTCCTGCCGTGTAAGGAATACGACACGGTTACCGACGCGGTGCGTGCCTATCTGAAGCAAAGCGGTGCAACAGGCGTGCTGCACGCGGCATTTGCCATCGCCAACCCGATTTTAGGCGACTGGGTGCAGATGACCAACCACCACTGGGCATTCTCCATCGAAACCACCCGTCAGGCTTTGGGTTTTGAAACGTTGATTCTGTTGAACGACTTTACCGCGCAGGCATTGGCGGTAACGCAGACTTCAAGCAAAGACCTGATGCAGGTAGGCGGGCAAAAACCTGTCGAATTTGCCCCAAAAGCCGTTATCGGCCCCGGTACCGGCCTGGGCGTGAGCGGATTGGTGCACAGCCCCGCAGGCTGGGTGGCTTTGGCGGGCGAGGGCGGGCATACCAGTTTCCCGCCGTTTGACGATATGGAAGTGCTGATTTGGCAGTACGCCAAAAACAAATACGGCCATGTTTCCGCCGAACGCTTTTTGAGCGGCGCGGGCTTGAGCTTGGTTTACGAGGCTTTGGCTGCAAAACAGAAAGCCAAACCCGCCAAACTGATGCCGTCTGAAATCACGGAAAAGGCTTTGAGCGGCACGTCGCCTTTGTGCCGTCAGACTTTGGACATCTTCTGCGCCATGCTCGGCACGGTTGCTTCCAACCTCGCCCTGACGCTGGGCGCGCGCGGCGGCGTGTACCTGTGCGGCGGCATTATTCCCCGCGTGTTGGAATACTTCAAAACTTCCCCGTTCCGCAGCCGTTTCGAGAACAAGGGCAGGTTTGAAGCCTATCTTGCTGCGATTCCCGTGTATGTCGTCTTGAGCGAGTTTCCCGGAATTTCCGGTGCGGCTGCGGCTCTCGACAACCATTTGAGAAACGTTTAACCACAGCGGCTCCTTGCAGCGGGGCTGCATTATCGAAGGGCATATCATTATGTTAAGCAAAATCAGCGAATCACTGGCAAACCTTTCCGGTGCGGAACGCAAAGTCGCCGAATGTGCATTGGCGGAACCCAAATGGTTCGTCCATGCCGCCGTTGCCGAAATTGCCGAACGTGCGTCCGTCAGCCAGCCGACCGTCATCCGATTCTGCCGAAGCCTCGGTTATAAAGGACTGCCCGAGTTCAAGCTCGCGTTGTCCGCCAGCATCGGTCATGAGGGTATGCCCTATGTCCACGAAGAACTCAACGCCGACGACGATATGGCAAGCGTGGTCGAGAAAGTATTGGGCAATGCCGCCGCCTCGCTGTTGGGCGAACGCCGCTTCCTGAAAGAGTCGGAGCTGGAAAACGCCATTGCCACGCTGATGCACGCCCGCCGCGTCGAGTTTTACGGTGTCGGCAATTCCGGTATCGTCGCGCAGGACGCGCAGCACAAGTTTTTCCGTTTCGGCATGTCCACGGTCGCCTATGTCGATACGCACACGCAGCTGATGGCGGCATCCGTTTTGAGCGATCAGGATGTTTTGGTTGCGATTTCCAACACGGGTTCGTCTATCGAACTTTTGGATGCGGTCAGCATCGCCAAAGAAAACGGCGCGTCCGTCATCGCGCTGACCCGCAACGATTCGCCTCTGGCGCAACTTGCCGACTGCGTGTTGAGCGTTGCCACACAGGAAAATGCCGAACTCTACACGCCCATGGTTTCCCGCCTCTTGCAGCTTGCCGTCATCGACATTCTCGCCATCGGACTTGCCCTGCGCTTGGGCGATGCTGCCAGCCTGCAATTGCAGAAAAGCAAAAAAAGCATACACAACAAGCACATCGATTACGACAAAGATTGACCTTCAGACGACATCCCGCAAATGCCGTCTGAAATGCCGGACAACGGCCGTCGGCGGCTTGCGGCAGTTTCCGGCAGCCTCTTCATCCCACAACAAAAAACCTCATTCAGGAGCATACAGATGAAACACCTTCACGACTTACCCGCATGGTCGAAATTGTGGAACCACTTTGACGACAGCAAAACATTGCATATGCGCGAAATGTTCGAGCAAGACCCGCAGCGTGCGGAACGCTACTGGCTGCAAGTCGGCGGACTGACGCTGGACTACTCCAAAAACCGCATCAACGACGAAACCATGTCGCTTTTGTTCGAGTTGGCGCGCGAAGCAGGCGTGCCGGAGCGGATGCGGCAGATGTTCCACGGCGAAAAAATCAATACGACGGAAAACCGCGCCGTCCTCCACGTCGCCCTTCGCAACCGCACCAATTCGCCGATTGTGGTTGATGGTGAAGATGTTATGCCCAAAGTCAACCGCGTTTTGCAACGTATGGGCGAATTTGCACACGAAGTCCGCAGCGGAAGCTGGCTGGGCTATACCAACCAAGTGATTACCGACGTTGTCAACATCGGCATCGGCGGATCGGATTTGGGTCCGCTGATGATGTGTACCGCGCTCAAACCTTTCGGTCATCCGCGCCTCAATATGCACTTCGTCTCCAACGTGGACGGCTCGCAACTGCGCGACGTATTGTCCAAAGTCCACCCCGACACCACGCTGTTCATCATCGCCTCCAAAACATTTACCACGCAGGAAACGCTGACCAACGCACTGACCGCGCGCGAATGGTTTTTGAATCATGCGGGCGACGAAGAAGCCGTTGCCAAACACTTCGCCGCCGTTTCCACCAATCAAAAAGCCGTCGCCGAATTCGGCATCGACACCGCCAATATGTTTGAATTTTGGGATTGGGTCGGCGGCCGGTACAGCCTGTGGTCCGCCATCGGATTGCCGATTATGCTGTATCTCGGCGAAGAAAACTTCATCGAAATGCTCAACGGCGCGCACCTGATGGACCAACACTTCATCAACACACCGCTCGAGCGCAACCTGCCCGTCATCCTCGCCCTCATCGGCATCTGGTACATCAACTACTACGGCGGCGGCAGCCACGTCATCGCGCCTTACGACCAACACCTTCACCGCCTGCCCAAATTCATCCAGCAGCTCGATATGGAGAGCAACGGCAAACAGGTTACATTGGACGGCAAAGCAGTCGGACACGAAACCTCGCCGATTATCTGGGGCGAAACGGGCATCAACGGCCAGCACGCCTTCTTCCAACTGCTGCACCAAGGCACGCACATCACCCCCATCGACCTCATCGCCTCGCTTGAAAAACGCAGCAACCTGCCCGGACACCACGAAATCCTGCTTGCCAACGTCTTCGCCCAAGCAGAAGCCTTTATGCGCGGCAAAACCCCCGACGAAGTCCGCGCCGAACTCAAAGCGCAGGGTATGGATGAGGCGCGTATCGAAGAGCTGGTTCCGCACAAAACCTTCTCCGGCAACCGCCCGACCAACCTCATCCTGATGGATAAGGTCAACCCCCGCAATATGGGCAGCCTGATTGCCATGTACGAACACAAAACCTTCGTACAAGGCATCATTTGGGGCATCAACAGCTTCGACCAGTGGGGCGTGGAACTCGGCAAACAACTGGCTAAAACCATTTTGGGCGAACTGACCGGCGAAACCGGGCCGCAAAAGCACGACAGCTCGACCGAACGCCTGATCAGGCTTTACCTGCAAACCAACCGCAAATCATAAACCCCGGGGCAAAATGCCGTCTGAAAGGTGTTCAGACGGCATTTTGCACGATACGGGTTTGAAAACGGGTCAAAGGCATCCCGCAATCCCGTATAATACGCCGCACCATTTCAGACATTCACAGCCATACATCCCGCATCAGGCGTGAGCGGGAATATACGGGCAGACCGACAGTCCGTTTGGACGGAAAAGGAAATCCGATGAAAAAAAACTTACCCGCGCTGGCATTGGCAAGTATGCTGATTTTGTCGGGCTGCGACCGTTTGGGAATAGGCAACCTGTTTTCCGAAAATGAAGTTTCCTGCGGAAGCGAAGAGGCTAAAGAGATTTTGGTCAAACTCGTCCGCGAAAATGTCGAGGGTGAAACCGTCAAAACCTTTGACGATGACGCATTCAAAGACCAGGCATTTGCCGATATCGGCATATCGCATATCCGCAGCATGGTCGAACGTTTGGGCATAACCGTCGATGAAGTCCGAACCACCGAAAAAACCGACACGTCCAGCAAACTGAAATGCGAAGCCACGCTGAAGTTGGAAGTGCCGGAGGATGTTGTCGATTATGCCGTCGCCGCCAACCAATCCATAGGCAACAGCTATAAGAAAACGCCCGACTTTTTTGAACGCTACTACCGCAAAGAAGGCGCGTATTACATCAAAACTATTTCTTACAGCGTCCAGCCGACAGACGACAAAAGCAAAATCTTTGCCGAACTGAATCAGGCACACGATATCATCCATCCGCTCAGCGAGCTGGTGTCTATGGCACTGATTAAAGAGCCGCTGGACAAAGCGAAACAAAGGAACGAAGAACTTGAAGCGGCGGAAGCAGCGGCACAGGAAGCACGCGAGGCAGAAGAAGCAGCGGCGCAGGAGGCATTGAGCCAAGAACAGGAGGCAGCCCGCGTATCGGAATGGGAGGAACGCTACAAATTGTCGCGCAGTGAGTTTGAACAATTTTGGAAAGGTCTGCCGCAAACCGTCCAAAACAAGCTGCAAGCCCCACAGAAAACATGGAAAAGCGGGATGGATAAAATCTGTGCCAGCAAGGCAAAAGCCGAAAGTGAAACGCCAAACGGCATAAAAATCAGCGAACTGGCATGCAAAACGGCGGAAACCGAAGCACGGCTGGAAGGACTGTATAACCGCAAGAAGGCAGTGATTGACGAAACGGTCAGAGAGTCGGACAAAAAAGAAAAGGCCGCCAAAGCCGCATTGGACGGCGCGGTTCAGGCACTGCCCGCCGATATTGCCGAAACTGTTATGCCCGAATACCGCAGTTGGCAGAACAGTTTGAATGCCAAATGCGCCGACGGCGACGAATACGGCGTGGCACAATCCGACTGCCGTACCAGAGAAATCAATGCGAAAACCAAAGAAATCCAAGGTTATCTGATCAACTGACCTTTGATTTGAAGATGCCGTCTGAAATGTTTTTGCGTTTCAGACGGCATTTTTTGTCGGGATGGCAATTTTGAACAGCGACCGTTTTTTGTCGGGTATAAATGCCCGACTTACGGCTGCGGGTTGAAGGTGTAGGGCAGCATTGCCATGCTGCCGTTTGTTTTGTTGCGGTGTGTTGCCGCTATTCTGTAAAGAAAGTATGCGCTCCAAGGTAGTTTTTGGCGTAAAACGGTGTGGAGAGTTTTTCGGTTTTGATGGTTTTGCCGCTGCTTGGCGCGTGGATGAATTCGCCGTTGCCGATGTAGAGTCCGACGTGTGAGTAGCGGTGTGCGCCGCCGGTGTTGAAGAATACGAGGTCGCCGGCCTTGAGGCGGCTGTCGGGAATTTTGCGGCTTGCCGCCGCCATGTCGCGGGCGGTGCGGGGAAGGTTGACGTTAAGGGCGTTTTTGTAAACGAATTGAATCATGCCGCTGCAGTCGAAGCCGGTTGCGGTGCTGCTGCCGCCCCATTTGTAGGGCGTGCCGATGAGTCCGAGGCTGTGGAGCATGAGTTCCTGCGAGCCTTGTGTGCGGTCGATGTGGCTGATACGGACGGCTTGGATTTGCCGGACTGTCTGTTTGGGTTTCGGTTGGCGGTGTTTGCCGGAGGTCGTGCCGCATGAGGCGAGGAGTAGTGCGCTGAGACAGAGGAAAAGGGGTTTGTCGAGGGGAAACATGGTTTTTCCTTTGCGGGTTCGGATATGCCGTCTGAAGGTGTTTCAGACGGCATTTCTATAATAAACCTTCTATGGGCAGCAGGGATAGGATTTTTGCGGCGATGCGTTTCCAAAGTTTGGCTTTGGGTTCGTTCGGGTAGGTTTTTCGGGTGGCGGGATCGTGCCATTGCAGGCGGTTGTGTTTGTCGAGGGTAACGCGGTAGGCGTATTCGGGTGTGGTATCGGCGAGGGTGCGCTCCATCTGTTCTGCGATTTTGGGGCTTTCGATGACGACGCCCATTTCGGTATTGAGCCGTGCGGAACGGGGGTCGAGGTTGAATGAGCCGATGAAGATGCGTTTGCCGTCCACAATGAAGGTTTTGGCGTGCAGGCCGGTTACGGAGCTGCCGGTCAGGCCTTTGTCTTTTGTGGCGGGGACGGCATGGTTGGGTTGCAGCTCGTAGAGTTTGATGCCGGCTTTGAGCAGCGGTTTTCGGTATTTGACGTAGCCGGAATGGACGGCGGCAACGTCGGTCGCCTGTAGCGAGTTGGTCAGGACGGTAACGTCTATGCCGTTTTGCACCAGTTTTGCCAGTGCGTCTGTGCCGGATTTTGTAGGGACGAAATAGGGTGAAACCAGATAGACGCTTTTTTCGGGCTGTTTGAGCGCGTCTTGCAGCCGCACGGCAATCGGCGGTTTGCGGCGGTCGCGGTCGAGTCCTTTTGCAGGGTCATCGCTGATCAGGCGGGTTTGGACGCTCTGCCAGTCGATGCGTCCTGTCTGTATTTTTTGGTAGAGGGGCGACTGTTCGACGGTTTCGCGGTAGCGCAGGAGCGCGTGTCTGGACGTTTCATCGTTGTATCCGAGTGCTTGAAGACCCTTGCCGATGTCGCCGCTGCGGATGATGCGCGTGGCGTTGTGGGCGGAATGGCTTGCCCAGTAGCGGTCGAAGTCGTGCGATACTTCGCCGACGACGCTGCCGGTAGCGAGGATGTCCAGATCGGCGAAAACGGTGTCTTCACCGACTTTGAAGTATTCGTCGCCGATATTGCGTCCGCCGAGTATGGTGGCGCGGTTGTCGGCGGTAAAGGATTTGTTGTGCATGCGGCGGTTGAGGCGGGGGAAGTCGGTCAGGTAGCCCAATGCGCGCCATTTGCGGAAAACGAAGGGGTTGAACAGGCGCACTTCGATATTGGGGTGGCTGTCGAGGGCAAGCAAGAGGTCGTCCAATCCGCGCGTGTTGTTGTCGTCCAGCAGCAGCCGTACGCGTACGCCGCGTTCTGCGGCAAGGTATATGAGGTTGAACAGAAGTCTGCCGGAAATGTCGTTGCGCCAGATATAGTATTGCAAATCGAGGCTGTGTTCGGCGGATTCGATGAGGGCTGCGCGGGCGGCAAAGGCTTCGTGGGGATCGTCGAGCAGGTAGATGTCGGACAGGCGGCTGCCGAGCGGGAAATGGCGGATGTGCAAAACTTTGTCCAAGAGGACGGGGGAAGTAGTGTCAAAATGGCGGCTTTCCGTGCGTTCTTCCAAGGGCGGCAGCCATACGGCGCACGAGCAGAGCAGGAGGAACAACAAGGGAAGGAGGCTGCGTGTTTTCATAGGAAATTGGTTCAGACGGCATTGCCTGTGTTTTGGGGTTGGCGCGCATGGAAGTGCGGCATCATAATCCAAACGTTGAAGCGGGTAAAAGTTTTGCGTGCGGACCGCTTCAGGACGGTGTGTTCCGTGTCAGGTTTGCGCCGTCTGAAACGTGCAGACGCTTGAAAACCAGCGATGATGCAAGGGTAATGCCGCCGATACTGAGCAGGGTCATACGGAAGGCGGGGTGCGGGCTGCCGCCTTCGGGCATCAGTGATGTCCAGTTTTTAAGGATCAGCGCGCCGGAAACAATCCCCATACTGATGGCAAGCTGCTGGTTGACCGCCATCAGGCTGTTGCCGCTGCCTGTTTGTTGCGGGCGCAAATCGGCAAGTGTCAGCGTATTCATCGCGGAAAACTGAAAAGAGTTGCACGCGCCGATTGCCAGCGAAAGAAAAATCCAAATCCACAGCGGCGCGTTTCCGTCAGGCAGGGCGAGCAGCATGATGAAGGCGGCAAGCAGCTTGGTGTTCCAAAGCAGTACCGTGCGGTAGCCGAAACGTTTCATGAGCGGTGCAATCAGCGGTTTGACCAGCAGCGAAGATAGGGCGACGGGTGCGACCAGCCAACCCGACAGGCTTGCGCCGAAGCCGAAAGCGACTTGAAACATCAGGGGCATCAGAAAAGGAATCGAGCTGATGCCGAGACGGCTGAACAGATTGCCTGCCAGTCCCAGACGGAAAGTGCGTATCAGAAACAGGTCGGCGGAATAAATCGGTTTGGACGCGGTTTTCATATGTCGGAAATAACGGCGTGCAAACAGCAGTCCGCCGCACAGCGGCAACAGTGCAAAATACGGAGGCAGCGCGTGCGACAGGCTTTCTGCAGCAAGCAGCAGCAGGCAGGCGGCAGCGGAAAAGGTCAGATAGCCTTTGAAATCCAAAGCGGTATCGTTGCCTTTGACATCGGGCATGATGTTGCGTCCCAATATGAAACCCAGCAGACCGATGGGCAGGTTGAGCAGGAAAATCCAGTGCCACGAAGCGTATTCGGCAAGATAGCCGCCCGCCACAGGCCCTAAAACCGGCCCGATTAATGCGGGCATAACCGCATAATTGATGGCGTTGAGCAGCTTCGATTTTTCATACGCGCGCAGGATGGTCAGGCGCGGAATCGGAACCAGCATCGAACCGCCGATGCCCTGAACGACACGGGAAAGCGTCAATTCAAACAGCGAACCCGATGCGGCGCACAATGCCGATCCGAGCATAAAAACGGCAATCGAACCGAAAAAGACCTTTTTCGTTCCGAACCTGTCCGCCAAATAACCGCTTAAAGGTATCAGCAGGGCGACAGTCAGCGTATAGGCAACGACTGCCAGTTGCATATCCAGAGGCGGTTCGTTCAGGTCGGCGGCAATTTCGGGCAGGGCGGTATTTAAAATGGTCGCATCCAACATCTGCATAAAAATGGCAATTGCCAGCAGAAGCGGCAGCCAAGGGGATGGTGCGCGGACGGATAGGGTGTTTTTTTCCATAGGGCGATTGTACCCCATTCTCACGCCGCGACCGCTTCCAAATGCTGTCTGAACGGCGGGAAGGCGCAAACCTTACACGTTTACAAATAAATGAAATACCATTTTATTGTAATGATTACTATTATCAAAAATAGGCGAAACAAGGCTGGGCAGGCATCAGCGCGGGAAGCCGCAAGGAAAATCAGATTATTTTTTAAAATTACACTTGACCCGCAACAGTCAATTACTTAAAGTACCCGCTTAACTTCCGACAGAAAAACGGGCATCCCCGTTAACGAAAAAATGAGCGCAACCACTCCCCCAAAAATCATCCGATACGACAGCAATCCGACAGATGTCTATTTTTTCGGCACCTGCGTCCTCGATCTCTTTATGCCCGAAGCCGGTATGGATGCCATTGCCCTAATCGAGCAGCAGGGCATACGCGTCCATTTCCCGATGGCGCAAAGCTGCTGCGGCCAGCCTGCCTATTCATCCGGCCATCCGACCGAAGCCTTCGATGTCGCCAAAGCGCAACTTGACCTTTTCCCTGAAAACTGGCCGATCGTTGTACCGTCCGGCTCGTGCGGCGGCATGATGAAACATCACTGGCCTACCCTGTTTAAAAATACAGAATACGAATCCAAAGCGGTTGATTGTGCCAACCGCATCATTGAGTTTACTCATTTCTTGCTTGCCATCGGCTACAAGCCTGAAGACAAAGGCGAGCCGGTCAAAGTCGCCGTCCACACTTCCTGCGCCGCCCGCCGAGAAATGAATGTCCATATTTCAGGATGGCAGTTGATTGACGGTATGGAAAACGTCGAGCGCGTCATTCACGACCACGAAAGCGAATGTTGCGGCTTCGGCGGTACATTCTCCGTCAAACAAGCCGATATTTCCGGCGCGATGGTTACAGACAAAGTCGCCGCGCTGAAAGAAACCGGTGCGACCGAAATCATCAGCGCGGACTGTGGCTGCATGATGAACATCGGCGGCAAAATCGCCAAGGACGAGCCGGATATGCCGCGTCCGAAACATATCGCATCCTTCCTGTTGGAACGCACCGGAGGTAAAGTATGAGCGCGCGCGAAAATATTTTGGCAAAACTGAAAAAAGCCGATGCCTTGCCGATGGAAGAGCCTGCGGTTTTCGATTATTACCGCGAAAAGGGTGTTTCCTGGGACAGCGAAGCCGAGCGTTTGAAACATTGGGCTGCCGCAATGCGCGCGGTCAAAACCGAAATCTATTGGGTGACGAAAAGCAATTGGATGCAGGTTTTCCGCGAAGCGGCAGAAGGCAAGGGTTTGAAAAACATCCTTCTGCCTCTCGCAACCGAGCACGGACAAATCGCCCGTGCCGCGTTGGTGGACAGCAATATCGAACCGATTGCTTTCGAGCGTGAAATCGATACTTGGAAAACCGAGTTCTTCGCGAACATCGATGCGGGCTTCAGCGGCGCGCAATGCGGCATCGCCCGCACCGGTACGCTGATGCTGTTTTCCAGCCCTGAAGAACCGCGTACTTTGAGTCTTGTTCCGCCCGTGCATTTCTGCCTGTTTGATACGGCAAAAATGTATAACGAATTTCACAACGCTGTCGAAGGTGAAAAACTGGTGGAAAACGGCATGCCGACCAATGTATTCCTGATTTCCGGCCCGTCCAAAACCGCAGACATCCAACTGACGCTTGCTTACGGCGCGCACGGCCCGCGCGATTTGGTCATCCTCGCCATCCTGCCCGACCACATTTCCCCTGCCGATTTGGAGGAAAACGCATGACTACGCAAACCATCAAGTTCCATATGAAGCCGGAAACTTTCAAACAAAACGCCGCAATTTCCCTTCAAGACAAGCCTTTGCGCAAAAGCCTGCGTACCGCGATGGATATGCTGATGACCAAGCGCAAAGCCGTTTTGACCGACGAAGAAGAGCTGCAAAGCCTGCGCGATTTGTGCGAACACATCCGTCAGCGTTCCCTCTCCAAATTACCCGCGCTGTTGGAGCAGTTGGAAGAAAACCTGACCAAGCTGGGCGTGAAAGTGCATTGGGCGGAAACCCCTGCCGAAGCCTGCGAAATCATCCACGGCATCATTACTGCCAAAAACGGCAAGCTGATGGTCAAAGGCAAATCTATGGTCAGCGAGGAAATCGAGCTGAACCATTATCTTGAAGCAAAAGGCATTAAAGCGGTGGAAAGCGACTTGGGCGAATTTATCGTCCAAATGGCAGGCGAAAAACCGACCCATATCGTGATGCCCGCAATCCATAAAACCAAAGAACAGGTGAGCGAACTGTTCCACCAAAACCTCGGCACACCGCTTACAGACGACGTGGACCAACTGACCGGCTTCGCCCGCAAAGCCCTGCGCGATATTTACAGCACTGCCGATGTCGGTTTGAGCGGCGTAAACTTCGCCGTTGCCGAAACGGGTACGCTGTGTCTGGTCGAAAACGAAGGCAACGGCCGCTTGAGTACCACCGTTCCGCCCGTGCATATCGCTATTACCGGTATTGAAAAAGTGGTGGCGAAATTGTCCGACATCCCACCCTTGTACAGCCTGCTGCCGCGTTCTGCCATTGGTCAGAACATTACCACCTATTTCAATATGATTACCGGTCCGCGCCGCAGTGAAGAGCTGGATGGTCCGCAGGAAATGCACTTGGTTCTGCTCGACAACGGCCGCAGCCAAGCCTATGCCGAAGACCAAATGCGCCGCACCTTGCAATGTATCCGTTGCGGCGCGTGTATGAACCATTGCCCGGTTTATACCCGTATCGGCGGCGCGGCATACGGCACAACTTATCCCGGCCCGATTGGCGAGATTATTTCCCCGCACCTGTTGGGTCTGGATGCCACCCGCGACCTGCCGACCGCCTGCACGATGTGCGGTGCGTGCGTGGAAGTCTGCCCGGTACGCATCCCGATTACCGAACAAATGCAGCGTTTGCGCGTTGAAGCGCAACGTTCGCCGACCGAAACCGTGCCGCACCCCATCCGAGGGCAAGGCGCATCGCATACCTTCGGCGAACAAATGGCGTGGCGCACATTCAACGGCATTTTCAGCGGCAGCAAAACCTACCGCGCCTTCGGTTGGGCAGCCACCAAGTTCCGCAACCTGACCCCTCGCAAACAGTTGGGTTGGACGCAAAACCGCGTACCGATGAAACCGGCGAAGAAAACCCTGCACGAACTGATGGCGGAAAAAATGCGCCAAAAAGAAAAAGCATAAGCGATTGTGTATGAAATGCCGTCTGAAATCTTTTCAGACGGCATTTGCTTGGTTATTCGGCTTTGAATCTTGGGTCGGCTTCCGACAGCCGTAGGGCGGCATTGCCATGCCGCCGTTCAAACCCTTGCATTCGCACCTCCAACAGTTTCAGTGCGGCGGCTTTGATGGCTTCAAAAGACAAATCCACCGCTTTTTCCTTCAACAGGCTGCGGATGCACCGCCAAGCCGTATCGCTGCGGATGGAAGCGAGAAACTTATGCCTCGCCCACGTCAGGTAGATGCCGTAACAGGCAAACCCATTGCCCGGCTGTTCGCGGTTGCATTTGCCCGCAATCAGTTCGTCCTGTATCAAGAGCCACAGATGATATGCGGCTGCTTCCTTTGTCCAACTTTCGATACAGGTGGAAACGAGCCAGCGGTCGGGGTTGGGTTCATTTTCCAATTTGGTCAGGATATGGCGTATCAAATTCCAGTCGCGTTTCGCTTTTTATCCTTGAAGATGTTTTAAAGGCTGTCTGAAACGGTTTCAGACGGCCTTTTGGTTATGCGGATTTTAATCCCGGGTCTGCTTCCGGAGCGGTTTTCAAATCGGACTTGTACGGTTTGACCCACTCGGACTTTTCAGCCGCCTCAAGTATCCATTCGCACACACGGACAAATCCGCAATCGAAAATACGCTGCCCACAACTCGCTCTGCATCTGCTCGGCTGCCTCCCTGTCAATTCCAGCCGACAGATAGTCGAACAATTCGGACGGGGCGGTTTTCCTACTTAAAAATACTTTTATTTCTCGGCTGACATACAGTTCAGACGGCATGACCTACTCCGATATTTTTATCAATAAGCAGACTTTATCCTGCTGTTCTTGCGGCAATGATAACACATACCGCAACAATGTCTTTGCAGTATTATCCCACCACCCGGTTGATTTCATACCAGCATATATAGGCGCAATTCATACGGGTGGGCGAATACATGGGGGGGGGAACTGCAACAGGGTGCGTGTTTGCGGATAGCTTGTGTAAGCACAAAAGTGTGTAACAGCCTGATAATTGGCTGGAAGCTTGCAGCTTTTTGCATTGCCGATTTGTCGGCAGTAATGTTGGCTTTGGCATTTTCTTCTGTTTTAAGGTAACTTGTGGCAAGCTTCCCCCATAAATGATGAGAATTCAGGTATAGCTCGTCGTATCCGAGGCAACAAAAAAGCCTTGAAACTGTTTAATTTCAAGGCTTTATGCATATTACAGGATACTGCTGAAAATAGGGTATGGTGGAGGCGGGGGGAATCGAACCCCCGTCCGAAAGTCCTCTACAAAGCGTTCTACATACTTAGTTGTGTCTATTTGAAAATCTTATTTCCATCATGCCGACCAACAGGCCTTCAGGAAACCAGTTACCTTAAGTCTTATTTCCTGCCAAGTAACCTGGAAGGAAACCAGTCAATGTAAGATGACGTTGCGGTGGCTTTCGCCACACAGCCCATTGACCAACTGCTGCAACGGCTAGCCTTAAGCGGCTAAAGCGTAAGTTTCGTCGTTTGCGACTATTTGAATTCAGTGTTTTACGGGAATCTGAGACCCCGGTATGCCCGCATCTGCTTCGCAACCCCCGTCGAAACCAAGGTCGCCCCCAGAAATAGTTTGCAAATTATACGGATATTGTGAGGTGCTGCCAAGTCTGTCGGAGAAATTTGTCAGTCTTGCTGCCTTGATTTGCGTTTAAGCAGGATGCGGACGCAGCCGTCGTTGCCTTCCCGCGGTTCGACATAGGCGAGTACCTCAGGGTGCTGCATCAGCCAGTTGCGGGTCATATTTTTGAGTACGGGTGTGTAGCCTTTGGAACCTAATCCGCTGCCGTGGATGATTTCTCCGCATACACCGCGTTTTTGGGTGAACTCGATGAATTCATTGAGGATTTTTTGGGCTTCTTCTTGGTTGTAGCCGTGTAGGTCGACATCGGTAACGACGGGATAGTATCCGTTTTTCAGGCGTTGGATGTCGTTTTTTCCCTGTCCGTTTTTGCTGAAGCTGGCGGGCGGTTCATTGTATGTGCTGCCGATGTAGAAATAGTTTTCTTCGTCGGTGCGGGTATCTTTAGGACGGACTTTGATGGGGGTTTTGTCGGGCGGTGCATAATATTGTTGCCGGTTTTTTAATGGGGAGACTTGTCCGACTGCTTGTGAAAAATCCAAATCTTGTTCTTGTTTTTGCTTGTTTTTTTCGGCTTCCTGTTTTTCTGCCGCTTCTTTTTTGGCCTGTTTGCCCAGTTGTTTGAGGATGTTTTGGAAGTCGGTATTCATGTTTTTTCCTGTTATTTGTTTTGTCGTTATTTTGGCTTGAAAATGTGATTGTAGGGGAATTTGTTTGGGCTTGCCAGGATGGGCTTGCGGCGGTTTGGACGATGCCGTCTGAAAGTGGTTCAGACGGCATCAGGCGGTTTGGGCGGGATGATGTTTATTTTTTAGTGCTTAATTGGTCGAGCATGCCGCCGTCGGCGAAGTAGGTTTTCATGATTTTTTCCCAGCCGCCGAATTTTTCTTCGGGAGAGAAGGTGTCTAAGTCTGGGAAGTCGGCTTTGTGCCGTGCCAATACTTCGGCGTTACGCGGGCGCAGGTAGAGCGATGCGGCGAGTTCTTGCGCCGGTTCGCTCCAAAGGTATTCGAGATAGGCGCGGGCGGCTTTTTGCGTGCCTTTTTTCGCGACGACGCTGTTGACGACGGCGACGGGGCTTTCGGCGGAAATGGTGTAGCTCGGATAGACGATTTCAAACTGTCCTTGGGTCAGTTTTTTGCTGACGTAGTTAGCTTCGTTTTCAAAAGTGATGAGTACGTCGCCGATGTTGCGTTGTGTGAAGGTGGTGGTGGCGGCGCGTCCTCCGTTTTCAAAAACGGGTGTGTTTTTGAGGATGGATGCGACGAATTTTTGGGCTTCTTGTTCGTTGCCGCTGGTGGCTTTCAGGCCGTAACCGTATGCGCCGAGGAAGGCGTAGCGTCCGTTGCCTGTGGTTTTGGGATTGGCAATGACGATGTTAACGCCGTCTTTGGCAAGGTCGTTCCAATCACGGATCTGTTTGGGATTGTTTTTTCGGACAAGGAAAACCATAGTGCTGGTGTAGGGCGCGGCGTGGTCGGGGAGGGCTTGTTGCCAGCCTTTTTCTACCAGTCCTTTTTTTTCGAGCAGGTCGATGTCGGAGGATTGGTTCATGGTAACGACATCGGCTTGAAGTCCGTTGGCTACGGATAATGCCTGTTTGCTGGAGCCGCCGTGGGATTGTTGGATGCTGACGGATGTGCCGGGATGTTTGGATTGGTATTCTTTGATAAATAATGGGTTGTATTCTTTGTAGAAATCCCGTGCCACATCGTATGAGGCATTGAGCAGGGCGATGGTTTTACCGCCGGATTCGGTATTTGCCGGGATATTTTGCCCTGACGGATTATCTGGGTTTGCAGAGGGGCTGCATGCGGTAAGCAGGGCTGCGGTATAGAGTGCCGGTGCGTAGGTTTTCATGTGCGTATCCTGTCGGTTGGTGGATACGGCAACTCTATACGGCTATTGGTGTTTGTGGAAATAATGTTTGATTTGAAGATTATCAGTTTTGGTTATAAGGAGTAGTCAGAGGTGTTTCCGCATCAGTTCGCATTTGATTTTGATGCTTGAGTCAAGCTGTAATATTGCGGAACCGAGTGATTCGTAGCGGTTGATGAGGTAAAACGGGATGGAGTTGAGCGAGGCATAGAGTTTTAGGAAACTTAGACCGGACTGGCGGGCAATGGTTTCTGCCTGATGAAGCAGCGAAGTACCCAGCCCCAGATTGTGGAATAAGGGGTGGACGTAAAGTGCGTCAAGCTGCGCTTCGCGACAGTCGATTTGGAAAAAGCCTTGAATGCTGCCTTTATATTCTGCGACCCAAAGTGCTTTATCAGGATCTGAAATGGTCGGTAGGTAGCTGTCTGTATTAAGCAGGCCTTCCCATACTTGCAGGGCCTGTTCGTTGTAGCTGCGGATGCAGGTGTATTGGACAGAGTGCAGGTGGACGTTGAAGATATCGTTGCAGTCTTGTACGGTAGCGGGGCGTAACAGTGTCAACAGGCTCATGGCGGTATATTAGCAAGGTTGGCGTATGGATTGCCGGCAGACTTAGACTGCCGATGTTCCGATTATAAAGACTGGTGTAGGATTTTTGTTTGCCGGAATACGGAGTCGGAGTCAGTTCCCAACATGGTGAAATGCCCCATTTTCCGACCTTTCCGCGCGGCTTTTTTGCCGTATAGGTGCAGGTGTGCATTCGGGTTGCTTTGCAGCGGCAGCCATTCGGGTTCGCCGCCGTCTTCCTGCCAAACGTCGCCCAAAATATTCGCCATGCAGCATGAAGAAAGCAACTTGGTATCGGCAGGCGGCAGGTTGCACATAATGCGCACTTGCTGCTGGAATTGGTCTGCCGCGCAGGCGTCGATGGTATGGTGTCCGGAATTGTGCGGACGCGGCGCGATTTCGTTGACGACTAATTCATATGTATCGCCGACGACGAACATTTCCACCGCCAACACGCCGACATAATCCAATTCGTCCGCCAAGCGTTGCGCCATTTGCCGCACCTGTTGCTGCACGTCGGCACTCAGTCGCGCGGGGACGATGGAATAAGCCAAGATGCCGTTTTCGTGAATATTTTCGGCGGGGTCGAAGGTTTGCACGTTGTCATTGTTCAGACGGCATACGATAACGGAAATTTCGCCGCGCAAATCCACCATTTTTTCCAAAACGCAATCTACGCCGCCGTGTTCGGCAAACGCGGCTTTGAGTTCATCCACCGTTTTGACGCGGATTTGACCTTTGCCGTCGTAGCCCAAAGTGGCCGTTTTCAGGATGCCGGGCAAAAATTGCGCGCTTGCTTCAGTAATGTCTTCGGCTTTGCAAACCACCTGATACGGCGCGGTTTGCAAGCCCGCTTTGCGTATCCACGCTTTTTCCTGAATGCGGTTTTGTGCAATCGCCACACAATCGCCGCTCGGGGAAACATTGGTATGTTTTGCCAAAAAGCGCATCGCGTCGGCATTGACGTTTTCAAACTCGGTCGTAACCGCAGCGCATTTTGCCAACTCCTCCAACGCGGCCCGGTCGTCAAACGGCGCGCACAAATGGCGGTCGGCAAATTCCGCCGCCGGAGCGTCCGGATCGGGGTCGAGTACGGTTACTTTGTAGCCCATGGTTTTGGCGGCAACGGCAAACATTCTGCCTAATTGTCCGCCGCCGAGGATGCCGAGCATGGCGGGAGGGAGGATGGGGGATTTGTTCATAGCGTTTTAATCTGTCTGTGTTCTGCTGTTTGTTTCAGGTCGTCTGAAGCCGTTAGTCCGTCATTGGGAATCTAGAAAGGTAAATATCCTGCAATGTTTAAAGATTCCTGAAACCTAAGAGTCCGGATTCCCGCCTGCGCGGGAATGACGAAATTCAAAGGGTAGCAGAGTTAATTTACATGTTGTATGGAAATGATGGTTATTTAATAATTTCAAACCATAAATCCTGCCAACCTGGATTTTTCTCTTCAATAAGGCGCAGCTCTCATTGCCGATTCCATTTTTTCAATTGCTTTTCCCTGGTAATGGCGTGTTCCATTGTGGAATGCAGTTCGTACCAAACCAACATGGTTACATGATGCTGATTTGTAAATCCTTGCGTCAAATGTTCTCTATGTTGGTAAACACGTTGGGCGAGATTGGATGTTACACCGATATACAGCGTTCCGTTTCGTTGGCTGGCGAGTATATAAACGGCAGGTTGTATCATGTTTCCGCAAAAAATTTTAATCCGTCATTCCCGCGCAGGCGGGAATCCAGACCTCAATCTTTCAGAAATATTTAGAGATTCCCGTCATTTTAAATTTCCGGATTCCCGCCTGCGCGGGAATGACGCGGTAAAGGAGGCTGTTTTAATCAAACGGTTGTTGTTTATTAAACGATTGCGGCTTGTTCTTGGGTTTTCAGATGGCTTTTTCTCTACCAATGCCGTCTGAAAACGCCGGACCTATCTGTCCAAGCCTTCCTGCACCATCTGCGCCGCCCGAACCACTGCTCGGGCTTTGTTTTGTGTTTCCTGCCATTCTGATTCAGGATTGGAGTCGGCAACCACGCCTGCGCCGCTTTGGACGTATAGCGTGTTGTTTTTCACCACGGCTGTACGGATGGCGATTGCCAAATCCATATCGTTGTTGAAGCCCCATACGCCGACCGCACCGCCGTAGATGCCGCGTTTGCTCGGTTCGACTTCTTCGATAATTTCCATGGCGCGAACTTTGGGGGCGCCGGAGAGTGTGCCTGCGGGGAAGGTGGCGGCGAGGATGTCCATGTTGGTCATGCCGTCTTTCAGACAGCCTTCGACGTTGGAGACGATGTGCATCACATGGGAGTATTTTTCAATCACCATTTTATCGGTTACTTTGACTTCGCCGGTTTTGCTGATACGGCCGACGTCGTTGCGTCCTAAGTCAATCAACATGACGTGTTCGGCAATTTCTTTGGCGTCGCTTAATAAGTCTTGCTCGTTGGCAAGGTCTTCAGCAGGGGTTTTGCCGCGCAGGCGTGTGCCGGCGATAGGGCGGACGATGACGTCGTCGCGTTCGCGGCGGACGAGGATTTCGGGCGAAGAGCCGACAATATGGAAATCGCCGAAATCGTAGTAGAACATATACGGCGATGGATTTAGCGTACGCAGGGCGCGGTAGAGGGCGAGCGGGCTGTCGGTGAATTCCATGCTCATGCGCTGGCTGGGGACGACCTGCATACAGTCGCCTGCGAAGATGTAGTCTTTGATTTTGTCGACGCAGGCTTTGAACGGCTCTTCGCCGAACTCGCTGACGGCTTCGGTGTGTTTGCTGCCGAGCGAGAGCGGGATAGCGCAGCTTTGGCGCAACTGGGTGCGGATGTCTTCGAGGCGTTCGCGTGCGCGTTCGTAGCCGTTGGCTTGAGACGGATCGGCATAAACAATCAGGTAGATTTTGCCGCTTAGGTTATCCACTACTGCAAGCTCTTGCGACAGCATCAGCAAGATGTCGGGCGTACCGAGCGGATCGGCTTTGGCGGTGTTTTTCAGGCGGTGGGCGAAGTGTTCGAAATTGTAGATGGTTTCGTAACCGAAGTAGCCGACCAGCCCGCCGGTAAAGCGCGGCAGGCTTGGGATTTCGGATGTTTTGAAACGGTTGTGGAAAGCTTCGATAAAGGGCAGCGGGTTGCCGTCGTGTTGTTCGACGATTTCGCCGTTTTGATAAACATCGACGTGTTTGCCGCTGGCTTTGAGATAGTGGCTGCAAGGCAGTCCGATAAAGGAATAGCGACCGAAACGTTCGCCGCCGACAACGGATTCGAGCAGGTAGGTATAGGGGCGGTTGGCGAGTTTGAGATAGAGGGAAAGCGGCGTATCCAAGTCGGCAAGGAGTTCTTGCACGAGCGGGATGCGGTTGTAGCCTTGGGCGGCTTGGGCTTGGTATTCTTGCTTGCTGATCATTTCTGCTTTCCCAAAAGGCGGTTTCAGACGGCATGATAAGGGGTGCGAGTATAGCATTTTATCGGAATTGTTGACAGTCTGACCGAAGATGCCGTCTGAAAAAAGACGGGCTTACGGTTTTGTTTTGCGCTGCCGGTATTGTTTCCATTTAAACAGATAACCTGCGGTTACGGGAATCAGGGCTAAGATGGTTTTGAACGTCCATGATGCATACCAAGGTAAAGAACCGGGTGCGACCAATTGATTCAGATACGGCCACCAACAGGCAGTCAGGCAGCCGAGCAGCAGCGGCCAGATATGCCGGCTGAGGTTTTTTTGCCAAAGGAGGAATGATGCGGCAGACCAAAGCAGGGTAAGGGCAGTGATTTTTAACACGGTATAAGTATCCGCTCCAAACAGGGCGGCGAGAAAATACGTACCGGCAATCCAGAGGACGGCAAGTATCAGGACGATGATTTCTTCAGGTCGTTTGAACATTTTTTCTCCTTCGGTTTTAGGCTTCAGACGGTATTGCCGTTCTGTTTGGTTTCCAGCAGCTCCCAGCGTTCCAGCTTTTCCAAAAGCAGCATTTCGATTTCTTCGGCGCGGTTTTGCAATGCACCTGCTTTTTCGTAATCTTTAAAAATTTCAGGATCGGAAAGCTGGGTATTGATTTCAGCCTGCTCAGTTTCCAAAGCTGCGATTTCATCAGGCAGGGCATCGAGTTCACGCTGTTCTTTATAGGAAAGTTTGACCGTGCGGTTGGCTTTGGGTTTTTCTTTGGCGGGTTCGGCATCGGATGCTTTGGGTGCGGATGCCGTCTGAATTTTATCTTCCCGCGATTTTGCGTCGATATAGTCCTGATAGCCGCCGATGTATTCTTTCAGACGGCCTTGTCCTTCGAAAACAATGCTTTGGGTAATTACATTGTCGAGGAACATACGGTCGTGCGAGACGAGGAAGACCGTGCCTTGATAATCGCGCAACAGGTCTTCGAGCAATTCTTGGGTGTCGATGTCTAAGTCGTTGGTCGGTTCGTCCAAAACCAAAATATTGGCAGGATGGGTAAACAGTTTTGCCAGCAAAAGGCGGTTGCGTTCGCCGCCGGAGAGCGATGAAACGGGACTTTGTGCGCGGGCTGGATGGAACAGGAAATCTTCCAAATAGCTCATGACGTGTTTTTTCTTACCGCCGACTTCGACGTAATCGTTGCCCTGTCCGAGCGTGTAAAACACGGTGTCGTTTTCGTTCAACGCGCTGCGGAACTGGTCGAAATAGGCAACTTCCTGCTTGCTGCCGATGCGGATTCTGCCGTAAGTCGGGTTGAGTTCGCCCAAAATCAGCTTGAGGAAGGTGGTTTTGCCGATGCCGTTTGGGCCGATTAAGCCGATTTTGTCGCCGCGCTGCAAGATGGCGGAGAATTTATCCATGATAACTTTGTCGCCATAGGCAAACGAGGCGTGTTCCAGCTCGGCGATGATTTTGCCGCTTTTCTCACCGCTATCGAGCTTGAAGTTGACCTGCCCTTGTACATTGCGGCGTTCGGCACGCTGGCGGCGCAGTTCTTCCAAACGGCGTACGCGGCCTTCGTTACGAGTACGGCGCGCTTCGATGCCTTTGCGTATCCATGCCTCTTCCTGCGCGTGGAATTTGTCGAAGAGGCGGTTGTGTTCCGCCTCGACTGCCAACTCTTGCGCTTTTTTTTCGCTGTATTTGGAGAACGAGCCGGGATAGGAGCGCAGAATGCCTCGGTCGAGTTCGACAATGCGCGTGGCGATATTATCCAAAAAACGGCGATCGTGGGTAATCACGACCAAGCTGCCTTCAAACGCTTTAAGCAGATTTTCCAGCCAGATAATTGCGTCGATGTCCAAATGGTTGGTCGGTTCGTCCAGCAGCAATACGTCGGGCTTTTGCACCCAAGCCTGTGCCAAGGCGACACGTTTTTTCTGCCCACCGGAGAGGTTGCCAATTTTTTCGTTTTCCGGCAAACCGAGTTCGCCCAAAGTTTGCTTGACTGCCGCATCCAGCTTCCAACCGTCCTTCGCTTCGATTTCGAGTTGTAATTCGTTGAGCTCTTTTAATAAAGCCTCACTCGAACCATTTTCCAACTCATGGCTGACATGATGATAACGGCGCAATAAATCGCGAATTTCGCCCAAACCTTCGGCAACGGTATCAAATACGGTTGCATCCTTATCAAAAAAGGATTCCTGAGGTACATAAACGATTTTGAGGTTGTTTTGAACAATAATCTGCCCGTCGTCGAGTTTCTGCACGCCGGCGAGGATTTTCAGAAACGAAGACTTACCCGCGCCGTTGCGGCCGATTAAGCCGATTTTCTCGCCGCTGTCGAGTTGAAAAGAAGTTTTGTCGAGTAGGGCGACGTGTCCGACGGCAAAGGAAGCGTTTTCTACGGATAATATATTCATAATGTCAATTTCCAACAATTAACGTTTGGATTTTGCCGCAAGTTTGGCGCGGGCAATTTCAACCGCACCCGGCAGGATGGAAATAATAATGATGCCGCCCATCACTAAGCCCAGATTGTTTTTTACGACGGGGAAGTTGGCAAAGAAATAGCCTGCATAAGAAAACAGGATAACCCACAAGAAGCCGCCGATGATGTTGTAGCGGATAAATTTGGTATAGTGCATTTTCCCCATACCGGCAACAAAGGGGGCAAAGGTACGGACGATGGGCACAAAACGCGCGATGATAATCGTTTTGCCGCCGTGTTTTTCGTAAAAACGGTGGGTTTTATCGAGATATTCGCGTCGGAAGATTTTAGAATCGGGGTTGGCGAACAGCCTGCCGCCGAAATACTTACCGACGGTAAAATTGAGGGCGTCACCGAGTATGGCGGCGGCAAATAGCAGCATAACCATCAGATGAATATCCATACCGCCTAGTGCGGCAATCCCACCGGCAGCAAACAGCAGCGAATCGCCGGGCAGGAAGGGCGTAACAATCAGGCCGGTTTCGCAAAACACGACGACAAATAAAACGGCGTAAATCCAAATGCCGTATTGCGCCGACAGCGCAAGCAGGTGTCGGTCGATATGGAGGATGAAGTCGATGGCGGAGGCAAGCACGGTGCGTTCCTAAAAAAACAGACCGCGTATTTTAACCGATTGGAAAAATGCCGTCTGAAAAGTTTCAGACGGCATTGGTTTTATTTTTTCCTTGCAAGGCAAAAGGCGGTCAGCCCCGCGCAGCGGTTGCTTTTTTGTATGCAGATTTCAAGGCGGCATATTGAAGCCAGTATGCGGTTGATGACGGGATGGTGCCGCATCAGTTGGGATTTGGGATTTTGTCCGGATATCAACCGTCCGAGCAGGCGGACGGTTGCGGCAAGGGGGAATACTGCGCCAAAATAATAGTTCCCCCCGAGGACGGACAGCCCGGTGCTGCGGATTAAGTTCTCGAGCTGTGTCAGGCGGTAGCGGCGGTAATGCCCCAAAAATTCGTCGTGCCCGCTCCACAGGGACTGGAAGGCGGGTACGGAAATCAGGAATTCCGTACCGGAAGGGACTTTTGCGATATAGTCCTCAAGCATTGCCTTGTCGTCTTCGACGTGTTCCAAAACATCCATCATCAGAACCAGGTCGGCATCGCTCATGCCGATGGTGCGGCGGAAATGAATCGGTTTGCCGCGATATGCCTCATCTTTTTCACCCGTGTAGGCGGTGTCGATGCACAATGCTTCGCGTATATCGGAATTTTCCAGCAGGAAGTGTGAAAAAAAGGCGGAGCCTGCGCCGACATCCAGCACTTTGCGGAAGGTTCTGCCTTTTAAAAGATTGGCAACGGCAAGTGCTTTGGATGCGTAATACCAATGGCTGTTGATGCTGTCGCCCAAAATACCGCTTTCTTTCACATCCATCTTATTATCCTTATATATTGCGTCCCTAAGAAGGGACGATTAACAAAAATTAACGCCCTTTACTTTATTCGAGTAACAGGG
>NZ_CAUJAJ010000018.1 GCF_962747995.1 Neisseria viridiae | reverse complement strand
TATTTGGGTAGAATCAGTGGATATTTGAAACGAAAACAGCCGAAAACCTGTGTTTGGGTTTCGGCTGTCGGGGGGAAAGGAATTTTGCAAAGGTCTCCGGGTGTTTGTCGAGTTTAACAAAACGTTCTGATGTTTGGCGTGTTCTATAGTGGATTAACAAAAATCAGGACAAGGCGAGGCAACGCCGTACTGGTTTAAAGTTAATCCACTATATTTCAATCTGCTGTCAATTGAACCGGTACGCTGCAAGACTGAAAAATGCCGTCTGAAACGTTTCAGACGGCATTTTTTCGGCGTGAGGGTTTAGGCTTCGACAACTTTGCCGCGCAGGGAGAAGGTGTAGGCTTCGGTGATTTCCAAATCGATCATTTGGTTAATCATGTCGGGTGTGCCGGTAAAGTTGACCACGCGGTTGTTGGCGGTACGGGCTTGCAGTTGGTCAGGGTCTTTTTTGGAGATACCTTCAACCAAGCAGCGTTGAACCGTGCCGACCATGGTTTGGTTGATGCGGGCGGTCTCGGCTTCGATGACTTCGTTCAAAGCTTCGAGGCGGCGCACTTTTTCTTCGTGCGGCGTGTCGTCCGGCAGGTTGGCGGCAGGCGTGCCGGGGCGTGGACTGTAAATAAAGACGAAGCTCAAGTCGAAGGCAATGTCTTTCACCAGTTTCAAGGTTTGTTCGAACTCGCGCTCGGTCTCGCCCGGGAAGCCGACGATAAAGTCGGAGCTGAGGCACAAATCAGGACGGATGGCACGCAGTTTGCGGATGATGGATTTGTATTCCAAGGCGGTGTAGCCGCGTTTCATTGCGCTCAATACGCGGTCGGAACCGCTTTGAATCGGCAGGTGCAGGTGGGAAACCAGTTTGGGCAGGTCGCGGTAGCACTCGATAATCGCGTCGGTAAATTCGCGCGGGTGGCTGGTGGTAAAGCGCATACGTTCGATGCCGGGGATTTCGTGGACAATGCGCAACAAAGTGGCGAAGTCGCAGATTTCGCCGTTTTCCATTTCGCCGCGATAGGCGTTGACGTTTTGACCTAAGAGGTTGATTTCTTTAACGCCTTGTTGCGCCAAGCCAGCAATCTCGGTCAATACGTCGTTGAGCGGGCGGGAGAATTCTTCACCGCGGGTATAAGGGACGACGCAGTAAGAGCAGTATTTGGAACAGCCTTCCATAATCGATACAAATGCCGCGCCGCCTTCGACGCGGGCGGGCGGCAGGTGGTCGAATTTTTCGATTTCGGGAAAGGAAATATCGACTTGCGACAGCCCGCTGGTTTCTTTGTCCACAATCATTTTGGGCAGGCGGTGCAGCGTTTGCGGGCCGAAAACCACGTCCACATAAGGCGCGCGTTTGATGATGTTTTCGCCTTCTTGCGAGGCGACGCAGCCGGCAACGCCGATGATGAGGCCGGGATTTTTTTCTTTGAGCGGGCGTACGCGACCCAAGTCGGAGAAGACTTTCTCTTGCGCTTTTTCACGCACGGAGCAGGTGTTGAACAAGATGATGTCGGCTTCGTCGGCTTGGGTAACCTGTTCGATGCCGCCGTGTTCTTCGGCGAGGACGGCGAGCATTTTGTCGCTGTCGTATTCGTTCATCTGGCAGCCGAAGGTGCGGATAAATACTTTTTTCATGGTTTGTGTCTTTCTCAGGCAGCCGTAATCGCGGGGCTGATTGTTGTTGGAATGAAAAAATTTCAGACGGCATGACGATGCCGTCTGAAAATCGGTGCGGATTATAGCACGATGTGGGTTTTGTAAACAGAATATTGTTTTAAAATATGAATTTAATCGGTTGGGACGGCTGTATAATGAAAGTTTGATTTGACGGAGATGTATATGAGACCAGTTGTATGGGCGGCATTGCTGCTGTGTGCGTGTACCAGCAATTTCGGCGACAGGGAACATCAGTTCCTGCGTGATCAGACGGAAGAGGGAATCGCACAAACGGTTGTTAAAGGCAAAACGACCCGGGCGGAGGTAGAGGCACGTTTCGGGAAGCGCAATCCTTTCGGCTGTTATGCCTATCATGAAGTCAGCCTGCCTATTTATAATTTTTTGCCGACCAATTTCATTTATATGAAATCGGAACGGCGGCATTGGGAGTGGTGTGTGGATTACGACGGGGAGGGAGTTGTCCGGGACTACCGCTTTACACATAAAGTTGAAAAAGACGAGCGTTCCGTCATCTGGGATACGGTTGACGTCATCCGCAAAGAAGCGGGCAAATCCTTGTCGCAACCTGAAAAATGATAAAATGGGGCTTTCTGCTTCCAAGCCCGAAACCTGCCGTTCAGACGGCATTTGAGGATAAATATGAACCGTAACGAAATTTTATTCGACCGCGCCAAAGCCATCATCCCCGGCGGCGTGAATTCCCCCGTCCGCGCATTCGGCAGCGTCGGCGGCGTGCCGCGCTTTATCAAAAAAGCCGAAGGCGCGTATGTTTGGGACGAAAACGGCACGCGCTACACCGACTATGTCGGTTCGTGGGGGCCCGCGATTGTCGGACACGCGCACCCCGAAGTCATCGAAGCCGTGCGCGAAGCTGCCTTGGGCGGTTTGTCGTTCGGCGCGCCCACCGAGGGCGAAATCGTCATCGCCGAAGAAATCGCCAAAATCATGCCGTCCGTCGAACGGCTGCGCCTCGTCAGCTCCGGTACCGAAGCCACCATGACCGCCATCCGTCTGGCACGCGGTTTTACCGGCCGCGACAAAATCATCAAGTTTGAAGGCTGCTACCACGGCCATTCTGACAGCCTGTTGGTGAAAGCAGGCAGCGGTCTGCTGACGTTTGGCAATCCTTCTTCCGCCGGTGTGCCTGCCGACTTTACCAAACACACTTTGGTACTCGAATACAACAATATCGCCCAACTGGAAGAAGCCTTTGCTCAAAGCGGCAATGACATTGCCTGTGTGATTTTGGAGCCTTTCGTCGGTAATATGAACCTTGTCCGCCCGACCGAAGCCTTCGTCAAAGCCCTGCGCGAATTGACCGAAAAACACGGCGCGGTGTTGATTTACGACGAAGTGATGACCGGTTTTCGCGTCGCACTCGGCGGCGCACAATCGCTGCACGGCATCACGCCCGACCTAACCACGATGGGCAAAGTCATCGGCGGCGGTATGCCGCTTGCCGCGTTCGGCGGACGCAAAGACATCATGGAATGTATTTCCCCGCTGGGCGGCGTGTATCAGGCAGGCACCTTGTCGGGCAACCCGATTGCCGTCGCCGCAGGCTTGAAAACGCTGGAAATCATTCAGCGCGAAGGCTTCTATGAAAACCTGACCGCCTTGACACAACGCCTTGCCAACGGTATTGCCGCCGCCGCTAAAGCGCACGGCATCGAATTTACCGCCGACAGCGTGGGCGGTATGTTCGGTCTGTATTTCGCCGGACACGCGCCGCGAAACTATGCCGATATGGCGCGTTCCAATATTGAAGGCTTCAAACAGTTTTTCCACGGTATGCTCGACCGCAGCATTGCCTTCGGCCCGTCCGCTTATGAAGCAGGTTTCGTTTCTGCCGCGCATACGCCCGAGCTGATTGACGAAACGGTTGCGGTTGCGGTTGAAGTGTTCAAGGCGATGGCTGCATGATGTTTTGACGGACAGGGTTTCTCTGTTCGATCTGTTTGGCAGATTGAAGTATAGTGGATTAACAAAAACCAGTACGGCGTTGCCTCGCCTTAGCTCAAAGAGAACGATTCTCTAAGGTGCTGAAGCACCAAGTGAATCGGTTCCGTACTATTTGTACTGTCTGCGGCTTCGTCGCCTTGTCCTGATTTTTGTTAATCCACTATAAGAATGCACACGCCCGTCATTCCCGCGCAGGCGGGAATCCAGACCTTTCAGTTTCTGTAATGATTGAAAATAACGGCAAGCCCGACCTTCCGGATTCCCGCCTGCGCGGGAATGACGGGCGTGTATATTTTTGATTTCAATCTGCTGTAAAAATGCCGTCTGAAATGCAAACAGCGTTTCAGACGGCATTGTTTGTTTCTTATTCCGTATCGGGTTTGGTGGCGGAAATTAGAAAGTGTTCGCGGTAGTGGCGTATTTCTTCGATGCTTTCCAAAATGTCGTCCAATGCCTTGTGCGAACCGCGTTTGACGACGCTTTTGGCAACGGGCGGATTCCAGCGTTTGGCAAGCTCTTTGAGCGTAGAAACGTCAAGGTTGCGGTAGTGGAAGTAGTTTTCCAGTTTCGGCATATATTTGACCATAAAACGCCGGTCTTGGTGGATGGAGTTGCCGCACATCGGCGTGGCGCGTTCGGGTATCCATTCCGACATAAAGTCCAGCAGTTTCTGTTCGATTTCGGCTTCGGTATGCGACGATTCGCGTACGCGCTGTGTCAGCCCCGTCCTGCCGTGTGTGGCGGTGTTCCACTCGTCCATATTGTCGAGCAGCTCGTCGCTTTGGTGGATGGCGTAAACTTCGGATTGCGCCAATACATTCAAATCCGAGTCGGTAATAATCATCGCGACTTCGATAATGCGGTCGGTTTCGGGATTCAGCCCCGTCATTTCCATATCGAGCCAGCATAGGTTGTTTTTGTCCTGCATGATGTTTCCTTTGCTTGTCAGCGTTTTGTCCCGCTCAATCGCGCCCATCCTTCTTCGGTTTCCGCAGGATCGAGATCGAACCATTGGCTGTAAATGCCGCTGAGTTCTTCGATTTGTTCGTCCAACAAACCGGATAACACGATGCGGCCGCCTTGTTTGGTGCGGGCGGCAAGCATTTCGCCAAGCATACGTAAAGGGTTGGCGAGGATGTTGGCGACAACTACGTCGAATTGCCCTTGAGGCAGGCCGTCGGGCAGGAAGAATTGTGCATCGACGTTGTTCTGTTCGGCGTTGTCCTTGCTGGCACGGATGGCCTGTTCGTCAATATCGACGCCGACGGCAGAACCTGCGCCGAGTTTGAGGGCGGCGATGGTCAGGATACCTGAACCGCAGCCGTAGTCGAGGACGCTTTCGCCGTTTTTGAGTTGCGTATCCAGCCATTTGAGGCAGAGGCGCGTGGTTGGGTGGCTGCCGGTGCCGAAGGCGAGGCCGGGATCGAGGCGTAGGTTGACGGCAGTGCCTTCGGGGGCTTCGTGCCAAGAGGGGGTAATCCACAGGCGGTCGGAAATTTGGATGGGGTCGAATTGCGCTTGGGTCAGGCGTACCCAGTCTTGGTCTTCGAGGGTTTCACCGGTGTATGCCAAGTCTTTTAATCCGCATTCTTGTGCAGCGGTTTGGATGATGGCAGCGGCTTCGTCGTGTTCGCCGAACAGGGCGATGACTTTGCTCTGCTGCCAGATTTGTTCGGTCGGCATACCGGGTTCGCCAAAGATGGCTTGTTCGTTTTCGGTACCTGCATAGGCATCTTCGATGGCGGCGGAGAGTGCGCCGTGTTCCATCAGGGTGTCGGCGAGGCGTTCGGCGACGGCATCGTTGACGTTGATGGTGATTTGTTGGTAAGGCATAGCGGGCTTTCTTAACAGACCTTCGGAATAGGGTCGTACTGTATAAGGGGATGGGTGTGTAACGGAAATGCCGTCTGAAAACGGACAAACTGTTTCAGACGGCATATCGGGGACGGCTTATTTGTCCTGTTTGGCTTTGCGATCTTCCAGCCAGTGTTCCAAATAGTGGATGCTGACGCCGCCTTTTTGGAACCCCGGGTCGTTGAACAAGTCGCGGTGCAGCGGCGTATTGGTTTTGATGCCGGTAATCGCCAGCTCGGCAAGGGCTACGCGCATTTTGGCCATGGCTTGGTCGCGGTCTTTACCGACGACGCAGACTTTGCCGATCAGGCTGTCGTAGTAAGGAGGGATGCGGTAGCCTTGGTAAATATGGCTGTCGACGCGGATACCGAAGCCGCCGGGCAGATGGCAGCTTTCAATCAGACCCGGGCTTGGGATGAAGTTGTACGGATCTTCGGCGTTGATACGGCACTCAAACGCGTGGCCTTCGACTTGAATATCCTTTTGTTTGTATTGCAACGGCAGGCCGGCCGCGATGCGCAATTGCTCTTGGACGATGTCCACGCCGGTGATGAGCTCGGTAACCGGATGCTCAACCTGAACGCGTGTGTTCATCTCGATAAAGAAGAACTCGCCGTCTTCGTACAGGAATTCAAACGTACCTGCGCCGCGATAGCCGATGCGTTTGCAGGCGTCGGCACAGGCTTTGCCGATTTTGGCACGTTCTTTTTCAGTGATGAACGGAGCCGGTGCTTCCTCGATGACTTTTTGGTGGCGGCGCTGCATGGAGCAGTCGCGCTCGGCAAGGTAGATGGCGTTGCCGTGTTCGTCGGCAATCACTTGGATTTCGACGTGGCGCGGACGTTGCAGGTAGCGTTCCATATAAACCATTGGGTTGCCGAATGCCGCGCCCGCTTCGGCTTTGGTCATTTCGACAGACTGGAGGAGGTCTTCTTTTTTCTCGACGACGCGCATACCGCGTCCACCGCCGCCGCCCGATGCTTTGATAATCACGGGATAACCGACTTTGTCGGCGATTTTGAGGATTTCGGCATCATCGTCGGGCAGCGCACCGTCAGAACCGGGGACGCAGGGCACGCCTGCCGCTATCATGGCGTGTTTGGCGGAGACTTTGTCGCCCATCAGGCGGATGGTGTCGGGTTTCGGGCCGATAAAGGTAAAGCCGGACTGCTCGACCTGTTCGGCGAAATCGGCGTTTTCGGCAAGGAAACCGTAGCCGGGGTGGACAGCGTCCGCGCAGGTTACTTCGGCGGCGGCAATGATGGCGGGAATGTTCAGATAACTTTGTGCGGAAGCGGCAGGGCCGATGCACACAGATTCGTCGGCGAGTTTGACGTGCAGGCTGTCTTTGTCGGCCTCGGAATGCACGGCGACGGTGGCAATGCCCATTTCGCGGCAGGCACGGAGTACGCGCAATGCGATTTCGCCCCGGTTGGCGATTAAAACTTTTTTCAGCATGATGACCTTTCCTGCGGTTCCGGCAACCCGTCCGTAAAAAAGGGTGCGGGAACGCTGAAGGGGGAAAGCATTTCAGACGGCATCGGGAATCTATGCCGTCTGAAAACAGGATTATTCGATAATGAAGAGCGGTTCGCCGAATTCGACGGGGGTACCGTTTTCGACCAGGATTTCTTTGACCGTACCGGATTTTTCGGCTTCAATTTCGTTCATCAGTTTCATCGCTTCGATGATGCACAAGGTGTCGCCTGCTTTAACTTGTTGTCCGACTTCGACAAATGCGGAGGCATTCGGGCCGGGTGCGCGGTAGAACGTACCGACCATAGGTGATTTTTGCGCATTGGACAAATCTCGGGCTGCAGGTGCTGCGGCAGGCGCGGGGGTTGTTGCGACGGGTGCCGGTGCAGGTGCGGCAGCCATGGCTGCCGCAGGTGCGGGTGCGGCATAAACCGGTGCTGCTGCGATGGTTCGGGTAATGCGGACTTTTTCTTCGCCTTCGGTAACTTCGATTTCGGCAATACCGGATTCTTCAACCAGATCGATCAGTTTTTTTAATTTGCGCAAATCCATTTTTGTTCCTTTAACGGCTGCCGGTTTTTCGGCGGGCTGTTGCGTTGGTTTTTCAGAAAACAGCCGGCTTGCGGCAACGGCGCAAACCGGGCGGAATAGGGTTTGGAAAAGTTTTTCCAACGGTGGAAAACAACCGTAATAATGTGTTTATTTTCCCGAAGTTGTCGGCAAATGTCCAGTAAAATATTAAAAAACAGCAGTTTTTGGCGGAAATATGCAAGGGGTCGGTTTTGTATGCGAGGTATGCTTTGTTGAGAGTGTTTATTCTAATTTATTGGTTTTTCGGACAAAGATGCCGTCTGAAAAAGATAAGTGCGTATAATGGCGGCTTGCCCGAATGAGAGTGTCACAATGGATATTTCAGATTTTGATTTTACCCTGCCCGAACACCTGATTGCCCAGCATCCGCCCGAAGTACGCGGCAGCAGCCGCCTTTTGGTTGCGTTGCCGGATATGCCGCTGCAAGACCGGGTATTCGGGGATTTACCCGATTATGTCGGCGAGGGCGACGTTTTGGTATTCAATAATACGAAGGTTATGAAGGCGCGGCTGTTTGGTCAAAAAGACAGCGGGGGCAGAATCGAAGCCCTGATTGAGCGCGTATTGGACAACCATACCGCACTGGCGCATATCCGTTCGTCCAAGTCCCCCAAGCCCGGTATGGGGCTGGTGTTTGAAGGCGGTATTCGTGCCGTGATGGTCGAGCGTGAGGGCGAACTGTTCTGCCTGCGTTTTGAAGGCGGTCAAACCGTTTACGAACTTTTGGAACAGAACGGCCATTTGCCTCTGCCGCCTTATATTGAACGTGCCGCCGATGCGGATGACGACAGCCGTTATCAAACCGTTTATGCCAAATATCAGGGGGCGGTCGCCGCGCCGACGGCGGGCCTGCATTTTACGGAAGAACTTTTGCGCCGTCTGAAAGACAAAGGCGCGGTAACCGCAGAAGTAACCCTGCACGTCGGTGCGGGAACGTTCCAGCCCGTGCGTGTGGACAAAATCGAAGAACACAAAATGCACAGCGAATGGTTTGAAGTGCCGTATGAAACCGTCGCCGCCGTTGAGGCGGCAAAAGCCCGGGGGAACAAGGTTTGGGCGGTCGGCACGACTTCCATGCGCGCCCTCGAGTCTGCCGCGCGCGCGACGGGATACTTGAAAGACGGACAGGGCGACACCGATATTTTCATCACGCCGGGCTACCGTTTTAATGTTGTCGACAGGTTGGTTACCAATTTTCATTTGCCGAAATCGACGCTGCTGATGTTGGTCAGCGCGTTTTCGGGTATGGGTCATATCCGCGCCGTGTATCGTCATGCGGTTGAACGTGAATACCGTTTCTTCAGCTACGGCGATGCGATGGTTTTGGGGCGGAACGAAGGGGTGGTACGTTAGAACAGCCTCAAGTCTATTGGGGGAAGACAAGTGCCGTCTGAACGGATGTTCGGACGGCATTCTTTTGTTGATTTGAATGAAAGGAACTGTATGACATAGATTCAGGTGCGAGAGGCGAGAAACTCAAAGAGCGGTGGGATAAGCAAAAATCCCCATGCTGCCAACAAGGGGATTTTTGCATTCCTGCCAAGTTTGAAACTTTACAGGAGTCATCAAAATGCAAATCTCTATTTCAGCAGGCAATTTGCAATTGACTATAACGATTGATGCTGGAATGATTCTAGCCTTGATTGTTGCTTTTAAGTCAATAACCCACCAAAACCGCCCGAGCAATCGGACGGTTTCCTATTTGGCGATACCCACCGCCAGAGCCTTCGAAGATTCTGCCCTAAATAATCTGCACCTTAGTCGGTTGGTTAATCCAACTTTAGGGGTGCAGACCATTCAATCTTTCAGACGGCCTTTGTTTGTTTATAAGACAAATTTTTAGCCGAACAATTTTTCCAAGTGTGCCTGATAGTCTGCCAAGTATTTTTCCACTTGCGGGTTTTTAATCACATCGTTACACAAGAATGTCGGCAGGCGGCTCAAGCCGATGAACTCGTTGGCTTTGTGGAAGTGCATATACAAAACATCAACGCCTTTGCCTTCAAAGAAATCGCCTTCGCGGGTAAACGCCTCAATCGGCGCATTCCAAGTCAGTGAAAGCATATGTTTTTTGCCTTGCAACAAGCCGCCTGTGCCGTAGCCCTCAGTCGGATTGGCGCGGTGTCTGCCGTCGCTTTGGTAGAGTTTGCCGTGTCCGCCGGTAAAGACTTCGTCCATATATTTTTTCACTGTCCAAGGCTCGTGCATCCACCAGCCCGGCATCTGCCAAATCACGGCATCCATCCAAACGAATTTTTCGATTTCTGCCTCAACATCATAGCCGGCATCAATCACGGTTTCTTGAACATTGTATCCGAGCGCGGTCAAAACTTCTTTCGCTTTTTTGTGAAGCGTGTGGTTTAACCCGCCGTGAGAATGTCCGAACGCTTTGCCGCCGTCTAATAATAAAATATTCATTTGTTACCTCGTTTGTGAATTGATGAATGTATTGTGCCGTTTTACTTTGTAATTTAAAAGTGCAAAAATAAGAAAACACTTTTGCGTAAAATGGAATAATAAAATGAAAACCAATTCAGAAGAACTGACCGTATTTGTTCAAGTGGTGGAAAGCGGCAGCTTCAGCCGTGCGGCGGAGCAGTTGGCGATGGCAAATTCTGCCGTAAGCCGCATCGTCAAACGGCTGGAGGAAAAGTTGGGCGTGAACCTGCTCAACCGCACCACGCGGCAACTCAGTCTGACGGAAGAAGGCGCGCAATATTTCCGCCGCGCGCAGAGAATCCTGCAAGAAATGGCAGCGGCGGAAACCGAAATGCTGGCAGTGCACGAAATACCGCAAGGCGTGTTGCGCGTGGATTCCGCGATGCCGATGGTGCTGCATCTGCTGGCGTCGCTGGCAGCAAAATTCAACGAACGCTATCCGCATATCCGACTTTCGCTCGTTTCTTCCGAAGGCTATATCAATCTGATTGAACGCAAAGTCGATATTGCCTTACGGGCCGGAGAATTGGACGATTCCGGGCTGCGTGCACGCCATCTGTTTGACAGCCGCTTCCGCGTAGTCGCCAGTCCTGAATACCTGGCAAAACACGGCACGCCGCAATCTGTAGAAGAGCTTGCCGGCCACCAATGTTTAGGCTTCACCGAACCCGGTTCTCTAAATACATGGGCGGTTTTGGATGCGCAGGGAAATCCCTATAAAATTTCCCCGCACTTTACCGCCAGCAGCGGTGAAATCTTACGCTCGTTGAGCCTTTCAGGTTGCGGTATTGCTTGCTTATCAGATTTTTTGGTTGACAACGACATCGCTGAAGGAAAGTTAATTCCCCTGCTCGCCGAACAAACCTCCAATAAAACGCACCCCTTCAATGCTGTTTATTACAGCGATAAAGCCGTCAACCTCCGCTTACGCGTATTTTTGGATTTTTTGGCGGAGGAACTGGGAAACAATCTCTGTGGATAATTCTGTAGAAATCCGTCATAAAACTGTTTTTGCTTACTTAATAACTTTGAGAAAAAATAAATAAGATGATGTATAGCCGGCGGCAATGGCAGTCTATATGGGGAGCGTGATAGGGCTGTTCCTTATGTGCGGCTTGTATGTGGCAACATCGGCTTTCCGAATGACAAAATGCCGTCTGAAACCGCAAAACGGCTTCAGACGGCATTGTTCAACCTGATTCAGGTATCAGCTGCGGTTTTTCAAACGTCCGTGCAACTCTTGAACGCTGTACACGCCCAGATGGTCGCGGCTTTTCGCGCCTTCGCTCATCGCTTCGCCGCCGGCAGTGGTGGTGTATTGCGGCACACGCTGCTGCAATGCGCTTTGGCGGATGATGTGGCTGTCGGACACGGATTGCGGATCGCTGGAAACGGTATTCACGACCAGTGCGATTTCGCCGTTTTTCAGCGCGTCGCCGATGTGCGGGCGGCCTTCGGGGACTTTATTGATGGTCTGCACAATCAGCCCGTGTTCGGTCAGGTATTGCGCCGTGCCGCGTGTGGCGCAGATGCCGTAGCCTAATGCTTGGAAGTTTTTGGCGGTTTTGATGACGCGTTCTTTGTCTTCTTCGCGCACGGAGAGGAAGATTTTGCCGGTCGGGTTGAGGCGTTCGCCCGCGCCGAGTTGGGCTTTGTAGTAGGCTTCGCCGAAACTTGCGCCCACGCCCATGACTTCGCCGGTGGAGCGCATTTCCGGTCCCAAAATCGTATCCACGCCCGGGAATTTGATGAAGGGGAACACGGCTTCTTTAACGGCATAGAAATCGGGGACGACTTCTTTTTCCACGCCTTGTTCTTTCAGGGAAATGCCTGCCATACAGCGTGCGCCGACTTTGGCGAGCGGCACGCCGGTGGCTTTGGAGACGAAAGGCACGGTACGGCTGGCGCGCGGGTTCACTTCCAATACGAACACCACGCCGTCCTGCACGGCAAACTGCACGTTCATCAGACCAATCACGCCCAGCGCGTAGGCCATCGCTTTGGTTTGGCGGCGGATTTCGTCTTGGATTTCTTCGCTGAGCGAGTAGGGGGGCAGCGAGCAGCCGGAGTCGCCGGAGTGGATGCCCGCCTGTTCGACGTGCTGCATGATGCCGCCGATAACCACGTCTTTGCCGTCTGAAACGCAGTCCACATCCACTTCAATCGCGTTGTTCAGGAAGAAATCAAGCAGTACGGGGCTGTCTTCGGAAACCTGCACGGCTTCGCGCATGTATTTTTGCAAGGCTTCGGAGGAGTGGACAATCTGCATCGCGCGTCCGCCCAAAACATAAGACGGACGCACGACCAGCGGATAGCCGATTTCTTCGGCTCTCACGAGGGCTTCTTCTTCGTTGTGGGCGATGCGGTTGGGCGGTTGGCGCAGGCCTAAGTCGTTCAACACTTTTTGGAAGCGTTCGCGGTCTTCGGCGGCATCGATGCTGTCGGCGGACGTGCCGATAATGTTCACGCCGTTTTCAACCAGCGCGTTGGCGAGTTTGAGCGGGGTTTGACCGCCGTAATGCACAATCACGCCCCACGGGTTTTCGGTGCGGACGATTTCCAGCACGTCTTCCAGCGTCAGCGGCTCGAAATAGAGGCGGTCGCTGGTGTCGAAGTCGGTGGACACGGTTTCGGGGTTGCAGTTCACCATAATCGTTTCAAAGCCCGATTCGCGCAGGGCAAGCGCGGCGTGAACGCAGCAGTAGTCAAACTCGATGCCCTGACCGATACGGTTCGGACCGCCGCCGAGAATCATCACTTTTTTACGGTCGGAAGGACGCGCTTCGCATTCTTCTTCGTAGGTGGAATAGAGGTAGGCGGTTTCGGTGGCGAACTCGGCGGCGCAGGTATCGACGCGTTTATAGACAGGATGCAGCTTCAGCGCGTAGCGGTGTTCGCGCACTTCTTTTTCTTTTACGCCCAAAAGCTGGGCGATGCGTTTGTCGGAGAAGCCTTTGCGTTTCAGACGACGTAAGGCGGCGAAATCCAAATCTTGCAGGCAGCCTGCACTTACCTGCTGCTCTTCTTTCACCAAGTCTTCGATTTGCGCCAAGAACCAAGGGTCGATGGCGCAGATTTCGTGAATTTCTTCCAGTGTGAAGCCCGCGCGGAACGCGTCTGCCACAAACAGCATACGTTCGGGGCCGGGGTTTGCCAGTTCGCGGCGGATTTCCGCTTTGTCGGAGCTTCTCGGATTGAAGCCGCACAAGCCGGTTTCCAAACCGCGCAAAGCTTTTTGGAAGCTTTCCTGAATGGTGCGGCCCATCGCCATCACTTCGCCCACCGATTTCATCTGCGTGGTCAGGCGGTCGTCTGCGGCAGGGAATTTTTCAAACGCAAAACGTGGGATTTTGGTCACGACATAGTCGATGGAAGGCTCGAACGACGCGGGCGTGCGGCCGCCGGTGATGTCGTTGCGCAACTCGTCCAGCGTAAAGCCGACCGCCAGTTTCGCCGCCACTTTCGCAATCGGGAAGCCCGTCGCTTTGGAAGCCAGCGCGGAAGAACGGCTCACGCGCGGGTTCATCTCAATCACAATCATCTCGCCGTTTTCAGGGTTCACCGCAAACTGCACGTTCGAGCCGCCAGTGTCCACGCCGATTTCGCGCAATACTGCCAGCGAAGCGTTGCGCATGATTTGGTATTCCTTGTCCGTCAGCGTTTGCGCCGGCGCAACCGTAATCGAGTCGCCCGTATGCACGCCCATCGGGTCGAAGTTTTCAATCGAACAAATAATGATGCAGTTGTCGGCCTTATCGCGCACCACTTCCATCTCGTACTCTTTCCAGCCGAGAACGGACTGCTCAATCAGCAGCTCATGCGTGGGCGATGCATCGAAACCGCGTTCGCAAATCGCCAAAAACTCGTCTTTATTGTAGGCAATGCCGCCGCCCGAACCGCCCATCGTGAAAGACGGACGAATCAGCGTCGGAAAGCCGACTTGTTCTTGCGCCGCCAAGGCTTCGTTCATCGTGTGGCAGACAAAGGATTTCGGACAGGAGAGGCCGATTTTTTCCATCGCCTCCTTAAAGCGGCCGCGGTCTTCTGCTTTGTCAATCGCGTCTTCGGTCGCGCCGATCAGCTCGACATTGTATTTCGCCAGCACGCCGTTGCGCGCCAAATCCAGCGCACAGTTCAGCGCGGTCTGGCCGCCCATCGTGGGCAGAATCGCATCGGGCCGTTCCTTGGCGATAATCTTCTCCACCGTCTGCCACATAATCGGCTCGATGTAGGTAACATCCGCCATTTCAGGGTCGGTCATAATCGTGGCGGGGTTGGAATTCACCAGAATGACTTTATAGCCTTCTTCGCGCAAAGCCTTGCAGGCCTGTGCGCCCGAATAGTCAAATTCGCAGGCCTGACCGATAACGATAGGGCCGGCGCCGATGATAAGGATGGATTTTAGGTCGGTACGTTTGGGCATGGGTGGGTCTCTTTAAACTGAATTGAATGATAAATGATTTACATGAATTTTTTTATATAATGTGCATGGTTTATAATCTCAGGGAAAATGGTAGCATCATTAATCGACATGAGTTTATCTAATTCTGTTTTAAGATTGTCTTTTGATGCAGCAGATATTTTCAATTTTTGTATAGGAACGATGTCTTTTTGTTCTTCTAAACTATTTAGCCCACATAGTAAAAATGCACCTTGTTGAGCCAATATTCTTCTATTATTCATTTTCCCCTTAACAATATAATTTGAAAGTAGGTCTTTTGGATTAATGTCATCATCAAAATGATTTTTTTCCATCTTAATAAAATGGAGAAGTCTTTTTACACTAGGATTCGAATGAAATTCGTTTATAGCTGTTTGACGTTTTTGTACATCATTGGGTTCATCTCTTACGAAATTTCTACATAACTCCTTAATTTTCTCCCTTTCACCTTGTGTTAGAAATGCCAAATTTGCAAGACAACTTACTGTATCACTATCATAATATTTCAAGGTACTTTTTTTGACTTTGAAAATAAAAATACATCCATCAGCCATTTTTGGCTTCCCATCTTTATTATGTACTATTTCATTATTTTTTTGCTTTTCTTCAACAGAGTTAAGAGAAAAGTATAATGCAACCAATGGATTAAATGTTAAATCTATTAATCGGGTAGGTAATTCATAATGCTGAGCCTTTATAAGTTGTTCAAAAGTTGTATTTGTATCTGAAAATTCATTTGGATACGAAGAAATAAGTTCTTTGATAAAAACATTTTCTTTCCCATCTAATCCATCTCTTTTAATAGATGGTACTAAATCCCATTGAATACTTGATTGTCCTCTATACAATAAGAGTTCATCATCTTTAATTTCGTCTTTAATTTCACTTAAGGTCTTAATTATCCCGTTTAAATCTGAATGAGGGCGTTTTGATTGTTTAGTTTGTTGAGTACTCATGAATTTTCCTAATGAAATAGTTATATTGTTAAAACATAGTAAACATAGCAAGCCATAGTCCGCATAGTAAGGTGTGTGCGATACGCACGCACGCGTTCTCCATTTTCCCTGCAACCCCAACCCACCGCGTGTGTGCCTTGCGGCACACACCCTACCGACGGGTTCAAAGACAGCCTGAAAAAACGCTTGCGGCGTTTGTCCCATCTGCCTGGCGATAAAGGTTGTCTGAAAATCTCTGCTGTTGATATTTCGGGCGTTCTCCGAATCGCGGAAATTTCCCCACTCAAAAAATTCCCTAATTGCCAAAATACAAGCTTTGCTGTCCTCTCTCTAACGCTCTCCCACGGGAGGGAGGCGGGTTTTCGGCTTGAGTTAAATATTGCGGCAAGACAATTTTTTCAGACGGTTTTTTTGTTTTTATTTCGCACAGACCGTCTGAAAACTTCCTTAAAAGCTGGTGATAAACGTAATCAGACCCAAAATGATGCCGGGGATGTTTGCCAGTATGACGGGATAGTCGCGTTTTTCTTTCAAAAAGCCGTAGGCAGTCCATAATGTGCAGTTGATGGCAGCGACGAAGGGTTGCAGCGGCGAGCCGTGGTTGCCTGCGAGGTTGTTTTGGATTTGCGGGATGTAGGAAACGTACATACCCACGGCGGTCAGGGTGGCGGCGGCGGAAAGGATGCGCATTTGTTTTTCAGTCAAAATAGTCCTTTCTGATTTTGGGGCGGAAAACGGTGTCGGGATACCGTCCGTATGCCTTGTATCGGAATCTGTTTGCGGGTTCGGACGGCATACTTTTCGGATGCCGTCCGAACAGCCGGCTTATTGTTTTGCCGCCTCCATATTGCCAATGAATTTGTCGAACAGGTAGCCGACATCTTGAGGACCCGGGCTGGCTTCGGGGTGGCCTTGGAAGCAGAACACGGGTTTGTTGGTCAGCTCGATGCCTTGCAAGGTGTTGTCAAACAAGGATTTGTGGGTAATACGCGCGTTGGCGGGCAGGGTGTCGGCATCGACGGCGAAACCGTGGTTTTGGCTGGTGATGACGACTTTGCCGCTGTCCAAGTCTTGCACAGGGTGGTTCGCTCCGTGGTGGCTGAAGCGCATTTTCAGGGTTTTCGCGCCGATGGCGAGGCTGATGAGCTGGTGTCCCAAGCAGATGCCGAAAATCGGTTTGCCGCTTTCCATCAGTTTTTGCACGGCTTCGATGGCGTAGGTGCAAGGCTCGGGGTCGCCGGGGCCGTTGGACAGGAACACGCCGTCGGGATTGAGTGCCAACACGTCTTCCGCGCTCGTTTGGGCGGGGACGACGGTCAGGCGGCAGCCGCGCGAGGCGAGCATACGCAGGATGTTGGTTTTCACGCCGAAATCGTAGGCGACGACGTGGTAAGGCTGTTCGTCAGGGGTAACGAGACCCTTGCCCAATGCCCATTCGCCTTCCGTCCATTCGTAAGTTTCCGTGCAGGAAACTTCTTTTGCCAAATCTTTGCCGACCATACTGCCGAACGCGGCGATGAGTTCTTGCGCTTTTTCAACCGTAGCGTCCGCACCTGTCAAAATCGCGCCGCCTTGCGCGCCTTTTTCACGCAACAGGGTGGTCAGGCGGCGGGTGTCGATGTCGGCGATGGCGACGGTTTTGTTGCGTACCAGATAGTCGTGCAGGCTTTCGGAGGCGCGGAAGTTGCTGTGCAAGAGCGGCAGGTCGCGGATAATCAGGCCGGCGGCGTAAACGCTGCGGCTTTCTTCATCTTCGGCGTTGGTGCCGGTATTGCCGATGTGGGGGTAGGTAAGGGTAACGATTTGTTTGCAGTAGGACGGGTCGGTCAGGATTTCCTGATAGCCGGTCATCGAAGTATTGAACACGACTTCGCCGGAAGTCGAACCTTCGTAACCGATTGATGTGCCGTGAAATACGCTGCCGTCAGCGAGGACGAGGAGGGCGGGGGTGCTCATGATGGGAATCCTGTTTTTAATAAAATTCTTGACAATGCCGTCTGAAGGGACTTCGGCAGGGGGCATCCGGTCGGAAAAATCCGGTCAAAAAAAAACACGCCGCGCAAGATAGACGCGTAACGTGCTTTTCGGGCAAGTGCCTATACCCTGAAAGCAGCATATTTTAAGACGAAACCTACCCGATTTCAAGCGCAAACGCGGCAGGCGGGCTGATATGTTCGCGCGAAAACGGAAATCCGGGGCATAAAACCGCCCGCTCCGCGCCCACTATGCCCGTTACGCATTTCCCCACGTCCGCCCGGCGAAACTATGGAAATACCCGAACCGTCAGAAATACCCGAATCGTCAGGAATACCCGAATCGTCATTCCCGCGCAGGCGGGAATCCAGACCCGTCGGCGCAGAAACTTATCGGGTACAACGGTTTCTTCAATCCTGAGTTCTAGATTCCCACTTTCGTGGGAATGACGGGATGTAGGTTTCCTTAATCCCGCATTCTAGATTCCCGCCTGCGCGGGAATGACGGCATCGGTTTGTCGGCGTTTCATTTGCCCCCTCCCGAAAAACGCAAAAAAATGCCGTCTGAAGACCTTTCAGACGGCATTTGCGGGGGAATCGGCCGCGCGGGCGGGTTAGAAGAAGACTTCGCGCCAGCTTACCCGTTTCATATTGCAGATCGGGCCGGCAACGTCCAAGTCGGACATATCGTTCATCAGCAGCGTGTGCACGCCTTTGCTGAAGAAGCAGCGGTTGCCGGATTTTTGGAAGGGGGTGTTGTCATTGCCGCTGCCGCCCGCGTCGCCGTCTGCCGTTGTCGGGTGATCGCTTGTTTTTTGGCTGTCCAAATAGCTTGCGGTCAGCAGTTTCGGATAAACATATCCGCTCGGGCAGACGGTTTCAGTGCCTTTTTCCATACAGCCCACGGGGATATTGTTGCCTTTTGCGTCTTTTTTCTCGCCGACTTTTTTTGCCACGCGGCTATCCGGCACGACGGGGCGCGCGCTTTTCTTCGTCAGCTTGCCGCCGTCGGCGGTATTGATGCCCAAAAATGCGGTTTCCGCGCCGCAGCCGTTGGCATTGTAGTTGCGGATGGTTACAAAGGCGGTACGCAATACCACGGTCGGTTTGACGGTAACGCGCTGTCCGGCTTCCAATTTCACTACCCAGCCCTTGTCGCCCGAGCCGTCAGACCTTTTGTAGTCGCTCAAGAACAGCGTATTGTTGCCGTCTTTTGTCAGCACTTGCTCAAGCAGCCCTTTGCCCAATCCGTCTTCTGCCGGCAAAGATTCCGTATCGTTATCAAAGATACCGTAAACGTGTTGGATTTCTTGGCTTGCCACATCATCCTCAGTCAAATCGCTGCCCGTGCCGAAGATGACGACGCGTTTGTCTTTCAGTTGGGAAATAGCAGGCGCGGAAGTAATCGGTTTTGTGCCGTTGAAAATGGCGCGTGCAGACCATCTGGTCGGGTCGTTGCCGCCCAAATCAAAGCGGTACATCTTGCCGCCCCGGTCGCCGGCATAGGCGATATCGACCGTGCCGTCCAAATCCGTATCGACAAGCGTGGGGGACGAAAGCCCGCCCTTGCCGCCGGGTACGGCAATTTTTGCAATCAGCGTGCCGCTGCTTTCCAAATCATACACATACAGCGCGGTTTGATTTTCTTGGCTGTCAATGTCTTTAGTCGCATAACCGGAGGCGAGGAAGGCGGCATATTTGCCGTTGTGGGTTCTGCCGATTTGCGGCGTGCCGACGGTGTAGCCCAAGCCGTTATCTTTTACATCAAACAGGGAAACGCCGGTTTGGTTGCTTTCGGCCCTGGTCAAATCCAAGGCATACGCGCCTTTGCCGCCCTGACCCATCGCGCCGAACATAAACACTCGGTTTCCCGCTTGGCGCAAGACAAAGCCGCCGTCCACGCCGTACAGGCCGCCCGTGTAGTTCTCGTTGGCAAAATGGTGCAGGTCTTTTGCCAAAGTGGAATCTGCGTTATCCAAATCTTTGCGCGGCATTTCAGCGGGGATGTAGCTGAGCTTCAGATTGTAGCCGCCGCCGCTTTTTTTGAAGATATGCACCATCCCGTCGTTGGCGGCGGTTGCCAGATATTCACCGACCGCCGTTACCGGGCTGTTGACGATGTCGCCCAAATCGCGTTTGCCGTTGTCGCGGATACGGTATTGCTGGCTATACAGTTTGCCGCGTGTTGAAGCATCTATCGCATTGTTAAAATAGTTAAACTGATTGTCGTTTCCATCGCGCCTGTCGGTCCAGCGCAATAACACGTCTTTCCATTCTTGCTGATTATTCCCATTATCGCCGATACCGAATGTGCCATTCGTAATGCCGTTAATATTGCTGTCGCTCAAGGATACGCCGTTTGCCAAGCGGATTGCCGCCTTGCGTCCGGCAAAGACGGGTTCGGTAAAACCTTTGCTTGGCAGATAATCCGCGCCGCCGTTTTTCTTATTGTTTTTATCCAAGGTGTAAAAGAGGATGCGGCTGCTTGCCGACTTGGGATCGGTAACGACCGCCGCCGCCTTGCCCGGGAAACCCGCGCCCAAAGGGGCGGGGGCGACGATGGCGTATTGGCTGCCGTCCGGGGCGGCAGCGGTATATTGAGGCCGCGTACAGCCGCCCGCGCCTATGCTCGGAAGCTGGAGTTTTACGTCGACATGGCCCTGTTCCCGTATTTTATATATCGTTGCCGTCCGCCCCGCGCCGTTTTCGTTATGCGGCATAAAGGCGAAGTTGGGCATACTAATCTCGCCCAGCTTGATTTCTTGGGCGTTGAGGCTGCCGGAGTTGCCCAGCATATGCAGTTTGGCGCGCAGGGCGAAGACTTGGCCCTTGCTTCTTTCCCCTGTCGGCTGGGTAATCATTTTGCTTACTTCGGTATGGTCTCTCTGAATGGCGAGCCAGTTTTCCGGCGTTTTGCCGTCCGATAAAGCCAATTGGAAGGAAACGCCCAGCCACGGATGGTCTGTCAGCTTGTATATCGGCAGGCCGTCTGAACTGGTTCCCACCGATGTGGGATCGAGCGCGCTATTGGTAAAGTCGAAAAAAAACTGGAAGGGCAGGTTAGGACACTGGCGGCTTTGACCCGTCGAGACACCCAAGCCCTGGAGGAAGCAACTCAAGCCGGTAAAATCGTAACCCATCTTCCCTTTGTGAACGGTCGTCAGCCAATTGTCGGTCTTGCGCCCCGCCATATTGTCGGCATCAAGCCCGGAAACCTTGCCCCACAGCGGGGCGGAACCGCCGCCGAGAATCAGCTTCCCGCCGTTCTTGCCCGCAAGCAGCGTGTCGGTGTTTGCGTAGGTAAGTTCATAAGTTGTTGCGGCGAAAAAGGGACACCCTTGTGTGGGATCAAATTTGATACCCAGTTCCCTACATATGTTTCTTCCCGGACGTGTAGAGCTTCCGATTGGGAAAGTTTCTTTCTTACCCGTGCGTACGCCCTTGCCGCCGGGTGTCTGATCGCCTTGTACGCTGCCGTCGTCGTTGACGATAAAGTTGAAATTCGCAGTATCGCCCGCGCCGAACGCCTGTTGGGACGATGCCGCCAAGAGCATCGCGGTATAAACCGCAGTATGGCGGAGCAAGTGCCGTTTGGGTGTTTTTTTCATATCGTTTTCCTTCCGTTTGTTTTCCCGATGGCCGGACGGCATTCCCGCCCGGCCGTAAATATCGCAATATGCGCCGTGATGCGGATTTTCACGACAACCGTCATTCCCGCGCAGGCGGGAATCCAGAACACGTCCGCACGGAAACCTGCATCCCGTCATTCCCACAAAAGTGGGAATCCGGAACGCAAAATCTCAAGAAACCGTTTTATCCGATAAGTTTCTGCGCCGAAAGGTCTGGATTCCCGCCTGAGCGGGAATGACGGACGGGAACGGTGCACGGGCATTGCCAGAATCTTTTGTGTTTCCATTATCATACTCTTTTTAATGCGCTATTCCAAGAATATGATGCCCTCCGGCGGCATCGCGCCCTACGGCTTGCTATAAAAATACCTAAACCGTCATTCCCACGAAAGTGGGAATCTAGAACGTAGAATCTCAAGAAACCGTTTTACCCGATAAGTTTCCGCGCTGACAGGTCTGGATTCCCGCCTGTGCGGGAATGACGGATCCATCCGCACGGAAACCTGTACCGCGTCATTCCCACGAAAGTGGGAATCTAGAACGTAAAATCTCAAGAAACCGTTTTACCCGATAAGTTTCTGCGCCGACAGACCTAGATTCCCGCCTGCGCGGGAATGACGGCGGCGGGATTCGGTGGAGTTGGTGGATTCGGTGGGCTGAAGCCCATCCTACAGTCCGCCCTACAGCCCATACTACGGCGCACCCTGCGCTCATCCTGCACCTACGCTGCGCCTGACCTGCGAAATACCCTGCGCCTATCCTGCGCGTCCGCCTGTGTGCCGCCGTTGTGGCGGCGCGGGGTTTCAGACGGCATTGCGGTTTCGGGGGCGCGGCTTTATTCGACGACGATTTTGGGGAAGCGGCTGCTGAAGTCTTTGCCTTTGTCGGCAATGCCCAGGGCGATTTGGAATGCGGCATCGGTGTAGATTTTGGCGATGGCGGGGTGTTCGTCGAACAGTTGTGCCGCCGCCCCTCCGTCCATTGCTTCGCGCACGGGCAGGCTTAAGGGAAGCTGTCCGAGCAGGGGGACGTTGAGGCGTGCGGCTAAATCTTTGCCGCCGTCCGTGCCGAACAGGGCTTCGCTGTGTCCGCAGTTGGTGCAGATGTGGACGGACATATTTTCCAATACGCCCAAAATCGGAATGTTGACTTTTCGGAACATATCCACGGCTTTGCGCGCGTCTATCAGGGCGATATCCTGCGGCGTGGTTACGATGACCGATCCGGTTACGGGGATGCGTTGGGACAGCGTGAGCTGGATGTCGCCCGTACCCGGGGGCAGGTCGATAAACAGGTAGTCCACTTCGTCCCACTCGCTTTGGAACATCAGCTGCTGCAAGGCTTGGCTGACCATCGGGCCGCGCCAGACGACGGCTTGGTCGGTATCGACGAGAAAGCCGATGGACATAACCTGTATGCCGTCTGAAGATTCGACGGGAATGAGTTTTTGGTTTTTCTGATCGGGTTTGCGGTCGTCCACACCCAGCATCGTGGGCTGGCTCGGGCCGTAAAGGTCGGCATCGAGTACGCCGACGCGCGCGCCCATCCGCGCCATTGCGGCGGCAAGGTTGGCGGTGGTTGTTGATTTGCCCACGCCGCCTTTGCCGGAGGCGACGGCAATGATGTTTTTCACACCTTTGATGGTGGTAACGCCGGGTTGGACTTTATGTGTGCCGATTTCCGTGTCCATGGACAGATGGATGTGTGTGTCGCCTGTTTCGGGCATCAGGGTTTCTTGTACGGAATCGGCGATGGCGGCGGCGATGTGCGCGACAGGGAAGCCGAAATGCAGGGCGATATGGATGCCGTCTGAACGCTGTTCGACCGAGCGGACGGCCTTTTCGCTGCCGAGTGTGCGTGCCGTATTCGGAACGGCGACGGTGTCGAGGAGGGTGCGGATGTTTTGTATGTTCATAATGTGTGTTTCTGTGTGCAGTTTGGGAAACGGGCGGAAAGTGTACATTGATTTCGGGCGGTTTGCCTTTCCTTGTGCGAACTTTTACACGGTATGCGGCGGATTGTGAAAATCCGTTGTCAAAATATCCCGTGCAAACAGTGGTCTGCAATCAAACCTGTAAAATTTGCTTGACGGCGGGGAACAGGGCTGTATAATACGCGGCTCATCGGGTCGTTAGCTCAGCTGGTAGAGCAGCGGACTTTTAATCCGTTGGTCGAGCGTTCGAATCGCTCACGACCCACCAGATAACCGGAAGCCAAGTTTTAAGACTTGGCTTTTTTGTTTGCCTGCCGGTTGCGCGGGCGTACCGTTTGAGGGGGCGTATGAAAAAGAAATTGCTTTCGGGCATCAAATTTGCCGTTCAGACGGCATTGGTGTTTTTATTGGTGTCGCTGTTTTTGGATTGGGTACGCAAGCCCGACGAACCTGCCGGCGCAGCAGGGCGGCCTTTGACTTTGCTGTCGGGGCAGCGGCTGACTTTGGGACAGTTTAGCCGGGATAGGGTGGTGCTGGTGTATTTTTGGGGGAGCTGGTGCGGCGTGTGCCGTTATCAGTCGCCGATAATCGATGATTTGGCGGCGGACGGCGTGCCGGTCGTCGGTGTGGCGGTACGTTCGGGCAGTTCGGACGAAGTTTCTGCGTATATGAAAAAACGCGGATTGGGTTTTCCGAGCGTTAATGATGAGGACGGCGGTTTGGCAAGGTCTTGGCAGATTAAGGCAACGCCGACTGTCATTTTGGTCAAAAATGGGAAAATAGTTCACTATACGACGGGAATCAGCAGTTATTGGGGCTTGCGCGCAAGAATTTTCCAGGCAGATGTTTTCGGTTAACCTTTGTTCTTGTTAAACTTTCCGCTATGTAGAGAATCAAACGGAATATGCCTTGCGCGACGGATGCGGCGGCTTTTGTTTTTTGGGAAAGAGCCGTCGCGCCTGCCGATGTAATCCCTTGTTGTGATTGTGGGAAAAATAGATTAAGATATAACTATTAAAATATTTTTAGATAGGATTATCGGAATTAAAGTCTTTTATACCCAGTCGTCCGATGCGGTTTATAGAGTATTGTTGCTATATGTTCGTTTTGTTATATAACGGTTGCATCAAAAATTACGCCCACAGGCTTTCCCGACGGTTTGAAAGTTTGATTTTCGATAACTTTGGAGACTTAAACAATGCCTACCCAATCAAAACATGCGTCTATCAATATCGGTCTGATACAGGCAAGGGAAGCACTGATGACCCAATTCAGACCTATTCTGAATCAGGCGAATATTACCGATCAGCAATGGCGGATTATCCGTCTTTTGGCGGAAAACGGCACGCTGGACTTTCAAGATTTGGCGAATCAGGCGTGCATCCTGCGCCCCAGCCTGACCGGCATCCTGACCCGTCTTGAAAAAGCGGGGTTGGTCGTCCGCCTGAAACCTTCCAACGACCAACGGCGCGTTTATCTGAAGCTGACTGCCGAGGGCGAGAAGCTGTATGAGGAAATCGGCGAAGAAGTGGACGAACGCTACGATGCTATCGAAGAAGTGTTGTCCCGCGAGAAAATGCTGCTGCTTAAAGATTTGTTGGCAGAGCTTGCCAAAATCGAGGATGCGTTGAACTCGTAATACGCCGTAACGCGCGGAAACGTCCGCACGGCGGGATTCCGAATCAGGATTGCTGCACATAGGGGATGCCTTGTGTGCAGCATTCTTATATAGGGGACAGTTTAAGGGGAAAAATGACGGATTTGCAGAAAACTTTTCAAATTTCGTTCCGTGATGCGATGGCATCTTGCGCGGCAGGCGTTCATGTCATTACGACAGAGGGATCGGCAGGACGTTACGGTATCACGATGACTGCGGTTACACCGGTTACGGATGAGCCTCCGACCGTGATGCTGTGTATCAACCGTAAAGCCCGTATCATTCCGATCCTGTCGGAAAACGGCAGCCTCTGCATCAATACGCTGGCGGACGAACATCAGGATGTGGCCGAACATTTTGCCGGGCTGACCGGCCTGTCGCCCGAAGAGCGGTTTGCCTACCACATCTGGCATCGCGGCAAAACCGGACAGCTTGAAATAGAGGGCGCGTTGGCGCACCTGCACGGGCATATTGTCGGCCAACATGAAATCGGCACACATTTTGTGTTTTACGTCAGGCTCGACGAAATCAAAAATTGCGTGGGCAAACGCCCCGCGCTGCTGTATTTCAGACGGCAGTTTAGGTCTTTAGACTGATATTCGGACAGATATATATGAAAGCGATGATACTGGCGGCAGGACGCGGCGAGCGTATGCGCCCTTTGACCGATACCACTCCGAAGCCGCTGCTGGACGTGGCGGGCAAGCCCCTAATCGGTTGGCACTTATGCCGTCTGAAGCAGGCAGGGTTTACCGAAATCGTCATCAACCACGCTTGGCTGGGTCGGCAGATAGAAGATGCTTTGGGTGACGGCTCGGCTTATGGCGTGAACATCGCCTATTCGCCCGAACCCGCAGGCGGTTTGGAAACGGCGGGCGGTATCGCGCAGGCATTGCCGCTGTTGGGCGATACCCCGTTTTTGGTGGTCAACGGCGACGTGTTGACTGACATCGATTTTACCGCCGCGTTTCAGACGGCATCGTCCCTGCCCGAGCATATTTCCGCACATTTGTGGCTGGCGGACAATCCCCCGCACCATCCCGACGGCGATTTTTCCCTGCTGCCCGACGGCAGCGTACAGTCGGAAGTATCCGGCGGCAACGGATTGACATTCAGCGGCGTGGGTATTTACCGTCCTGAAATGTTCGGAGGCATCGAAGCGGGCAGTGTGGCGAAACTCGCGCCCGTATTGCGGGGCGAAATGCGGCAAAACCGGGTGAGCGGTCAGAAGCATACGGGTTTGTGGCTGGATGTCGGTACGGTAGACCGTCTGAAAGAGGCTCAAGCCGTTGCAGGGGTTTGGAAGTAAACGGAACGGGATGCGGATTTGCATCCCGTTTTCTTATTGCAGCCGCCTTAACTGATGCATTGCATCTTTAAAGGGTTTTCGGAACAGGTTGTGCGGAGATATATATTGTAAATAAGCATGTATACAATAAGGAAGATGGGGATTATGTAGAGCTGGTAATTGAATAGTGTATTAAAATAATTACGATATAATTTCACGGGTTCTGATAGTAAATGACAGATATTTGTTCAAAAAAAGATAGTTACAAATCGAAATTTTAGGAGGTACAGTATGTTAACGATAAGTGATATTCTCAATGACGATTTTGAATGGGACGAAGTCAAAATTGATGATGATGAATTTGAGAAATTAAGCACAGAGCTTATTATTGATTTTCTTAAGAAAAATACTCCGAAAGAAAGACAGCTATTGGCAATAAGTTGGAACTTTGATAATTCTAAAAAAGTAATCCAGTGGATAGTTGATCAGCCGGATACTGACAGAGGCACAATCCTTTATTTGTACTGGTACATGGCACCTGATTTTTATAAAGAGAACTGTGTGGACAGAAAAGAATGCGAAGAAAAATATTCATGGGGCTTAGAAGATTATGATATTTTAGATACCATTGAAACAAACTATCTTTCTGATTTTTATAATGATCAAATTTATGCATTTAATCCGACTAACGATTTATATTCTGGAGGACATGATTGGACAAAAGGATATGACGATAGTAAAGCAAAATCAAAAATACCAGAAGTAATGTTTAAGGCGTTAGATGGTGAAATTCTTGAAAGTCCAGACTGGGATGAAGGAATTCCAGAAGCCCTTTCTGTAATTATGGACAAGCTTTACAACGCTTTGGATGAATAAAAAAGATAAATCCCAGTTTGTCGGGGTAATACCTTTTAACGATAACCTTAAGCTATCGTTAAAAAGTTCATGGAGTTGAGCATCAAAACCGGTTCAAGATAAGGCGGATTTGCTTCATGTTTGGTTATGCAGGATAAACAATGCCGTCTGAAACGGAAATCTGTTTCAGACGGCATTTTGCCGATTCGGTTAGTTGCGGATTTCGCCGCTTTTTTCTTTGTGTTTCAATACGGCGCGGTCAAGTTTGTCTGTCAGGGTGTCGATGGCGGCATACATGTCCTGACCGTCGGACTCGACGTGCAGGTCTTTACCGGCAAGGTGTACGTCTGCCTCGGCCTTATGGCCGGCTTTTTCCACAGACAGCGTTACAGTTATAGAAATGATGTCCGAAGCGTGGCGGTTGATGCGCTCCAGTTTCTTGGAAACATGGTTTTTGATGGCTTCGGTAACGTCAAAATTCAGACCGATGATTTTCAGATTCATGATACAGCTCCTTCGGTGGGTTCTGTCCGTCAGCGACGGAACGGAAAAACGGGTTGTAGCATTGTGTTGAAAAATTATTCTGCGGTTTTGCGTTTGTGTGCTGCCGGAATCTCAAGGGATTCTCTGTATTTGGCAATGGTGCGGCGGGAAACCTCCATACCGCGGAAAGCCAGCAGGTTGGCGAGTGCCTCGTCAGAATAGGGCTTGCGTTTGTCTTCGCTGCCGACAAGCTGGGAGAGTGCAGCTTTAACGGCGTGTTGGCTGACGGCTTCTTTGCCTTCTTCCATTTGAACTGCCTGCGTGAAGAAATAGCGTAGCGCAAACACTCCGCGCGGGCAAGACAAATATTTTTGGTTGGCGGCTCGTGAAACGGTACTTTCTGCCACACCCAATTCGGCGGCGGCATCTTTCATCAGCAGGGGGACGAGTCCGATTTCGCCAAAAGTGAAAAAGTCTGCCTGATGTTTAACGATGTATTCGGCAAGGAGAACGACGGTTGCCTTCCTCAATTCGAGCGAATCGATACGTTGTCTGGCTTCGCTGATTTTTTCCTTCCATTCGGGCGAGAGACCTTCAGACGGCATCAGTTCGCAATATTCGCTGTTCATTTGCAGAGGAGGCAGGGAGTCTTCGTTGAAACTGACCGTCCAGCCGTCTTTACTTTCCTCAACCCAGACATCCGGGCGGATATACGGCGTGGGCGTGGACGAGGCAAAACCGGCGGCGGGAAAGGGATTGAGCGAAGCAATGAGGTCGAGTGCGGCTTCGAGTGTGCCGCTGTCGGTTTGGGGCAGGCGTTTTTTTATTCGTGCGAGGGTTTGGCTGCGGTTGCCGTCAATGCTGTCGAGGGCGTTTCGGACGATATGCAGGGCGGCGGGTTTGGCAGCACATTCACCCAATCTTTTTATCTGCAGTATCAGCGATTCATTCAAATCGGCGGCGGCCACGCCTGCCGGGTCGAATTTTTTCAATGCGGTCAGGGCTTGTTTCAGCATTGCCTCATCCAACATCCACTCCAAGGGCGTATGGTCGAGGATGTCTTCGATGCTGTCGGTCAGATAACCCTGCTCGTCAAGGAAATCGATAAGGATGTGGACGCAGGCGGCTTCTTGATCGGAAAGCGGGTGTTCGCATACTTGTGCGTGCAGGTATTGCTTGAAATCCTGCTCACCGGCGATGTTGGACAGCATATCTTCGCCTTCGTCTCCGCCGATTTGACGGGCAGGCGCAGTGTAATGGCTGAACTCGGCATCGGAAAATTCATCCGTGTCTTTGCGTTCGAGCAGGGGGTTGTCCGACAGCCAGTTTTCGACCTCGCGTTCAAGTTCGATACCCGACATCTGCAATACGCGCAAAGATTGTTGCAGCCGCTGGTTGAGCTGCTGGGTCTGTTTGAGCTTTATTCCGAGTAAGGTCATGATAATGTGGGGAAAATTGTTATTTTCAGTCTGTCGGCGCAAAAAATGCCGCAAAGCGTCATTGCATTATAAATGGTTTTAATGAGCGGGTTCGGATTCCGTTCGATAACAAAAAACAAACGAAAATTAAAAACCGATTGCTTATAACAATATTAAATCGATTTCATAGTTTTAATAGCGAAAATCTTGGCGTATAGTCGCATCCATAGTTTTTACAAAAGGAAAACAAAATGTCGATTCAAGAAATTTATTGCAATCAAGAAACCGGTTACGAATACGCTTTCCGCCAAATCGTACTGTAAGCCGTTTCCCCCCATTTGACCAACCTGAGAAAAGGAACAAGAGCGATGACTACCTCCAAATGCCCCGTCACCCATCTGACCATGAACAACGGCGCGCCTGTTGCCGACAATCAAAACAGCCTGACCGCCGGCCCGCGCGGCCCCCTGCTGGCGCAGGATTTGTGGCTGAATGAAAAACTCGCCGACTTCGTGCGCGAAGTCATCCCCGAACGCCGTATGCACGCCAAAGGTTCGGGCGCGTTCGGTACGTTTACCGTAACACACGACATCACCCAATACACCCGCGCCAAAATCTTCAGCGAAGTCGGCAAAAAAACCGAGATGTTCGCCCGTTTCACCACCGTGGCAGGCGAGCGCGGCGCAGCCGATGCGGAACGCGACATCCGCGGTTTTGCGCTGAAGTTCTATACCGAAGAAGGCAACTGGGATGTGGTCGGCAACAACACGCCCGTGTTCTTCCTACGCGATCCGCGTAAATTCCCCGACTTGAACAAAGCCGTCAAACGCGATCCGCGCACCAATATGCGTTCCGCCACAAACAACTGGGACTTCTGGACGCTGCTGCCTGAAGCGTTGCACCAAGTTACCATCGTGATGAGCGACCGCGGTATTCCCGCCAGCTACCGCCATATGCACGGCTTCGGTTCGCATACTTACAGCTTCTGGAACGAAGCAGGCGAGCGTTTTTGGGTGAAATTCCATTTCCGCACCCAGCAAGGCATTAAAAACCTGACCAACGAAGAAGCCGCCAAAATCATCGCCGACGACCGCGAAAGCCATCAGCGCGACCTATACGAAGCCATTGAGCGCGGCGAGTTTCCGAAATGGACGATGTACATCCAAGTGATGCCTGAAGCCGATGCGGAAAAAGTACCTTATCATCCGTTTGACTTGACCAAAGTTTGGCCGAAAAAAGACTATCCGCTGATTGAAGTGGGCGAATTCGAGTTGAACCGCAATCCCGAAAACTTCTTCGCTGATGTGGAACAATCCGCCTTCGCACCGAGCAACCTCGTTCCCGGTATCGGTGCTAGCCCGGATAAAATGCTGCAAGCCCGTTTGTTCAATTACGCCGACGCGCAACGCTACCGTTTGGGCGTAAACTTCCGCCAAATCCCCGTCAACCGTCCGCGTTGCCCTGTTCACAGCAACCAGCGCGACGGACAAGGCCGCGCCGACGGCAACTACGGCAGCCTGCCGCACTACGAACCCAACAGCTTCGGTCAATGGCAGCAACAACCCGACTTCGCCGAACCGCCTTTGAAAATCAACGGCGACGCGGCGCATTGGGACTACCGCCAAGACGATGACGACTATTTCAGCCAACCGCGCGCCCTGTTCAACTTGATGAACGATACGCAGAAACAGGCTTTGTTCGGCAACACCGCCGCAGCCATGGGCGATGCGCCTGACTTCATCAAATACCGCCATATCCGCAACTGCTACCGTTGCGACCCGGCATACGGTGAAGGCGTAGCAAAAGCCCTCGGACTGACTGTCGAAGACGCACAAGCCGCCCGCACGACCGACCCCGCACTGGGTCAGCCCGGTTTGCTGTAAGGGGGCATTATGTGGATGGAAATTGAAGAAATCCTGTCCCGCGCCGTCCGCTACCGGAAATAACCGGGCATAAAAATGCCGTCTGAAACATTGTCCGACCGTTTCAGACGGCATTTCCACACCCCGCCCTGCCGTTTCAGCGGGCGTTTTTTATTAAACGCAAAATATCCCGTCATTCCCGCACCATCCCCACCGGTTCAAACCGGCATGAAAACTTGTCCGCGTCATTCCCGCGAAAGCGGGAATCCAGGTTCGTTGAGTTTCAGCCATTTCTAATAAATTCTTGCAACTTTGAGTTTCCGGATTCCCGCCCCACAGCCAACTTTTCCGCGTCATTCCCGCGAAAGCGGGAATCCGGGTCCGTTGAGTTTCAGTCATTTCTGATAAATTCTTGCAACTTTGAGTTTCCGGATTCCCGCCTGCGTGGGAATGGCGGGAAACTTATATTTCGTCATCACACCAATCCCACCCTGCCCCACACCCCCCAAAAAAAACCAAAAAAACCCAATCTGACAAAATCTGACAAAAAACGTCAGCCCGAAACTGACAAAAATTGTCACAACTGACAAAAAACGTCAGCCCGCCGCATTATTCCGCCGCAAGCCGCGCCGCGTTGATATAAAAAAATACCCATACCAAACAGACAAATAAAAAAATATTCTGTAAAATGCCGAGCCGAACCCGGTTTTGGCACGCCGCTTGCTGGAAAGAAGGCGAACCGAAACAAAAAAGACCACGGTCAAATACATTACGGGTTTACGTTTGCGGCGGATGCCGCAAATTCCAATCAAACTTAAACATTTTCAAACAGGAGTCATCCAAATGAAAGCAATCCAAAAAGGTTTCACCCTGATCGAGCTGATGATCGTCATCGCCATCGTCGGTATCTTGGCAGCCGTCGCCCTGCCCGCATACCAAGACTATACCGCGCGCGCCCAAATGTCCGAAGCCCTGACTTTGGCCGAAGGTCAAAAAACTGCAGTGGTCGAGTATTATTCCGACAACGGTCAATTCCCAGGTAACAATGCTTCCGCAGGTATTGCTTCTGCCAGTCAGATTACAGGTAAATATGTGGCTAAGGTAGAAGTTGCTACAAACGCATCCGGTGCTCAAATTACCTCTACCATGAAATCTTCCGGTGTGAATGCCGACATCAAAGGTGCAACCTTGCAATTGATTGGTGAATCAACATCAGGTTCGTTCAAGTGGACTTGTAAAGCAGGCACTGTAAAAGACAAATTCCTGCCGTCTTCCTGCCGACCCAAATAAGGACAATGACCGGGTTTGAACCCGCCGTGAAAACAAATGCCGCCCGAACCGCTCGGGCGGCATTTTCTATTCCCCCTTTGCCGCTTCAGACGGCATCCTCCGTCCGCCTTTGCCGTTTCGGCGGGCGTTTTTTATTAAACGCAAAATATCCCGTCATTCCCGCCCCACAGCCCACTTTTCCGCCGTCATTCCCGCACCATCCCCACCGGCTCAAACCGGCACGGAAACTTTTCCGCGTCATTCCCGCGAAAGCGGGAATCCAGGTTCGTTGAGTTTCAGCCATTTCTAATAAATTCTTGCAACTTTGAGTTTCTGGATTCCCGCCTGCGCGGGAATGACGGGATTTCAGTTTTTGATTTTTTGTTTTTGGGGAATGACGGGATGCGGGTTTTCGTGCGGCGTTTTTCGCACTTTGCTGTTTTGCTATAATCCGCCCTTTTTAAGGACGGGTGCGGTATGGGTTTTTACGCTTTGCTCTTTATTGCGCTGGGGATGTCGATGGATGCGTTTGCCGTTGCTTTGGCAAAGGGTGCGGCGGTCAGGATGCCCCCGCGCAAAATTGCAGCAACGGCCTTGGTGTTCGGCACGGTTGAGGCACTCACGCCGCTGGCGGGCTGGGCGGGCGGTTTTTATGCCAAGCCGTTTATCAGCGAATGGGACCATTGGGCGGCTTTTGTCCTGCTGGGCGGGCTGGGTCTGAAAATGATGCGCGAAGGGTTGTCCGGAGAGGTGGACGATGTGCGCGAAAGCAAACGGGAAAGCCTATGGATAACGGTTCTGACTGCTTTTGGAACCAGCATCGACTCTATGATCGTCGGGGTGGGCTTGGCGTTTATGGAGGTAAACATCGCCTTTGCCGCCGCCGTCATCGGTATGGCGACGACGGTGATGGTGGCGTTCGGGTTGACGGCGGGCGGGGCGTTGGGCGGATTGTTCGGCAAACGCGCCGAGTTTGCCGGCGGGCTGGTGCTGATCGCCATCGGCACTTGGACGCTCTTGTCGCACTTGGGGCTAATCGGGTAAGGGTTGGCAAACCATGCTCTACCAACCGCCCACCGAAGCGGAAGAAGTGTTGGAAGCCTTGGTCAACCGCCGCAACCGACCGGTGGATATGCGGACTGTCGAGAAAAACCGTCTGCATCAGGTTCACGAAACGCAAGTCGAAAGCGTCAAACAACTGATTGCCCATTTTGACCGGCTGATTGACGAATCGGACAAACAAATCGACAACTACACCCACACGTATTTTGACGGCAAAGCCCAAGTGGCGGAGCAAATCAAAGGCATCGGTTCGATAACGACGGCTACGCTGATGGCGATGCTGCCCGAATTGGGGCGGCTGAGCCACAAACGGATAGCGGGTTTGGTCGGCATTGCCCCGCACCCGAGGGAGAGCGGGGAAACCAAATTCAAAAGCCGCTGCTTCGACGGAAGGTCTGCGGTACGTAAGGCACTGTATATGGCTGCCGTGGCAGCGGCACGTTTTGAACCACTTATTCGGGATTTCTACCAACGCCTGCTGTCCAAGGGTAAGCCGTATAAGGTTGCCGTTACGGCATGTATGCGCAAACTGCTGACGATATTGAATGCCCGGATGCGTGATTATTTTGCCGAAAACGATACCGCCGAAAATGGTATCCGAACGGCTTGATTTGAGTTTTGGTATTTTTGCCCGAGGGGGTGAAAAATACAGTTGCTACAAGAGCTTTCAGACGGCATATCGGCAGGCGCAGGGTGTTTTGCATTTGATAAAAATGCCGTCTGAAGGCTTCAGACGGCATTTCTGCGGCAATCGGATTATTTCCAGACCAAGAGCGCGTGGTTGCGTTTGCCGCGCCGGAGGATGGTGTATTTGCCGAAACGTTTGTGTTCGCCGGTCAGCAGACAGGCATCGTCGGGACGTTCGGCGGCGTGGTTCGGATTGTTGGCTTCGGCAGGTTTGCCGTTGAGCAAAACCGCTTTGCTGTTCACAAAGCCGCGCGCTTCTTTATTGGAGGATGCCAAGCCGGTTTTGACTAAGGCTTCGACGGCGTTGATGCCGTCTGAAACTTCAAATGAGGGCAGGCCGTCGAGTGCCAGCTGCTCGAAGTCGCTTTCGGTCAGGCTACTTTGGTCTTCGGCAAACAGGCTTTCGGAAATGCGCTGCGCGGCGGCAAGGGCTTCTTCGCCGTGAATCAGGCGGGTCATTTCTTCGGCGAGGATGCGTTGCGCTTCGGGCTTGCTGCCGCTTGCCTTGTCTTTGGCTTCGACGGCATCGATTTCTTCAACCGACAGGAAGGTAAAGTATTTCAGGAATTTATACACATCGGCATCGGCAACTTTCAGCCAGAACTGGTAGAACTGATACGGCGAGGTTTTCTTCGCGTTCAGCCATACCGCGCCGCCTTCGGTTTTGCCGAATTTGGTGCCGTCTGATTTGGTAACCAAAGGCAGGGTCAGACCGAATACTTGTTTTTGGTGCAGGCGGCGGGTCAGGTCGATACCGGCGGTGATGTTGCCCCATTGGTCGGAACCGCCGATTTCCAAAACCGCGCCATGGCGTTTGTTCAACTCGGCGAAGTCGTAACCTTGCAGCAGGGAATAAGCGAACTCGGTGAAGGAGATGCCTGCGCCGTCGCGGTCGATGCGCTGTTTGACGGATTCTTTGTTCAGCATAGCGTTGACGGAGAAATGCTTGCCGATGTCGCGCAGGAAGTCGAGGCAGTTCATTTTGCCGAACCAGTCAGCGTTGTTCGCCATAACGGCGGCGTTTCCGCCTTCAAAGCTCAAGAAAGGGGTCAGTTGGTTGCGGATGCTTTCTACCCAGCCGGCAACGGTTTCGGCGGAATTCAAGCTGCGTTCGGCGGCTTTGAAGCTGGGATCGCCGATCATACCAGTTGCGCCGCCCACCAGTGCAATCGGCGTATGCCCCGCCTGTTGGAAGCGGCGCAATGCCAATACGGGCAGCAGGTGGCCGATATGCAGGCTGTCGGCGGTGGGATCGAAACCGCAGTAAAGGGCGATTTTTTGTTCGTTCAACAAAGCGTCTAAGGCTTCGATGTCGGTCGTTTGCGCGATAAGGCCGCGCGATTGCAGGTCTTGGATGACGCTCATCGGTCTCTTTCAAAAAAATTAGCGTTTTTGCAAACCGCCGATTGTAACAAATTTAAGCGAATCAATGGTTGTGGCGCGTATCGAGAAACCGTTGTTTTTCGGAAAAACGCTTTGCCAATTCCGTGCCGCCGTAAGGGTTGATGTGGTCTTTGTCCGAGTAAACCGGCAATCCGCCGATTTGAAAATCTGCGGGGATATAGGCGGCGGCATCAATAATATAGACGTTGGGGTATTTGGCTGCCAATTCCCTGATGCGGGCATTGGCTTTCAGGGTGCTTTCGTCGTCCGGGTGCAGGGTCTGGCGGTAGCCCGGTATGCGTGAAGACAAGATATAGGCACGTTGTACGTTGTAAGACGAGGCAAGGTTGTCCGCCATCAGGTAAACGGCTTGTTTTTCGGATGAGAGTTTGTGCAGCATACGGTCGAATTTTTGGAAAAAACCGGCATCGTAGGCAAGGGAGCGGCTGTTTTCGGGCATTTGGCTGCCCCAGCGCATCGCCAAAACCACTTTTGAATACAGGGGCAGGTGTTCTTCGGCATAGCGGTAAACGGCGCGGCAGGCGGCCCAGTTTTGGAACACACGGGACGCGTAGCCTTCCACATAGGCACAAGCGTCGGCGGAAACCATTGTGGCGGACCATTTTTCTTTTTTACCCACGGCATCGAAGAATGTTTTGTAATGGTCGGCGTGGGAGTCGCCCAAAACCAGCAGTTCCGGCTGTTTTTCCGCATCCCCCCACCGGCATTGTTTGCCGGTATTGTTGTGGCAGGAGGTGTTGGAACGCGTCAGCCCCATACGGTCATATTGCGCCATAAACGGCAGCCTCATCGCAAAAAACGAGCCCGCGCCCAAAATGAACATAGGCAAGGCATAAATCCACAAAACGGATTGTGCGAACGAACCTTTCCATTTTTTAAACGGCTTTTCGATGCAGTGATAAGAAACCAGGGAAAACGCCAGAGTCAGGACGATTGCTGCCGCTGGCGAATAAGGCGGCAGGTTGTCCGGACCGATATAGCGCATAAAGGCCAATATAGGCCAATGCCACAGATAAAGCGAGTAGGAAATCAAGCCGATGGCAACGGTGATTTTCCATTGGAAAAATTTTTTAAGCGGGTGTTCGTAATGGTTGAAATAAATCAGCGCGGCAACAGCCAGACAGGGAACCAGAGCGGCGGGTCCCGGGAAGTAGGCGGTTTGTTCCGAATAGGCAAACAGGCAGGCGGATAGTATGCACACGGAAAACAATGCGCCGGCGGCGGCACAGCGTCTGCCGACGGCGAGATTCCGCTGTTGCCGGTACCGCATCCACACGGCGGTCAGCGATCCGACCAGCATTTCGCAGGCGCGCAGGTGGGGCAGGTAATATTTATCGAGCGCGGAAGGCATAAAGGAAGCGGCAAGGCTTAAGGCGCACAGTGCGGCGAGGAAGCCGAACTGTACGCGCAGGCTTTTGCGGGCGACAAGCAGCAGCAATATCGGAAAGACAAAGTAAAATTGTTCTTCGACCGACAAAGACCAGATGTGCAGCAGGGGCTTTTCTTCCTGCGCGGGATCGAAATAATCCTTCCCCCTTGCAAAATACAGGTTGGAGGCGAAACCCAAGGCGGTCAGCGCGGATTTCCACAAAAGAAAGAAATCATCTTTGGTGAATAAAAAGAAGCCGCCTACCAGCGTTGCCGCCAATACGGCGAAAAATGCGGGCAAAATCCGTTTGATGCGGCGGATATAAAATGTCTTGAGGAAGAAACGCCCCCCCCCCCCCCGC
>NZ_CAUJAJ010000017.1 GCF_962747995.1 Neisseria viridiae | reverse complement strand
GGGAACCTGTAAAGGAAGGGGCATCGGCTGCCGCCGGTGCTTTTTTGTTTTTTGTTTGGAAGGGAAATGGCTAAAATATGCAGTATTGTGTTCTGTATCATTGTTTACCGCTTCCGCACCTTTGTCCGCCTTAAAGCAGGTAAACACAGCATCGGGATTGGCAGGGCGGGCAACCAAGCTGATTTCCGTCAGCTTCAAGCCCGCGATTTGCGACTTGTTCAACTCATCGCGGGCGGTAACGCTGCCGCCGATGGAAAAGCCCTTGTAAACGCTCGTCCTGACTTTTGCCACGGCAACGGGATCGACGATATGCGCCCCAAAGGTTCTGCCGTCGTCTTCCACGTTGATTTCAATCGCCGTTCCCGCCACGTTTGAGCCGTGCATCTCGCGCACCGCGCCAAACTTTATATAATCGGGAATCGCCGCCTTCATAGCTGCCGCCGGGATGACTTCGCCGTCCTAATCGACCGCCTCGCTTGAGGTGTAACCCCAAACTTTGACCGTGCCGTCATCCTGCGCCTCCATCTTGGCGATTTCTGCGTATAACTTCGTCATTGGTTTATTTCTGTCTGTATAAATGGTATGTTGAATTTAAAGCCCTTTTGTAATGCTGGAAGCGTACTTGCCTTAACGGTATCCGCTCCAGAGCTACACTGCAAAAGGGCTTTACTCATCCTTCAAGATGAAATGGTCGTAATGTTTATGGCCGTCTGGAAACTCCCTTACAATCACGCCGACATTTAAAGACTCATTCCCAACCTTGGCAACGGCACGATACTTATGTACTGCAATAATATCAGGACGACCTTTCCTATCCGAATAAGAACCCTCATATTTTGCGTAGCGCAATAAGTCATCAAGTTTTGTTATGATGGATAATTCCGCCTGATTTGCCTTTGACGCAGAGTGCCAGCACATCAGGTTGCCTATACCGTCCGCCATTGCCGTTTCCGTTCGGGCGATGGTTTTCGCGCGGGCATTTGGGTAGACTGAGTGGTTATTTGACGATATGAAAAGGTTTGCTTGTTGTTTCTGTTATAATTAAAAGCATTTATACGCAGAATGGTTCATATTATGTTTAATCAGGCAGCACAAGAATTGACGACTATCCGCGATATCTTACGTTTTGCAGTCAGCCGTTTTAATGAGGCAGGGCTCTTTTTTGGTCATGGAACAGATAATGCGCATGATGAAGCGGCTTATTTGATTCTGCATACTTTGAATTTGCCTTTGGATATGCTTGCCCCATATCTTGATGCAAAACTCTTGGAAGCTGAAAAAGAGGAAGTGTTGGCGGTTATTGAGCGACGCGCCGTTGAACACATTCCTGCTGCTTATTTGACGCAGCAGGCATGGCAGGGAGAGTTTGATTTTTATGTGGATGAGCGCGTAATCATACCTCGTTCTTTTATTTATGAATTGTTGGGTGACGGACTTCGTCCTTGGATAGAATACGATGAGTTGGTGCATAATGCTTTGGATCTTTGTACCGGAAGCGGATGTCTCGCAATTCAGATGGCGCATCACTATCCCGATGCGCAGATTGATGCGGTTGATGTGAGCTTGGATGCTTTGGAAGTGGCAGGGATTAATGTCGAAGATTATGGTTTGGAAGAACGCATCCAGCTTATTCATACGGATTTGTTTGAAGGATTGGAAAGTAGTTATGATTTGATTGTTTCCAATCCTCCTTATGTTGATGCGGAATCGGTTGAGTTATTGCCTGAAGAGTATTTACATGAACCGGAATTGGCATTGGGTAGTGGTGAGGACGGATTGGATGCAACCAGACAAATTCTTCTGAATGCAGCAAAGTTTCTGAATCCTAAAGGTGTATTGTTGGTAGAAATCGGGCATAACAGGGATGTATTAGAAGCGGCGTATCCGGAGTTGCCTTTTACTTGGTTGGAAACCAGCGGGGGCGACGGTTTTGTTTTCCTCTTGACGCGCGAGCAGTTATTGGGTGAAGAGTGAGTTGAAGGGGAAATGCCGTCTGAAGACGATTTGTTTTCAGACGGTATTTTTACGATACGTTGTCTCGGGTTTGACGCTTGGCAGAGAAATCCTTACCATATTGTTTATAAGTTAATTGTTTTTATATCGCTATTGCAATGAAAAAATTATCTCGGATTGTATTTTCAATTGTCCTGTTGGGTTTTTCGACCGCTTTGCCGGCGCAGACCTATTCTGTTTATTTTAATCAGAACGGGAAACTGACGGCGACGATGTCTTCTGCCGCTTATATCAGGCAATATAGTGTGGCGGCAGGTATTGCGCACGCGCAGGATTTTTATTATCCGTCGATGAAGAAATATTCCGAACCTTATATTGTTGCTTCAACGCAAATCAAATCTTTTGTGCCTACCCTGCAAAACGGTATGTTGATTTTGTGGCATTTTAATGGTCAGAAAAAAATGGCGGGGGGCTTCAGCAAGGGTAAGCCGGACGGGGAATGGGTCAACTGGTATCCGAACGGTAAAAAATCTGCCGTTATGCCTTATAAAAATGGTTTGAGTGAAGGTACGGGATACCGTTATTACCGTAACGGCGGCAAGGAAAGCGAAATCCAGTTTAAGCAAAATAAGGCAAACGGCGTATGGAAGCAATGGTATGCCGACGGCAGCATCAAGACGGAAATGGTTATGGCCAACGATGAACCTGTCAAGATTCTGACTTGGGATGAAAGCGGTCGATTACTCTCGGAACTGTCTATCCATCATCATAAACGTAATGGAGTAGTCTTAGAGTGGTATGAAGATGGTTCTAAAAAGAGCGAAGCTGTTTATCAGGATGATAAGTTGGTTAGGAAAACTCAGTGGGATAAGGATGGTTATTTAATCGAACCCTAAATTTGATGCCGTCTGAAATATATTCAGACGGCATTCTTATATGTGCAGATTGATGGCATTGTTTCTTGAAAATTTAGCAGTGGTATATAATTTTGGCTTTTAATGAATATCTGCAAGGAGAAAGCTTCGTGAATAATTCAGTCATCACCGTCATCGGTAAAGATCGTGTGGGCATTGTGTACGACGTTTCCAAAATTTTAGCGGAAAACCAAATCAATATTCTCAACATCAGCCAACAGCTGATGGACGATTTTTTTACCATGATTATTTTGGTGGACACTTCAAAATGCACCAAATCGCGTCAAGAGGTTTTGGATTTGTTTGCGGAAGAGAGCAAAAAACTCGCGCTTGATATCCGTATGCAAAACGAAGAAATTTTTCAAGCCATGCACCGAATCTGAAAAAAGCAGCCTGCACTCTAGTTTTCAAAGTGCAGGCTGCTTTGAATGTGTTGGAGAACAGGGCAGAGATACCATCGTTACCGGCCGTTCAGGCTGACTGAAAAGAAGGAGTTCCACCATGATAACCCTGCGCCAACCTCTAAACCGGTGAAAAAGCATCGAAACTTTGGTGCGCGAAGATACTGTGTTGCGCGACCATGAAGGCGTATATTTACAATAGACCTGCCTGCCACCCGACACGTTCGAGCTGTTTTACGTAAATAACCGATTAGATGCCAATGCTTTTATGACTGCACGCTACCAAATCGTGATCGATAACAAAGTGATACCGTGTCGTTCAAAGTGTAGAGCGTGGAGCACGGATTTTTGGCGTTTTTGCTGTCGCTTCCTGTGTTTGTGCTTGTCAAACGGCTGATGTTGCGGTAGTGGTTGGGCGGTAAAAACAAATCCAAGCAAAAGGAAATACAGGCAGTCTGCATTTCAAAATACCAAAATACGAGAATATTTCAATGAAACCCGAAAAAATACTGCAAAAAATTGTTACCGAAAACGAATATACTGCGCTGCTGCCATCAGCTTCTCAAAACGAAATATTGCGAGAAGCCCTGTATCAAAACCGTATTTTTCTCTTTTTAGATTGGAAAGGGGAGAGTGGGCAGGGTGAGCTTTATCAATTTGTCAATGAGCGTTTGGTAGCATTCGGCAAAGAAATACTAAAAGTAAAACCTGATGATTTATATAAAAAATTCGATAAAGAATTTGGCCAAGATTGGGAAAGCGGCAATTTTCTGCCCTTTGCCTTCGATTATTTCGACGGCAAACTCAAACGGCAAAAAATGCGGTTGATGTTTTTGGAAAGCGGCAGCGATGACTATACTGTGTTTATTGTTCCGAGCAACGCATGTAAAAGTTTGGAAAGAATCCAGTCTGATTTTTGGACCTTCCAAAGTCTGAACAAAGCGGCAAATTTCATCTTATATACGGTCGATTGCTCCTCCTGCGGTCAACTGTCGGCATGGGATTTGGCCATAAGCGAGCCGCCGCCGTATGCTAATCACGAAGCGGCATACTGCGATTCCTGCCGCCAACCCTTATGGGATGCGGACGGCAAACTGTTTGCCGCAGTAGAAGAAACACCGCATTATGTCTCAGAACAAAAATAAATCACAGGCAGCCTGCACCAAATAAAACCCATTCAACAAGGAATCCCCAAAAATGTCCCAAGTCCATTCCAACGAAATTCTCGAAACCATCCGCATGGTTGCCGACCAGAATTTTGATGTCCGCACCATTACCATAGGCATTGATTTGCACGACTGCATCAGCACCGACATCGACGTGTTGAACCAAAACATTTACAACAAAATCACTACGGTCGGCAAAGAATTGGTGGCAACGGCAAAATATCTGTCTGCCAAATACGGCGTGCCGATTGTGAATCAGCGTATTTCCGTTACGCCGATTGCCCAAATCGCGGCGGCAACCAAAGCCGATTCTTACGTCAGCGTAGCGCAAACTTTGGACAAGGCAGCCAAAGCCATCGGCGTGTCCTTTATCGGCGGCTTTTCCGCGCTGGTGCAAAAAGGCATGTCGCCTTCGGATGAGGTGTTGATCCGTTCCATTCCCGAAGCGATGAAAACTACCGACATCGTGTGCAGCTCTATCAATATCGGCAGCACGCGTGCCGGTATCAATATGGATGCGGTCAAGTTGGCAGGCGAAACCATCAAACGCACGGCGGAAATCACGCCCGAAGGTTTCGGCTGCGCCAAAATCGTCGTGTTTTGCAACGCGGTGGAAGATAATCCGTTTATGGCGGGCGCGTTCCACGGCTCGGGCGAAGCGGATGCCGTGATTAATGTCGGTGTTTCCGGCCCGGGTGTCGTAAAAGCCGCGTTGGAAAATTCAGATGCAACGACATTGACCGAAGTTGCGGAAGTAGTGAAGAAAACCGCTTTCAAAATTACCCGCGTGGGCGAACTCATTGGTCGAGAAGCCTCGAAAATGCTTGGCATTCCGTTCGGCATTCTCGATTTGTCGCTGGCACCGACCCCCGCCGTTGGCGACTCGGTGGCGCGCATTCTTGAAGAAATGGGCTTGAGCGTCTGCGGTACGCACGGCACGACGGCTGCCTTGGCATTGCTGAACGATGCCGTGAAAAAAGGCGGCATGATGGCTTCCAGCGCGGTCGGGGGTTTGAGCGGCGCGTTTATCCCTGTTTCGGAAGATGAAGGTATGATTGCCGCCGCCGAAGCAGGCGTGTTGACGCTGGACAAACTCGAAGCGATGACCGCCGTTTGTTCGGTCGGCTTGGATATGATTGCCGTTCCCGGCGACACACCCGCGCACACCATTTCCGGCATCATCGCCGACGAAGCCGCCATCGGCATGATCAACAGCAAAACTACTGCCGTACGCATTATTCCGGTAACCGGTAAAACCGTCGGCGACAGCGTCGAGTTCGGTGGCTTGTTGGGCTACGCGCCCGTGATGCCGGTTAAAGAAGGTTCGTGCGAAGTGTTTGTCAACCGGGGCGGCAGGATTCCCGCACCGGTTCAATCGATGAAAAACTGATTGCGGTTTTGATGGCAAAATGCCGTCTGAAAGGCTTCAGACGGCATTTTGCCCATAGTTGTCCGATAAAATGTCTTTGGAAAATAATATATTGATTATTTTTCTTTTTTCAAAATACCGGATTCTGCAATTTTTTTGGCAATGTCTTTAGCCGACCTTTTCAGGACATCGCCGCTGTTTCCGCCAAATGCGCCCATTGCCAACATACCGTCAGTTTGAATATTACCGACAATTTTCCCGCTTTCTTTATCAACGAGTGTCGTGACGATTTTTGATGTTGCTTTGCCTGCGCCAAAACCAACCAAATAACGCAAGGCACGGTTTCCTTCATTAAAGTTTTCGATGTTGACATTAATATCCAAGTCATCGCCTACGGCGTAACCGAGTGCGGCTAATTCACGGTTTAAGTTTTGGATAAAAAGCGCACGGGTGTCAGATGGGATATGATCTTGGGAAAGATCGCGGATGGTGTAGCTATGATAGCTTTTTTCTTTTTGGCTGAAATCAACAGTGCTGGTTGTCGAACAGGCCGATAAAGCCAATACTGATGCCGTCAGCGCGAGTAGTTTTTTCATAGTAAAATTTTCTTCTTTAATGGATAAAATGCTTAAATTTAAGTAAATCGATTATAAATCATTTTTTTTCAATTCGTTACGCTTGTTTCAATCTGATTGGCGGATCGTTTGACCCATATAAACGCCAAAATGCCGTCTGAAAGGCTTCAGACGGCATTTTCGTTTGGAGTCGATTACTCGATATAAGTGAATTTTGCACGTTTGATATTGCACATCAATTCGTAAGGGATGGTTCCAGCCGCTTCGGCAACGGTATTGATATTAACCGTATCGCCCCACAGTTCGACTTCATGACCCAAACCTTCTTGCGAAGCATCCAGCTCGATGGTCATCATATCCATAGAGACCCTGCCGATGACCCGGGTCAATTTACCGTCGACGGCGACGGGGGAATTGCTTGGGGCGCGGCGCGGATAACCGTCCGCATAACCGCAGGCAATCAGACCGACCCGCGTAGATTTGCTGGTATAAAATGTTGCGCCATAACCGATAGGGGAGTGCGGCTGTAAAACGCGTTCGCCGAAAATACGGGTGGAAAGCCTCATTACGGGTTCCAGCCTGTCATCGCTGCCTCCGAATGGGGAAATGCCGTACAACGCCAAGCCCGCGCGTCCCCAATCCCTGCGTGCTTCGGGGATATTCAAAATAGCCGCCGAATTGGCAAGGCTTTCTTCGCCTTCCAGCCCTTTTGTACCCAAATCGAATGCTTCCATCTGTATTTCCGTCATGCCGCTTTCGGGTTCGTCCGCACAGGAGAAATGCGAGAACTTGACAATACTGTCCACATATTCCGACTGTTTCAATGCCGCATATGCCGAAGCGTAATCATGAGGGAAAAATCCGGTGCGGTGCATTCCTGAATCCATTTTCAACCAGACTTTGACGGGTTTTTTCCAATGACGGGAAAGCAAAGCCTCAAGTTGCCATTGGTTTCCGACTGCCGGCCAGAGCGAGTATTGTTCGACCGCTTCGTACTCTGATGCTTCAAATACGCCTTCCAAAAGGACAATCGGATGGGTAATGCCGCTCTCACGCAGCCTGATTCCCTCATCGATTGTGGCCACGGCGAAACCATCTGCCAAGTCTGCCAGCGCGAAAGCACATCTGACCGCACCGTGTCCGTATGCGTCGGCCTTCACTACCGCCAACAGTTTGCCTCCGTGCATTTCCTTTAAAATCTGATAATTGTGCCTAAGGTTGCCCAACCTGATCTGCACGTTCAAAGGGCGCATAAATTCATTCCTTACCAAACAAGTGTTTATTAGCAAAATTAAGAAATCGGTTTGGGGATTATAATCCAACGGCAAGGCTTTTAAAATATTAAAGAACCTTGTGTTTTCAAGCCGGGGCAGCAGTTTTCAGGTAGGAAGGCGGTTCGCTTTTCCTGATATAATCGCTTTCCCAAATTTATACTCTATTTGTTAAAATCAATAATAAATACAAAGCAATCCAAATGAAAGAACTAGATAAAATCGATTTCCGCATCCTTAAGATCCTTCAACAGAATGCCCGCATCCCGATGACGGAGCTTGCCGAGAAGGTAGGCTTGTCCACCACGCCCGTTACAGAGAGGGTGCGCCGTTTGGAGCGGGAACATTATATTTCCGGCTATCACGCCCGTCTCAATCCCCATCTGTTGGGCAAACCTTTATTGGTTTTTGTCGAATTGAAATTACAATCCAAATCGGGCAATATCTTTGAAGACTTTAAAAAGGAAGTGCTGAAAATTCCGCAAATTATGGAATGCCACTTGGTATCGGGCGAATACGACTATCTGATTAAAGTACGTTTGCCCGATATGTCTGCCTATCGGGATATGCTCGGCAATATCCTATTGCAACTGCCTGCCGCTTCGGAGAGTAGGAGTTATGTTGTGATGGAGGAAGTCAAAGAAAATACGGTGTTGGATTTGGATTGAATATTTCAGGCTGGCTATGCAGTTTGACACCTGAATGAAATATAACAACAAAACGTATGGTAGGTTGTAGTTTTAGATAAAAAAATGCACACATTCAATAGAATGTGCGCCAAGTCTACAAAGGAGAAATAGAGGAGAAACTATTAACTGACTACTCGAACCAGCTAACGGGGTAAATTATGCAGCTTTTCCGGTCAAAAAGCAAGCGGTTTTCTTGTTAAATTTCTTAAAGGATAGAATTTTAAGCGATAAAAGTAATTAAATTTCAAAGAGGGCGGAGATAAAAAAATGCACACATCCGATTGAATGTGTGCCAAGTCTACAAAGGAGAAATAGAGGAGAAAAATCAAGCTGCATCAAGCAACTCAACGGCGGTAATTATCCGCCGTTTCTTATCCGCTGTCAATTATTTTTTGAAAATTTACCCGACCGATTCAAATTTTGCAAAAAACTTGCCCGATGGCTATCCGGTAACAAATTCCTTCAAAAACCCGTCAATCCGCTTATTCAAAAAAATCATATTATTTCATCGTGTTTCCTTTTCGGTTGAAACCCCGCACTTTAGGGCGGCAGGATCAGACTTTATTTGGGAGGGGCGTAAGCCCTTCCGAATCAGGGCGGCACATAGGGCGGTGCTTTATGTGTCGTCCTGTGTGTTGAAACATTGAAATAAACTTTTGCCTTTTCTTTATCGGCTGTTGCTTTTGATTCGCTAAATTTGCCGAAATTCAAATCCTCCGGATGTATTTTTTTTGCGGGCATTGTGCGGGCAAATCGCCGTTTTGTCCCTTGTCAGGTTTTGTGCATATCGGGGAAAACCGAAATCGTCCGCACCTGCGCCGGTGTTGATTCGTCCCTTGCCATCTCGGGATATATCCAGCAAAATCGGCATATCGGTATTTTGATTGGTGTGTTGAGAAAATGACCCCGTTATTTAGAAAAGCCGTTTGGCTGCTGTTTGCCGTTTCGGTCTGTGCATTTGCCGGTTCTTTGGCGGCACAGTATGTTTTGGGTATGGAGCCTTGCGTTTTGTGTATCAGTCAGCGGTTATGCGTTTTGGCAACCGCATTGTGCACGGCAATTGTCCTGATGTGCAGACCAAGAAGAAGGGCAGGCGGTTTGTTCGGTGCTGTCTTTATCAGCATTCCGGCCGTTACGGGTATTTCTGTTGCGGCATATCAGTTGTGGCTGCAGTCGCTGCCGCCAGGAACCGCTCCTTCGTGCGGCGCGCCGTGGACGTTCCGATTGAAGGGCTGGCCTTTGTTTGATTGGTTCGAGCCTGTCGTGCGCGGGTTCGGAAATTGTGCTGAACCGGATTATCTGCTGGGAATTGCTTTGCCTGTTTGGAGCGCGGCGTATTTTCTGGCGGTTGTCCTGACGGTTTGGTGGGCGTGGGCAAGGGCTAAATAAATCAATGCCGTCTGAAAGGTTCAGACGGCATTTTATTGTATGTCTGCTGTGCTGCGTATCAGTCCAGATTCAATACGGCGGAAGTGTAAACGTCTTGCACGTCGTCCAAGTCTTCCAGCGCGTCAATCAGTTTTTGCATTTTGACGGCATCGTCGCCGGAGAGTTCGGTTTCGTTTTGGGCGCGCATGGTTACGTCGCCGTCAACGGATTTGTAACCTGCGGTTTCCAATACCGCTTTCACGCCCGCCCAATCGTTTGGCGCGGTAATGACTTCGATGGAACCGTCGTCGTTGGCAACCACGTCTTCCGCACCGGCTTCCAAAGCCGCTTCCATCAGCGCGTCTTCGTCAACACCGGGTTCGAATACCAAATAGCCCTGATGCACGAAGTTGAACGCCACGCAGCCGTCGGTACCCAAGTTACCGCCGTTTTTGGTAAACGCGTGGCGCACGTCGGCAACGGTGCGGGTTTTGTTGTCGGTCAGGCAGTCCACCATCAAAGCCGCGCCGCCGATGCCGTAGCCTTCGTAGCGCAATTCGATGTATTCCACGCCTTCCAAGTTGCCCGTACCTTTGTCGATGGCGCGTTGCACATTGTCTTTGGGCATATTGTTTTCGGCTGCTTTTTCCAAAGCCAGACGCAGGCGCGGATTTGCGCCGGGATCGCCGCCGCCCATACGCGCCGCAACGGTGATTTCTTTAATTAAACGGGTGAAGATTTTGCCGCGTTTGGCATCCTGACGGGCTTTTTTATGCTGGATATTCGCCCACTTGCTATGGCCTGCCATAAATTTCCTTTCTTATTTCAAATAATTAATCTGTTTTTGTCAGATTTTTTACGGTCGGCATTTTAACATAAGTTGCAAGCACCCAAAATATCCTGTTTTATGCCGTGCCGTTGTCTATGCCGTCTGAAAACGATTTCCTCCGCTTTCCGCTTAAAAATAAAGAAATATTTTAATAAACGATATTTTACGGTATGATGGCACAGCTTCTCCCCGATTGTTGACAATTGAAGGTATCTGTTGAGGGCAAATACGGTCTGCTCGCCGTGTTTCCTTATTGGAATGTCTTGGGGAAAGCAGTCATTTTAATCGTAAGATAAGGTTTATTTTATGGAAAATATATTGTCTGTTCTGGTGGGTACAGTCAATCGGTTTCTTTGGGACTACCTGCTGATTTATGCCCTTTTGGGTATCGGCCTGTTTTTTACGCTGTATCTCGGTGCGCCGCAGATTTTGAAGTTTGGCGCGGGATTCAAATCCGTATTCGGCGGCTTGTTTGCCAAAGGCGATAAAGACGATAAGTCCTTATCGCAGTTTCAGGCGTTGGCGGTTGCCATATCCGCGCAAATCGGTACGGGCAATGTCGCTGGCGTGGCGACCGCCATTACCGCAGGCGGGCCGGGCGCGATTTTTTGGATGTGGCTTTCTGCCGTTTTGGGGATGTCCACGATTTTTGCGGAAGCACTGCTGGCGCAGAAATACCGCGTCGTCAGCCACGGCAAATACATCGGCGGGCCGGCGTTTTATATTACGCACGGTCTGACTCCGAAAATCGGTCGCGGCGCGGCGCGTTTCCTGTCCGGTTTCTTTTCCATTGCGTTGATTATCGCATTGGGCTTTATCGGCAATGCGACTCAGGCAAACTCCATCGCTTCTGCCGTTACCATTGCATTTGATGTGCCTTCTTTGGCGGTCGGTATTGTGCTTGCCGTCCTTGCGGGCATGGTTGTGATTGGCGGTGTGAACCGTATTGCCAATATTGCCCAGTTTGTCGTGCCGTTTATGGCGGTTGTTTATATTTTGTGCGCCGTCGTTATCCTGTTTGAATTTTCCGACCATATTGTGCCGATGTTCAACCACATCTTTACCGCCGCCTTCAATCCCGAAGCCGTTTTGGGCGGTGCTGCGGGTATCGGTATGCGTGAAGCGATACGTTTCGGCGTGGCGCGCGGTCTGTTTTCCAATGAGGCGGGGATGGGTTCGACTCCGCACGCCCATGCGACTGCGGATGTGAAGCATCCTGTGCAGCAAGGTATGGCGGCATTTGTCGGCGTGTTTATCGATACGATTTTGGTATGTACGGCAACTGCGCTGATTATCCTGTTGACCGATGCCAACCTTTCGGGCGAACAGGGCGCGGCGGTTACTCAATTTGCCTTTAACAAGGCATTTCCGGGCTTCGGTTCGCAATTGCTTGCCGTGTGTCTGACCTTCTTCGCCTTTACGACCATTATCGGCTGGTATTATTTCGGCGAGTCCAACATCCGCTTCCTTTTCAGGGGAAGACACTTGGGCATCTATCGCGCATTGGTTCTGCTTGCCATTGTTTTGGGTACGCTCGGCAAAGTCGATTTGGTTTGGAGCCTGTCCGATATGTTCAACGGCTTTATGGTTATCCCGAACTTGATTGCCCTGTTTTTGCTGCGTAAGGAAATCCGTGCCATTTATGATGATTATTTGGCACAGAAAAAAGCGGGTCGGGATTTGTCCTATCAGTATGAATTCCACGAGTTCCACGACAAGGGTTGATGTCCGGCAAACAGAAAACCTCCCAATCTTCAGGATCGGGAGGTTTTGCTTTTCAGACGGCATTCAGATTACATAACCGTACACGCTGACAAATTGGGTGATGCTGCCGCCCAATACGAACAGATGCCAGATTCCGTGCCCGTGTCGGATTTTTTCATCGTTTACAAACCAGTAAATGCCGACGCTGTACAGCATACCGCCTGCCGCCAGCCAAGCCAGTCCTGCCGGCGGGAGTGAGGCTGTCAGGGATTTCATTACCGCCAAGACCATCCAGCCCATTACGATATAAATCGCAATAGACAGCAGACGTTTTTCGCTTTTCCGTCCGATGGTGAGTTCTTGCGCGATTCCTGCAGCCGCCAGCAGCCAGGACAGTGAAAATACCGTCCAGCCCGGCCCGTTTCTCAAAGAAACCAGTGCAAACGGTGTGTAGCTTCCGGCAATCAGCACATAAATCATGCAGTGGTCGGTTTTTTTCAAAATGCTTTTCAGTTTTCCGGCTGCAATTCCGTGGTACAGCGAGGAACTCAAATAGAGCAGAAGAAGGCTGATACCGTAAACCGATACGCTGAAGATACGGTAGCTGTCCCCGTGTCCTATGGTTTTCAGCAGCATCAGCACCAAACCTGCCGCCGCCAGAATCAAACCGCTCAAATGGCTGTAAGTATTGAAGCGTTCGCCTGCATACATCGCACAATCTTTCGGGAAAGTAGAGGCAGTCAGTTTACGCCGATACTTTTGCCCCTGTGTGGGATTTACTCTTTGCCTACACTGTGAATATTCTTGAAAATGCGTGTGTTAAAATCTGTTTTTTATTTTCAGACGGCATTTTATGTTGAATCCATCCCGAAAACTGGTTGAGCTGGTCCGTATTTTGGATGAAGGCGGTTTTATTTTCAGCGGCGATCCCGTGCAGGCGACGGAGGCTTTGCGCCGTGTGGACGGCGGTACGGAGGAAAAAATCATCCGTCGGGCGGAGATGATCGACAGGAACCGTATGCTGCGGGACACGTTGGAACGTGTGCGTGCGGGGTCGTTCTGGTTGTGGGTGGTGGCGGCATCGATGATGTTTACCGCCGGATTTTCAGGTACTTATCTTCTGATGGACAATCAGGGGCTGAATTTCTTTTTGGTTTTGGCGGGCGTGTTGGGCATGAATACGCTGATGCTGGCAGTATGGTTGGCAACGTTGTTCCTGCGCGTGAAAGTGGGGCGGTTTTTCAGCAGTCCGGCGACGTGGTTTCGGGGCAAAGACCCCGTCAATCAGGCGGTGTTGCGGCTGTATGCGGACGAATGGCGGCAACCTTCGGTACGTTGGAAAATAGGTGCAACGTCGCACAGCCTGTGGCTCTGCACGCTGCTCGGAATGCTGGTGTCGGTATTGCTGCTGCTTTTGGTGCGGCAATATACGTTCAACTGGGAAAGTACGCTGTTGGGCGATTCGTCTTCGGTACGGCTGGTGGAAATGTTGGCATGGCTGCCTGCGAAACTGGGTTTTCCCGTGCCTGATGCGCGGGCGGTCATCGAAGGCCGTCTGAACGGCAATATTGCCGATGCGCGGGCTTGGTCGGGGCTGCTGGTCGGCAGTATCGCCTGCTACGGCATCCTGCCGCGCCTGCTGGCTTGGGCGGTATGCAAAATCCTTTTAAAAACAAGCCAAAGCAAGTTGGATTTAGAGAAACCTTATTATCAGGCGGTCATCCGCCGTTGGCAGAGCAAAATCGTCGATGCGGATACGCGTCGGGAAACCGTGTCCGCCGTTTCCCCGAAAATCACCTTAAACGACGCGCCGAAATGGGCGGTCATGCTGGAGACCGAGTGGCAGGACGGCGCATGGTTCGAGGGCAGGCTGGCGCAGGAATGGCTGGATAAGGGCGTTGCCGCCAATCGGGAACAGGTTGCCGCACTGGAAGCGGAGTTGAAGCAGAAACCGGCGCAACTGCTTATCGGCGTGCGCGCCCAAACCGTGCCGGACCGGGGCGTATTGCGGCAGATTGTGCGGCTTTCGGAAGCGGCGCAGGGCGGTGCGGTGGTGCAGCTTCTGGCGGAACAGGGGCTTTCAGACGACCTTTCGGAAAAGCTGGAACATTGGCGTAACGCGCTGACCGAATGCGGCGCGGCGTGGTTGGAACCGGACAGGGCGGCGCAGGAAGGCCGTCTGAAAGCCGGCAAACATACCTGACGCGCCCTACCAAGCAGCCATTCTGAAAAACCGTTTGAAAATCTGTTTTTTAAAAAACAGGCATTTCGTTGATGCAACCTTGATTAGTCTGATAAAATACATTTGCAATACAACAAGTTAGATGTATGTTCCCGAATATTCAATTGATCTTAATTAATGGGACTAGGTAATGACAAATATATTAATATTTGAAGTGATGGTTATGGATGAGAATATTCTATTAAAAACGATAGAAAAACATAATCAAGCATTCAATACTGATTTTGAAGTAATTAAAATAGATTATGACGAAGCTATTTTTTGTACAATTCAAGTTTCAAAATATACTTACGCAGATTTATTTAATTTAGGGCATCACTTATCTATTGTGGAACATTTGATGCGCGAGCGTGGTGAAACTGATTGGTAAATTATCGTAGCTTGTGTCAGCCGCAGCAAGCAAGGTAGGTATATAACTTATTGCCCATGCCCATACATTCAGTTTTTTCATGTATATTCAATGCTATCAATTTCCGCCCGAATGGAAATAAGCGGCTTTTTCCTTGCAAACGGACGGAATCGAGCGAGTATTCAAACACAGCAAAAAAATATGATGGATAAACAACCCCTTTCCCTCGCCGTCGTCGGGCATACCAATACCGGCAAAACCTCGCTCCTGCGCACCCTGTTGCGCGACAGCGGTTTCGGCGAAGTCAGAAACGCCCCATCGACCACACGCCATGTCGAAGAAGCCGCCATCAGCGACGGCGCGGACACGCTGGTTTTCCTATACGACACGCCCGGACTCGAAGACGCGGGCGGCGTGCTGGAATGGCTGGAAACCCATACGGATGCCCGTTCGGACGGCATCGAGCGGCTGCACGCCTTCCTCGACAGCCACGACGCGCACCATGATTTCAACCAGGAAGCCAAAGTGCTGCGGCAGCTTTTGCAAAGCGATATGGCAATGTACGTCATCGACGCGCGCGAACCCGTCCTCGACAAATATCGGGATGAATTGACCATCCTTTCATGGTGTGCCAAACCGGTTATGCCCGTGTTCAACTTTACCGGCGGACAGCTTCCCGAATCGTGGACAACCATGCTGGCGAGGAGAAACCTGCACGTTTTCGCAGGGTTAGACACCGTCGCCTTTGATTTTGAAGGCGAACTGCGCCTGTGGAAAAACCTCGCCACCATGTTGCCCGAACGCAGCACACTCGACCGCCTGACAGCCATGCGCCGGCGCGAATGGCAGCGGCTGGACGGCGAAGCGCGCCGCGAAATCGCCGATTTCCTGCTTGATGCCGCCGCCTTCAGGCAGGAAGTGGACGAAAACGAGGATACCGACACCGTGTTGCAAACCATGCAGGCGGAAATACGCCAGCTCGAACGGAAGATGCAGCAGCGGCTGTTTGCCCTCTACCGTTTCTACCACAGCGAAATCGACGGCGGCGACTGGATGCCGCAAGCCTTCCGCCAAGACCCGTTCGACAGCGAATTACTCAAACAATACGGCATCCGCACCGGCACGGGCGCGGCAACCGGCGCGCTCATCGGCTTGGGGCTGGACATTGCCACGCTTGGCGGTTCGCTCGGATTGGGTACGGCAATCGGCGGCTTTTTGGGCGGCATCCTGCCCAATACCCGCACCATTTCCGACAAGCTCAACGGTCGCCAAACCCTACACACCGACCCCGAAACCCTGACCCTGCTCGCCGCCCGCGCCCTCGATCTGCTCCACGTCCTGCAAACGCGCGGCCACGCGGCGCAATCGCAAGTCGAGTTGCACAGCCGCAAAGCACCCTGGACACCAGACAAACTCCCGCCCGAACTCAACAAAGCCCGCAGTCATTGGAAATGGTCGTCGCTCAATACGCACCGCCCCGAAACCAGCCACGCCGAACGCGCAGGATATGTGGAAAAACTTCAAATCCGCCTGTCGGGAAAATAATGCCGTCTGAAGCCTGTTTGTATGGCAAGTCAGATTCAAATCGGGATAAGGCAGGAGGGCCGCTGAAGCCGATTTGCGACAAAAAACGGGTTCTGTATGATACAGAACCCGTTTCGTATGCCGTCTGAACGCTTCAGACGGCATTTTATTTGCAAAGGAATTACAGGGTGCGTGCCACTTCGACGATGTCGAAACATTCGAGTTGGTCGCCTTCCATGATTTCGTTGTAGCCTTTGAGCATCAGACCGCACTCGAAGCCCATACGGACTTCTTTTACGTCGTCTTTATAGCGTTTCAACGAAGCCAGTTCGCCCGTGTGGATGACCACGTTGTTGCGGATGAGGCGGACATGGGAATCGCGTTTGACCACGCCGTCGGTAACCATACAGCCTGCAATATTGCCGACTTTGGAAACGGAGATGACCTGACGGATTTCGACCGTACCGGTAACCTGTTCTTTCTCCTCGGGAGAAAGCATACCGCTCATCGCCGCCTTCACGTCGTCGATGGCATCATAGATGATGTTGTAGTAGCGGATTTCCACGTTTTCATTTTCGGCCAGCTTACGTGAAGAAGCATCTGCACGGACGTTAAAGCCGATGATGAATGCGCCTGAAGCGATGGCAAGGTTGACATCCGATTCGGTAATGCCGCCCACGCCGCTGTGCAACACGTTCACTTTCACTTCGTCTGTGGACAGTTTTTTCAGGCTACCCGCCAAAGCCTCGTAAGAGCCCTGAACGTCTGCCTTGATGATGACCGACAAAGATTGGGCTTGGGTTTCGCCCATATTGTTGAACATATTTTCCAGCTTCGCCGCCTGCTGTTTGGCAAGGCGCACGTCGCGGTATTTGCCTTGACGGAAGAGGGCGATTTCGCGTGCTTTTTTCTCGTCTGCCAATACCATCGCGTCTTCGCCCGCATTCGGTACGTCGGACAAGCCGAGGATTTCGACGGGGATGGATGGGCCGGCTTCGGTAATGGATTTGCCGTTTTCATCGACCATCGCGCGGATTTTGCCGAATGCCGTACCGGCCAGCAGCATATCGCCTTTTTTCAGCGTACCGCTTTGAACCAGCAATGTGGCAACAGCGCCGCGCCCTTTGTCCAAGCGCGCCTCGACGATGATGCCTTTGGCGGGCGCATCGACAGGTGCGGTCAGTTCCAATACTTCGGCTTCGAGCAATACGGCTTCGAGCAGCGCGTCGATGTTTGTTCCTTTTTTCGCGGAAACGTCGATGAATTGAACCGTGCCGCCCCAATCGTCGGGGATGACTTCGTGTTGGGTCAGTTCCTGACGGATGCGTTCGGGGTTGGCAGTGTCTTTATCGATTTTATTGACGGCAACCACAATCGGAACGCCTGCCGCTTTGGCGTGGGCAATCGCTTCGATGGTTTGCGGCATCACGCCGTCGTCGGCGGCAACCACAAGAATCACGATGTCGGTTGCTTTCGCGCCGCGCGCGCGCATAGCGGTAAAGGCTTCGTGTCCCGGGGTGTCCAAGAAGGTAATCACGCCGCGCGGCGTTTTGACGTGGTACGCGCCGATGTGCTGCGTAATGCCGCCCGCTTCGCCCTGTACCACTTTGGCGCGGCGGATGTAGTCCAGCAGCGAGGTTTTGCCGTGGTCGACGTGGCCCATCACGGTAACGACGGGCGGACGGGGCAGGGCTTCTGCATCTGCGGCTTCCACACCTTCGTCCAAAAAGGCTTCCGGATCGTCCGCTGCGGCGGGTTTGCCGATGTGTCCGAGTTCTTCGACGACAATCAGGGCGGTGTCTTGGTCGATAGATTGGTTGATGGTAACCATCATGCCCATCTTCATCAGGGCTTTAACCACTTCGACGCCTTTGACCGCCATTTTGTGCGCCAAATCGGCAACGGTAATGGTTTCAGGCACCAAAACTTCGTGTACGACAGGTTCGGTCGGTGCTTGGAAGGCGTGTTGGTTTGGCTCAAGTTTGAGTTTTTTGCCTTTTTTGCCGCCGCGTACGCGCTCGTCGTCACCATTGCGCGCATTGTTGCGGTCACGTCCACCTTTACCGCCTTTGCCTTTGGCGTTGCGGCCTTGACCTTCGTCATCGCGGTTGCGGCGGTCTTCTTTTTTCGCTTTTGCCGGATTGACAGGTTTGTTTTCGACGGCCGGCGCGGCTGTCTGCGGTTTCTCGGCAGGTTTGGCGGGACGCTGTCTGCCGGTTTTGGCTTCCTGTGCGGCTTTTGCCTGTTGTTCTGCCTGTTGTTTCATGGCTTCGCGGCGTGCCTGGCGTTCCTGTTTCTCTTTCAACAGGGCTTCCTGGTGGGCGCGAAGTGCGGCGGCGCGGCGTGCTTCTTCATCGCGTTGCGCCTGTTCTTCCGCGCTGACCACGGGTTGCGGCACGGCAGGTGCGGCAGGTTTCGCCGTTCTTTTGGCATCCTTGCCTTTGCCGTTTCGCTCGTGTTTCGGCTTGGCGGCTTTTTCTTTGGGCTCGGCGGGTTTTTCAGACGGCATTTTGTCAGCTTGGGCTTTTTCCGCTTTGCTTTCTTCGGCGGGTTTGGTTTCCGCCGCAACGGGTGCGGTTTCGGCTTTTGTTTCAGTGGGTTTCTGCGTGGCAGGTTTGGCTTTGTTGCCTGCTTTTGCCGCTTTCAGTTTTGCCGCTTCCGCTTCTGCCTTGGCACGGGCTTCTGCGCGTGCGGCAGCTTCGGCACGGGCTTTTGCCGCGTCTTCTGCCGTCTGCTCCGGCTGGGCAGGTGCGGCTTGGGTTTGGGCGGCTTTTACCTGTGCTGCCAACTCTTCGGCAGAAGGAATGTTGACAGTGCGTCCGCGTTTGCGTGTTTCGACTTTTACGCCGTCAACGGTGCTGACTTCGGTTTTGGTGCGGCGGATGCTGATGGTGCTGCTGTTGCTGCCGTTTTTCTTGGTCAGGTAGGCGTTTAGAAGCTGTTTGTCGTCCAGTGTCAGGGAATCGCTGCCGCTGGTTTTGCTGACGCCGGCTTCTTTCAACTGTTTCAGCAGGTCGTCGACCGGGCGTTTCAGTTCGGCGGCAAATTGTTCTACGGTTGTGTTACTCATCTTTACCCCCTTTATTTGTCTTCGGTAAACCAGTGTTCGCGTGCGGTCAGGATGACGGCTTTTGCGGTTTCTTCATTGACACCGGTAATTTCAATCAGCTCATCGACGGACAGTTCTGCCAAGTCGTCGCGTGTGGTAATGCCGGCTTCGGCGAGTTTGAGCAGCATATCGGCATCCACACCTTCCAGGCTGCGCATATCATCGGATACTTCGCCCAGTTTTTCTTCGGCGGCAATCGCCATGGTCAGAATGGCATCGCGGGCGCGGTTGCGGAGCATATCGACGATTTCTTCGTCAAATCCTTCAATGGCAAGCAGTTCGGCTGCAGGAACATAGGCGACTTCTTCCAATGTTGCGAAACCTTCCTGAACCAGTACGTCGGCAGTTTCTTCGTCCACGTTCAAGTGATTCATAAACAGGCGGCGGATGGCGGCATCTTCTGCCGCATTGCGTTCGTCTGCCTCGGCGGAAGTCATAATGTTGAGCTGCCAGCCGGTCAGTTCCGATGCCAGTCGGACGTTTTGACCGCCGCGTCCGATGGCAAGCGCAAGTTGATCTTCGGCAACGATGACATCGACGGCATGTTTGTCTTCGTCGATGACGATGCGGCTGACTTCGGCGGGTGAGAGCGCGCCCATAACGAATTGGGCAGGCTCGGGCGACCAAAGGACAACGTCGATGCGCTCACCGGACAATTCGTTGCTGACGGCATTGACACGCGAACCGCGAACGCCGATACAGGTGCCTTGCGGATCGATGCGCTGGTCGTTGGCTTTGACGGCGACTTTGGCACGTTGTCCCGGGTCGCGGGCGACAGCGCGGATTTCAAGCATGCCGTCTGCAATTTCAGGTACTTCATTGGCGTACAGTTTGACGAGGAAATCGCCGGAAGTACGGCTCAGGATGACTTGTTTGCGACCGGTGTTGCCGATTTCTTCGACGCGCAGGAAGAGGGCGCGGATGCGGTCGCCGCTGCGGAAGTTTTCGCGCGGAATCATTTGGTCACGCGGAATCAGCGCGTCCAGTTTGCCGGCAACGACTTCGACGATGATGCCGTGGCGTTCGACGCGTTTGACCGTGCCGGACACGATGTCTTCTTTGACGGCGAGAAACTCGTTCAGATTCTGCTCGCGCTCGGCATCGCGGATGCGTTGCAGGATGATTTGTTTGGCGGTTTGCGCCGCTTGGCGGCCGAAGCCTTCGTTGGGCAGCTGCTCTTCGTAGTATTCGCCGATTTGGATGGCGGTACCGGGAATTTCCTCTTGGATTTCCTCGATGGTTTTTTCGACATCGGGATAGGTATAGTCTTCATCAGCGACAATCAGCCAGCGGCGGAAGGTTTGGTATTCGCCGGTATCCCGGTTGATTTGGACGCGCACGTCCATGTGTTCGCGGTCTGCCTTTTTCTTGGCGGCGGTAGACAGGGCGAATTCCAGTGCTTGGAAGACGACTTCCGCATCAACGTTTTTTTCGCTTGCCAGTGCTTCTGCCAGCTGTAACATTTCACGACTCATTTTGAACATCTCCAATTATTGCTGTGTTTTAGAATTTGAATTCGGGGCGCAGACGGGCTTTGTCGATGTTGCCCAATTCGATTTGCACGATTTTGCCGTCGAAGGATACGGTAACGGTATCGTTTTCGCAGCCTTCGATTTTGCCGATAAAGTTTTTTTGACCGTCTATCGGCAGGCGGGTTTTGATTTTGGCATTCTGACCGGCAAAGCGCACGAAGTCGGCGGCTTTTTTCAAGGGGCGGTCGAGTCCGGGGCTGGAAATTTCCAGGTTTTTATAGTCGATGTCTTCCACCATAAACACGCGGCTCAAGTGGTTGCTGACGGTTGCGCAGTCTTCGACGGTAATGCCGCCTTCTTTGTCGATGAACACGCGCAATGTTCCTTGCGCGGTCAGTTCAAAATCGACCAGTTCGTAGCCCAGGCCGGGCAGGGTTTTTTCGAGGATGGTTTGAATATCCATGCTGCTCCCTATGTACATAATAAAAAAATGGCCCCGTGGCCATTTTTCGTCAAAGTTGAAAAATCGGCGTGATTATAACCGCTTTTGCGGAGAAATGAAAGTGTTGATTTATTTTGTGTTTTTGGGACGGAAAAAAGCGGGTGTAAGGGAGGTTTGTAATGGGAAATCGTGAATATTGTTGACAAAACAAATGTATCTATTTGTCGCTGGCATGATTTTTATGTTTGTAAATCAATATATTGATATTATTTTCCGTGTTCGGTCGGCATGGAGTCGGGCGGAGGACAGGTATTTCCCATCCTTGCACAAAGCCTGCTGCAAGCCTAAAATCGGGCGGGTTATTGTTCAGAATCAAGGCTGCATCATGTCTCTTTATCCGATTTACAATTTTTCCGCCGGCCCTGCCGTATTGCCAGAAGCCGTGTTGGAAACGGCGCGGCAGGAAATGTTGGACTACAACGGTACGGGTTTTCCTGTGATGGCGATGAGCCACCGTTCGGAAATGTTTTTGAGCATCCTGCATCATGCGGAACAGGATTTGAGGCAGCTTTTGAAAGTGCCTGACAACTATAAGATATTGTTTCTGCAGGGCGGAGCAACAACCCAATTTAATATGGCAACCATGAATCTGGCACACGGTTTCCGCACTGCCGACGCGGTGGTAACGGGCAACTGGAGCCGTATCGCCTATGAACAGATGAGCCGTTTGACCGATACGGAAATCCGTTTGGCGGCGCACGGGGGCGAGCAGTTCGACTATCTCGACCTGCCGCCTGTGGAAACGTGGGATGTTGCACCCGATTCGGCGTTTGTCCATTTTGCCGTCAATGAAACTGTCAACGGGCTGCAATACCGTGAAGTGCCGCGCCTTTCAGACGGCATGCCGCCGCTGGTGTGCGATATGTCCAGCGAGATTCTGTCGCGTGAGTTTGATGTTGCCGACTACGGACTGATTTACGCAGGCGCACAGAAAAACATCGGGCCGGCAGGGGTTACGGTGGTGATTGTGCGTGAGGATTTGCTCGAGCGTTGTCCGAACGATATTCCCGATGTGTTCAACTACCGTTCGCATTTGAACCGCGACGGTATGTACAACACGCCGTCAACTTACGCGATTTATATGTCGGGGCTGGTGTTCCGCTGGCTGCAGGCGCAGGGCGGCGTGAAAAAAATTGAAGCGGTCAATCGGCTGAAGGCGCAAACCTTGTATGAGACGATAGACGGCAGTGGCGGTTTTTATATCAACCGTATCCGTCCGAATGCGCGTTCTAAAATGAATGTCGTGTTCCAAACGGGGGATGAGGAGCTTGACCGCCGTTTTGTGCTGGAAGCCGAATTGCAGGGCTTGTGCCTGCTCAAGGGTTATAAAACCGTCGGCGGGATGCGCGCCAGCATCTACAATGCGATGCCGCTTAAAGGCGTGAACGCGTTGGCGGACTTTATGAAAGATTTCCAACGGCGTTACGGTTGATGTCCCGATGCCGTCTGAAGCTGCTTCAGACGGCATCGGTTGTTTCGGCGTTCTCCGGCGGCGTTTTGGAGGTGGTAAGATTGTGCTGCCGGCGGCTATCCGTCTTTTTCAATCCGGGCGTGATGCTGTTTGTGCCGGACTGTCCCGTCGGCGGCGCGGCCGGGTTTTTCCAATATGAAATGCCTTGCCCGCTTTTCCGGCAAGGGCGTTTGCCGCCCGGTTCGAATCTTGCTTCCGATGTTTTTATGTCTGCCGGACGGTTGAATGGCGGGCGGAAACCCCCGCACAGCCGCCGTTTTCTTGCCCTGCTTTGCTCCGTTGCCTTATAATTAAGAATCTTTTTCAATAATCCGGATTCCAAATGCCGGATGCCTTTTCCAACCCTTATCCGACACATTCCAAATGATAAAACCGAACCTGAGGCCGAAGCTCGGCTCTTCCGTACTGATTGCCTTCCTTTCCCTGTATTCTTCGCTGGTATTGAATTATGCCTTTTTTGCCAAAGTTGTCGAGCTTCATCCTTTTAACGGCACCGGGGCGGACATCTTCCTCTATACGATGCCGGTGGTGCTGTTTTTTTTAAGTAATTTCGTTTTTCACGTCATTGCCCTGCCTTTCGTGCATAAGGTGTTGATTCCGTTAATATTGGTTATCAGTGCGGCGGTGTCTTATCAAGAAATATTTTTCAATATCTATTTCAACAAGTCGATGTTGAATAATGTCTTGCAAACTACGGCTGCCGAAAGCGCGCGCCTGATTACGCCGGGTTATGTGCTGTGGATTGTATGTTTGGGCGTATTGCCCGCGCTGGCGTATATCGCCGTCAAGGTCAAATACCGCGTTTGGTATAAGGAGCTTTTGACGCGCCTTGTGCTTGCCGCCGTTTCCTTTTTGTGCGCGTTGGGCATCGCGATGTTGCAATATCAGGATTACGCCTCGTTTTTCCGCAACAACAAGTCGGTTACCCATCTGATTGTGCCGTCTAATTTCATCGGCGCGGGCGTGTCGAAATACAAAGATTGGAAGCGTTCCAATATTCCTTATACGCAGTTGGATATGGCGGTCGTGCAAAACCGCCCGGCCGGTAGCCTGCGCCGTTTCGTGGTGCTGGTCGTGGGTGAGACCACGCGTGCCGCCAACTGGGGTTTGAACGGTTACAACCGCCAAACTACGCCGCTGCTTGCCGCGCGCGGCGATGAAATTGTCAATTTCCCGCAGGTCAGAAGCTGCGGCACATCGACCGCGCACTCCCTGCCGTGTATGTTCTCAACCTTCGACCGCACGGATTATGACGAAATCAAAGCCGAACACCAAGACAACCTGCTGGACATCGTGCAGCGCGCCGGTGTGGAAGTTACCTGGTTGGAAAACGATTCCGGCTGCAAGGGCGTGTGCGGCAAAGTGCCGAATACCGACGTTACTTCGCTCAACCTGCCCGAATACTGCCGCAACGGCGAGTGCCTCGACAATATCCTGCTAACCAAGTTCGACGAGGCCCTCAACAAAAATGATAAAGACGCGGTTTTAATCCTGCATACCATCGGCAGCCACGGGCCGACGTATTACGAACGCTACACCGAAGCCGAGCGCAAATTCACGCCGACCTGCGATACCAACGAAATCGACAAATGCGCCCGCGCCACGTTGGTCAACACTTACGACAATACGGTTTTGTATGTGGACCAGTTTATCGACAAGGTTATCCGCAAACTTGAAAACCGCGACGATTTGGAAAGCGTGGTGCATTATGTTTCCGACCACGGCGAAAGTCTGGGCGAAAACGGGATGTACCTGCACGCCGCGCCTTACGCCATCGCGCCTTCCGGACAGACGCATATCCCGATGGTTATGTGGTTTTCCAAAGCCTTCCGCCAACACGGGGGCATAGATTTCCAATGCCTCAAGCAAAAAGCGGAGGAAAACGAATATTCGCACGACCACTATTTCAGCACGGTATTGGGGCTGATGGACATTTCAAACAGCCAAACCTATCGGAAGGAAATGGATATATTGGCAGCCTGCCGCCGTCCGCGCTGATGCCGGATATGCCGTCTGAAGCCTTCAGACGGCATATGTGTCCGAAACACCCGACCGATGACCGGAGTATAACGATATGGATGCTTTAAAATTATTGACGAACCGCCGATCTTCCAAAAAGCTGAAGTCCCCCGCCCCCGATACGGAGCAGTTGGAACAAATATTGCAGGCGGCAACCCAAGTTCCCGATCACGGCAATATGCGCCCGTTCCGTTTTACCGTGATTCAGGGGGACACTGCTTTGCAGCGTTTCCGCAGTATTTTGGCGCAGACGGTTGACGCGTTGAATTTCGGCGCGGAGGCGTTGCAGAAGGCGGAAAAAGTGGGCAATATGGCGCCGATGGTTATTGGTGTTACGTTTGCGCCCAACCGCGATGTGCCTAAGCCGAAACCAGAATGGGAACAGATGCTGACGGCGGGTTGTGCGGCGTATGCGCTGCAACTGGCGGCAACGGCGCAAGGTTTCGACAATGTCTGGATAACGGGGATGTGGGTCAACAGCCCCCTGTTGCGGGAGGCTTTCGGTTGTGCGGATAAGGATAAAATCATCGGGCTGATGATGATCGGCACGCCGACAGAGGAAGCGCATAAGCCCAAGAATACCGATTTGGAAGCGTTTGTCAGCCATTGGTAAACGGAATCTCAAGCAAAATGCCGTCTGAAAGGCTTTCAGACGGCATTTTTCCATGCGTTTTAAACCGGATTCATGAAACGCCCGATGCGTTCGGGGGAAATGTCGGGTGTCGCGCCATGTTCGGAGGCGACCAGCGCACCAAGCGCGCAGGAAAAGGCGAGGGCATATTGGGGTTCCGCGCGGTTGAGCAGCTGATAAATCAGACCGCCAAGGAAACTGTCGCCCGAACCGACGGTATCGGCAACTTTGATTTTAAATCCGCCGTGTCGGAAAAATTCCCCGTTTTTGTACAGGACTGCGCCGTGGCTGCCCAAGGTTACGCAAAGAGTGTCTGTATCGGTCAGTTTTGCCAGATAAACGATGTTTTGCTCCAAACTGTGATAGGGCGATCCGTAAATCTTTGACAGTTCGTAGAGTTCGTCATCGTTGAGTTTGACGACATCAGCCTGTTTCATGGTTTCTAAAATCAGGGAAGCGTCGTAATGCGGTTTGCGCAGGTTGACATCGAAGATTTTGAATTTTGCCTGTTGCAGCAGGCTGTTTAAAGTTTTTCGGGAGGTTTCGTCGCGCATGGCCAGGCTGCCGAAAATAAAAGCATCGGATTGGGCAACACGGTGCAGTGCTGCTTCTTCTGTCCGGATGCCGTCCCATGCACAGGGATAGACAATTTCGTAGGATGCGCTGCCGTGGGCATTCAGCAACACTTTAACCTGACTGGTGGGATAATCCGGATGAATCTGGACAAAGTCGGAAACGATGTTCTTTTGTTGTATTTGTCGGACAAGTTCTTCTCCGTCGCCATCATTTCCCCTACTGCTGATAATGGCGGTATCCATACCGAGCGATTGTAATCTGTACAGCACGTTTAAAGGTGCGCCGCCCAAAATTTTTCCATCAGGGAAAGTATCCCACAGTATCTCGCCGAAGCCGGTAATTTTCATTGGATTTCCTTGGTTTGGATAAATAGTCGGAAAGTTTGACGACTTTGAAGGCCGTCGCTGATCGGGAATGTAGTAATACTCCGAATGGGTTTTATAAATTTCGTTGGAAAAATAAAACGTTGTCAGTATTTTGACGGGTTTGCCGCAAAGGTGGTTTGATTCACCGCAAGATAATTTTGTTTTTTCCTACAAAATATTGCTTGAAATTGCAAGATGATGAAACAAAACTAGAATTTTCGGGCAAAAAACGGCGGTACTTTTCAGTACCGCCAAAGCTGCTTTGGTAATTGAAGGGGTTATCGGCTTGCGCAACGGAAGCCCAAGTTGTGCAAGACATATTTGGATTGCAGGCTGGTGCGGATGCCGTAGCGGAGGAAAGCGGCATAGTTGGACGAGTCGCTCGACCCGATAGACGCGCCGCTGCAAAACATTTGCGCGTTGGCATTGCCGGAAGAAAGCAGGCTGCTGTTGAAATCTTCCGTCCATTCCCAAATCAGCCCGTGCATATCGTAAACGCCCCAGTAGTTCGGGCGGCCTTTGCCGACATCGTGCAGGCCTTTCCGGCCGCCATCCGCATACCAATCGAGAATAGTGCGGTTGTAGCCGGGTTCGTTTGAACCGTTTTTCTGCGTGGCGGAGGCAAGTCCGGCAAATTCCCATTCGTCGATGGTCGGCAGGCGTTTGCCTTGTGCGGCGCAATAGGCGTTGGCGGCAAACCAGGAAACATTGGTAACGGGCTGTTTCAGTTCGCTTGCCTTTGGTGCATAGCTGCGGCTGCCGTTTTTCATCCAATGCTTCAGATAAGCGGGTTCTGCCTGTTTGGAACTGACCCTGCCTTTTTGCCATTTGGGGTGGCTGTTGACGAATTCGGCAAACTCGGCGTTGGTAACGGGATATTTATCCAGTTTGAACGGTTTGACTTTAATCAGGCCGGTATCTTTTTTCAGATAAAGCGGGCGGTAGCTGCCGCCTTCGATTTGAACCATTTCGGCAGACGCCGCTTGAGTGCCGGCGAGTGCCGCACAGAGAAAGAGTAACCGGGCAAACTTCATATTATGCCTCCTGACAGGCGGTTAAAATTGATTTTTCAGACGGCATTTTAAACGAAAAGCTGCGAATGCCGTCTGAAGAATCAATCTTCCGGAAGGAAAGATTGGTTGTTAAAAAACCACTGCCGTGCGTAATGAAGTACGGCGGCAGTGGTTTGTCCCGCTAATGACGGGTATCCGGTTTAATAAACGCTTTTTTCGGATGCAGAGGCTGCCGGGGCAGAAGCAGCCGGTGCGGAAGCAGCAGGGGCAGAAGCCGCGCCGCTACCGGCGTAAGCGGTATCACTCAATTTTTGAGTCATAATTTCAGGGTTTTCCGCACCCTCTACTTTCAATTGACCCAACGCGCCTTTGTTGAATGCGCGGAAGATGGAGTGGTCGACCAAAGTGTAGCTGCCCGGGATGTCGACTTTGAATTCGACAATGGCGGAACCGCCGGCAGGAACGATGGTGCTTTGTACATTTTCGTTAATCAGCTTGCCGCCTTCAACATAAACTTTGTCGAAGATTTCGCCGATGACGTGGAAGGAAGACACCAAGTTCGGACCGCCGTTACCGACGTACATACGCACGGTTTCACCTGCTTTGGCTTTCAGCGCGTTATCGCCGGCGATAGAACCTACATGACCGTTGAATACGACGTATTCAGGCTGTTCGGCAACGGCTTTGTCCATATCGAACGGTTGCAGGCCTTGCGCGCCTTTTTTGCCTTTGGTGTAGAAGTCGCCTTGGACGATGTAGAACTCTTTATCCACTTTCGGCAGGCCTTCTTTAGGCTCGACCAAAATCAGGCCGTACATACCGTTGGCGATGTGCATACCGACCGGCGCGACGGCGCAGTGGTAGATATACAGACCCGGTTGCAGGGCTTTGAAGCTGAATGTGGAAGTGCGGCCCGGGGCGGTAAAGGTCGCGGCTGCACCGCCGCCTTGACCGGTTGCGGCGTGGAAGTCGACGTTGTGCGGAACGGTAGAAGAAGGATTGTTGGAAAATTCCACTTCAACCGTATCGCCTTCGCGTACGCGGATCATGCGGCCCGGAACGTCGCCGTCAAATGTCCAGTAGCGGTATTCCACCCCGTCGTCCATTTTCATGGTTTTTTCGACGGTTTCCATTTTCACGCGGACTTTGGCAGGGTAGTCGCGGTCGATTGCGGGAGGTACTTCGGGAGCGTGGGTAGTAACCGCATCGATGACGGGCAGTTCGCCTGCAGGCGTTTCGGCGGCAGCTTGTGCGGCGGAACTTGCAGCTTCTGCGGAAGCGGCAGGGGTTTCGGCAGGGGCTTGAGCAGCTTGTTCGCCACCGCAGGCGGCTAAAGCAAACATAGAAGCGATAATTGCAGCTAAGGCTTGGCGTTTCATGATGTTTTCCTTTTGTAAGAAAAGTAAATTGTCCTGAAAGGATTGGTTAAGAACTTGGTGTGATTATGCGGTTGCCCCATTGCGGGCATTTTGATTTAAGTCAAATAATTCATAAAATATGAACTTAAAATGATACTTCTAATACTTTATAACTACCAAAAATTACAATGAATAGGCTGATTTGCCAGGGTTTCGGCAGAGCAGGCAAAGGCAGGGCAATTCCCGAGTAAAGAATAATGATAGTTATTATCATATATGTATTTGTTTTATATGTGAGTTTGTTTGAACAAATGTTTATTTGCGCGGTAAACCGTGCTACAATCTTTAACATTCATATTCTGTGAATTTTAAACAACTGCTTTATTAAAAGGAGCTCTCAAAATGGGACAGTACAAGAAGCTGTGGTACTTGCTGTTTGCCGTTCTGGCGGTATGCTTTACCATTCTTGGCTATATGGGCAGCGAGGTTTATAAGAAAGCCCCGCCTTACCCCGAACAGGTCGTTTCCGCATCAGGCAAAGTGCTGATGACGAAAGACGATATTTTGGCAGGTCAGTCTGCGTGGCAGAGTACCGGCGGTATGGAAGTCGGTTCGATTCTGGGTCACGGCGCATATCAGGCTCCGGACTGGACGGCCGACTGGCTACATCGTGAGTTGTCCGCTTGGTTGGATTTGACCGCGCAACAGACTTACGGCAAAAAATTCGATGAAGTTTCCCCTGAAGAACAAGCCGTTCTGAAAACCCGACTGGCTGACGAATACCGCAACCAAAGCCGTGTGAAGGAAGACGGTTCCGTAGTCATCAGTGATACGCGCGCGAAAGCCATCGAAAGCATCCTGCCTTATTACCACGGTGTTTACGGCGACGATCCCGCGCTGCAAACCACCCGCGAACACTTTGCAATGAAAAACAACACATTGCCAAGTCAGGAAGCGCGTGAAAAACTGTTCGACTTCTTCTTCTGGACTTCTTGGTCTGCTTCGACCAACCGTCCCGGCGAGGTCTTTACCTACACCAACAACTGGCCGCACGAGCCTTTGATTAACAATGTACCGACTACTGAAAACTACATGTGGTCGTTTACCAGTGTTGTACTGCTCTTGATGGGCATCGGTTTGTTGATGTGGGGTTATTCCTTCCTGACCAAACACGAGGAAGTGGAAGTGCCGTCTGAAGACCCGATTTCCAAAATCCAACTGACTCCTTCGCAAAAAGCATTGGGCAAATACGTCTTCCTGACGGTTGCCCTGTTTGTGGTACAAGTATTGCTGGGCGGTCTGACTGCGCACTACACCGTTGAAGGTCAGGGTTTCTACGGCATTGACGAGGCGTTGGGCTTTGAAATGTCCGACTGGTTTCCCTATGCCCTGACCCGTACTTGGCACATCCAATCCGCCATCTTCTGGATTGCAACCGGCTTTTTGACGGCAGGTTTGTTCCTCGCGCCGATTGTCAACGGCGGCAAAGATCCCAAGTTCCAACGTGCAGGCGTGAACTTCCTCTATATCGCCCTCTTCATCGTGGTCGGCGGTTCTTACGCGGGCAACTTCTTCGCGTTGACGCACATCCTTCCCCCCGAATTTAACTTCTGGTTCGGACACCAAGGTTACGAATACCTCGATTTGGGCCGTTTCTGGCAACTCCTTTTGATGGTCGGACTGCTGTTGTGGCTGTTCCTGATGTTGCGCTGCACGGTTTCCGCCTTCAAAGAAAAAGGTGTGGACAAAAACCTGCTGGCAATCTTTGTCGCTTCTATGGTCGGTGTGGGCGTATTCTACGCACCGGGCCTGTTCTACGGTGAAAAATCCCCGATTGCCGTTATGGAATACTGGCGTTGGTGGGTGGTTCACCTGTGGGTGGAAGGCTTCTTTGAAGTATTTGCCACTGCCGCCTTTGCCTTTGTCTTCTACAATATGGGCTTTGTCCGCCGCAGTACCGCCACTGCCTCCACTTTGGCCGCTGCCGCCATCTTTATGTTGGGCGGCGTTCCTGGTACGCTGCACCACCTGTACTTCTCCGGCTCTACCTCCGCCTCTATGGCAATCGGTGCCTGCTTCTCCGCTTTGGAAGTCGTGCCGCTGGTGTTGCTGGGCCGTGAAGCATACGAACACTGGTCTTACCAACACCTGTCCGACTGGGCGAAACGCCTGCGTTGGCCGCTGATGTGCTTCGTGGCAGTCGCCTTTTGGAATATGATCGGTGCCGGCGTATTCGGCTTCCTGATCAATCCGCCGATTTCCCTGTTCTATATCCAAGGTTTGAACACTTCTGCCGTTCACGCGCACGCCGCCTTGTTCGGTGTGTACGGTTTCTTGGCATTGGGCTTCGTATTGCTGGTTGCCCGTTATTTGAAACCGAACGCGCAGTTTGACGACAAACTGATGACTTGGGGCTTCTGGCTGCTCAACGGCGGCTTGGTCGGTATGATTGCCATCAGCCTGCTGCCTGTCGGTGCGATTCAGGCATACGCCTCCATCACGCACGGCCTGTGGTATGCCCGCAGCGAAGAATTCCTGCAAATGGAAATCCTCGATACCTTGCGTTGGGTACGTACGGCAGCTGACTTGATCTTTATCGGCGGTGCAGTATGCGTTGCTATTCAAGCTACTAAAATTGTATTCAGCCGCGACAAATAAGTTTTAGCCTGAAAATGGAAACCGCACCTGCCATCAGGTGCGGTTTTTTTACAGGAAAATGCCGTCTGAAGGCTTCAGACGGCATTTGTCCGTTTGCGGGTTTATTCCGAAATATCGGCAACACCGCTTTCGGGGAAGATAGGCAAATCCGGCGGCGGGAGCAGGGTATCCAAAGACAGGGCGGACGCATCCAGTGTCGGATAGCCTTCAAACGCGACCGAATAACCGCCGTTTCCGTTCATACGGATTCGGGCGTGCGCGCCCAAGGGGAAAGTGATTTTGTCGGCAATATGTCCGAATGGGAAACCTGTCAGCACAGGAATTTTTGCCGTACGCGAAATATGCTTGGCAACGGCGGAAAAATCATAAGACGAATCGTATACATCGCGGATATTGCCCATACGGAAATCGCCGAAAATAATGGCGCGTTGTTTGCCCAAAATACCCGAAAGATACAGCGTATTGAGCATACGTTCGATGCGGTAGGGCTGTTCGCCGACATCTTCGAGGAACAAAATGCCGCCGTCGATGTCGGGCATATAAGGCGTACCGGCGAGCGAGGCGAGGACGCTTAAGTTGCCGCCCCACAACGTGCCTTCGGTTTCGACATCGGCGCGTTGGATATAAGGAACATCAACGGTCAGGCGGTTTTGGGTTGCACCTCTGATAAAGGCATCCATTGTAAATACACCGGGGGCGGGTTTGCCAAAATCGCTATAAGCCATCGGGCCGGCAAAACTCATCATATTGCCTTTTGCCAAGAGTGCCAGCTGGACGGCGCAAACGTCGCTGAAGCCGAAAAACAGCGTACCGCGTTCGCGCATCCTTGCGCCGAGCGAAGCAAAATCGATATGCGGCAGAATGCGTGCCGCACCATAACCGCCGCGTAAACCCATCAGAACTTTCGGCGTGGCGACACGGCCGGAGGCGACCTCTTGGAAATCTGCCGCGCGTTGCGCATCCGTGCCTGCAAACCGCTGAAAACGGCGGCTGCCCGCCTGTTGGTTGGTTACGGTAAAACCGGCATTGTAAAGGCGGGTCAATGCAGTATTGACGCGGTTGATGTCTTCGGCAAAGCCTGAGGAGGCGACAATACGCAGAAGATTGTCGGCAGAGTTAGAATGGCGTGGTGGTCCGGGGTACACGGTTCGGGCTTTCGCAACAGGGTGAGAGGGTGCGGATGGGGCATTGTTTGAAGCAGGCGCAGTACCGCAAGCCTGAAGCAGTCCCGCGCCTGCGGCGGCGGTGCAGGTTTTCAGGAAACGGCGGCGGGAGGTTGGTTCGGTCATAATTTCCCTTTCATACGGTTTCAGACGGCATCGGCGGGCTTAAAGCAGCTTTTTAAGCTGTTCCGTCCAATTTTGCGGCAGGGTCATACCGTGTTTCCGGACGGGGTTTGCCCAAATCGGCGCGGGGAAAGACGCATCGTTTTCAAAGCGGGCGATAATATGCCAATGCAGGTGCGGCACGACATTGCCCAAGCTGGCGAGGTTGATTTTTGCCGGCCGGAACACTTGGCGCATAGCGGCTTCGACTTTGTACACCATTTCCATCAATTCGCCGCGTTCGGCAGCCGAAAGGTCGGTCATTTCGGCAATATGCTTACGCCAAATGACGCGGCAGAATGCAGGCGAACCGCTGTCGTTATGGACGGCGATGACGCGCAGCTTGGTGGTTTGCAGCAAAACGTCTTCATTTTGCGCCGTGCAGATGGGGCAGGGTTGGGCGGTCATTTTTCCTTATTCCTGAAAGTGTTTAAAAAACGGTAGGGCAATTTCTGATATAGTGGATTAACAAAAATCAGGACAAGGCGGCGAAGCCGCAGACAGTACAAATAGTACGGCAAGGCGAGGCAACGCCGTACTGGTTTAAATTTAATCCACTATAGTTTAATTTGTCTGTCCGCATTGCCGCTAATTGTACCACTTCATCGTGTTTCCTTTTCGGTTGAAACCCCGCCCTTTAGGGCGGCAGGATCAGACTTTATAGTGGATTAAATTTAAATCAGGACGACACATAGGGCGGTGCTTTATGTGTCGTCCTGTGTGTTGAAACATATCGGACGCGTTTGAACAGTTGTGCGGCAAACTGTTTTAGCGGCAGGTAAGAGATGCCGTCTGAAGCCCATTGTCCGTCATTCCCACACAGGCAGTTGCTACGGTTGTCGAAGCCCCTTAGCCGTCGCGCAGGCGGTTGCCACGGTTACTAAATTCCCGTCATTCCCTCAAAAACAGAAAACCAAAATCAGAAACCTAAAATCCTGTCATTCCCGCGCAGGCGGGAATCTAGGTCTGTCGGCACAGAAACTTATCGGGTAAAACGGTTTCTTTAGATTTTATGTTCTAGATTCCCGCTTTCACGGGAATGACGGGGTGGGCGGATGCTGTCTGAAGCTCCGTCATTCCTGCAACTTTTCGTCATTCCCGTGAAAACGGGAATCTAGAACTTTTAAATTTTCAGACGGCTTTTGAATATTGTCGTTGCCCGACGTTCTGGATCCCCGCCTGCGCGGGAATGACGCTGGAGGACGATGCCGTCTGAATCCCATTAGCGGTTTCAGACGGCATTTTTGCCGACGCGGTAATCAGGAAAACTGCGCCGCGCCACGGTTTGCCAAATCGTCGGCGCGTTCGTTTTCCGCGTGTCCCGCGTGTCCTTTCACCCAAGTCCAGCTGACTTGATGCTGTCCGACCAGTGTATCGAGTTCTTTCCACAAATCATCGTTTTTGACGGGCTGTTTGGCGGCGGTTTTCCAGCCGTTGCGTTTCCAACCGTGTATCCAGTTTTCCATGCCGTTTTTAACGTATTGTGAGTCGGTGCAGATGATGACGGTGCAGCGGCGTTTGAGCGATTTCAGCCCTTCGATAACGGCGGTCAGCTCCATGCGGTTGTTGGTGGTTTGCGCTTCGCCGCCGAAAAGTTCTTTTTCGTGGCTGCCGTAGCGCATTAATACGCCCCAGCCGCCCGCGCCGGGATTGCCTTTGCACGCGCCGTCGGTGTAAAGGTAAACGGGTGTGTCCATATTGTGCCTTTGTGTGGTGTCCGGCGTGATTATAAGCGGTTTGCGCGCCGTGCCGTCTGAAAGATTGCGGCGGATTGAAATAGGCATATAATGTGCAACTTTATTTTTGAATATGAAGGAGCGGATAGTGGGTCAAAGTGGCGAGTTGTTTTGTTTCGGACAAATGCCCGTATGGAAGGTGGAAAACCTGCCGGAAGTTTTGTTGTCGGGTTATTCGTCCGAGGAAGGGGAATGGGTCTGCCTGAATGTGTTGCAGGGCGATGTCGAAGTCCGCACGCAGGACGGGGCGGTAGAGGTTTGGTCGGCGGAAAGCGGCGATTGCGTGTTTGCGCCGCAGCAGGTGTTTTCTGTCAAACCGAAAACGGACGATGCCGAAATCCGTTTGTCGCTGTATTGCACGGCGGCAGACTATTTTCACAAAAAATACGGTATGAGTGCCACGCATTCTGCGGTCGTGGCGGCACAGGATACCGTACCGGCGGGCAGGGCGTTGGATATGGGGTGCGGACAGGGGCGCAACGCGCTGTTCCTCGGCTTGAAGGGGTTTGACGTAACCGCTGCCGATTGCAATCCCGCCGCCTTGGCAAACGTGGCGGAGCTGGCAGAGGCGGAGGGTTTGAACGTCCGCACGCTGGAATATGATTTGAACGCCGCCGCCTTGCAGGGCGAGTTTGATTATATTGTGGCAACAGTGGTGCTGATGTTTCTGATGCCGCAGCGCGTGCCCGACGTGATTGCCGATATGCAGGCGCATACGGCGGCGGGCGGGTACAACTTAATCGTATCGGCAATGGATACGGCGGATTTCCCCTGCCCGATGCCGTTCCCCTTCAAATTTAAAGAGGGCGAGCTGAAGGATTATTATCGGGATTGGGAGCTGGTCGAATACAAAGAAGAATTGGGTTCTATGCACGCCAAAGACGAAAACGGCAATCCGATACGGTTTAAATTTGTAACCATGCTGGCGAAAAAGCCTGAATAATCCTCAAAAATGCCGTCTGAACATTTTGTTTCAGACGGCATTTTTACGGTTAGTCCCGATACGCCCAATGATTGACCGGGCCGTGTCCCGCGCCGATTTCCAAAGGGTTTGAGATTGCCGCCGTGATGTAGGCCTTGGCAGTCTGTACGGCTTCGCAAACGTCCGAGCCTTTTGCCAACTCGGCGGTAATGCAGGCGGAAAACGTGCAGCCTGTGCCGTGCGTGTGGGCGGTCAGAAAGCGCGGGCTGTCCAATTCCAGCGTTTCATTTTGCGTAAACAGCCAATCCGTGCAGCGTCCGCTTGCGCTGCCGTTCAAATGTCCGCCTTTGATAACGACATTTTTGACACCGTAATCAAGCAGGATTTTTGCCGCACGTTCCGCATCTTTACGGCTTTCGATATGCACGCCGGTCAGGGCTTCCGCTTCGGGCAGGTTGGGGGTCAATACATCCGTACCGGGAAGCAGCAGCCGCGTCAGTGCCGAAACGGCGGAATCCTGCAACAGCGGTGCTCCGCCTTTGGCAATCATTACAGGATCAAGCACGCGCCTGCCGAAGCTGCAGTGTTTCAGCTTGTCGGCAACGCATTCGATGATTTCCGCCGTGCCGAGCATACCGATTTTGTAGGCGCGGATGTCGAAGTCTTCCCTAATTGCTTGGATTTGTGCAGTGATGGTTTCGGTCGGGACGAGATGAACCGCCGACACGCCCAAGGTATTTTGCGCGGTAACGGCGGTGATAACGCACGTTCCGAACACGCCGCGCATCTGAAACGTTTTCAAATCCGCCTGAATGCCCGCACCGCCGCCTGAATCCGAACCGGCGATGGTAAGCGTCTGCACAAAAGAGCCTTTCATATGTTCCTCCTTATCTATTGCGTCCGACCAAAAGGGCTACTGCCTGTAAAAAAGCACGGCGATGCCGTCTGAAAACCGCAGTGCGGGGTTTGTGGTGCATTATATGTCGTATTGCAGGACAAGGCACAGGGCAGGGCGGCAAGGTGCATCGTAGCAACTGTATTTTTGCCCGACGGGGTGAAAAATACAGTTGCTACACCCACTGATAATGAAAAAAGAGGGCGATGCCGTCTGAACCGCGTGTTGCGGCGAGTATAAACCGGCACGCTTTATTCGTCATTCCCACAAAAACAGAAACCTAAAATTCCGTCATTCCCACGAAAGCGGGAATCCAGTGTGTTCGGTTTCAGTTGTTTTTGGGTTTCGGGTAATTTCCAAATCGTCATTCCCACGAAAGTGGGAATCCAGACCATTGGGCGGCGGCAATATTCAAAAATTATCTGAAAGTTTGAGGTTCTAGATTCCCGCTTTCACGGGAATGACGAAGGGTTGCGGACAGCAGGGGGGAATGACGGGGTTTCAGACGGCATCAAATGCCTTGTCGGGCTTCAGACGGCATCGCTCCCCTCCGCCGTCATTCCCATAAAAACAGAAACCTAAAATTCCGTCATTCCCGCGAAAGCGGGAATCTAGTGTGTTCGGTTTCAGTTGTTTTTGGGTTTCGGGTAATTTCCAAATCGTCATTCCCGCGCAGGCGGGAATCCAGACCATTGGGACAGCGGTAATATTCAAAAGTCGTCTGAAAATTCAGAAGTTCTAGATTCCCGTTTTCACGGGAATGACGAAGGGTTGCGGGAATAACGGAGAATTGCGAGAATGACGAAGGGTTGGAATAATCGCGGGAT
>NZ_CAUJAJ010000016.1 GCF_962747995.1 Neisseria viridiae | reverse complement strand
CCCCCCCCCCCCCCCCGCAAAATGAATATTTCGAGCAAGACCCTATCCCTTACGCCGTCCGTTTCAGACTCAATCAAATCCTTCCCGAACTCGACTGCCATTGGCAGGAAAATCTGACAGAAATCTTCAAAACACTTTCTCCCGAAGCCGGGCAGGCCGCCTGTACGCAAATCCTTTCCCGAAAAGGCATAGGCTATAACGAAGCCGACGGTTCTTTCACTTGCCTTCCCAAAAAACGCATTTCGTTCGCATCGCTGGCGGCAGACATTCCCATCCCCGACCTCAAACGGCTGGCGGGGCATATCGCGGAACGCCTGGATGTATTGGCGCAATGCGAATCGCCGGTTTATATTGCCGACATTCTCGAAAGCGTGCTGTCCGTTATCAAAAACGTCGATACCGGGGGCAAGCGCGCACGGGAAAATTTCAAACAGATTCTGAAAACCGAATTTATTTACGCCGCCGCTGCGGTATTGAAAAACAAAACCAAATGGGAAATCCCCGAAAATACCCGCAATCTCGATTCGGACATCATCTGCACCTATATCTGCGAAGTGTTCCTAAAATCGCACCTGCTCGGCAACAGTTTTCCGATGATGCGCCCGCGCGAAGTGAAGCAGATGCCCGAACCGGTGTTTGACAAAGTATTGTTTGCCGAACAGCGCGCCCGCCAGTTGGAAGTTATCCGAACGTCGAAATACTTGTTTGCCATCGCGCCTTATTACACCGACGATATTCCGTTTTCCCTGCGCCGCTTCCTGTCGGAAGACAAACTTTATACCAGCTACAACCGCTATTACACCGCCATCCATATCCCCGTCCGCAACATCACTCAGAATGATGCCCTGCGTTTTGCCAACGGTTTGAAACAGATTCTTTCGCTGCAATCCGGCGTGAGCTGGGAAATCATCGATATGATGGACAGGATAGAGGAAAACTACGACAAAAAAGCCCTGCCGCTGCTGTTTTCGCCGTTCCCCGCGCAAGTCGAACGCACGCAGGCGATTGCCGCCAGATTGGACCAATTCGAGCGGCTGTTGGGCGACACCGTCCTCGATCCGTTCTACTATTGCCTGACGCGTATGGCGAAGGGCGAGGAAGATTTGAAATATATTTATATCGCCTTCCGCCAGTCTTTCGGCGGCATCTTCAATTCGTTTGAAAACTTCCGCCTGCTGCCCGCGCTGTGGATGAGCAGGGATGCGGAAAATATGTCCGACCGCATGAACGCCTATATTTCCGCAATGGAAGACCGCCGCCGCGAGATATTGTCCATTCGGCAGGGAAAGCCGGAAGAAGAATTTTCCCGCAAGATGGCCGGCTGCCTGACCGACTTGGAAAACTGTCTGGAAAAATACCTCGAACAGTTCGGGCCGGTATCGGAAAGTATCGAAGCCTGTACCGCCAAACTGCAGGAGCAACCGTCGTTCTTCAACAGGCTGATGAAAACCAACGACAAGCTCAACAGGCGGTTGGATGTGTTGCAGAAACAGTCGGCAGCCATCCACAACGAAGCCTATATCGAAATGAACACGCTGCTTTACCGCCATCGCGAAGCCGTTTCCGTCCACAACCGCAAAGCAGATTATGCGGAAAAGGGCAAAGAGCGGATCGCGCTGTTCCCGCGCGGTTTGAACGGCATCACCAAGCTGCCTGCTGCCGTCCTGTTGCCCGAGCGTCCCTACCATTTTGATATGAAGGAGGTTCTGTATATATTCTCCCGAATACCGAGATAGGCGTATCGGCTGCCGGATAAAAATGCCGTCTGAAACGGAAATCTGTTTCAGACGGCATTTCTACATTCAAACGGTGGAACGTTTATTTGAATTTGTAGGTGTATTGCAGGCCGATGATGTCGGCGTGGTTTTTGAAACGTGCGGAAGACGCGCCTTTGCTGTCCACATCGTTGCCGCTTGCCTTCGCCGTGCGGTAGGTGGTGTCGTTGATGTGGATGTGGGTGTAGGCGGCATCGACGACGTGGTTTTTACCGATATTGTATTTCATACCGGCGGAGAACCAGATGCGGTTGCCGTCGGGCAGGCTGTTCATGCGGTAGTCGGCGTTGCGGACAGGCGATTTGTCAAAAGCGATGCCGGCGCGCAGTTGCAGCGGTTCTCTGATTTGATAAGAACCGCCGAATCCGACTTTGTAGGTGTTGCGCCAGTTGGGCGTGATGGTGGTGCGGTCGGATTTTTTGTTCATACCGATGGTTTTTTCTTTTTCAAAAACCAGTTCCGCCTTATTGAAGCGGCTGTGGCGCGTCCAAGTTACGTCGCCGAACAGGTCGGCTTTGTCGGACACTTTGTACATGCCGTGTACGGACAAAGACTCAGGCGTTACGATTTTGACACGGGCTTTTTCATTCGCCGTGTAGCCGAGGTTCGCAAGTGGAGTTCCCCACATTGCTTTCGCCGCCGCGCCGTCTGCCGCCCATTCGGCATCGCCTTTGAGTGTGTGTGAAACTTTGGAACGGTAGTTCACGCCCACGCGCGCGCGGTCGTTGATGTCCCACATCCACGCCAGTTGGTAGCCGAAGCCCCAATCGCTGCCTTTGACATCGGCGTGTCCGTCGGCCTGAATGGCGGCGGCACCGGCGGGATTGGACGGCAGCATTTGCGCTTTATTTTTAATCCCCCAGTCGGCATATTTACGCAGTTCGGCGGAAGTATGTTGGGCGATGATGCCTGCGCCGAAGGAATGGCGGTCGTTGAGTTTCCACGCGGCGACAGGTTCGACGGCGATGCTGGTCAGACCGAGTTTGTTGATGTTGTGGCGCAACACGGAATCTTTTTCGTATTCGGTGGCAGAGCCGAAGGGGACGTATACGCCCAAGCCCACGGTCAGATTGTCGTTGACTTTGTATGCGCCGTAGATGTGGGGCGCAACCGTGGTTTTGGTGATTTTGCCGCTTTTCGAACCTTGGACGGGAAGCCCGGTAAAGTCGGTGGCGGAATCCGCTTCATAACGGATGCTGGGCAGCACGATGTTGGCGTTGACGGAAATCTGGCTGCTGTCGAGTTTGGTCAGGCCGGCAGGGTTGTAGAAGATGGTCGATGCGTCGGCGGCTTCTGCGGCGGCGGCATTCGCCGTGCTTTGCGCATTGACCGACTGTGTGCCGAAGTGGTAGCCGGATGCGTGGACGGATGCGGCGGCAAAGGCAGTGCCGAGCAGCAGGACGGTTTTTTTCAGTGTGGAAGGGGTCATTTCAGTTTCCGTAAAAGGGCAGACAAATAAAAAAGGCAGTTAAATGCCTTGTTTCTCTTTAGTATAGACACTCAATTCTATACCACGTTGCCGAATTTGCACAATTTTTTCAGAGTTTGCCCGAACCGCCGCGCCGCCGCAAAAAATGCCGTCTGAAGCCCCGGGCATCGGCTTCAGACGGCATTTCCCACTCAGGGCGGATTATTTGACGCGCAGCACTTCCAGCGTATTGGTCGAACCGGATTCGCGCATTTGCGAGCCGCTGGTGATGATGTACTGGTCGCCGGAATGCAGGATGTTGTGTTCCACCAGCATGGTTTCGACTTCGTTCAACGCCGTGTCGTGGTCGGTACTGGTTGCCAAAATCAGCGGGCGCACGCCCCGGTACATCGCCATACGGCGTTGGGCGGAAACGCTCGGGGTCAGCGCGAAAATCGGCAGGGTGATGTTGTGGCGGCTGATTTCAAAGGCGGTCGAACCGCTTTCGGTCAGGGCGACGATGGCTTTGGCGTGAACCGCGCGCGCCACGCTGACCGCGCCGCCGGCAACCGCCAGGTTGGTGCTGACCGCTTCGGGATACTCCGCCTGTTCGGCAACGCCGTTGAGCGAATCCTGCTCTTTTTCCGCAGCCGCGCAGATAATTGCCATTTGGCTGACGGTTTCAAACGGATACGCGCCGACGGCGGTTTCGGCGGAACACATCACCGCATCGGTACCGTCCAATACCGCGTTTGCCACATCGCTGACTTCCGCGCGGGTCGGCACGGGGTTGGTAATCATCGATTCCATCATTTGCGTCGCCGTAATGCTGAAGCGGCGCAACTCGCGGGCGCGGCGGATCATCCGTTTTTGCAGGGCGGGGACGGCGGCGTGTCCGACTTCGACCGCCAAGTCGCCGCGCGCAACCATAATGCCGTCGCCGGCGAGGATGATTTCGTCCAAGTTTTCAATCGCTTCCACGCGTTCGATTTTGGAAACCAAACCGGGGCGCACGGCCGTGCTGCCCTTCATTTCCTCTTCGACTTTGGCGCGCGCGATGTGCAAATCTTCGGCGGATTTCACAAAGCTGATGGCGAGGTAGTCGCAACCGATGGCAATCGCGGTTTTCAGGTCGCGGAAGTCTTTTTCGGTCAACGCGCCTGCGGACAAACCGCCGCCGCGTTTGTTGATGCCCTTGTTGCTTTTCAGGACGTGGCTGTTTTCCACCCTTGTGAGAATCCTGCTGCCTTCGACGGATTCCACGGTCAGGGTCAGCAGGCCGTCGTCCAGCCACAAGACATCGCCTGCGGCAACGTCGTCGGGCAGGTCGCGGTAGTCCAAACCGACCGCCTCGCGCGTGCCTTCGCCTTCGAGCGCGGCATCCAGTACCAGTGTTTCGCCTTTGTTCAATTCGATGCCGCCGCCGGCGATTTTGCCCACGCGGATTTTCGGCCCTTGCAGGTCGGCAATGATGGCGATTTCCTGTCCGGCGCGTTTTGCCGCCTCGCGCACGATGCGGGCGTTTTCCTGATGGAATTCGGGCGTGCCGTGGCTGAAGTTGAAGCGGACGACGTTCAGACCGCCGACGCGGATCATGTCTTCCAACAGTTCGACGTTGTTGCTGCCCGGCCCAAGGGTGGCGACGATTTTGGTGTTGTGGCTGATGCGGGTCAGATCGCGGCTTGTCTGGTTCATATGAAAGTCCTTTCGGTCTCAATCGGGTGTTCTGCGGTATTTTGTTGCAAAATTACAGAAATTTGGAACCGGTTTGATGTCCATTTGATGAACGCGGTGGAATATTCTGTAAAAATATGATTTAAATTAATGGTTTGATATTTTACCTGCAAACCGCCTTTTTTGGTGCAAAATTACACGGTTTTATGACTTAGGCTAAATTTATTTTTTGTTCGGCGGCTTGCGCGGTCGGGTAAAATGAAAGTTTTGAACGGTTGGTCGGACAGGAAGATGTGGCGGGTTTTGAGTGCTTTGCCGATAGGCGTGGTGTTTTTTGATTTGATCTACGGTTTTGTGTTGAACGTGTTGCAGGGTTTGGATTTGCAGCGTGCCGTGCCGGATTCGGAAGGCGTGCTGGCGGTTACGCCCGATATTGCGTTCAACAGTTTGCAGATTGTCGCCAACGGGGGGATGGCGGCGGTGGTCTGTTTCGGGTTGGCGGTTGTGTTTCTGCTCAACCGTTCGGTGCGGCGGCGGCAGGTCTTGGAAATCGGGGTGTTCCGGATGTTGGGGCTGGTGGCGGTATTGGCGTTCAGCGCGCCTTCGCTGTGGGAGTGGGCGAACGCGCTGCCGCTGCTGCTGAAGGGCGCGGACGTGGTCAATACGGGGAATGCGCGTTATGTGCTGACGGCTTTGTGTATGCCCTTTCCGGCGGTGTCGTGCGTCATCGGGCTGGTGGGGCGGTTCAGGCTTCAGACGGCATCGGGCAGGGCGGCAAAGGCAGGGGGCGCGGGCAAGGCGGACGGATAGGGCGCGTATTTTAAAATGCCGTCTGAAAGGGCTTCAGACGGCATTTTTCAGTGGGCGTGCCGGGTTTCGATACCGGCTTTGATTTCGCCGTAAACCTGAGTGCCGCCTTGTCCGGATGGGGTGGCGCAGGCGGCGAGTGCCGACAGGGTGCAGATGAGGAGGAGTGTTTTCATTTGGGGTCGCAACGGAAGTGGTAGGCGCAGATTTCAAAACCGTTTTTGAAATACAGGCGGTGCGCGTCGGCACGGTCGTGGTTGACGTGGACGTTGAGGTGGATTTTGGTTACCCCTGTTTCCGCGCCGATTTTGCGGACTTCTTCCAGCAGGCGCGAAGCGTAGCCTTTGCGGCGGCTTTGCGGCAGGGTAACGATGTCGTCGATATGGATATGTCGGCCGCTGGCGAGGTTGCAGGCTTCGCGGAAGCCGCAGACGGCGACGGCGTTGTGTTTGCCTTCTTCAAAAATACCCAGCAGGCGGTAGCCTTGGGGGCGTTGGGTTTTGTTGATCTGTTCGGTAAAGCGGTTGATGTCGGTCAGGGCGGAACGCAAAACGCTCAAGGCTGCAAAGGCGGTGGCGGTGTCGTCCGCGCCGATTTCGCGTAAAACGTAGGATGCGCCCGAGACGGTCTGTTCCTGTGCTTTCTCGGCGGCGTGTTTTTCTTCGATTGCCTGTGCCAGCAGGACGCGCTCGTCGGTAGGGTCGTTTTGTCCGCCCTGTTCGCGTTCTTCGAGCAGGGCTTTGCAGTCGATGACGCGCAGGTCGTTGTCGGCGGCAAAGTCCATCAGGAAGCGGAACATTTGGGGATTGTCGGTTTCCAGTTTTTTATCGACGGCGACGCAGCGGATGTTGTCCACCAGCATAGGACGCACCCATTTCGAGTAGGAGAGGCGGTTGTCTTTGGTGAACGAGGACAGGATGCCGCACAGGCGTTCCGCCCAGTCGCTGGGACGGAAAATCTTGCCGGAACTCGTTGTGCCGTGGATGACGACTTCGTAGGGGTTGCAGACTAACATGGCGGCTTCCTGAAAAGAAATGTCTGGCGCGATTATACCTTATGCTTATGCGGGCGTGTTTGGATATGCCGTCTGAAAAGTACGGGATTCGTGCAGTAAAACTTTGCGGCGGCAAATGTGCGATAATACGCGCCGTATTGCCGCTTTTGCGAAGCTGTTCCGCAAACATACGGGCGGCGTGGACGACGTATAACCGGATACCCGCCTGACGCGGGTTTTTTACGGAAGGGAGGCAAAAATGCCTAATCCGCTTTACAGACAGCATATCATCTCCATTTCGGATTTGTCGCGCGAACAGTTGGAATGCCTGCTTCAGACGGCATTGAAGCTGAAGGCGCATCCGCGCGGCGACCTGCTGGAAGGGAAACTTATCGGTTCGTGCTTTTTCGAGCCGTCCACGCGCACGAGGCTGTCGTTTGAAACGGCGGTGCAGCGGCTGGGCGGCAAGGTCATCGGCTTTTCGGACGGCGCGAATACCAGTGCCAAAAAAGGCGAGACGCTTGCCGATACCGCCCGCATCATTTCCGGCTACACCGACGCAATCATCCAACGCCATCCCAAAGACGGCGCGGCGCGCGTGGCGGCGGAGTTTTCGCGCGTCCCCGTCATCAACGCCGGCGACGGCACGAACCAGCATCCCAGCCAGACCTTGTTGGATCTGGTAACGATTTATGAAACGCAGGGGCGTTTGGACAAGCTCAAAATCGCAATGGCGGGCGACTTGAAATACGGGCGCACCGTGCATTCGCTTTGTCAGGCGTTGAAACGTTGGGGCTGCGAATTTGCCTTCGTCTCGCCGCCCAGCCTCGCGATGCCCGACTACATTACCGAAGAGTTGGACGAAGCCGGCTGCCGATACCGTATCCTCGGCAGTTTGGAAGAAGCAGCGGAATGGGCGGATATCCTGTATATGACCCGTGTTCAGCGCGAACGTTTCGATGAACAGGAATTTGCCAAAATCCAAGGCAAATTCAATCTCGACGCATCCATGCTTGCCCGCGCCAAACCGAACCTGCGCGTGCTGCACCCCCTGCCGCGCGTGGACGAAATCCATCCCGATGTCGATGCTACGCCGCATGCCTATTATTTCGAGCAGGCAACCAACGGCGTTTATGCGCGTATGGCGATATTGTCGCTGGTGTTGAACGAAGAAGTGTGAGGAACCGATATGGAAACCCCGAAACTCAGTGTCGAAGCCATTGAAAAAGGTACGGTTATCGACCATATTCCCGCCGGCAGGGGGCTGACCATCCTGCGCCAGTTCAAACTTTTGCACTACGGCAACGCGGTAACCGTGGGCTTCAACCTGCCCAGCAAAACCCAAGGCAGCAAAGACATCATCAAAATCAAAGGCGTGTGCTTGGACGACAAAGCCGCCGACCGCCTCGCCCTGTTCGCCCCCGAAGCGGTGGTCAATACCATCGACAATTTCAAGGTCGTGCAGAAGCGGCATTTGAATCTGCCCGACGAAATCGCCGAAGTGTTCCGCTGCCCGAACCCCAATTGCGCCAGCCACGGCGAGCCGGTCAAAAGCCGGTTTTATGTTAAAAAACATAACGGGCAGACGCGGCTGAAATGCCACTACTGCGAAAAAACCTACAGCCGGGATTTGGTGGCGGAAGCCTGACGGATTCCCGCAGCCCGGCGGCGGAATTTTGCCTGCCGCCATTTTGCCAACTTGAAATGGAATAATGATGCACGCTTCTATCCAAAGCCGTTTCGCACCGATACTTTATGTTTTGATTTTCTTTGCCGGTTTTTTGACCGCGCAAATCTGGTTCAATCAGAAAGCCTATACTGAAGAGCTGCCCCCGCTTCTGTCCGCATTGTCCGCCGTCGCGCTGGTGTGGCTGGCGTGGGCGTTCGTGTCGGCGCGTTCAAAGGCTAAGGCGGAAAAGTTCTACCGCGAAAAAATGATACAGAACGAAAGCATACACCCCGTCCTGCACGCTTCTTTGCAGTATTTGGAACATAAACCGCAGATGCTCGCCTTGCTGGTCAAAAACCACGGCAAAGGGATGGCGGAACAGGTCAGGTTCAAGGCGGAAGTGCTGCCTGACGATGAAGACGCGCGTGTGATTGCGGCCGAGTTGGCAAAAATGGACATGTTCACATTGGGCACGGATGCGGTTGCTTCGGGTGAAACCTACGGACGCGTGTTCGCCGATATTTTCGAGTTGTCGGCGGCTTTGGAAGGGCGCGCGTTCAAAGGGATGTTGAAACTGACGGCGGAATATAAAAACATCTTCGGCGACGCCTGCAGTTCGGAAACGGCGTTGGATTTGGAAGGGCTCAATCAGGCGTTGCAGGAGATTTCAAAAACATCGGAAAAGCCTAAGCGGATATTTTATTGAGGGTGTTCCAATACGCCGGGTTCGGTTTTGCCTGCCGTTCCGACAGGTTCGGGGTCGGGAGACTTCAATGGATAGGGAAATGCCGTCTGAAACGGAAATATTTCAGACGGCATTGTTGTCGGAGGATTATTCGGACCGGTCGAAGTTGACTTTGACACGGCTGCGGTTTTTGTCCGGCATATTGTCCAAATCCCGTCCCGGATTGGCGGCGGTGTCGCCTTCGGAAATATCGGAGATGTTTTCCAAAATAATGGCGTAAGCCAGTCCCGGCGCAGTGTGGTAAACCATTGCCAGGCCCACTTCTTCGGCAGGAGTGGAAATCAGTTCGACGGTATCCCTGCTTTTGGGTTCTTCTGCCAAATTGTTGGAGAGGTTGACCTGCATCGTTTTCTTGCGTTTGTAGAGGCTCAAAACCGCGCCTTTGTCCAAACCGTCGTCCCCGCCTTTGTCTATCGTAATGGTTTTGAACTGTCCGCCGACCCCCGCGCCTTCAAACACGGAAACGATTTTCGCCTGAACCGGTTGGGAGGGCTCGTGCGGCACCATATTGAAGCGGTCGGTGTCTTCCGGCATTTTCATCAGGTAGTCGCCCTGCTGTATTTCGGAAATGGCGGTTTCAACCACCAGCGGCTGTATCGAATGGGTACGCAGCGGGGTAATCAAAGGATGGGTGCGGGTATAGTATTCGTTGTCTTTCAGCCGTTCTTCAGCCTGTTCGGAGCGTTGTCCGAGGGCGGAGTCGGTATAGTCGAGGGAGCGCACGATGCCGCCGAATGCGACTTCCTGCCCGAGGAATTTACCCGTATCCGGATCGGTGATGTTTTTATTGATACGGTAGGTCAGGTAGCGGCCCGGTTCTTTCAGGTCTTTGGTGTAAACCCTAGTGCCTTTGGTGTACAGCAGCCTGCCTTCCGGGCCCGAAACCAGGCGCGGAGCGGCGGCGGTTTCTTTGCGGGAAACGATTTGCGGGTGCTGCATAAAGATGCGGTAGAAGTTGACATTGACGGCAGGGATGCCGTATCCGGACACTTCCTTATCCGGACTCATTTTGACGACGGGGATGCCGTCTGTCTGTTCCAGGCTGAGGCGCGGTTCGCCATTGACGTAGCGCAACACCAAAACCTGACCCGGATAAATCAGGTTGGGATTGTGGATTTGGCTGCGGTTCGCACCCCACAGGCGGCCCCATTGCCACGGGCTGTACAGGTATTTGCCCGAAATGCCCCACAGGGTGTCGCCCTGTTTGACCGTGTAGCGTTGCGGCGCGTTCGGGCGCACCTTCAGATTTGCCGCCAAAGTTTGTGTTGAGAATGCCATACCTGCCGCGCAGAGCAGGGTTATAATACGACGTTGCATAACCGTTCCCCTTATCTGATAAATTTCGGTTTGTCTTGCCTGATTGGGTTGGAAAAAGCGGCGGCGGTCTTTTCGGAACGTGCCGCATGATAATAAATGTTTCGCATTTTAACATCGAATTATCCGCACCATCACGGTAATTATGAAAAACAGGCGGCGTATCTGCCGACGGAAAGAGAAAATTATGGCTTTACTGAATATCCTCCAATATCCCGACGAGCGTCTGCACACGGTGGCAAAGCCTGTCGAACAAGTTGACGAGCGCATCCAAAAGCTGGTTGCCGATATGTTTGAAACGATGTACGAGGCGCGCGGCATCGGGCTGGCGGCGACGCAGGTCGATGTGCACGAGCGCGTGGTCGTGATGGATTTGACCGAAGACCGCAGTGAACCGCGCGTGTTCATCAACCCCGTCATTGTCGAAAAAGACGGTGAAACCACTTACGAAGAAGGCTGCCTGTCCGTGCCGGGCATTTACGACACCGTAACCCGAGCCGAACGCGTCAAGGTCGAGGCTTTGAACGAAAAAGGCGAAAAGTTCACGCTGGAGGCGGACGGTCTGCTGGCGATTTGCGTGCAGCACGAGTTGGACCACCTGATGGGCATCGTGTTTGTCGAACGCCTTTCCCAACTCAAGCAGGGACGGATTAAGACCAAGCTGAAAAAACGTCAGAAACATACGATTTGACCCTTTTGCCGTGCCGTCTGAACGCTGCAAGGTTTTCAGACGGCACGGCATTATCCGACAACTTTACGCACACGCAGGAACACGCTATGAAAGTCATCTTTGCCGGCACGCCCGATTTTGCCGCCGCCGCCTTAAAAGCCGTTGCCGCCGCCGGTTTTGAAATCCCGCTGGTGCTGACCCAGCCCGACCGTCCGAAAGGGCGCGGTATGCAACTGACTGCCCCGCCCGTCAAACAAGCCGCGCTGGAACTCGGTTTGCGCGTCGAACAGCCCGAAAAGCTGCGCAACAACGCCGAAGCCCTGCAAATGCTCAAAGAGGTCGAGGCAGACGTAATGGTGGTTGCCGCGTATGGTTTGATTCTGCCGCAAGACGTGTTGGATACACCCAAACACGGCTGCCTCAATATCCACGCCTCGCTGCTGCCCCGTTGGCGCGGCGCGGCGCCGATTCAGCGCGCGATTGAAGCCGGCGATGCCGAAACCGGCGTGTGCATTATGCAGATGGACATCGGTTTGGACACCGGCGATGTGGTCAGCGAACACCGCTACGCCATCCGTCCGGACGATACGGCGAACGAAGTCCACGACGCGCTGATGGAAATCGGTGCGGCGGCGGTTGTTGCCGATTTGCAACAGCTTCAAAGCAAAGGCCGTCTGAACGCGGTCAAACAGCCCGAAGAAGGTGTTACTTACGCCCAAAAACTAAGCAAAGAAGAAGCGCGTATCGATTGGAGCGAAAGCGCGGCGGTTATCGAACGCAAAATCCGCGCCTTCAACCCCGTGCCTGCCGCGTGGGTTGAGTATCAGGGCAAGCCGATGAAAATCCGGCGGGCGGAAGTGGTGGCGCAACAAGGCGCGGCAGGCGAAGTGTTGTCCTGTTCGGCGGACGGTTTGGTCGTTGCCTGCGGCGAAAACGCGCTGAAGATTACCGAATTGCAGCTCGCCGGCGGCAGGCGTATGAATATCGCGGCGTTTGCGGCGGGACGGCATATCGAAGCAGGGACGAAGCTGTAAATCCCTTCAGACGGCATTCCGATCCGCAAACGGGAATGCCGTCTGAAACCATCAGTTGAAGAAAGCGAATCACATAATATGAGTATGGCACTTGCCCAAAAACTTGCCGCCGACAGCATTGCGGCGGTTGCCGAAGGACGTAACCTTCAGGACGTGTTGGCGCACATCCGCGCGGCGCATCCCGACCTTACAGTGCAGGAAAACGGCGCGTTGCAGGACATCGCCTACGGCTGCCAGCGTTATCTGGGCAGTTTGAAACATATGCTCGCGCAGATGCTGAAAAAACCGATTGGCAATCCGCAGCTCGAAAGCCTGCTTTTGGCGGCGTTGTACCAACTTCATTACACGCGCAACGCGCCGCACGCCGTGGTTAACGAAGCTGTTGAAAGCATAGCCAAAATCGGACGCGGGCAGTACCGTTCGTTTGCCAACGCGGTTTTGCGCCGCTTTTTGCGCGAACGCGACAAGCTTGCGGCTTCCTGTAAAAAAGACGATGTGGCGAAACACAACCTGCCGCTGTGGTGGGTTGCCTACCTGAAAAACCATTATCCGAAACACTGGCACAACATCACCGCCGCGCTGCAATCGCATCCGCCGATGACTTTGCGCGTCAACCGCCGACACGGCAATGCTGAAAGCTATTTGGAAAAACTGGTGGCGGAAGGTATCGCGGCTAAGGCGTTGGACGAATATGCGGTTACGTTGGAAGAAGCCGTGCCGGTAAACCGCCTGCCCGGTTTTTCAGACGGCATTGTTTCGGTACAGGACTTCGGCGCGCAGCAGGCGGCGTATCTTCTTAACCCGAAAGACGGCGAACGGATTTTGGACGCGTGCGCCGCGCCGGGCGGCAAGACGGGGCATATTTTGGAATTGGCGGATTGCCGCGTTACCGCCTTGGATATCGATGCAGGCCGTCTGAAGCGTGTGGAGGACAATATTACGCGTCTGGGCTTTCAGACGGCATCGGCGGCGTGTGCCGATGCGCGGGATTTGGCGGCGTGGTATGATGGAAAGCCTTTCGACGCAATCCTTGCCGACGTGCCGTGCACCGCTTCCGGCGTGGCGCGGCGCAATCCCGACGTGAAATGGCTGCGCCGTCCGACCGACGCGCTCAAAACCGCCCGCCAGCAGGAAGCCCTGCTGGACGCACTTTGGCAGACGCTGAAACAGGGCGGCAGAATGCTGCTTGCCACCTGTTCCGTGTTCGTCGAAGAAAACGACGGGCAACTGCAAAAATTCCTCAACCGCCATGCCGATGCCGAACCGATCGAATCGCGGGTGCTTTTACCGAACAAACACCAAGATGGCTTTTATTACGCGCTTATTCAAAAGCATTAAACAATGGCTTGTGCTGCTGCCGATGCTTTCCGTTTTGCCGGACGCGGCGGCGGAGGGCATTGCCGCGACCCGCGCCGAAGCGAGGATAACCGACGGCGGGCGGCTTTCCATCAGCAGCCGCTTCCAAACCGAGCTGCCCGACCAGCTCCAACAGGCGTTGCGCAGGGGCGTGCCGCTCAACTTTACCTTAAGCTGGCAGCTTTCCGCCCCGACAATCGCTTCTTATCGGTTTAAATTGGGGCAACTGATCGGCGATGACGACAATATTGACTACAAACTGAGTTTCCATCCGCTGACCAACCGCTACCGCGTTACCGTCGGCGCGTTTTCGACAGACTACGACACTTTGGGTGCGGCATTGCGCGCGACCGGCGCGGTTGCCAACTGGAAAGTCCTGAACAAAGGCGCGCTGTCCGGTGCAGAAGCAGGGGAAACCAAAGCCGAAATCCGCCTGACGCTGTCCACGGCGAAACTGCCCAAGCCCTTCCAAATCAACGCATTGACTGCTAAAAACTGGCATTTGGATTCGGGTTGGAAACCTCTAAACATCATCGGGAACAAATAATGCGCCGCTTCCTACCGATCGCAGCCATATGCGCCGTCGTCCTGTTGTACGGACTGACGGCGGCAACCGGCAGTGCCAGTTCGCTGGCGGATTATTTCTGGTGGATAGTCGCGTTCAGCGCAATGCTGCTGTTGGTGTTGTCCGCCGTTTTGGCGCGTTATGTCATATTGCTGTTGAAAGACAGGCGCGACGGCGTATTCGGTTCGCAGATTGCCAAACGCCTTTCCGGGATGTTCACGCTGGTCGCCGTATTGCCCGGCGTGTTCCTGTTCGGCGTTTCCGCACAGTTTATCAACGGCACGATTAATTCGTGGTTCGGCAACGATACCCACGAAGCCCTCGAACGCAGCCTCAATTTGAGCAAGTCCGCATTGAACCTGGCGGCAGACAACGCCCTCGGCAACGCCGTTCCTGTGCAGATAGACCTCATCGGCGCGGCTTCCCTGCCCGGGGATATGGGCAGGGTGCTGGAACATTACGCCGGCAGCTTTACCCAGTTGTCCCTTTACAATGCCGCAAGCGGCAAAATCGAAAAAAGCATCAACCCGCACAAGCTCGATCAGCCGTTTCCGGATAAGGCGCGTTGGGAAAAAATCCAACAGGCGGGTTCGGTCAGGGATTTGGAAAGCATAGGCGGCGTATTGTACGCGCAGGGCTGGCTGTCGGCGGGTACGCACAACGGGCGCGATTACGCCCTGTTTTTCCGCCAGCCGATTCCCAAAGACGTGGCAGAGGATGCCGTCTTAATCGAAAAGGCGCGGGCGAAATATGCCGAGTTGAGTTACAGCAAAAAGGGTTTGCAGACCTTTTTCCTGGCAACCCTGCTGATTGCCTCGCTGCTGTCGATTTTTCTTGCACTGGTGATGGCGCTGTATTTCGCCCGCCGTTTCGTCGAACCCGTCCTATCGCTTGCCGAGGGGGCGAAGGCGGTGGCGCAAGGCGATTTCAGCCAAACCCGTCCTGTTTTACGCAATGATGAGTTCGGGCGTTTGACCAAACTGTTCAACCATATGACCGAGCAGTTGTCCATCGCCAAAGAAGCGGACGAGCGCAACAGGAGGCGCGAAGAAGCCGCCAGACATTATCTCGAATGCGTGCTGGAGGGGCTGACCACGGGCGTGGTGGTGTTTGACGAAAAAGGCCGTCTGAAAACCTTCAACAAGACGGCGGAACAGATTTTGGGGATGCCGCTCGCCCCCCTGTGGGGCAGCAGCCGGCACGGTTGGCACGGCGTTTCGGCGCAGCAGTCCCTGCTTGCCGAAGTGTTTGCCGCCATCGGCGCGGCGGCAGGTACGGACAAACCGGTCCAGGTGGAATATGCCGCGCCGGACGATGCCAAAATCCTGCTGGGCAAGGCGACGGTATTGCCCGAAGACAACGGCAAGGGCGTGGTGATGGTGATTGACGACATCACCGTATTGATACACGCGCAAAAAGAAGCGGCGTGGGGCGAAGTGGCCAAACGTCTGGCACATGAAATCCGCAATCCGCTCACGCCCATCCAGCTTTCCGCCGAACGGCTGGCGTGGAAATTGGGCGGGAAGCTGGACGAGCAGGACGCGCAAATCCTGACGCGTTCGACCGACACCATCATCAAACAGGTGGCGGCGTTAAAAGAAATGGTCGAGGCATTCCGCAATTACGCGCGCGCGCCGTCGCTCAAATTGGAAAATCAGGATTTGAACGCCTTAATCGGCGATGTGTTGGCATTGTATGAGGCCGGCCCGTGCCGGTTTGCGGCGGAACTTGCCGGAGAACCGCTGATGGTGGCGGCGGATACGACCGCTATGCGGCAGGTGCTGCACAATATTTTCAAAAATGCCGCCGAAGCGGCGGAAGAAGCCGATATGCCCGAAGTCAGGGTAAAATCGGAAGCGGGGCAGGACGGACGGATTGTCCTGACGGTTTGCGACAACGGCAAAGGCTTTAGCAAAGAAATGCTGCACAACGCTTTCGAGCCGTATGTGACGGACAAACCGGCGGGAACGGGATTGGGTCTGCCCGTGGTGAAAAAAATCATTGAAGAACACGGCGGCCGCATCAGTTTGAGCAATCAGGATGCGGGCGGCGCGTGTGTCAGAATCATCTTGCCAAAAACGGTATAAATTTATGCGTAGCAGCGATATTTTAATTGTAGACGACGAAATCGGCATCCGCGACCTGCTGTCGGAAATCCTGCAGGACGAAGGTTATTCGGTCGCGTTGGCGGAAAATGCCGAAGAGGCGCGCAAGCTGCGCCATCAGGCGCGCCCCGCGATGGTGCTGCTGGATATTTGGATGCCCGATTGCGACGGCATCACCCTTTTGAAGGAGTGGGCGAAAAACGGGCAGCTCAATATGCCGGTGGTGATGATGAGCGGGCACGCCAGCATTGATACCGCCGTGGAGGCGACCAAAATCGGCGCGATCGATTTTTTGGAAAAACCGATTTCCCTGCAAAAACTGCTGTCTGCGGTCGAAAACGCGTTGAAGCACGGCGCGGCGCAGGCGGAAGAGGGCCCCGTGTTCGACAAGCTGGGCAGCAGCGCGGCAATCCAGGAAATGAACCGCGAAGTCGGGGCGGCGGCAAAACGCACATCTCCCGTCCTCCTGACGGGCGAGGCGGGTTCGCCGTTTGAAACCGTGGCGCGCTATTTCCATAAAAACGGCACGCCGTGGGTCATCCCGGCAAAGGCGGAATATCTGGCCGATATGCCGATGGAGCTGCTGAAAAAGGCGGAAGGCGGTGTCTTATATGCGGGCGATATCGCGCGATACGGACGCAACATCCGGGACGGCATCGCCTTTATCGCCGGCAAGGCGGAACGCTGCCGCGTCAGGCTGGTCGCAGCGTACGGTCGGCCGGCGGGTTCGGACGGCGGGGGCGAAGAAAAAGCGGCAGGTTTCCCGCCGGATTCGGTCGTCCGCATTCCGCCCCTGCGTATGCAGCATGAAGACATTCCCTTCCTGATTCAGGGGATTGCCTGCGAGGTGGCGGAAAGCCAAAAGATTGCGCCCGCCGCATTCGGTGAAGATGCGCTGGCCGTATTGTCCCGTTACGACTGGCCGGGGAATTTCGAGCAGTTGCAAAACGTCGTCACAACGCTGCTGCTGGAAGCGGACGGGCAGGAAATCGGTATCGGCGCGGCTTCTTCGGCACTGGGGCGCGGCGCGCCTGACGACGGAACGGGGCATATGGCGTGCGGGTTCGACTTCAACCTGCCCCTGCGCGAATTGAGGGAGGCGGTGGAGCGGCGTTATTTCGAGTACCACATCGCCCAAGAAGGTCAGAATATGAGCCAAGTGGCGCAGAAAGTCGGATTGGAACGCACGCACCTTTACCGCAAACTCAAACAGCTCGGCATCGGCGTTTCGCGCCGTGCGGGGGAAAAAACCGAAGAATAGGCCCGGACGGCCGGTTTTCCGGCTGCGGGCTTCTGTGTTCAGACGGCATTTGGTGCAAATGCCGTCTGAAATCGTAAGGGGACGGATTTTATGACAGAGGACGAACGTTTCGCGTGGCTGCAATTGGCGTTTACGCCCTATATCGGCGCGGAGAGTTTCCTGCTGCTGCTGCGCCGTTTCGGCAGCGCGTCAAACGCCCTGTCCGCACCGGCGGAACAGATCGCCCCGGCGGTGCGGCACAAGCAGGCGCTTGAGGCTTGGCGCAATGCGGAAAAACGCGCCTTGGCGCGGCAGGCGGCAGAAGCGGCGTTGGAATGGGAAATGCGGGACGGATGCCGTCTGATGCTGCTTCAGGATGAAGATTTCCCCGAAATGCTGGCACAGGGGCTGACCGCGCCGCCGGTTTTGTTTTTGCGCGGCAACGTGCGGCTGCTGCACAAGCCTTCCGCCGCCATCGTCGGCAGCCGCTATGCCACGCCGCAGGCAATGCGGATTGCCAAAGATTTCGGCAGGGCGTTGGGTGGGAAAGGCATTCCCGTCGTGTCGGGTATGGCTTCGGGCATCGACACCGCCGCCCATCAGGGCGCACTGGAGGCAGAAGGCGGCACCATCGCCGTGTGGGGGACGGGTATAGACCGCATTTACCCGCCGTCCAATAAAAACCTTGCCTATGAAATCGCCGAAAAAGGATTGATTGTCAGCGAGTTCCCCATCGGTACGCGGCCGTATGCCGGCAATTTTCCGCGCCGCAACCGCCTGATTGCCGCCCTGTCGCAAGTAACGCTGGTGGTTGAAGCCGCCTTGGAATCCGGTTCTCTGATTACTGCCAGATTGGCGGCGGAGATGGGGCGCGAGGTGATGGCGGTACCCGGTTCGATAGACAACCCCCACAGCAAAGGCTGCCACAAACTGATTAAAGACGGCGCGAAACTGACGGAATGTTTGGACGACATCCTGAACGAATGCCCGGGGCTATTGCAAAATACGGGTGCTTCGTCATATTCTATAAATAAGGATACGCCCGACACGGGCCGCCGCGCCGTTCAGACGGTATCCGTCCCGCCGCCTGCCGCAAAAATGCCGTCTGAAGGGGCGGCAGGCGGCACAGCCCACGGCGGCATACTGGATAAAATGGGTTTCGACCCCGTCCATCCCGACGTGCTTGCCGGGCAGCTCGCTATGCCTGCCGCAGATTTGTATGCCGCACTGTTGGAATTGGAATTGGACGGCAGCGTTGCCGCAATGCCCGGCGGCAGATACCAGCGTATCCGAACTTGAACGCACTTTATATTAAGGAACACGAATGACCGAAGTCATCGCCTACCTCATCGAACATTTCCAAGATTTCGATACCTGTCCGCCGCCCGAAGATTTGGGTATGCTGCTCGAAGAAGCGGGTTTCGATACCATGGAAATCGGCAACACCCTGATGATGATGGAAGTATTGCTCAACAGCTCGGAATTTTCCGCCGAACCCGCCGACAGCGGCGCATTGCGCGTGTACAGCAAAGAAGAAACCGACAACCTGCCGCAGGAAGTGATGGGGCTGATGCAGTATCTGATTGAAGAAAAAGCCGTAAGCTGCGAACAGCGGGAAATCATCATCCACGCGCTGATGCACATCCCCGGCGACGAAATTACCGTAGATACCGCCAAAGTGCTGACCCTGCTGCTTTTATGGGCAAACAAGAGCGAGCTGCCCGTGTTGGTCGGCGACGAGCTGATGAGCGCGCTTTTACTCGACAACAAACCTACGATGAACTGAAGCGGCTTCAGACGGCCCGTCCGGGGCCGTCTGAAACGCCGGCATCAAAACCACCATCCAGAGAACGACAAATGGCGAAAAACCTCTTAATCGTCGAATCCCCGTCCAAAGCCAAAACCCTGAAAAAATATTTGGGCGGCGATTTTGAAATCCTCGCATCCTACGGCCACGTCCGCGACCTCGTCCCCAAAAGCGGCGCGGTCGATCCCGACAACGGCTTTGCGATGAAATACCAATTGATCGGCCGCAACGGCAAACACGTCGATGCCATCGTCGCCGCCGCCAAAGAAGCCGAAAACATCTACCTCGCAACCGACCCGGATAGGGAAGGCGAAGCGATTTCCTGGCATCTTTTGGAAATCCTCAAATCCAAACGCGGCCTGAAAAACATCAAGCCGCAGCGCGTCGTGTTCCACGAAATCACCAAAAACGCCGTCCTCGAAGCCGTTGCCCATCCGCGCGAAATCGAAATGGACTTGGTCGATGCCCAACAAACCCGCCGCGCTTTGGACTATCTGGTCGGTTTCAACCTCTCGCCGTTGCTGTGGAAAAAAATCCGACGCGGTTTGAGTGCCGGCCGCGTGCAAAGCCCCGCCCTGCGCCTGATTTGCGAACGCGAAAACGAAATCCGCGCGTTTGAAGCGCAGGAATATTGGACGGTGCATCTCGACAGCCGCAAAGGCCGCAGCAAGTTCACCGCCAAACTCGCCCAATACAACGGCGCGAAACTCGAACAATTCGACCTGCCGAACGAAGCCGCTCAAGCCGACGTATTGAAAGAACTAGAAGGCAAAGAGGCCGTCGTTACCGCCATCGAAAAGAAAAAGCGCAGCCGCAATCCCGCCGCGCCGTTCACCACTTCTACCATGCAGCAGGATGCCGTGCGCAAACTCGGCTTCACCACCGACCGTACCATGCGTACCGCCCAGCAGCTTTACGAAGGTATAGACGTAGGGCAGGGCGCGATCGGTCTGATTACCTATATGCGTACCGACAGCGTGAATTTGGCCGATGAAGCGTTAACCGAAATCCGCCATTACATCGAAAACAAAATCGGCAAAGAATATCTGCCGAGTGCCGCCAAACAATACAAAACCAAATCCAAAAACGCCCAAGAAGCGCACGAAGCCATCCGTCCGACTTCCGTGTACCGCACGCCCGAAAGCGTCAAACCCTTCCTGAGCGCAGACCAGTTCAAACTCTATCAAATGATTTGGCAGCGCACCGTCGCCTGTCAGATGACGCCCGCCAAATTCGACCAAACCACCGTCGATATTACCGTCGGCAAGGGCGTATTCCGCGTAACCGGACAAGTGCAAACCTTCGCAGGCTTCCTCAGCGTTTACGAAGAAAGCAGCGACGATGAAGAAGGCGAAGACAGCAAAAAACTGCCCGAAATGAGCGAAGGCGACAAATTGTCCGTGGACAAACTCTACGGCGAGCAACACTTCACCACCCCTCCGCCGCGCTACAACGAAGCCACGCTGGTTAAAGCTCTCGAAGAATACGGCATCGGCCGCCCCTCGACCTACGCCAGCATCATCTCCACGCTCAAAGACCGCGAATACGTTACTCTTGAGCAAAAACGTTTCATGCCCACCGACACAGGCGACATCGTCAACAAATTCCTGACCGAACACTTTGCCCAATACGTCGATTACCACTTCACCGCCAAACTCGAAGACCAGCTTGACGAAATTGCCAACGGCAAACGCCAATGGATTCCCGTGATGGACAAATTCTGGAAACCGTTTATCAAGCAAGTGGAAGAAAAAGAGGGCATCGAACGCGCCAAATTTACCACGCAGGAACTTGACGAAACCTGCCCGAAATGCGGCGAACACAAACTGCAAATCAAGTTCGGCAAAATGGGTCGTTTTGTTGCGTGTGTCGGTTATCCCGAGTGCAGCTACACGCGCAACGTGAACGAAACTGCCGAAGAAGCCGCCGAGCGCATCGCCAAAGCCGAAGCTGAACAGGCGGAACTTGACGGGCGCGAGTGCCCCAAATGCGGCGGACGGCTGGTGTATAAATACAGCCGAACCGGCAGCAAATTCATCGGTTGCGCCAACTACCCCAAATGCAAACACGTCGAGCCGCTGGAAAAACCGAAAGACACCGGCGTCCAATGTCCGCAATGCAAAAAAGGCAACCTCGTCGAACGCAAATCCCGTTATGGCAAACTGTTTTACAGTTGCAGCACCTATCCCGACTGCAACTACGCCACTTGGAACCCTCCCGTTGCCGAAGAATGCCCGAACTGCCATTGGCCGGTCTTGACCATCAAAACCACCAAACGCTGGGGCGTCGAAAAAGTCTGCCCGCAAAAAGAATGCGGCTGGAAAGAGCAAATTGAACCGCCTGCACCGAAAGAGTGAAGCGGTTGGGATTGAGATGAAAGAAATGCCGTCTGAAAGGAGTCTCAGACGGCATTTTGTAAATTAGAAAGTTTCAATATTTGTTTCAACAACTCTAGTGCTTTATTGCAAGAGAATCAGTCAAACGAATATTTCAAGCCCAAGCCGAAAGTTGCACCCCGCGCCGTTCCGATTTTTTCTTTATGGGTTTCCGCAACGCCGCCATGATGCGAACAGGTTCCCTTTCCTTGGCTGGGGCTGTTCCAGCCGTCGTGGCAGGTCGAGCCACCGCTGAGTTCCCAAGCGATTTTATAACCTGCGTTTGCCGCTACGGTTAATTTGGGGGAAACTTTAAGCCCCACTTCGAGACTGACGGGAAGGGTAATGTGGGATACGCTGTCAGATACGGCATTTGCTTTAACTGTTGTGTATGCGAAGCCTATTCCTGCCTTCCCGCTTAAATAAGCAGCCTTTCCTTCAATAATCGGGTACTTATAACCGCCGTCCAATTCGGTAATTTTAACTTTACCGGTTGCTGAGTTTTCAGTAATTTTCCCAGTGCTGTATTGGGTGCGGACATACCATCCTTTAGCAGGAGATGAATCAGAGTTGCCCAAGTATTCCAAGCTGATGCCACGTAAATCCGCCTTGGAATTGACTTCTGGGGCTTTTGCATTCCATGCGGAATAGTCTGTGCTTAAGTTGGCAGAATAAGAAGTTGATGCGGTCAAGCTTAAAATTGCAAGCAAGATAAATTTTTTCATGTTTACCTCATAATAATTTATTGGAATGCTATCTCTTTCTAGGGATGAGCGTGTAATCTGCAACAACATTGCAAGATGATGTACATATGTGTATATATGTAATGTCTTGCAAGTTAATGTTATTCAAAAAGAGAGTTGCCTGCCAGTCAGCTAAAGTTTAAAATCTGTCCCGATAATTCAACTACCTACATAGAAAGTTCAGCCTATGGAAACCCACGAAAAAATCCGCCTGATGCGCGAATTGAACAAATGGTCGCAGGAGGATATGGCGGAAAAGCTGGCGATGTCGGCGGGCGGGTATGCCAAAATCGAACGGGGCGAGACGCAGTTGAATATCCCGCGTTTGGAGCAGTTGGCTCAGATTTTCAAAATCGATATGTGGGACTTGCTCAAATCGGGCGGCGGCGGGATGGTGTTGCAGATTAACGATGTGGATACCAACAGCGGGGAATTTGCAATCTATACCGCTCAGGATGCATCGGTAAAGCTGGATTTGTTAAAAATGGAATTGAAACACTACAAAGAGATGTTGGAACAAAAAGACAAAGAAATCGAGCTGCTCCGCAAGCTGACCGAAACCGTTTAAACAGATATGCCGTCTGAAAAAAGTTTTCAGACGGCATATTCTTTGACAGGTCTTGTATAATACCGTTTGAACTTACAGGTTTTTGATTATGGCGGCAGGCAAACATACCAAACACAGCAACCGGGTACGCATTATCGGCGGGCAATGCCGGGGCAGGAAATTAAGTTTCACATCCGCCGACGGACTGCGTCCGACACCCGACAGCGTGCGTGAAAAGCTGTTTAACTGGCTGGGACAGGATTTGACAGGTAAAACGGTTTTGGATCTCTTTGGAGGCAGCGGCGCACTCGGTATGGAGGCGGCATCGCGTCATGCAAAACGGGTCGTGATTGCAGACAACAACCGTCAAACGGTACAAACCCTTGAGAAAAACAGTCGCGAACTGGGTTTGGGGCAGGTGCAAATTGTCTGTTCGGACGGCATTGCCTATTTGGCAAACCTAAAAGAGAAATTCGATGTCGTCTTCCTTGATCCGCCGTTTGCGTGGCAAAGTTGGGAAAGCCTTTTTAATGCATTGGGCGCACGCCTGAATGACGGTGCATACATCTATATCGAGGCGGGTACTCTGCCGGATATTCCCGATTGGCTGACGGAATATAGAGAAGGGAAATCGGGGCAGAGTACATTCGAATTAAGGGTTTTCCAAGTGGCTGAATAATATGCGCTTTGATAATCATTTCCGAGTTGTAAACATTCGTTTGCAACCGTCCGGTTCAAAAAAACCTTGTGCTATAATCCGCGCCCGACCGGTTTTGATAATTTAGTGTAAAAGGAAAAGAAATGTCGCTTTTTATTACCGACGAGTGCATCAACTGCGACGTATGCGAACCCGAATGCCCCAATGATGCCATCTCGCAAGGCGAGGAAATTTACGAAATCAACCCCAACCTCTGCACGCAGTGCGTCGGACACTACGATGAGCCACAGTGCCAGCAGGTTTGTCCGGTTGATTGCATCCTGATTGACGAAGAACACCCTGAAACCCATGATGAACTGATGGCAAAATACGAGAAGATAATTCAGTTTAAATAAATTAATTACTTTTAAAAACATAATATTATTTTTGTTTTAAGATAAAGTGAAAAAAAAACTTGACGGGGAAACGAGCCACTAATAAACTAGCACTCTCTTTTGGAGGGATTCCCGAGCGGTCAAAGGGGGCAGACTGTAAATCTGTTGCGAAAGCTTCGAAGGTTCGAATCCTTCTCCCTCCACCAAAATTCTTACTTGGGGCAGTAGCGAGTAATGCGGGTGTAGCTCAATGGTAGAGCAGAAGCCTTCCAAGCTTACGGTGAGGGTTCGATTCCCTTCACCCGCTCCAAACAATTAGGCCCATGTAGCTCAGGGGTAGAGCACTCCCTTGGTAAGGGAGAGGCCGGCAGTTCAAATCTGCCCATGGGCACCATCTCTTCGATTATTCATTTCTTTAAAGCTTAGATATATAGGATATTGCCATGGCTAAGGAAAAATTCGAACGTAGCAAACCGCACGTAAACGTTGGCACCATCGGTCACGTTGACCATGGTAAAACCACTCTGACTGCTGCTTTGACTACTATTTTGGCTAAAAAATTCGGTGGCGCTGCAAAAGCTTACGACCAAATCGACAACGCTCCCGAAGAAAAAGCCCGCGGTATTACCATTAATACCTCACACGTAGAATACGAAACCGAAACCCGCCACTACGCACACGTAGACTGCCCGGGTCACGCCGACTACGTAAAAAACATGATTACCGGTGCTGCCCAAATGGACGGCGCAATCCTGGTATGTTCCGCTGCTGACGGTCCTATGCCGCAAACTCGCGAACACATCCTGTTGGCCCGCCAAGTAGGCGTACCTTACATCATCGTGTTCATGAACAAATGCGACATGGTTGATGATGAGGAACTGTTGGAACTGGTTGAGATGGAGATCCGTGATCTGTTGAGCAGCTACGATTTCCCGGGTGATGACGTACCGATTATCAAAGGTTCTGCGCTGAAGGCATTGGAAGGCGATACTTCCGAAATCGGCGAGACTGCCATTTTTGCGTTGGCAGACGCTTTGGATAGTTACATTCCCACTCCCGAGCGTGCCGTGGACAAACCGTTCCTGCTGCCTATCGAAGACGTATTCTCCATTTCCGGCCGCGGTACCGTAGTAACCGGCCGTGTAGAGCGCGGTGTCATCCACGTTGGCGACGAGATCGAAATCGTCGGTCTGAAAGAAACCCAAAAAACCACCTGCACCGGCGTTGAAATGTTCCGCAAACTGCTGGACGAAGGTCAGGCGGGCGACAACGTGGGCGTATTGCTGCGCGGTACCAAACGTGAAGACGTAGAGCGCGGTCAGGTATTGGCCAAACCCGGCACCATCACTCCGCACACCAAGTTCAAAGCAGAAGTATACGTACTGAGTAAAGAAGAGGGCGGCCGCCATACTCCGTTCTTCGCCAACTACCGTCCCCAATTCTACTTCCGTACCACCGACGTAACCGGCGCGGTTACTTTGGAAGAAGGTGTGGAAATGGTAATGCCGGGTGAAAACGTAACCATTACCGTAGAACTGATTGCGCCTATCGCTATGGAAGAAGGCCTGCGCTTTGCGATTCGCGAAGGCGGCCGTACCGTGGGTGCCGGCGTGGTTTCTTCTGTTATCGCTTAAGTTTAGAGGCCAATAGCTCAATTGGTAGAGTATCGGTCTCCAAAACCGAGGGTTGGGGGTTCGAGACCCTCTTGGCCTGCCAAATAAAAAATTAACCGGCCTTGTGCCGGTTAATTTTTTTGTATTTGTTATTTAGTAAACTCTCTTGCCATTTGCATGGATTGAGAATAGACAGATGCTATGATGGGTAAATAATATGACAGAACATACGCCTGAAAAAAAGAACGTTAAAGTGGATCAACTGGTTGTTCAAGATAAAGAATCTGCATCTAATTCCGGTAAGGAAAGTTTTTTTGCATATTTCTCAAATTCTTGGTCCGAATTCAAAAAGGTGGTTTGGCCTAAGCGTGAAGATGCTGTCAGAATGACTGTATTTGTTATAGTGTTTGTTGCTGTGCTTTCTATATTTATCTATGCGGCAGATACAGCAATTTCGTGGTTATTTTTTGATGTATTGCTGAGAAGGGAAGGTTGAGATGTCGAAAAAATGGTATGTTGTACAGGCGTATTCGGGGTTTGAGAAGAATGTCCAACGAACATTGGAAGAGCGAATTGCCCGTGAGGAGATGGGAGATTATTTCGGACAAATTCTGGTGCCTGTAGAGAAAGTTGTTGATATCCGCAATGGTCGTAAGACTATTAGTGAAAGAAAGTCATATCCTGGTTATGTGCTAGTTGAGATGGAAATGACAGATGACTCTTGGCATCTTGTAAAAAGCACTCCTCGTGTTTCGGGTTTTATTGGAGGGAGGGCTAATAGACCCACGCCGATTAGTCAGAGAGAGGCTGAAATTATTTTACAGCAGGTTCAGACCGGCATAGAGAAGCCGAAACCAAAAGTTGAATTTGAGGTCGGTCAACAGGTTCGTGTAAATGAAGGGCCGTTTGCGGATTTTAACGGGGTGGTTGAGGAGGTCAATTATGAACGGAATAAGTTACGCGTGTCTGTTCAGATATTTGGTAGAGAAACACCCGTTGAGCTGGAGTTCAGCCAGGTTGAAAAGATTAACTGATTTTTATACTTGAAAAAAAAGCAATAAGAGGATAGAATCAAAAATTAACTTGGGGAGCGGAAATGGTTCCGCGTCTTACCCGTTTTTAGGAGTTCGTTAAGTGGCAAAGAAAATTATCGGCTATATTAAACTGCAAATTCCTGCAGGTAAAGCCAATCCATCTCCTCCGGTTGGTCCTGCTTTGGGTCAGCGCGGTTTGAATATTATGGAATTCTGTAAAGCATTTAATGCTGCAACCCAAGGTATGGAGCCTGGCTTACCGATTCCGGTTGTGATTACTGCATTTGCAGATAAATCATTCACATTTGTGATGAAAACCCCGCCAGCTTCTATCTTGTTGAAAAAAGCTGCCGGTTTGCAAAAAGGTAGTTCTAATCCTCTGACCAATAAAGTGGGTAAATTGACCCGTGCTCAGTTGGAAGAAATTGCTAAAACTAAAGAGCCTGATTTGACTGCTGCTGACTTGGATGCGGCTGTTCGTACTATAGCAGGTTCTGCTCGCTCAATGGGCTTGGATGTGGAGGGTGTTGTATAATGGCTAAAGTATCTAAACGCTTGAAAGTTCTTCGCTCTTCTGTTGAAGCTAACAAACTGTACGCAATCGACGAAGCAATTGCTTTGGTTAAAAAAGCTGCTACCGCTAAATTTGACGAATCTGTTGACGTATCTTTCAACTTGGGCGTTGATCCTCGTAAATCTGACCAAGTTATTCGTGGTTCGGTCGTTCTACCTAAAGGTACCGGTAAGACAACCCGTGTGGCTGTATTTACTCAAGGCGCAAATGCAGATGCTGCCAAAGAAGCCGGTGCGGATATCGTCGGTTTCGAAGATTTGGCTGCTGAAATCAAAGCAGGCAATCTGAACTTTGATGTCGTTATTGCTTCTCCCGATGCAATGCGTATTGTTGGTCAGTTGGGTACTATTTTGGGTCCTCGTGGTCTGATGCCAAACCCTAAAGTAGGTACGGTTACCCCTAATGTTGCCGAAGCAGTTAAAAATGCAAAAGCAGGTCAGGTTCAATATCGTACAGATAAAGCTGGTATCGTTCATGCAACGATTGGTCGTGCTTCTTTTGCTGAAGCTGACTTGAAAGAAAACTTCAATGCGTTGCTGGATGCTATCGTTAAAGCTAAACCTGCTGCTGCTAAAGGTCAGTATTTGAAAAAAGTTGCTGTATCCAGCACTATGGGTTTGGGTGTTCGTGTTGATACTGCAAGCGTGAACAACTAATGAAATTTTCAGGTAATCCGGTTTTCCGGATTACCTGAATTTGGGCTACTTAAAATTAAGTAGATGTCCAAGACCGTAGGGATCGTAAGATTTAATCGTAACTGCCCTACGCAGACGGTAGTCCTGAAACACATTACAAGATTGCTTGTAAGATGTCTTTTTAGGTTACCGCGCTGGTGGGATATCGTTTTGGTATCCTGTTTATAAACAGTGGGAGGTAGACCTTGAGTCTCAATATTGAAACCAAGAAAGTGGCGGTCGAGGAAATTAGCGCGGCAATTGCTAACGCTCAAACCCTCGTAGTCGCTGAATATCGCGGTATCAGTGTTTCCAGTATGACTGAGCTTCGTGCGAATGCACGTAAAGAAGGCGTTTATTTGCGCGTTCTGAAAAATACTTTGGCTCGTCGTGCAGTGCAAGGTACTTCATTCGCAGAATTGGCCGATCAAATGGTTGGTCCGTTGGTTTACGCTGCTTCTGAAGATGCTGTTGCTGCTGCTAAAGTGTTGCACCAATTCGCGAAAAAAGATGACAAAATTGTCGTTAAAGCCGGTTCTTACAATGGCGAAGTAATGAATGCTGCTCAGGTTGCTGAGTTGGCTTCTATTCCGAGCCGCGAAGAGCTGTTGTCTAAACTGTTGTTCGTTATGCAAGCCCCTGTATCGGGCTTTGCGCGCGGTTTGGCTGCTTTGGCAGAGAAAAAAGCCGGCGAAGAAGCCGCTTAATCGATTTTGTTTCTGTTAATCAATTATTTTTTAATACAATATTTGGAGTAAAATAGCATGGCTATTACTAAAGAAGACATTTTGGAAGCAGTTGGTTCTTTGACCGTAATGGAACTGAATGACCTGGTTAAAGCTTTTGAAGAAAAATTCGGTGTTTCTGCTGCTGCAGTTGCTGTTACAGGTTCTGTTGGTCCTGCTGCTGCCGCTGAAGAAAAAACTGAATTTGATGTCGTTTTGGCTTCTGCCGGTGATCAAAAAGTTGGCGTGATTAAAGTTGTCCGCGCTATCACTGGTCTGGGTCTGAAAGAAGCTAAAGACATTGTTGACGGTGCACCTAAAACTCTGAAAGAAGGTGTTTCTAAAGCTGAAGCTGAAGACATCCAAAAACAACTGGAAGAAGCCGGCGCTAAAGTCGAAATCAAATAATTTGATGCTTTCTCTGAAGGCTGGCAGTTTTCTGCCAGCCTTATTTTGCTTCTTAAAATAAGCATCAAGCATTGTTTACATTTATTTGCATAGTCTTTATAAAATCATTGCAAATAAATGTAAATATTAAATTGATGCATACCGTTGTTTCAGACGGCCTATTATTTAAAATTGCTTTTCGGAGTGTATATGAGCTATTCGTTTACCGAGAAAAAACGTATCCGTAAGAGTTTTGCAAAGCGGGAAAATGTTTTAGATGTTCCTTTCCTGCTGGCAACCCAAATTGATTCTTATGCGAAGTTTTTGCAGCTGGAAAATGCTTTTGACAAACGTACCGATGACGGTCTGCAGGCGGCATTTAATTCTATTTTCCCGATTGTGAGCCATAACGGTTATGCGCGATTGGAGTTTGTTCATTACACATTGGGCGAGCCTTTGTTCGATATTCCTGAATGTCAATTGCGCGGAATCACTTATGCTGCCCCCCTGCGCGCGCGTATCCGTTTGGTGATTTTAGACAAGGAAGCGTCTAAACCGACGGTAAAAGAAGTTCGTGAAAACGAAGTATATATGGGTGAAATTCCGTTGATGACCCCGAGCGGTTCTTTTGTGATTAACGGCACAGAGCGTGTGATTGTTTCCCAGTTGCACCGTTCGCCCGGCGTGTTCTTCGAGCATGACAAAGGTAAGACACACTCTTCCGGCAAATTGTTATTCTCCGCCCGCATCATTCCCTACCGTGGTTCATGGTTGGATTTTGAATTTGATCCGAAAGATTTGCTGTATTTCCGTATCGACCGCCGCCGTAAAATGCCGGTAACGATTTTGTTGAAGGCTTTGGGCTACAACAATGAGCAAATCTTGGATATTTTCTACGACAAAGAAACGTTCTATTTGTCTTCAAACGGTGTTCAAACCGATTTGGTCGCAGGCCGTCTGAAAGGCGAAACTGCCAAGGTCGATATCTTGGATAAAGAAGGCAATGTATTGGTTGCCAAAGGTAAGCGCATTACTGCGAAAAATATCCGTGATATTACCAATGCAGGCCTGACCCGTTTGGATGTAGAACCGGAAAGCCTGCTGGGCAAAGCATTGGCTGCCGATCTGATTGATTCGGAAACCGGCGAGGTATTGGCTTCTGCCAATGATGAAATTACAGAAGAGTTGTTGGCCAAATTTGATATCAGCGGCGTAAAAGAAATTACGACCCTTTATATCAATGAGCTGGATCAGGGTGCTTATATCTCCAATACCTTGCGCACGGATGAGACTGCCGGCCGGCAGGCGGCGCGTGTTGCGATTTACCGTATGATGCGTCCGGGCGAACCGCCCACCGAAGAGGCAGTCGAGCAATTGTTTAACCGCTTGTTCTTCAGTGAAGACAGCTACGATTTGTCCCGCGTAGGCCGTATGAAATTTAATACGCGCACATACGAACAAAAACTGTCCGAAGCCCAACAAAACTCTTGGTACGGCCGCCTGTTGAACGAAACGTTTGCCGGTGCTGCCGACAAAGGCGGTTATGTCCTGAGCGTCGAAGATATTGTCGCCTCGATTGCGACTTTGGTCGAGTTGCGTAACGGTCATGGCGAAGTGGACGATATCGATCACTTGGGCAACCGCCGAGTACGTTCGGTAGGTGAGCTGACTGAAAACCAATTCCGCAGCGGTTTGGCCCGTGTGGAACGTGCCGTTAAAGAGCGTTTGAATCAGGCGGAATCCGAAAACTTGATGCCGCACGACTTGATTAATGCGAAACCCGTTTCTGCCGCCATCAAAGAATTCTTCGGCTCCAGCCAATTGAGCCAATTTATGGATCAGACCAACCCATTGTCTGAAGTAACCCATAAACGCCGTGTATCCGCATTGGGTCCGGGTGGTTTGACCCGTGAACGTGCAGGCTTTGAGGTGCGAGACGTACATCCTACCCACTATGGCCGTGTATGTCCTATTGAAACACCTGAAGGTCCGAACATTGGTTTGATCAACTCATTGTCCGTTTATGCGCGCACCAATGATTATGGCTTCTTGGAAACACCTTATCGCCGCGTTGTTAATGGTAAGGTAACTGAAGAAATCGATTACTTGTCTGCCATCGAAGAAGGTCGCTATGTGATTGCACAGGCGAATGCTGATTTGGATAAAGACGGCAATTTGATTGGTGACTTGGTAACTTGTCGCGAAAAAGGCGAAACCATTATGGCAACGCCTGACCGTGTCCAATATATGGACGTGGCAACTGGTCAAGTGGTATCCGTAGCGGCATCCCTGATTCCATTCTTGGAGCATGATGATGCGAACCGTGCATTGATGGGTGCCAACATGCAACGTCAGGCAGTACCGTGCCTGCGTCCTGAAAAACCGATGGTCGGTACGGGTATCGAACGTTCTGTTGCCGTTGACTCTGCTACTGCAATCGTTGCCCGCCGAGGCGGCGTGGTCGAATATGTTGATGCCAACCGCGTTGTGATCCGTGTCCATGACGACGAAGCGACTGCCGGTGAAGTGGGTGTCGATATTTACAACTTGGTTAAATTTACCCGTTCTAACCAATCTACCAACATCAACCAACGTCCGGCTGTCAAAGCAGGCGATGTTTTGCAACGCGGCGATTTGATTGCCGACGGTGCATCCACCGATTTGGGTGAATTGGCTCTGGGTCAAAACATGACCATCGCCTTTATGCCGTGGAACGGTTACAACTACGAAGACTCGATTCTGATTTCTGAAAAAGTGGCTGCAGACGACCGCTATACTTCGATTCACATTGAGGAATTGAACGTTGTTGCCCGTGATACCAAGCTGGGTGCGGAAGATATCACCCGCGATATTCCGAACTTGTCCGAACGTATGCAAAACCGTTTGGATGAATCCGGTATCGTATATATCGGTGCAGAAGTAGAAGCCGGCGATGTATTGGTTGGTAAAGTAACGCCTAAAGGCGAAACCCAACTGACTCCTGAAGAAAAACTGTTACGTGCCATCTTCGGTGAAAAAGCGTCTGACGTAAAAGATACTTCATTGCGTATGCCTACCGGCATGAGTGGTACCGTTATCGACGTTCAAGTCTTTACCCGTGAAGGTATCCAACGCGACAAACGTGCTCAATCCATTATTGATTCTGAGCTGAAACGTTACCGTCAAGATTTGAGTGACCAGTTGCGTATTTTCGATAACGACGCATTTGACCGTATTGAGCGCATGATTGTCGGCCAAAAAGCCAACGGTGGTCCGATGAAGCTGGCTAAAGGCAGCGAAATTACTACTGAATATCTGGCAAGCCTGTCCAGCAAACATGATTGGTTTGACATCCGCCTGGCTGACGAAGATTTGGCCAAACAGTTGGAACTGATTAAATTGAGCCTGCAACAAAAACGCGAAGAAGCGGACGAGTTGTATGAGATCAAGAAGAAAAAACTGACTCAAGGCGACGAGCTGCAACCGGGCGTACAAAAAATGGTGAAAGTATTTATCGCCATCAAACGCCGTCTGCAAGCCGGTGACAAAATGGCGGGTCGCCACGGTAACAAAGGTGTGGTATCACGCATTCTGCCGGTTGAAGACATGCCTTACATGGCTGACGGACGTCCGGTGGACATCGTACTGAACCCGTTGGGCGTACCTTCCCGTATGAACATTGGTCAGATTTTGGAAGTTCACTTGGGTTGGGCGGCAAAAGGTATCGGCGAGCGTATCGACCGTATGCTGAAAGAGCAACGCAAAGCCAGCGAGCTGCGCGAGTTCTTGAACAAACTCTACAATAGCAGCGGTAAGAAAGAAGATTTAGACAGCCTGACAGATGAAGAAATCATTGAATTGGCCTCCAACCTGCGTAAAGGCGCATCTTTCGCGTCTCCAGTGTTTGACGGTGCGAAAGAGTCTGAAATCCGCGAAATGCTGAATTTGGCTTATCCAAGCGATGATCCTGAAGTTGAAAAATTGGGCTTTAACGACAGCAAAACCCAAATCACGCTGTATGACGGACGCTCTGGCGAACCGTTTGACCGCAAGGTTACAGTAGGTGTGATGCACTATCTGAAACTGCACCACTTGGTTGACGAAAAAATGCACGCGCGTTCTACCGGTCCATACAGTCTGGTTACTCAACAGCCTCTGGGCGGTAAAGCCCAATTCGGCGGCCAACGTTTTGGTGAGATGGAGGTCTGGGCACTGGAAGCATACGGCGCAGCCTACACGCTGCAAGAGATGTTGACTGTGAAGTCTGACGACGTGAACGGCCGTACCAAAATGTACGAAAACATCGTCAAAGGCGAACACAAAATCGATGCCGGTATGCCCGAGTCCTTCAACGTATTGGTTAAAGAGATTCGCTCACTGGGCTTGGATATCGATTTGGAACGTTACTGATACGGGTTTCAGACGGCATAAGGGGAGCTGTTCTGCAGGTATGGGGGGCAGCCGACAATGTTTAAAAACGAAATGCCGTCTGAAAACGCTGTACCGCTATCCATATCGAAAATCCGCCACGCGGTAAAAATACTTCCTTTAAGGAGCAAAAATGAATTTGTTGAACTTATTTAATCCGTTGCAAACCGCCGGCATGGAAGAAGAGTTTGATGCCATCAAAATCGGTATTGCCTCTCCCGAAACCATCCGCTCATGGTCTTATGGCGAAGTTAAAAAACCTGAAACCATCAACTACCGTACGTTCAAACCCGAGCGCGACGGTTTGTTCTGCGCCAAAATCTTTGGTCCGGTCAAAGACTACGAATGCTTGTGCGGAAAATACAAACGCTTGAAATTTAAAGGCGTAACCTGTGAAAAATGCGGCGTGGAAGTAACCCTGTCCAAAGTACGCCGCGAACGTATGGGCCATATTGAATTGGCCGCGCCCGTCGCACACATTTGGTTCTTGAAATCCCTGCCTTCCCGCTTGGGTATGGTGTTGGACATGACTTTGCGCGACATCGAACGCGTATTGTATTTTGAAGCATTTGTGGTAACCGACCCCGGTATGACTCCGTTGCAACGTCGTCAATTGCTGACTGAAGACGATTACTACAACAAACTGGACGAATACGGCGACGATTTCGATGCCAAAATGGGTGCGGAAGGTATCCGCGAATTGCTGCGCACCCTGGATATTGCCGGCGAAATCGAAATCCTGCGTCAAGAGCTGGAATCTACCGGTTCTGACACCAAAATCAAAAAAATTGCCAAACGCTTGAAAGTGTTGGAAGCCTTCCATCGTTCCGGTATGAAACTGGAGTGGATGATTATGGATGTGCTGCCGGTATTGCCACCTGATTTGCGTCCTCTGGTTCCATTGGATGGCGGTCGTTTTGCCACTTCCGATTTGAACGATTTGTACCGTCGCGTTATCAACCGTAACAACCGTCTGAAACGTCTGTTGGAACTGCATGCGCCTGACATCATCGTCCGCAACGAAAAACGTATGTTGCAAGAAGCAGTTGACTCTCTGTTGGATAACGGCCGCCGCGGTAAAGCCATGATCGGTGCCAACAAACGTCCGCTGAAATCATTGGCCGACATGATTAAAGGTAAAGGCGGCCGCTTCCGTCAAAACCTGCTGGGTAAACGTGTGGACTACTCCGGTCGTTCCGTGATTACCGTAGGCCCATACCTGCGTCTGCACCAATGTGGTCTGCCGAAGAAAATGGCTTTGGAATTGTTCAAACCGTTCATTTTCCATAAATTGGAAAAACAAGGTTTGGCCTCTACCGTTAAAGCTGCGAAAAAATTGGTAGAGCAAGAAGTACCTGAAGTATGGGATATCTTGGAAGAAGTGATCCGCGAACATCCGATTATGCTGAACCGTGCGCCAACCCTGCACCGTTTGGGTATTCAAGCGTTTGAACCCATCCTGATCGAAGGTAAAGCGATTCAGTTGCATCCGTTGGTGTGTGCCGCATTTAACGCCGACTTTGACGGTGACCAAATGGCGGTACACGTTCCATTGAGCTTGGAAGCACAAATGGAAGCGCGCACCTTGATGCTGGCTTCAAACAACGTATTGTCTCCTGCAAACGGTGAACCGATTATCGTACCTTCCCAAGACATCGTATTGGGCCTGTACTACATGACCCGCGACCGCATCAATGCTAAAGGTGAGGGTAGCCTGTTTGCTGATGTGAAAGAAGTGCATCGTGCATACCATACCAAACAGGTTGAGCTGGGTACGAAAATCACCGTACGTCTGCGTGAATGGGTGAAAAACGAAGCCGGTGAATTCGAGCCAGTCGTTACCCGTTACGAAACGACTGTCGGTCGTGCATTGTTGAGCGAAATCCTGCCTAAAGGCTTGCCTTTCGAGTACATCAACAAAGCGCTGAAGAAAAAAGAAATTTCCAAACTGATTAACGCATCGTTCCGCCTGTGCGGCTTGCGCGATACGGTTATCTTCGCCGACCACTTGATGTACACCGGTTTCGGATTCGCAGCCAAAGGCGGTATTTCCATTGCTGTTGACGACATGGAGATTCCGAAAGAAAAAGCGGCCTTGTTGGCTGAAGCCAATGCCGAGGTTAAAGAAATCGAAGACCAATACCGTCAAGGTTTGGTCACCAACGGCGAACGCTACAACAAAGTGGTGGATATTTGGGGTCGTGCCGGCGATAAAATCGCTAAAGCGATGATGGATAACTTGTCCAAACAAAAAGTTATCGATCGTGATGGCAACGAGGTTGATCAAGAGTCATTCAACTCCATCTATATGATGGCAGACTCCGGTGCCCGTGGTTCTGCGGCTCAGATTAAACAGTTGTCCGGTATGCGCGGTTTGATGGCGAAACCTGACGGCTCGATTATTGAAACGCCGATTACCTCAAACTTCCGCGAAGGTCTGACCGTATTGCAATACTTTATTGCGACCCACGGTGCACGTAAGGGTTTGGCGGATACCGCATTGAAAACCGCGAACTCCGGTTACCTGACCCGTCGTCTGGTAGACGTAACCCAAGACTTGGTGGTTGTTGAAGACGATTGTGGTACTTCAGACGGCTTTGTTATGAAGGCAGTTGTACAAGGCGGTGATGTGATTGAAGCATTGCGCGATCGTATTTTGGGCCGTGTTACCGCGTCTGACGTTGTCGATCCGTCAAGTGGCGAAACCTTGGTTGAAGCCGGTACGTTGTTGACTGAAAAACTGGTGGATATGATCGACCAATCCGGTGTTGATGAAGTCAAAGTCCGCACCCCGATTACTTGTAAAACCCGCCATGGTTTGTGTGCGCACTGTTACGGTCGTGACTTGGCGCGCGGTAAACTGGTTAATGCTGGTGAGGCTGTAGGTGTCATTGCTGCACAATCTATTGGTGAACCAGGTACTCAGCTGACCATGCGTACGTTCCACATCGGTGGTGCGGCATCCCGTGCGGCAGCAGCCAGCCAAGTGGAAGCCAAATCCAACGGTACGGCACGTTTCAGCAGCCAAATGCGTTATGTTGCCAACAACAAAGGCGAGCTGGTTGTCATCGGCCGTTCTTGCGAAGTCGTGATTCACGATGATATCGGCCGTGAACGTGAACGTCACAAAGTACCTTACGGCGCAATCTTGCTGGTACAAGACGGCGAAGCCATTAAAGCCGGTCAAACCTTGGCAACTTGGGATCCGCATACCCGTCCGATGATTACCGAACACGCAGGTATGGTGAAATTCGAAAACGTGGAAGAGGGCGTAACCGTTGCCAAACAAACTGACGATGTAACTGGTTTGTCTACTTTGGTGGTTATTGACGGCAAACGCCGCTCCGGCAGCGCATCCAAACTGCTGCGTCCGACTGTAAAATTGTTGGATGAAAACGGCGTGGAAATCTGTATTCCCGGTACGTCCACTCCGGTTTCGATGGCATTCCCCGTTGGTGCGGTGATTACCGTACGCGAAGGTCAGGAAATCGGTAAAGGTGACGTATTGGCGCGTATCCCGCAAGCCTCTTCCAAAACCCGCGACATTACCGGTGGTCTGCCGCGCGTTGCCGAGTTGTTTGAAGCACGCGTGCCGAAAGATGCAGGTATGCTGGCGGAAATTACCGGTACCGTTTCCTTCGGCAAAGAGACCAAAGGCAAGCAACGTCTGATTATCACTGACGTGGACGGTGTAGCATACGAGACTTTGATTTCCAAAGAGAAACAGATTCTGGTACACGACGGTCAAGTGGTAAACCGCGGCGAAACCATCGTGGACGGAGCTGTTGATCCGCATGATATTCTGCGTCTGCAAGGTATCGAAGCATTGGCGCGCTACATTGTCCAAGAGGTGCAAGAGGTTTACCGTCTGCAAGGTGTGAAGATTTCTGATAAACACATCGAAGTCATCATCCGTCAGATGCTGCGCCGTGTGAATATTGTCGATTCAGGCGAAACCGAATTCATTACCGGTGAGCAAGTTGAACGTGGCGATGTCATGACAGCCAATGAAAAAGCGTTGGAGGAAGGTAAAGAGCCGGCACGTTATGAAAACGTACTGTTAGGTATTACCAAAGCCTCCCTGTCTACCGACAGCTTCATTTCTGCCGCATCGTTCCAAGAAACAACCCGCGTTCTGACCGAAGCCGCGATTATGGGCAAACAAGACGAGTTGCGTGGTCTGAAAGAGAACGTCATCGTCGGTCGCTTGATTCCTGCCGGTACAGGTTTGACCTACCACCGCAGCCGTCATCAACAATGGCAAGAGGTAGAGCAGGAAACTGCTGAAACCGAAGTAACGGATGAATAATCTTCGGCGCGTTCATTCAATACAAAACCGCAAGCCTTGAGCTTGCGGTTTTTCTTTCAGACGACATTCGTATTTATTTGGAACGCAGGTTGCTTACCAATTCTTTTAACAGCATATTCTCATCGGTTTTCTGTTGCAGCATTTGGTCTTTATGCAGGATTAATTCTTTTTGATGACTTATGATTAATTTTAGTTTTTCGATTTCTGCAAACAGCTCATTAGAGGGAGAGTTATAGAAGGAAATGTTGTTATTATCCCCTTCATTTATCTGACAGATAAAGCCATTATCGCCAGGTTGGAGCAAGTCCATCAAATCGACGTGAAATATTGTTGCAATCTGTTCGAGTCTGGGAAGGTTCAACTTCGTCTCTCCCCGCTCGATTTTTGCATAACCATTTGTCGAAAGATTGAGTTTTTCTGCGACGGTTTCTTGAGACCACTGTTTCAATTCTCTCATTAAACGTATTCTCTCATGTGTTTTCATCGTAATCCTTTTAGTGGTTCAATCCTCAAAATTTGAGTGGATTCAACCACTTTCAATTACTGGTTCAATAGCAAAATAAATTAATAGAATATGAAGGTTATCAACAAAAGGAATGTCGCCGGCCTATGGCTTGGGAATCGCATATTACTTTGCTGTTCGTATTAATTGCCGTTTCTCCGCTTCATGCAAAGGAAATCTGTCCAATAAGCGTTCCATATCTTCGTGCCACCAAATCATGCATCGAACAGAACGAGTTAAATCCGAAAGTTATTGTGTTAAATATTGCAAAAATACTTTAAAAATTTCGGGGGGGGGGGGGGGAGAATT
>NZ_CAUJAJ010000015.1 GCF_962747995.1 Neisseria viridiae | reverse complement strand
GGGGGGGGGGGGGGGGGGTAGATTTGCAGACTATATTTAACCTATTTTTAATAATTATTATATATTTTAACAATTTAGAGGCGTTCAGATAAAAAAATGCCGTCTGAAACCCGAAAATCAGGTTTCAGACGGCATTTTGCCTTGAAAAGGCTGTTCAAATCAGCGGTGGTAATTCGGTGCTTCTTTGGTAATTTGAACGTCGTGAACGTGCGATTCGCTCATACCTGCGGAAGTGATTTCCACAAATTCGGCTTTTTCGTGCATTTCAGCAATATTGGCGCAACCCAGATAACCCATACTGGAACGCAAACCGCCGGTTAATTGGTGGATGATGTTCACAATCGGGCCTTTGTAAGGAACACGACCTTCGATGCCTTCGGGGACGTATTTGTCGGTGCTGTCGGTTTTGTCTTGGAAGTAGCGGTCGGCAGAACCTTGGCTCATTGCGCCGAGCGAACCCATACCGCGATAGGATTTGTACGAGCGGCCTTGATAGAGTTCGATTTCGCCCGGTGCTTCTTCCGTGCCGGCAAACATACCGCCGAGCATCACGCTGTACGCGCCTGCGGCGAGAGCTTTGGCGATGTCGCCGGAGAAGCGGATGCCGCCGTCGGCAATCAGCGGAACGCCCGTGCCTTTGAGGGCTTCGGCAACGTTGTGGATGGCGGTCAGTTGGGGAACGCCTACGCCTGCCACGATACGGGTGGTGCAAATCGATCCCGGACCGATACCGACTTTGACGGCATCCGCGCCGGCGGCGACCAAATCCAATGCGGCTTTGGCAGTGGCGATGTTGCCCCCGATGACTTGGATGTGCGGATAGGTTTCTTTGACCCAACGTACGCGGTCGATCACGCCTTGGCTGTGCCCGTGTGCGGTATCGACGACAATCACGTCAACGCCTGCTTCGACCAGGGCTTTGACGCGTTCTTCGGTGTCGCCGCCGGTGCCGACTGCTGCACCGACGCGCAGACGACCTTCGGAGTCTTTGTTGGCGTTGGGAAATTCGGTAGTTTTTAAAATATCTTTAACGGTAATCAGACCTTTGAGTTCGTCTTTTTCGTTCAGAACCAAAACGCGTTCAACTTTGTGCGTGTGCATCAGTTCGCGCGCTTCGTCTATGCTTGTGCCTTCGGGGACGGTAACCAGACGTTCGCGCGGGGTCATAATGGCGGAAACGGGCAAATCGACGCGGTTTTCAAAACGCAGGTCGCGGTTGGTTACGATGCCGACGACTTTGCCGTTTTCAACGACGGGCAGGCCGGACATTTTGCGTTTGCGCTGCGCGCGCATTTCCAATACTTCGCGGATGAGCGTCGTCGGCGCAACGGTTACGGGGTCTTTGACCACGCCGCTTTCGTGGCGTTTCACTTTGGAAACGGCGCGCGCCTGCATTTCGGGCGTCATGTTTTTATGGATGATGCCGATGCCGCCTTCCTGTGCCATCGAAATGGCGAGGCGCGCCTCGGTAACGGTATCCATCGCGGCGGAAAGCAGGGGGAGGTTGAGTGTGATTTCGCGGGTGAGCTTGGTTTGAAGTTTAACGTCTCGCGGCAGCACGGTCGAATGTGCGGGAACCAACAGGACGTCGTCGAAAGTATAGGCTTTTTCTACGATACGCATGATGCTCGGTCTTTCAGTTTGTGCAAGATGCACGGCATTATAACATGGTACTTGCGTCTTGGCAGCCGATATTGTTTACAATATTTATCCGTTTCGGAATAGTTGGAAAACAGAAGGGCTAATGCCGTCTGAAAAGGGAAGAGGAATCATGTTAATTGTTCCAACAAAGCCTGTTTCAGGGTAGATTGGATTTTCGGATTTTTCAAGTCGGGGCTGAAAACGGTAAAACTGTCTTCGACGCGTTCATCCAGCGTGGAAATTTTGGCGTAGCGCAGGCTGACATTGTGGGCGAAAAAGACTTCCGCCATATCGGCGAGCAGGAAAGGGCGGTTGACGGCGGTGATTTCGACGGAGTACCAGTCGGGGTAGTCTTCTTCGGGGGTAATGGTGATGCTTGGCGCGATCGGCATATAGCGGCTGCGGCGGCCGATGCGGCGGCTGTGGCTTTGGGTTTCGGCAACGGTGTGTCCGTGGATAAAGCTGTTGAGTTCGGCTTCGAGCGCGCTTTGGATGTCGGGGTAGTCTTCGGGAGCGTGCTGCGAGGGGATTTGCACGATGAAGGTATCGAGGATGTAGTCGTGTTCGGTGATAAAGGCGCGGGCGGCGAGAATGTCGAAGCCGTGGCGGCTGAAGATACGGCAGAGGCGGGCGAACAGGCGCGGGCCGTTGGGCATAAAGACCATGACTTGAAAGCTGTTGCTTTTGGGCAGGATGCGGCTGCGGACGATGGGGGTTTCAAAGTCGTGGACGAGGTTGGCGGCGTGCCACAGGATTTCGCGGGACTGGTGGCGGGCAAAATAGGCGGAACCGAGCACGTTCCATAGTTTTTTCTGCTGTTTTTCGGGGACGGCGGCGCGGGTGAGCAAGTCGGCGGCTTCTTGCTGGCGGCGGCCGAAGAGGGCGTGCGGATTGCCGCCGTTGCCTGCGAGGTAGCGTCCGGCGGCGTGAAACAGGCTTTCCAGCAGGCTGGCGCGCCATGCGTTCCACAGTTTAGGATTGGTGCCGCGTATGTCGGAAATGGTCAGGAGGTAGAGCGCGCTGAGGCGTTCGTGGGTTTGCACGCGTTTGCAGAAGGCATCGAGTACGTCGGGGTCTTGGATGTCTTCTTTTTGGGCGACGGTGGACATAAGAAGATGGTTTTCGACCAGCCAGGCAAGCAGGTCGCTTTCTTCTTCGGTCAGGAAGTGGTCGGCGGCAAATTGGCGCACGTCTGCGATGCCTTGTATGGCGTGGTCGCCGCCGCGTCCTTTGGCGATGTCGTGGAAGAAGGCGGCAAGATAGAGGATGTCTTGTTTTTCAAAGGACTGCATCAGCGCGGAGGCGTAAGGCAGTTCGTGGCTGTGCATGTCTAGGGCAAGGCGGCGGACGTTGCGGACGACGGCGAGGATGTGGTCGTCCACGGGATAGATGTGGAACAGGTCGTGTTGGAGCAGGCCGACGATTTTTTCCCACGCGGGCAGGTAGCGTCCCAATACGCCGTAGAGGTTGAGGAAGCGCAGGGTCTGGGTCAGCCCGTTGCCGCTGCGGAAAAAGCCGGCGAAACGGCGACGGTTTTCGGGATTTTGGTAGAAGCTGCGGTTGATTTTGCGCGTCGCGCCCCCCCAAGCGCGCAGGGTTTGCGGTTCGAGCGCGGTAATGTCGTTGCGCTGCTGCATGATTTCGACAATTTTGAAAATGTGTTCGGGTCGTCTGAAAAAAATATCGGTGTGCCGCGCGGCGATTTGATTGTTCACTTGGATGTAATCGTCGTCAATCCGCAGGGTAACGCGCATCGGCGCGGAGGAAACGCGGCTTCGCAGCATAGGCGTGAGGATGCCGCTCAGTTGTTTGACGGTTTTAATCGCGCGGTAAAATACGCGCATCAGTTCTTCGCTTTGACGGCGGAGGTTCAAGCCTTGATAACCCATACTTTCGGCAACTTGCGGCTGCAAATCGAACAGCAGGCGGTCTTCGGCGTGCTTGGCGTTTAAATGCAGATGGATGCGGATGTGGGCGAGGCGGCGGTAGCCGTGTGAAAGCATACCGGCTTCAGTGCGCGTCAGAATGCCTTGTTTGACCAGCGCAGGCAGGTTGGCCGCCAAGCCTTGTGCTTTCGCTATCCAAAGCAGGGTGTGGATGTCGCGCAGACCACCGGGACAGCTTTTGATGTTTGGTTCCAACACCGCCCCTGAGCCTTGCGATTTGGCATGGCGGTGTTCCATCTCCACCAGTTTTGCCTCGACAAACGCCGCCACATTGCGCTGCGCGTTCATTTTTTCCGCCAATTCGTCTGCTGTTTGGCGGTTGCCAAACAAAAACCTAGCCTCTAAAAACGCTGTGTCCCCCGTAATATCATTGCGCACACTTTCACATAGTTCATCAACGCTGCCGCTTTTTACAGACGGCATCAGTTTGCAGTCCCACAGGGTTTGGACAAACCGGGCAATCTGTTCCTGAATGCCGTCTGAAAGCGGGGCAGGGGAGACAACCGCCAAATCCACATCCGAACAGGGATACAGTTCGCCGCGCCCGAAGCCGCCCACCGCCATCAGGCATAACGCGCTGTTTTGAAAATGTTCTACCCACAATGCTGCCAGTAAGGTTTCGACTGCCGCCGTGTATTCTCTGAAAAATACCGACACGCGGTTGGTTTTCAAATAATGCGCTTCGGCGGCATCGCGCTGCTGTTTGAAGGTTTCCAGTGCTGAAGACAGGTTTGCAGGCATTTTTATTCTTTCGATTGGCGGGAAAAAGGGAAGCGGATGGTTTGGCGGTCAAATACCGCTTTCAGACGGCATTTGTCGGGTATCGGCGGAATTGGTCATCAGGTTCAACCGTTCCTGCGGCGGCAGCAGCAACTGATACGCCGCCACGCCCAAAGCCGCCGCCATTTTTTCGATATTCGACAGGGCGATGTTCCATCGTTTGCGCTCGACTGCCGACACATAAGTCCTGTCCAAACCGCATTGCCGCGCCAATTCTTCTTGCGACCAGCCCTTGTTCACGCGGAAAAGCCGCATATTGTATGCCAATACCGCCCGCAAATCCTGTTCGTCAGGCAGTTCGGCAGGCAGAGTTAATTTGTTGCCCATCATTTGTTTCCAGATAAATGGTTAAAGTTAAGCATTTGCTGTTACGGATTTTACTTCACATAAAAGCCAAAAAAAGGGGTGGCGACAGCCACACCCAAACACACACACATCAAGAGGAAAGAGATAAAATCAAGACGGATTGGGAAACAGCAAACAAGCAATCTAGATTTCATGTCGGTATTATCAAACAAAAACCGTTATCGAGTATTGATTCAAATCAATTTCGATTTTATTCGCAATCCGGTAAAGAAAAACGGCATATCCGTTTATATGGATATGCCGTCTGATGGTGCAGGGGACTGCTATATTTGGCAGTGGTTTGTGTTTTAGTCCTCTTGCGCCGCTGTTTGCAGGTAGTTCGGCAAACCGATTTTGCCGATCAGTTCCTGCTGGGTTTCGAGCCAGTCGATGTGTTCTTCGTTGGTGTCTTTTTGTTTTTCCAACAAATCACGGCTGACGTAATCCTGTTGCGCTTCAGCTGTGGCGATGGCGGCAAGCAGGGCTTCGTGTTTTTCCTGTTCTTTGGTCAAATCGCAGGCGATGATTTCTTCGGTGGACTCGCCAATCAGAAGCTTGCCCAGTTCTTGCAGGTTCGGCAGACCTTCGAGGAACAGAATGCGCTCGATCAAATCGTCAGCAGCTTTCATTTCAACGATGGACTGTTTGAAGAAATGTTCGCCCAGTTCTTCAAAGCCCCAGTTTTTCAAAATACGGGCGTGAAGGAAATATTGGTTGATGGTTACCAGCAGCAAGCCTAAGTTTTTGTTCAGCTCGCGGATAACCAAACGGTCGCCTTTCATACGGACTCCTTTTATTCCGAATACGGATTACAGTTGGCTTTGGTAGTAGTTGCCTTCACCAATCAGCTCGATCAGGCGCAGCTGCTGTTCCAACCAGTGTGCGTGGTCTTCTTCGGTATCTTTCAGTTGGGCAACCATCAGGTCGCGCGTAACATAGTCTTGAGCCTCTTCGCACAGTTTGATGCCTTTTTTCAACGCATCACGTACTTCATATTCGGTTTGCAGGTCGGCTTTGAGGCAGGAAACCACGTCCGTGCCGATATTCAGTTCGGCGCGCGCCATTTTCGGCGTGCCGCCCAGCATCAGGATGCGGCGGATGAAGTCTTCGGCGTGTGTGGTTTCTTCTTCCATCTCGTGATTGAGACGTTCAAAAAGTTTGGTGTAGCCCCATTCGGAGTAGAGGCGGGAGTGGATGAAGTATTGGTCGCGTGCTGCCAGCTCGCCGGACAGCAATTCGTTCATATAATCTAAAACTGCTTGATTGCCTTGCATAATATTTCTCTTTTCTTAATTTAGGTTTCGTGTGGTTAAACAGTGGATGTAGCACTGTTCGGGATGCGTGCATTGTATGCAAAAGCTGTCGGCATGACAAATTTTCTATTTAAAATACAAACAATTATCAAAAGAAATAGGGCGTATTCCCCGATGTCTTCCAAATCAGTATGCTGTTTTTTATCGGTTTTTTGTGCTGTTAAAACTAAGAATCCATATCATCCATAAAGAACATTTACACTTGTTAACCATAGCGAAAAGCAAATAGAGCACGGTTTTTTATCAAAAATTATAATGAATCGTTCTCATTAACTGACAGATTCTTTTGAGATTATCGGATTTTGAGAATAAATTATGCCGTCTGAAGGGCTTTCAGACGGCATGGACAATTCAAGTTGATGTTGTTTACATCAAACAAGGCGGCAGACAGCAGCGTAGGAAATTATTTTTTACTTCGGAACGGTGTTCCGGGTTTAATGATGTCCGCAACCGCCGTGGCTTTCGCGTAAGGCTTCGGCAGCCTGTTCGTCGGCATGGTAACTTGAACGTACCATCGCGCCGATGGCGGCATTGCTGAAGCCCAGTTCGTATGCTTCTTTTTCAAAGATTTTGAACTGCTCGGGCGTAACGTAGCGCAGGACGGGCAGGTGTCCGTCTGAAGGCTGGAGGTATTGTCCGATGGTAATCATTTCGATATTGTGCGCCCGCATATCGCGCATAATTTCGCGCACGTCTTCGTCGGTTTCGCCCAAGCCGACCATAATGCCGGATTTGGTCGGGATGTGCGGCATCATTTCTTTATAACGTTTTAATAAGTCTAAAGAATGTTGATAATTGGCACCGGGACGGGCTTTTTTGTACAGGCTCGGATGGGTTTCTAGGTTGTGGTTCATCACGTCGGGCGGGGTTTCGGCAAGGATTTTCAATGCGATGTCCAAGCGGCCTCGGAAGTCGGGAACGAGGATTTCGATTTTGGTGTTCGGGCTGGTCTCGCGGATGGCTTTGATGCAGTCGGCGAAATGCTGTGCGCCGCCGTCGCGCAGGTCGTCGCGGTCGACGGAGGTGATGACGACGTAACGCAGGTTCATGGCTTTGACGGATTCGGCGAGGTTTTTCGGTTCGTCGGGGTCGAGCATATTGGGCCGGCCGTGTCCCACATCGCAGAACGGGCAGCGGCGGGTGCAGATGTCGCCCATAATCATGAAGGTCGCCGTGCCTTTGCTGAAGCATTCGCCGATGTTGGGGCAGGAGGCTTCCTCGCAAACAGTGTGCATTTTTTGTTCGCGCAAAATGTCTTTGATTTCAAAGAATTTGCGTGATGGGAGTTTGGCGCGTATCCATTCGGGCTTTTTCAGTTTTTCCTGAAGGGGGACGACTTTGATGGGGATGCGGGCGGTTTTGTCCGCGCCTCTGAGTTTGATGCCGCGTTTGGGGTCGTCGGTTTTGATTTCACTCATTGTTGTCTGCTTTCGGTGTGAGTTGTGTTTCAAGGTGTGCGGTGAGTTTGGCAGCGACTTCGTCCGGCGTGGGGCAGGGTTGGACAAAATCCGCGATTTGCGTCATTTCCATACCGGCGTAGCCGCAGGGGTTGATGTGGGTAAACGGGCTTAAATCCATATTGACGTTGAGTGCGAGCCCGTGATAGACGGAACCGTTTTTGATACGCAGCCCCAGTGAGGCGATTTTGCGTTCGCCAACGTAAACGCCGGGGCGTTTGGGGTCTGCCGCCGCTTCGATGCCGTATTCCGCCAATGTGGCGATGATGCTGTTTTCAAGCGCGGAAACGATGTTTCTGACACTGGTTTTGCGCCGTTTGAAATCAATCATCGTATAAACGACCAATTGCCCGGGCCCGTGATAGGTAATCTGCCCGCCACGGTCGATCTGGACGACGGGGATGTCGTCGCGAATCAGCAGGTGCTCGGGTTTTCCCGCCAGTCCTTGCGTAAAGACGGGCGGGTGTTCGACGACCCACAGTTCGTCTTCGGTGTCTGCATTCCGTCCGGCATTAAAGGTTTTCATCGCTTCAAAAGTCGGCAGATATTCGACCAAACCTTTGTGTATGATTTTCATCTCAAAGTACCACTTTGACCAGTTCGTGCGAAGTCAGCGCGCGGTAGATGTTGTCCAATTGTTCTTGGTTTTCAACCTTTACTTGTACGGTGGCGCCGGTATAGTTGCCTTTGCTGCTCGGACGCGTGGTGATGTGGTGAGCCTGCGTGTCAGGGGCGTGAAGGCGGACGGTTTCTAAAACCGCTTGCTCGAACTCGGGATGAACCGCCCCCATTACTTTTAATGGGAAGGTGCAGGGAAATTCGATGAGGGATGTTTTGTTTTCTTGTTCGGTCATGATGTGCTGCCTTATCGTGTACGGTATGCCGTCTGAAAGCGGGTTTGCCTTTCAGACGGCATCAGATATGCGGTATTTTAGCCCAAACCGCGATAACAGGCTATCGGAACGGCACGGGCTTTATCTGCGATATAACCCGTTCTGCTATAATAATGATGAAAATGGTTTCCGGACGGGTTGTTATGTATCAGAAAAAAAAGCAGAGTATCAAACCCTGGGTTGGTGCGGGGGTGTTCCTTACGGTCTTGATATGGCTGGCTTTCGCACTTGGCGACACACTGGCTCCCTTTGCGGTTGCGGCAGTGTTGGCGTATGTGTTGGATCCTTTGGTTGAATGGTTGCAGAAAAAAGGTTTCAACCGTGCCGTTGCTTCAATGACTGTAATGATTTTTGCCTTGCTGCTGCTTGCCGCGCTGCTTTTGATTATTGTCCCTATGCTGGTCGGACAGTTCAACAGCATGGTATCCCGTTTGCCCCAACTTGCAGGTTTTATGCAAAATACGCTGTTGCCGCTGTTGAAAGACACTGTGGGCAATTATGTGGAAATCGATCAGGCATCCGTTATCGCATGGCTTCAGGCGCATATGGGTGAGCTGAGCAACACGCTTAAGGCGTGGTTTCCCGTTTTGATGAGGCAGAGCAGCAATATCGTCAGCAGTATTGGCAATCTGATGCTGCTGCCGTTGCTGCTTTACTATTTTCTGCTGGATTGGCAGCGGTGGTCATGCGGCATAAGTAAACTGGTTCCGAGGCGTTTTGCCGGTGCTTATACGCGCATTACGGGTAATTTGAACGAGGTATTGGGCGAATTCTTACGCGGTCAGCTTCTGGTGATGCTGATTATGGGTTTGGTTTACGGCTTGGGGCTGGTGCTGGTCGGGCTGGATTCGGGGTTTGCCATCGGTATGGTTGCCGGTATTTTGGTGTTTGTCCCTTATCTCGGGGCGTTTACGGGATTGCTGCTTGCCACCGTCGCCGCCTTGCTCCAGTTCGGTTCGTGGAACGGCATCCTATCGGTTTGGGCGGTTTTTGCCGTAGGACAGTTTCTCGAAAGTTTTTTCATTACGCCGAAAATCGTGGGAGACCGTATCGGGCTGTCGCCGTTTTGGGTTATCTTTTCCCTGATGGCGTTCGGGCAGCTGATGGGCTTTGTCGGAATGTTGGCAGGATTGCCTTTGGCCGCCGTAACCTTAGTCTTGCTTCGCGAGGGCGTGCAGAAATATTTTGCCGGCAGTTTTTACCGGGGCAGGTAGGCGGCTCCGAAACATATTTGAAGCGGGATACAACCCTGCCCGGGTTTAAATAAAAATGCCGTCTGAACCTCGAAAACAGAGCTTCAGACGGCATTTTCATCACGGCTTATTTGGCGGTTTTGCTGCTGTCGATAATTTTCATCCCGACCGAAATCAGGCTGCCGATGTCGGCAACATTGGCAGGCATAATCAGCGTATTGCTTTCTTTGGCAAGATTGTTGAACGCGGAGACGTATTGTTCCGCAATCTTCAGATTGACCGCATCCGCCCCGCCTTGGGTTTGAAGGGCGGCGGCAATTTGACGGATGGCTTCGGCATTGGCTTCGGCAACAAGGCGCAAGGATTCCGCTTCGCCTTTAGCACGGTTGATGCGGGCGATTTTCTCGGCATTTGACGCATTGACCGCAGCCTGAGCCTCGCCTTCGGATTGTTGGATTTCGGCTTCGCGCTGACCGCTGGCAAGGTTGATTTGTTCGATTTTACGGCCTTCGGATTCGGCGATACGGGCGCGTTTTTCGCGTTCGGCGGTAATTTGCGCCTGCATCGCGCGAAGGATTTCTTGCGGCGGAACCAAATCCTTGATTTCGTAACGGAGGACTTTCACACCCCAAGCTCCGGCTGCCTCATCGAGGGCGGAGACGACGGTACTGTTGATTTCGTCGCGTTCTTCAAACGTTTTGTCCAACTCCATACGTCCGATAACGGAACGCAGCGTCGTTTGGGCAAGCTGGGTAATTGCCATGATGTAGTTGCTCGAACCGTATGAGGCAAGTTTGGGATCGGTTACTTGAAAATAGATGATACCGTCAACAGTCAGCTGCGTATTGTCGCGCGTGATGCAGACCTGGCTGGGTACATCCAAGGGGATTTCTTTTAGCGAATGACGGTAGGCGACGCGGTCGATAAAGGGAATCAAAATATTCAAACCGGCCGTCAGGGCGCGATGGAAACGCCCCAGCCTTTCGACAACGTGGACTTCCTGTTGGGGAATAACGACAAAGGATTTAAATCCGAAAACAACGACGGCTACCAGTAATATAATGAAAAATTCCATAATTCCTCCGAGTGTTAAGGGTTTGAGATGATGAGAAGGTTACCTTCCTTGCGGACGATGAGGGCGTGCGTTCCCGGTTCAAACACATCCTGCCCCGTATTTTGCGCCTGCCAGTGCGTACCGCGATAAAAAACTTCGTAACGGTTGCCGCCTGCGTGCCGGAGGATTTCGGCATATTGCCCGGCATCCAAATCCTGATATGAATCTGTTTCAACTTTTCCCACGGCGGTTTTGGCGTGTACGAACCAAATGCCCAGCGCGGAAAGTAGGGCGGCGGCCAAGGTGGCGGCAGGCGTGCTGCCGGTCAGTCCGTAAGCAATGCCCGAACCCGCCAAAGCCGCGCTGACAACCAAAAGATAAACCGTTCCCGTCAATAATTCGATGATTAAGACGGCAACAGCAGCAACAAACCATACAGTCATACATTTCCCCACAAAGCGCGTCGTTTGACAAAATAACGCAATATCAGCAGTATAGCCGAATTTGAAAGGATAGGGCAGATATGGACACTTGGCACGATGCACTCGGCGGTGAAAAACAGCAGCCGTATTTTCAGGAAATTTTAAATGCAGTAAAGCAGGAACGTTTGTCGGGACAAATCATCTATCCGCCGGCGGCGGATGTGTTCAACGCATTCCGCCTGACAGCGTTCGACCGGGTCAAAGCCGTTATTCTCGGACAAGATCCGTATCACGGGGCAGGGCAGGCGCACGGTTTGGCATTTTCCGTCAGGCAGGGCGTCCGCATACCGCCGTCTTTGTTGAATATCTACAAAGAATTGGAAACCGACATCGAAGGCTTTTCCATTCCCGCGCACGGCTGCCTGACGGCTTGGGCGGAGCAGGGCGTATTGCTTCTGAACACGGTTTTGACCGTACGCGCAGGACAGGCGCATTCGCACGCCCTTTTAGGCTGGGAACGCTTTACCGATACCGTCATCAGGCAGCTTGCGACACACCGCAAGCACCTTGTCTTCATGTTGTGGGGTGGGTATGCACAACAAAAAGGGAGGCTGATAGACAGTCAAAATCATTTGATATTGACCGCACCGCATCCGTCTCCTCTGTCGGCATATCGCGGTTTTTTTGGCTGCCGACATTTTTCACAGGCAAACAGCTATTTGAGCCGACACAGTATCGATCCGATAAACTGGAAGCTGTGAATGCCGTCTGAATGCCAAGTTGCTTAAACCCCGCTTAAGGCTGCTTTTGAAACCGGAAACAAAGTAATTAAGGAAAACCGGCTCATAATGCAAAACCGTCTGAATCCCGGGGTTCAGACGGCATTCGAGCGTCAAAGTTTGCGTGTCGGGTTCATTTAGCGGAATTCAAACAGCTCTTGATGCAATGAGCGTGTCTTAAGGTTTCCTGCAATACCGCTTGTAAAGCTGCGACTGCCGCAAAGCCATAGGCTGCGGGCTTCACTATTCCGAACGCTTTGTGCAATATGATTGGCGAACAATCTTTGGGTTTCGGAAGGAATATAGTGGAACGCAACATTCGCTTGTTCAGCCAACGCTTTCCATTGACCGATTAGTTCCGCAGATAAATTTCTATCGGCATGAAACCAGTCAATCGGTTGATTGGAAGGTTGTTTGGCTAATTCTTTGAGTCTTGCAAGGAAAGGCGTAAAACCAATATCGTTGCTCACCCAAATCTGTGCATTTTTATCTGAAAAATTGAAGCGGCCGTATGCACCGTCAATTTGAACGGTATCACCGATGTTCAAGCGTTGGGGCAGGCGATGGGTGTAGTCTCCCAAGTCTTTGATGATAAGATTGATTTGTTGGTTTTCAGGATTCCAGTCAGAGGCGATGGTAAACGGATGGCTTTCTCCGTGTGCGCGCAAAAAGAGGAATTGGCCGGCTTGGTGTCCCTGCCATTTTGGCGCATTCAGGGTAAGCGAGAGCAGGGAAGAGTTTTGGTTTATGGCGGCTACTGTCGCGGTTTGCGGTTTACCAATGCGTTTAAAGAGGGCGAGGAGCGAACAAATACTGCCGAAGAATAGGGCGGCAGCCAGCAACCAGCCAAGTGGCTGAGCCAGTAGGCAAAGTTTGCCAATACGATGGTGTGCCATACGAGTGCAAGATAGACAGGGACAATTAAGATGTGAAGTTTGGCAAACCAACGGTAGGGAATCAGCTTTATCAGCGCGATAAGCAATAGGACGCCGACGGCGTAAAAAGCAACCTCACCCACTTCTTCAGCAAAATGGCGTTGGCTAACCAACCAATCTTTTAACGTCAAGACTTCCTGCCTCGGCGGGTGCGGCGGCTTTTTACCGTCAAACAGACCGAGCTTTACCAGCCATTTGGGGAATTGCTTGGTAGTCCAATGCAGGATGCTGCCTGAAAGGGCAATGATGCCGAACCATTTGTGCAGGCGGTACATTTTGTCTAGCCCGCCGAGCGGGGTTTCGAGTATTTTGGGACGCACGGCAAGTATCAGGCAGCCACTCATGGCAAGTATGCTGATGGTGCCTGTGAGTTGCAGCAATAGGTTGCGTACCGGAAATACGCCCCACTGATCTGGAAATGATGTAGCAAGCAGCCATAAAGCGAATATGCCGCCGAAAAATATGGCTAAGGTAAATTTAATGTTTTTCATGGTAGTGTTCCTTATGGATGGGAATATGAAGCGGTCTGCGCCATTTGTGGGGATTGTATGTGGGGAAAATTAGATGGAAATTATTGGTGTGGGTAAGGGTGGGAGGGGTTTACCTGTTGAAGTCGACTGAAAAGTGCAGGCTGCTTTTTGGGTTTTCAGACGACCTCCAAAGCAGCCTGCACTCAGGTGTTTTGGGTTGACTAACGCGAGCTATCTGCCAAATACTTTCCGCCAGGCATTTGGATTGATTTTAAACTTGGCTTTGAACTGCAAACGTAGGTTTGCCGCGCTGCCGAAGCCGCTTTGTTCGGCTATGCGTTCTATCGGCAAATCCGTATTTTCCAATAAATCCTGCGCCTGCCATAGCCGCTCTGTGGTGAGCCACTCACCGAAATTCATACCTGTGGCTTGAGAAAAATGGCGGATGAAGGTTCGACGGGAAACGGCTAATTTTTTTGCCAAATCGTCCAAGCGGTATGGGGTGGCAAGGTTTTGGCGCAGTTCGTCCAATAAGTGATTGATTTTGTCATCGGCGGTACGGCGTTCGACAGGTCGGTGGATAAACTGTGCCTGCCCGCCTTCGCGGTGTGGTGCCGCAACCAAGGTACGGGCAAGGTCGTTGGCAACGGTTGCACCGTGGATTTTGCGGATGAGGTACAGGCAGCAATCCAGCCCGCCTGCTGCACCTGCCGATGTTAAAAAGTTGCCGTCTTCCGCATATAGGCGGTTGGTATCCAGATGAATTTTAGGGAAACGGCGGACAAAGTCGTCTTCGGCAAGCCAGTGGGTGGCGGCGGTTCTGCCGTCTAAAAGTCCTGTGTAGGCAAGGGCGTAAGTGCCGTAACATAGGGCGGTGATATGCGCACCACGTTGTACTGCTTTCTGCAAATGTGCGCTCAACTCGGGTGTCGGGGCTTCTTCAATATTGCGCCAGCCTGTTCCGTCAAATCCAAGCCGCCGTGTACAGGAATGCTTGCGCCCAGTGCCGTAATAACGTCTTTGCTGTCATCGGAACAGATTTTCAGGTCAAAGAGTGGATTGTTCCGATAGGTCGTCTGAAAAACAGAAAAGGGAATGTTGAAGACAAAATCATTCATGCCCGATTGAGCATATAGCACGATTTTGGGGACAGCTTGATTTTGGCGAAACTCGTTACGCTCGTTTTCAGACGACATTTTGTCACTATCCTTACGTTTATTGGCAATATTGCCTATTTTAGCCGATGCACCTGCTGCTTAAAATACGCTCCATGATTTTTTAAGGAGCAACATCATGAAATCCAAGCAATTTATTCTTGCCACTGTTTTGGGCGCGACAGCCTTTTCCGCTTGGGCAGACGATTCATACCAACATATCCGTAACGCTACCGCCAAGGTCGAATATGCGGGGCAGACGTTTTTGATTGACCCGTTTTTCGCCCCCAAGCATTCCATGAACGGCTTTGCTGGCACGTTCAATAACCAAGCCAAAATGCCGCTGGTCGGGCTACCGATGAGCGTGAATAAAATTTTGGACGGTGTGGATGCAGTTATCGTTACCCATACTCACGAAGACCATTGGGACGAAACCGCCGCACGTTCCATTCCGAAAAACCTGCCCGTATATGTGCAGCACCAAGCCGACGCGGCAAAAATCCGTAGCCAAGGCTTTACTGATGTACGCGTGTTGAACGGCAGCACTGTCTTCAACGGCGTAACCATCAGCAAAACCGGTGGCGTACATGGTACAGAAGCCATGTATACCAACTCGCAGCTAGCCGAAATCTTAGGCGATGCAATGGGTGTGGTATTCCAAAGCAGCGGACACAAAACCGCTTATATTATGGGTGATACTGTGTGGACAGCAGATGTAAACAAAGCATTGAACCGCTACAAACCCGATTATCTGATTATGAACACGGGCTACGCGCTGATTTCAGGCATTTCAGATGGCATTATTATGGGGACGGCTGATGTATTAAAAGCCAGCCAAGTCATGCCTAAAGCCAAAATCATCACCGTACACATGGATACCGTGAATCATACCGCCGTCAGCCGCGCCGATATGCGTAAATTTATACGCGGTCAAGGCATTGAAAGCCGTGTGAACGTTCCGGAAGACGGAGAAATCGTGAAACTGGATTGATAAACGGCTCATTATCCTAAAGCAGCCTGCACCTTGTTTTTCAAAGTGCAGGCTGCTTTCAGACGACCTCAAAAGTAGCCTGCACTTTGAAATTCCAAGTTGCGCCATCCGCCCTCACTTCCCGCCCGCAATCATCTCTTGCTGTCGCGCCACAATTTTTGCCGCCATTTCCAAAAACAACTTTTGTTCGTCTGCCGACAAATCCGACAAAGCCATTTGGTTGATAGCTTTGGCAATTTCCGTAGACTGCTGTTGCAAGGCACGAGCTTGCTCCGTCAGTATAATCAGGCGGCTGCGCGCATCGTCGGGATTCGGTTCGCGCGTAATCAGGCCGTCGCGTTCCATCCGCGCCAAGGTGTTGGCAATCGTTGCCTGCTTCAAATCGGCGCGTTCCACCAATTCCTGTTGGCTCAAACCGTCTTTCTGCCACAGTTCCAGCAATATCGGAAATTGTGCGGGGGCGATGCCCAAAGGCTTTAAACCTTCGCCCAATAAAATGGCAAATTGGCGGGCAATGTGGTTCATCAGATAGCCTGCCGATTCAGTTTTGAAAACTTCGTCCACTTTGTTTCCTTTCAAATCAAATTGTTGCGGATTATATCACAAATATAGCTTGCTATCTTAATTCATAGCACGCTATACTTATTTCAACTCGATAGCTTGCTATTTAAATGCTTTCAGACGACCTCTCTTAAATGTTCAAAGGAAACCATAATGAACCGCAATACTTTACGCAAAATCCACGCCGCCGCAGGGGTGGGTGCATTTTTATTCATCGCTTCGTTTTGGAGCAGCACCGTGTTCAGCGAACTCTTCGGCTCGCACGAAACCGTCGCCGCCGTGAAGCAAACCATTGTTTATGCGCTGTTCGGGTTGATTGCCTGCGTGGCAACCGCAGGTGCAACGGGCATGAAAATGGGCGGCAAAAGCAAACACGCCGCGATTGCCGCCAAACGCCGCCGTATGCCCTTTATCGCCGCCAACGGAATGTTGATTTTGCTGCCTTGCGCGTTTTTCTTAAACAGCCGCGCCGCCGCAGGACAGTTTGACAGCGTGTTTTACATCGTCCAAAGCATAGAACTGATTGCAGGCGCGGCGAATCTGACGCTGCTGGGCTTGAGCATGAAAGACGGTTTTTCTATCTGCAAGCCGAAGAAAGAAGCCTAAATCCTTAATTTTCCAACACCCTTTTGATATTAGGAGTTTACACATGAATACCCGCAAAAAAACTATTATCGCCGCCGCTGCCGCCACAGTTTTCCTTTGCATTGCAGGCTGCACCGCCAAAGCGGAACAATGGCGCGCACAACGCGAAGCCATGCAGAACAGCGTTGTACTCATCAACACCTTTGAAATACCGCAGGGCAAAGAAGCCGAAACTTTGGCTGCTTGGCAGAAATCACGCGATTTCCTGAAAACCCAGCAGGGCTACATCGGCACACGTCACGGCTTCGGCAGACGCGGCGGCAAGTGAGGCGAGTAAGCGGCGGAACCGCGCGCCGAAATAAAAAGCAGCCTACACTTTGAAAAACAAGGTGCAAGCTGCTTTTGGGCTTTCAGATGGTCTGAAACCGTGTGCGTAACCATGCCTGTTCTGTAACACCTTTAAGCCGCACTGCATTTTCTGAAAATTCAAGTACCTAGTATTAAGGTAAGGCAGGTAGTTTGTTGCAAGGTAAAAAACAAATGCTCTTGCTTATCTAGGTTATTGCAAAATATGAGTTTGAAAGATGGATATTTTTGTTTGCTTTTTTATTTGTTCTGATTAAATTTTCAAGTGGCTGAGTTTTGAATGGAGGTTGTAAAAATATCTATTCAACCTGTCATAAATTTAACATAATATACATTATGCGAATTAGCCGAAGAACCGTTTTTTACGGTGGAAATAAGACGGATTGTTCGGATAAACGAAATGCGCGCAATGGGCTTTGAAATACGCCCTTTTGACGCGTTCCCTGTCCCTTTCTCTGCACCGCCTATATTCCAAACCTGCAATGATTTCAATCGGGTCTATATCCATCACGTCGGCAATATCCAAGACGACGGCAAAGGGAAACCTAAGCCGGTTGCGCCGGTATTGGGACACTTCGGACGGCGTAACCGCCCATCTTTTTGAAAGCGCGTAATCGGAACGCACCCGTAACCGCCCTTTGACGGCATCCAGCCATTGGGATTGTGAAAGCATAATAAAATCAAAGCCTTTGCGAAAACCTGTAATTTAATGATACAGATTTTTGCAAAGGCTCTCTATTTGAGCATATGCTCCTTATCCTTTATCTTTGGTTTGGGCACATTTTGCCCTATTCTTCATCAGCCTTACATACGTCCCAATTCCCTTTGCAGTGCTTGGATATTTTGCTGTCTGTCCAAAACATTGCTTTGCAATGCGTTGATTTCTTGATGATTGATGTTGCCGCCTTTTGCCAGACGTGCTTGTGATAACATTTTTTGGGCTTCAGCCAATGCTTTGCGTTCGTTGCTCAATTCTGTTTCTAGAATGGAACGTCTGCTGTTGTTTGCGGGTGCCTGTTGCGGCGGGGGCGTATTGGGTTTTGCCGGCTTGGATACTGTTTTGACCGGGGCTTTATATTTGACAGCCTGTCCGCCGTTTGACGGTGATGGTGCCGGTTCGGGAGTTTGGGGTGGGATATAGCGTTCGCTGCTGTAGTTGCCGATTGGGGGCAAATCGGTTGAGTGGCAGCTTTTAGACGGCTTGGTGGTGTAAACGGTTTCTCCGTTGATTGTGCAGGTATAGATTTTGGCCGCATTCGCACCCAATGGGCTTGAAATCAGGGAAAGGTTGATTAGGATTAAGGGGAGTTTTGATTTCATAATGTGTTTGATACTCGGATAATAATTTGATTTTCTGGGGATTTTTTGTAAGGTTTTCTTGGCGTTTTATGGACTTTTCTTTTCGGTTGTTTGTTTTTGATTTTCCTTCGGGGCTTTGGCAGCCTGTCTGTTCTTTTTCCCGGCAGGTTTTTTGTTTTTCTTTTTGTTTCCTGTGTGTATTTTGGCTTCTTGACTAAGTTTTTTAATTTTCAGACGATATTCGCCTCCCTGGTGGCTGCTGATTTTAGGTAAATCCGCATCGGCGCACGATCCTGACGGGTCTGATGTATATACGCTTTTGCCATTTGAGTTGCAATGGTATATGGAGGCTTGCGCCGCCGCGCCGGAAAGGGACAGGAGAACCAAGGCGGCAAAAAGTCTGATGTTCATACCGGTAAAGTAAAAAGGCGATGGTAACGTCCGAATTATACCGTTATTGGCAGGCAAAGATAAGCACCCTGCCCGCGCTTCTTTATTGCTCGGCAAACTGTCTCTCGATTTCAGTTTCAATCTGCTCCAATTCCTCTTGGCAAGCCAGCCAAACCTCTTCGATTTGGGCAAGTTGTGTTTTGACTTTTGCCAGCTCGGATAAGGTGTCCTGTAATTTTTCTTTGTTTTCCTCAAAGTAAGCTTCTTCTTGTGCCAAAAATGTTTCACATGCCGTCTGAATTTCGGAAAGCTGCGCCATTTCTTTTTCGGCTTTGTCGATTTTCTGCTGTATCGGCTTACTGCGTCGGGCTTTTTCTTGACGGATTTGTGCTTCGATACGCTTGGTATCCTTGCGGTTTTGGCTTTGAGTGGAAGCGGCTGGCTCGGTTGCGGCGTTTTCCTGTGCCAAGCGCCATTGGCGGTAATCGTTTAAATCGCCGTCAAAGTTTTTCAGACGGCCTTTGTCGATCAAGAGGAAGCTGTCGGTAGTCGCTTCAAGCAGGCTGCGGTCGTGCGATACGGCGATTAATGCGCCTTGGAAACTTTGCAGGGCAAGCGTCAGGGCGTGGCGCATATCCAAGTCCAGATGGTTGGTCGGTTCGTCAAGCAGCAGCAGATTCGGTTTTTGCCAAATAATCATAGCAAGGGCGAGGCGGGCTTTTTCACCGCCGGAAAAGGGTTCGGTTTTCTGCAACGCCATATCGCCGGCAAAGTTGAAGCCGCCTAGGAAATTTCGGATTTCTTGTTCGCGCACTTCGGGCGAAAGCTGCTGGATATGCCAAACTGGGCTTTGGTCGGCGCGGATGGTGTCGAGCTGGTGCTGGGCAAAATAGCCGATATTGAGTTTTTCGGAACGGACGATGCTGCCGGAGAGTAAATCGATTTTGCCCGCCAAGGCTTTGATAAAGGTGGATTTTCCGCTGCCGTTGACACCCAATAATCCGTAACGTGCACCGCTCTCCAGCGACAGGGTGATGTCGTGCAAAACGGTTTTTCCTTCGTAACCCAAATCGGCGTGTTCCAGCTTCAGCAAAGGATTGGGCAGATGATCGGGATTGTAAAACTCGAAAGAAAACTCGCTGTCCAGATGCGCGGGCGCGACGCGTTCGAGTTTTGCCAATGCCTTCATACGGCTTTGCGCCTGCACGGCTTTGGTGGCTTTGGCTTTGAAGCGGTCGATAAAGGATTGCAAATGTTTGATTTGCGCCTGCTGTTTGACATAGGCGGCTTGTTGCTGCGCCAAACGCTGCGCACGTTCGTTTTGGTAAAAATCGTAATTGCCGCCGTATTGCGTGAGTTTTTGCTGGGACAATTCGATAGTTTGAGTGGTGGCCGCATTGAGGAAATCGCGGTCGTGGGAAATGATGAATTGCGTGCAGGGCAATGAAGCGAGGTGGTTTTCCAGCCACAAGACGGTTTCCAAATCCAAGTGGTTGGTCGGTTCGTCAAGCAAGAGCAAATCGGCGCGACAAATCAGGGCTTGGGCGAGATTGAGGCGCATACGCCAGCCGCCGGAAAAGGATTTGACGGGACGGCTGTGTTCTTCTTGCGAAAAACCCAGTCCGTCCAACAGTTTTGCCGCGCGGGCCGGCGCGGTATAGGCGTCGATTTCTTCCAATTTGGCATGATATTCCGCCTGCTTCATACCGTCGTTTTCCGCCTCCGCCCGCGCCAATGCCGTCTGAAGGGTCTGTAACTCGGCATCGCCCTGCAAAACGTAATCCAAAGCGGAAATGTCCAAATCGGGCGTTTCTTGGGAAACGGAAGCGAGCCGCCAGTTTTTCGGAATCGAGACATCGCCGCCGTCTTGAGTGATTTCGCCCTTGATTAAGGCAAACAGGCTGGATTTGCCCGTCCCGTTTTTGCCGATCAAACCGACTCGCTGACCGGGATTGACGGCGACGGAAGCCTTGTCGAGCAGGACTTTCAAACCGCGTTGCAGGGTGAGGTTTTTAATTTCAATCATAACGGAAATATCGTCGGGCGGAAAAAGCCCATATTTTACCTGAAAGTCAGTGCCGATGCCGTCTGAAACGGGAAATTTACGGCTGAAGCCAAGCCCAGGCCCTGCGCCCTTCCGAGTGCAGGAAAACCAATGTCCTGAATGCTGAATCGGTATTCATGCATTCCACGCCGATTCCGACTCGGGAAAAATCCGCGATGATTTTGGGATGGATAAACTCCTGCGCCGCGCCCGTCCCGATAATCAATATTTCCGGATAGTCAACAGGTTTGATGTCGGACAACAGGTTTTCCGGAGTCAGGTCGGACAAGGTTCGGCATTGCGACAGGCAGACCGAATCCTTATGTACAAGCACGGGTTTATGGAAACTTTGCCCTGCCAATCGGATTTCGCCCGACCGGTGTGTATACTCTGCAAACTGTCCGTCTATCGGATTTTCTTCAAACAACATTTTTTTACCCCGTTGCCGCATCATCCGCACCGAAAGGGGTGCAAAATCAGGCGAATTAATGTAGGATTGACAGATTTCATCTGACCCGCCTGCCGGTTTCAGACGGCATTTGATTCAAAGTGCGGCACAATTATATCGGCAACGGATACTTTCGTCTTTCTATGTTCATATTCAATCGGCTTGCAAGGAGGCACAATGAAGCCAGTAAACATCGGTCTTTTAGGTTTGGGTACGGTCGGCGGCGGTACGGCTGCCGTGTTGCGGGACAACGCGGAGGAAATTTCCCGCCGTTTGGGACGAGAAGTGCGCATCAGTGCCGTATGCGACTTAAGCGAAGAAAAAGCCCGTCAAACCTGCCCGTCCGCCGCCTTTGTCAAAGACCCGTTCGAACTGGTCGCGCGTGAAGATGTCGATGTCGTCGTCGAACTGTTCGGCGGCACGGGCATTGCCAAAGAAGCGGTATTGAAAGCCATTGAAAACGGCAAACACATCGTTACCGCCAACAAAAAACTGCTCGCCGAATACGGCAACGAAATCTTCCCGCTGGCGGAAGAAAAAAACGTCATGGTGCAATTTGAAGCCGCAGTAGCGGGAGGTATCCCAATCATCAAAGCCCTGCGCGAAGGTTTGGCAGCAAACAGGATTAAATCCATCGCCGGCATCATCAACGGCACCAGCAACTTCATCCTCTCCGAAATGCGCGAAAAAGGCAGCGCGTTTGCCGACGTATTGAAAGAAGCGCAGGCATTGGGCTATGCCGAAGCCGACCCGACCTTCGACATCGAAGGTAACGATGCGGGTCATAAAATCACCATTATGAGCGCGCTGGCATTCGGCACGCCGATGAACTTTTCCGCCTGCTACCTCGAAGGAATCAGCAAACTCGACAGCCGCGACATCAAATACGCCGAAGAACTCGGCTACCGCATCAAACTTTTGGGCATCACCCGCAAAGCCGAAAAAGGTATCGAATTGCGTGTCCACCCTACCCTGATTCCCGAAAGCCGCCTCTTGGCAAACGTCAACGGCGTGATGAACGCCGTGCGCGTCAACGCCGACATGGTTGGCGAAACCTTATATTACGGCGCGGGAGCGGGTGCATTGCCGACCGCTTCCGCCGTGGTTGCCGACATCATCGACATCGCCCGCCTGATCGAAGCCGATACAGGCCACCGCGTACCGCATCTGGCGTTCCAACCCGCCCAAGTCCAAGCGCAAACCATCCTGCCTATGGACGAAATCACCAGCAGCTACTACCTGCGTGTCCAAGCCAAAGACGAACCGGGCACGCTGGGGCAAATCGCCGCGCTGTTGGCACAAGAAAACGTGTCCATCGAAGCACTGATTCAAAAAGGCGTTATCAATCAGACCACTGCCGAAATCGTGATTCTGACCCACAGCACGGTCGAAAAACGCATCAAGTCGGCAATCGCGGGTATCGAAGCATTGGTTTGTGTCGACAAGCCCGTTACGATGATTCGGATGGAAAGCCTGCATGACTGAGCCGAAACACGAAATACCGACGGAAGAGCAGGTTGCCGCGCGTAAAAAAGCAAAAGCCAAAATCCGCACCATCTACATTTGGGCGTGGGTCATTTTGGCGTTGCTCGCTTCAACCGCCCTGCTCTCCCAATGCGCGATGTCCAAACCGCAGGCGAAGCAGAGAATTGTCGAGTCCTGTGTGAAAAACATACCGTTTGCCGAAAAATGGCAGAACGATTTGAAAGCGCGCGGCTTGGATGCGGACAATACCCGCCTTGCCACCGATTACTGCAAATGTATGTGGGAGCAGCCTTTGGACAGATTGAGCGAGAAACAGGTCAGCTCCTTCGGCAAACTCGGCGCACAAGAACAGCTTGACCTGCTCGGCGGTGCAAACGCGTTTGAAGCGCGCGACAGACAGTGCGTTGCTGATTTGAAAGCTGATTGAACCGCCGAACCGGAATGCCGTCTGAACGCGGGAAAAGCGTTTCAGACGGCATTTTCTCAATCCGGATTTGACGGGCAGCCCTTCATCCGAATCCGACGGGCAAACCCCTATCCTGATTCGGCGGGGCAAACAAAAAGCCGATTCTTCAAGGAATCGGCTTTTTACTGAAAAACAGTTTACAGTGCGTCTTTCAATGCTTTACCTGCACGGAATTTAGGCGTTTTGGCGGCGGCAATGGTCAGAGGCTCGCCGGTTTTGGGGTTGCGGCCTTGGCGTTCCGCACGTTCGCCCACGTAGAAAGTACCGAAACCGACCAAAGTAACGGTGTCGCCTTGTTTCAGGGCGTTGGTTACTGCATTGGTAGTGGCATCCAAAGCTTTTTGTGCGGCGGCTTTGGAAATGTCGGCTTCTTGAGCAATCGCTTCGATCAATTCAGACTTGTTCACAATCAGTCCCTTCCTGTCTTAAAAAATGATGAAATGCCCGAATACTCGGGGTTTGTACTGCTTGAGCAACTTTCGCTTTATAGCAATTCTGAAATTGCCGTGTCAAGAAAAAAATACGGAATCACCCTATTTTACAGGCTTTCAGGACGAAACCGCATTTTTACAACACATTTCCTGCGTTTCAATGTTTGATTGCCCTGCTGCGGGGTTTCGGTTTTGAAGCGGGTTCCGCCGCCGCTTCCGCGGCAGAAGGTTCTGCCCAAGGCTCAGGCCGGCTTTCTAAACCCAAAGCCAATACCTCGTCTATCCATTTGACCGGATGGATGGTCAGGCCGGTTTTAACGTTTTCAGGGATTTCCTCCAAGTCTTTGACGTTGTCTTTCGGAATCAGGACGTGTTTGATGCCGCCGCGAAGCGCAGCCAACAGTTTTTCCTTCAGACCGCCGATGGGCAAAACTTCGCCGCGCAGGGTAATTTCGCCCGTCATGGCAACATCGGCACGTACTGGGATTTTAGTGAATGCGGACACCATCGCCAAAGTCATGGCAATGCCCGCACTCGGACCGTCTTTCGGTGTCGCACCTTCGGGAACGTGAACATGGATGTCTTTTTTCTCGTAAAAATCAGGAGCCAAACCCACTGATTCTGCACGGGAACGGACAACAGACCATGCTGCGGACACGGATTCTTTCATCACATCGCCCAACTGACCGGTACACTGGATCACGCCCTTGCCTGGCAAGGCTGCGGCTTCGATGGTCAGCAGTTCGCCGCCGACTTCCGTCCACGCCAAACCGGTTACCTGCCCGACGCGGTTTTCGCTTTCGGCAACGCCGTAATCGAAGCGGCGCACGCCCAAGTAGTCATGCAGGTTTTTCTCATTGACTTTAACCGCTTTAGGCTTGGCTTTGCTGGTTTTCTTGGTTTCAGACGACTTCTTCTTATCTTCGTTCAGGGTAATCTGCATTACCACCTTGCGGCAGATTTTGGCAATCTCGCGGTCGAGCGAACGCACGCCCGCCTCGCGGGTGTAGTAACGGATAATATCGCGTACCGCGCTTTCTTCGATTGCCAATTCACCTTCTTTCACGCCGTTGCGCTTCATTTGCTTCGGCACGAGGTACTGCATTGCGATATTGATTTTCTCGTCTTCGGTATAGCCCGACAGACGGATGATTTCCATACGGTCGAGCAGCGGGGTCGGGATATTCAGGCTGTTTGAAGTCGCAATAAACATCACATCGCTCAAATCGTAATCTACTTCGGCATAATGATCGGCGAACTTGTTGTTTTGTTCGGGATCGAGTACTTCAAGCAACGCACTGGCGGGATCGCCCCGGAAGTCGCTGCCTAATTTGTCGATTTCGTCGAGCAGGAACAACGGGTTTTTTACGCCGGCTTTTGCCATATTCTGCAAAATCTTACCGGGCATAGAGCCAATATAGGTGCGGCGGTGTCCTCGGATTTCGCTTTCGTCGCGCACGCCGCCCAAGGCCATACGGACATATTTTCGCCCCGTTGCTTTGGCGATGGATTCGCCCAAAGAGGTTTTGCCCACGCCCGGAGGGCCGACCAGGCACAGAATCGGACCTTTGAGTTTGTCCATGCGTTTTTGGACGGCGAGGTATTCCAAAATCCGTTCTTTGACTTTTTCCAGGCCGTAGTGGTCGGCATCCAGCACCAGTCCGGCTTTGGCGATGTCTTTGCTGACGCGGGATTTTTTCTTCCACGGCAGGTCGAGCAGGGTGTCAATGTAGTTGCGTACGACGGTGGATTCGGCAGACATCGGCGGCATCATTTTGAGTTTTTTCAGTTCGGACAGGCATTTTTCTTCCGCTTCTTTGGTCATCCCGGCCTTTTTGATGCCTGCTTCCAAGGCATCCAGTTCGCCGTTTTCGTCTTCTTCGCCCAATTCTTTGTGTATCGCTTTAATCTGTTCGTTCAGATAATATTCGCGTTGGGATTTTTCCATTTGGCGTTTGACGCGTCCGCGTATGCGTTTTTCGGCCTGCATGATGTCGAGTTCGGATTCCAACTGTGCCAGCAGGAATTCCATCCGTTTGCCGATTTCGGGGATTTCCAGAATCTGTTGGCGTTGCGCCAGTTTCAACTGCAAATGCGCTGCGACCGTATCGGTTAGCCGGCTGTTTTCGGCAATGCCGTTGATGCTGCCGATAATTTCTGCAGGGATTTTTTTATTGAGTTTGGCGTATTGTTCAAACTGCGCCAACAGGGTGCGGCGCACGGCTTCGAGGTCGGTATTGCCGCCCGTATCTTCTTCCACGACCGCCTCTATATGGGAAACGAATAGACCGCCCGTGTCTTCAATGGTCAGAACACGTCCGCGATACAGACCTTCGACCAATACTTTTACCGTGCCGTCGGGCAGTTTCAACACTTGCAGGACTTGTGCGACGGTACCGGTTTGATACAGGTCTGCGGCGGAGGGGTTTTCCACTGCGGCATCGGTTTGCGCCAACAGGAAAACCGGTTCCTCGCGGGTAATGGCGTTTTCCAGTGCGGCGATGGACTTCTCCCTGCCGACGAACAGCGGCAGAACCATATGCGGGTAAACGACGACATCCCGCAAAGGAAGGGTTGCCAAGGCGGCATATTCCTCAAAATGCTTTTCTTTTTGTGTCATAGGTACTCTCTTGTGTCTGACAGATTGCCGATTTTCGCGTACATTGGGGTTGAAGGTATTATTTCAAGCATACGCGGTTTATTTATGGAGTTTGATGCGATGCCGTCTGAAACATTCCGGCTTCAGACGGCATGGGCTTGGAAAGACAAGGCAGGAACAAAAAACAGTTCTGTGTTGCCGCTCCTTGCTGTACCATCCGTATGGTTTACGGTTCTGCCGCCCTATTTTCAAAACATGACGCAGGTATCCCATGTCTTCTTTTATTTTTCCCGATAACGGGTTCGAATGGCGCAACGAAAGTCTGCAAAAGCCGCCCAAAGGTTGGTATTATGTCCGTGAAGGCGGTGCAGACGGCATTTTGAAGGCTGCCTATCAAAATATTGCAACTGTCTGGCAGGGCGATTTCCACAATGCCAAACAGGTGCTTTCCGCAATGAAGAAGAAGGTCCGCAAACTTGCCGCCGTCCGTTCCGATGCGGACATCGCCGCCCTTTTCCACGCCCACCGTATGAAGCAGGCGCAACAGAGCCGTATTCTGAATATGCTTGCCGTTGAAATACGCCCCGGTTTTGTGTTGGACAACAAACGCGCGCCCGATATACGCGCCGCTTTGCTCGACGTGTACGGAGAGGCGGACGGCAAACCGTTTTTCCTGCCGCTCAATCTGCTGCTGGGGTTTATGGGTGCGCACGAGTGGCATAAGAAAGGGGTTGCCGTTCCGCAGCTGGGCGGCAGCATACACGTTCCTTTCGGCGTATTTTCGCCGTTGCGCGGCGAGTATCTCAACCTGCTTGCCCAAGCCCCGACAGAGGGGTTTCAGACGGCATTCGATATCGGGACGGGCTCCGGCGTGCTTGCCGCCATTTTGGCGAAACAGGGCATTCCTTCCGTCATCGGCACGGATACCAATCCGAAAGCCGTCGCCTGCGCCCGTGCCAATATTGCCCGTTTGGGCTTTGAAAAACAGGTTGAAATCCGCGAAACCGATCTGTTTCCTGAAGGGTTTGCCGATCTGATTGTCTGCAATCCGCCCTGGCTTCCCGCCAAGCCGACTTCCGCCGTCGAATCCGCGTTATACGACCCCGAATCTGCGATGCTGGCTGCGTTTTTGCGGGATGCGCCGAAACATCTGAATCCCGACGGAGAAATCCGTCTGATTATTTCCGACCTTGCCGAACATCTGTACCTGCGTCCGTCCGATTTTCTGGATAAGGCATTTGCTCAGGCAGGTTTACGCGTTGCGGATGTTTTGAAAACCAAACCGGTTCACAAAAAAGCTGCCGATCCGAACGATCCGCTGGCTTTTGCCCGAAACAGGGAAACTACTTTCCTATACCGTTTGAAAAAGGCATGAAAAAGACCGCACAAATGTGCGGTCTTTCCCTTCGGCATCCATAAAAGGGCTTGCAGAACCGACACGGCATTCGGACGGATTATCCTTGTAAAAATACCCGTTTGAGCATATTGCCCAATGCAGTCTGACGGACTTTGACAGTAGCCGCCGCTTGACGGAAGGTTTCTTCCCCACCGAAGAATACGAATTTTTCCTTTGCCCTGGTAATGGCGGTGTAAAGCAGCTCCCTGCTCAAGCCGGAAAGCGCATCATCCTCTTCGTCCGAAGGTGCGGCGGAAGGCGGCAGCAGCCAGACTTCCCGATATTCCGAACCCTGGCTTTTGTGGACGGTCAGCGCGAAAGCGGGTTCGAAATCGGGCAGGCAGCTTACCGCTACCTTTTTAAATCCGTCCGCATCGGCAAAATAGGCGGCAAGGCTGCCCTGCCGTCCGACATCTTCCATAATCAGTCCGATGTCGCCGTTGAACAGCTCAAGCGCGTAGTCGTTCTGCCTGATCATAATCGGCTCTCCGGCAAAATATGCCAAATGTTCCGGTATGTTCATTTTGCGGCGTACATGGCTGCAATAGGCTTCGTTGAAGTCTTCCGCATCCTGCCGCCAAGCTGTCAGAACCACGATATCCGAGATGCCCGCGTATGCGGCTTCGATATTGCCGTCTTTTACCGCCTGCCAATAGCCTTTGTGAGTCCGGTACAACCTTTCGACTCGAGCGTTCAGACGGCATTCCGAATGTTCCAGTTCGTCCGGAAACCGGTCAAACAATGCCCACGCCCCTTCATCGCCCGATACGGCGGCACGGGCAAGGCAGCCGATGCCGCTGTTGTCGCCGAAGCGGTGGCTGAACGACAAATGGGCGGTATTTTGCGCCAACACGGGCGGATTTGCGCTGACGCTGAAACCGTGTTCCGGAAGGAAGCCGGCCAGCCTTTGGTGCGTTTCTCCGTCCAAAACGGTTTTTTGTGACAAAACGGACAGCACCGCCCCGATTCCGACGGACGGGAGCTGGTTTTCATCCCCCAGCAGAATCACGCGCGCGCCGGTTTTGACCGCTTTCAAAAGTTGCAACATCAATGCGGTATCCAACATGGAGGCTTCATCGATAACCAATACGTCAAACGGCAGCGGACGGATATGGTCGAACGCCGCCTGCATTTTAGGCGGGCGCAGCTTCAGCAGTCGGTGGACGGTTTGCCCTTCCAGTTTGAGCAAATGGCGGCGGACGGTCTCCGGCGCGTCAAAACCGTTGATTGCACGGTGCAGCGCACGCGCCATATGTGCCGCCGCTTTGCCAGTCGGTGCGGCAAGCGCGATGTTGGGAAGATTTTCGTCTTCACCGCAAATCAGCGCCAGCAGTTTGGCAACCGTTGTCGTTTTGCCCGTTCCCGGTCCGCCGGTAATCACCATAAACGGCTGCAACAGTGCCAAGGCGGCCGCATCGCGCTGTCCTTCGCTGCCCGCGCCTTGAAACCATTTTGCGAGGTTTTGCCTCGCGCCTGCCGCGTCGGGGGCGGACGTGCCGGCTGCCGCCAAGCGTTTTATTTCGGCAGCCAAATCGTATTCCAACTGCCACATCCTGCCCAAAAACAGCCTTCTGCCTTCCAAAATCAAAGGCGCGGCGGATGTTCCGACCACGGGTGCGAGTGCCGACAGCGCGTCAGCCTCGCCACTGCTCAAACGGATAAACGAATGACCGTTCTGCAATGCCTGAAACAGGCGTTCGGTGCAGTTTGCAAGCACTTCGCTGCCTGAATCCGCATAGTGTTCCAAAAAACGGATTGCCGCCTGTGCAGCCGCTTGGGCAAATTCATCTGTCTGCCGTTCCATCGTATTCCTTGTCGAAATGCCGTCTGAAGGCGTGGGGCTTCAAACGGCGCGTGTTGTTTCGGCTGTTTAGGCGTTTGCGCCCTGTTTGGGGTGCAGGCTGCCGTCTTTCATCTCCATAACGCGCCCGAAGCGGCCGGCGAGTTCGTCGTCGTGCGTTACGACCACCAGCCCCGTTCCCAATTCTGTTTTCAGTTCCAGCATCATATCCAGAACATTCCTGGCGTTTGCCCGGTCGAGGTTGCCGGTCGGCTCGTCGGCAAGCAGGCATTTGGGTTGCGTAACCAAGGCGCGCGCAATGGCGGCACGTTGGCGTTCGCCGCCGGACAGTTCGCCCGCGCGGTGCGTCGAACGGTGCTTCAGTCCGACCTTTTCCAGCATCGCCATTGCCGTTTCTGCCGCCTCTTCCCGTTTTTTCTTGCCGATCAGAAGCGGCATCATCACGTTTTCCAGTGCCGAAAATTCAGGCAGAAGATGGTGGAACTGGTACACGAAACCGAGGTGGCGGTTGCGCAAATCGCCCAAACGCCGCTGGTTTAAGGCACGCAAATCCTCGCCCATCAGCAGCACCCTGCCTTCGGACGGCATATCCAGCCCTCCCAAAATATGCAGCAGGGTCGATTTTCCGCTGCCCGAAGAGCCGACGATGCCGGTACTTTCCCCCGCGCGGATTTCCAAATCCAGACCGTGCAGCACCCGAACGTCCAAACCGCCGTCACGGTAGCGTTTGCCCACGCCTTCGCATTTCAAAATCAACTCACTCATAACGCAAAGCCTCCGCCGGTTGGGTTTTTGACGCACGCCAGCTCGGGTAGAGCGTCGCCACGAAAGACAATCCCAAGGAAATGCAGGCAATCAGGGCAACGTCGCCCATATCGACATCGCTGGGTAGGTAGTCGATAAAATAAACCTGCGAATTGATGAGGTGGACACCGAACAAACGTTCAAAAAATGCAACAATCCTTCCCACATTCCAGCCCAACAACACGCCGCAGACCACACCCGCAAGCGTGCCGAAAAAGCCTGAAAACGCGCCCTGCACCATAAAAATCTTCATCACGCCGGCAGGGGAAAGACCCAAAGTCCGCAAAATCGCAATGTCCGCCTGCTTTTCCGTAACCGCCATCACCAAGGAAGAGACAAGGTTGAACGCCGCCACAGCGATAATCAGCGTCAGGATGATGAACATCATCCGTTTTTCCAGTTCGACCGCCTCAAAATAGCTTCGGTTGCTGAACGTCCAATCGCGCACCCAGACCGTGTCCCTTTGCGCCTCCGGAATCAGCGTTGCCGTCAAGGCGGGGGCATTTTGCGGATCGGCGAGCTTCAGCCGCAGCCCCGCAACTTCCTTATCCAAGCGGTACAGTACGCGCGCGTCTTGGATATGCGTCATCGCCAATGAGTTGTCCACTTCGTAAACACCCGTCTTAACCAGACCGACCACGGTAAACTGCTTCAGGCGCGGTACGACTCCGGCAGGGGTAACGTTACCCTCCGGCGTGATGACGGTAACTTTATTGCCGACTTCCGCACCCAAAGCCTCCGCCAAACCGACACCAAGGATAATGTCAAACTCGCCCGGAATCAGGTCTTCAAACTTGCCTGCCGGCATTTTGTCGCCGTATTCCACCACTTTGCGCTCTTCAGACGGCAAAATGCCGCGCATCTGCACGCCCCTGATTTCGCCCGCGTTTGCCAGCAATGCCTGATTGGAAACATAGGGCGCGGCAGCCAAAATGCCTTTGCGGTTTTCGGTAAACCGAAGCAGGTTGCGCCAATCCGTATCCGTATTGTCGATATAGCCGATTTCGGCGTGCGGCGCGACATTCAGGAGCTGCCCGCGTATTTCTTTCTGAAAGCCGTTCATAACCGACAAGACGACAATCAGCGCGGTTACGCCCAAGGCGATTCCGGCAATCGAAACCATCGTGATAAACGACATAAAGCCGTTGCGCTTTTTCGTCCTGAGATACCTCAAGCCTATCCAAGCCTCTAGAGAAAACATAACGCTACCTTAAAAATGTCTGCAAACGTGCCGCCCCGGACGGCAGTTTGAGGGCGGCGGCAAAAGTTTATTGTACCGTAAAACCCCGGCAGCGTCCGAACGGCAGGCTGTGCAAATAAAGACGCGGTATGTGGCAAATTCGGAAAAACAGGGCGGAAAACTTGCACAACGTGCCGAACTGCCCTATCCTTCTCTTGAAACAAAACCTTTCTTTAAGGAAAACAATGAATATCAGGAAAATCTCCGCTTTGTGTGCTGTTGCCGTTTTTACTGTTTCGACAGCCTATGCCAAAGAAATCAAAATCGATGCCAACAACACGCCTTATTCCGAAGCCGACGCGCAAAAGCTGGCGGCAACGGCAGTCGGTATGGGTGTTAAGGAACCTGTCAGCCTGAACGGCGGCAGCGGCAGCATTACCGTTTCCGGCAGCAGCGCGACGCAGTGCGTGTTCAAAGTCGGCAACGGAGGCGCATTGCAGATTCAAGGGCTAAACTGCAAGTAAACCGCCCGGAAAAATGCCGTCTGAAGCCTTCAGACGGCATTTTGCATTGGCGGCGTTACGCCCCGCCTTCTTTAATCAGCCGCCGTTCGTACACCGCCTGCGCCAGCGTTCCCGCATCGACATATTCCAATTCGCCGCCCAAGGGGATGCCCTGCGACAGCCTGCTGACTTTGTAAGGCAGGTTTTTGAAAAACTCGGACAGGACATACGCCGTCGCATTGCCCTCTGCGGTAAAGGCGGTTGCGATAATGATTTCTTCAACCTCCCCGCCGCCCAGCCGCTGCGCCAGCCTGTCCAATGCGATGGCGGATACGTCCATTCCCAGTGCCGTATTGATTTGCCCCATCAGGACGAAATACAGCCCGTCGTGGCAATTTGCCGCTTCCATATTCAACACGTCGGCAGGCATATGCACCACCATCAGCCGCCGCCCGTCGCGTGTTTCATCGGCACAAATATCGCACAATCCGCCTTCGCAAAACGTGTTGCACCTCGCGCAATGATCGACCTGCTTCAATGCCGTCTGCAAGGCATCCACCAGTTTTTCAGCCTCTTTGCGCTTGTGTTGGAGCAAATGATACGCTATCCGTTGTGCCGATTTCGGCCCGACGTTGGGTAAAACCTTCAGCGCGTCGATCAATCCTTGGAAGGCATCTTGTTTTTTGTGGCTCATCATATTCCGCCGTATGGGAAAACGGCCGGAATATTCCGACCGTTATGTTGTCAACAAAAGTGTCAATTACTGACCGTCGCCGTTGTCGACCGATTGCGCTCCTTTGGTCTGTTTGATTTTGCCGTTGAAATAACGTATCAACAAGTCGAAAGTATTGGCAGACTGCTGTTGCGCCAAAGCCTGTTTTGCAAGCGGGATGCGCGCGGTGGCATCATCGGGCAGCGTGACTGCCTGCACCTCAACAATCACGGGTGCCGGCAGGCCGGTCAGCCTGACGTAGGCGGGTTTGCCGTTTGCCGGTTTTGCTCTCAGCAGTTCCGCATAAGCCTCGGGCGGCATGGACTGCCTTGCCTGCTGCGCGCCCAAAACGGACACTTCCGACCATTTCACGTCAACTGTCTTGCCGCCGTTCAGTTGGGTAAGCACTTCTTTTGCCTTGTTTTCGGCAAGTTTGGCGGCTTCGGTACGGATATAAGCCTGACGCACCGCATCTTTGGCTTCGGCAAACGGCAGGGTTTTCTCTTCGCGGACTTCTTTGGCGCGGACAACCCATGCGGTTTCATTATTGATAGACAATACTTCGGAATTGTGTTTTTTCTTCAATACGTCGTCGCTGAAAACGGCATTGATTAGGTTTTCGGGCATGCCGGACATTTGCGCGTCCTGCCTGCTCAGCCAAGTTTCTTGGGTTTCCACTTTCAAACCGCTGTTTTTGGCGGCTTCGTCAAGCGATGAAGGAAGGTTGAACGCGTCATCGCCCAGCTTTTCTTTTGCCTTGTTGAAGTCGGAAACCGCCTTTTTCATTTTCAATTCGTTTTCGACGGCGGCTTTTTCCTGCTCGAAAGAAGGTTTGGCTTCATTTGCCGGCAAACGCGCCACGCGCTCTTCAAACGCATTTTTCACTTCCGTTTCACTGACGGTCTGTTTGTCTGCAAAATCCTTCAGATTCAAGGCGACATATTCTAATTTGACCGCCTGCGGCAGCAGATAGTCTTTTTTGTTCGCATTATAAAATTTCTGCAAATCGGCTTCAGACACTTTGACTTGGGCGATGAACTCGTCGGGGTTGAAAGTGTGCGAACGGATGGTGCGGTTGACCTGCGTCAGCCTGATCAGCTGTTCCGCCTGCGCGTCGCCGACCAATACGCCGTTTTGGACGAGGTTTACCAAATTCTGCAAGGCAAACTGATCGCGGATTTCTTCGACAAACTGGTCTTCAGACATATGGCGTTGGGAAAGGTAGCGGTTTAAAAGCGCGTGACTGAACTTGCCGTTTGCGTCGTGGAAATTGGGATCGTCCACAATCATCTGCTTGATTTGTTCGGAAGAAACCGAGATGCCCATCAGCTTCGCGCCCTGTTTCAGGTAGGCGCGTTGCAGCAGGGATTGGAACACCGCGTCGCGCGAAGGGCTGCCACCGTCCGCCTGCTCGTTCTGCATGGCGTTGTTGATGGAGTGGTCGCTGATTTTTTCGTCGCCCACTTGGACGATGTAGTCGGCACCCGGATGGGATACCGTGCTGACCCCGAAGCCGACGAAGGTTAATGCAATCAGACCTAATAAGACTTGGGCGGGTGTTCTGTATTTTTCGATGGAATGGAACATATTTTAAATCGGGATATAGAATGGGAACGGGAAATTCAAGTCGGGTATTGTAACGGTTTTTATCCCTGTCTGCACGAAGGCTTAATTAACGTTTGAATATCTCTCGATAAGATTCATCGCTGAAACCAACATGAACCTTTCCGCCGTATTCCAGTACGGGACGTTTGATAAGGCTTGGCATTTCGGACATTATCCTGACCGCACCTTCCTTTGAGAACAGGGCTTCCTCCTGCATCAGTGCATCAAGTTTGCGCCATGTGGTCCCCCGTTTGTTGAGCAGTATCTCCAAAGGCACCTGCTCCAGCCACAGGCGGATTTCCGCTTCGGAAGGCGCCTGTTTTTTAAAATCCCGAAATTCAAATTCCATACCATATTCGGCAAGCCAGCTTTTAGCTTTTTTGACCGTATCGCAATTTGGGATGCCATGAAGGACTATCATTTGGAAACCTTTTGCCTGAAATAATAAAACCGATATTTTACTATAAGTGTCTGAAAATTTGCCCGTCTGTTTCAGACGGCAGTGCGCTTATGTTACAATCCGAAAATTCGAAAAATTTAATCTCTTGTTCAATAAAGGCTTTACCAATCATGATTTCTACCAACGGCATTACCATGCAGTTCGGCGCAAAGCCGCTGTTTGAAAACGTATCCGTCAAATTCGGTGAAGGCAACCGCTACGGCCTGATCGGTGCGAACGGTTCGGGCAAGTCCACCTTCATGAAAATCCTCGGCGGCGATTTGGAACAGACTGCCGGTGAAGTCGCGATTGAAAATGGCGTGCGTTTGGGTAAATTGCGCCAAGACCAATTTGCCTACGAAGACATGCGCGTGCTGGACGTGGTGATGATGGGGCACACCGAAATGTGGGCGGCGATGACCGAGCGTGATGCGATTTACGCCAATCCCGAAGCCACCGAAGACGACTACATGAAAGCCGCCGAACTGGAAGCCAAGTTCGCCGAATACGACGGCTACACCGCCGAAGCGCGCGCTGCCGAATTGTTGAGTGGTGTGGGCATTTCTGAAGATTTGCACAATGCGAAAATGGCGGAAGTCGCCCCGGGCTTCAAACTGCGCGTATTGCTGGCGCAAGCCCTGTTCTCCAAACCGGATGTATTGCTCTTGGACGAACCGACCAATAACTTGGATATTAATACCATCCGCTGGTTGGAAGGCGTGTTGAACCAATACGACTCCACCATGATTATCATCAGCCACGACCGCCACTTCTTGAACGAAGTCTGCACCCACATGGCGGATTTGGACTACAACACCATCACCATCTATCCGGGCAACTACGATGATTATATGCTCGCTTCCGCCCAATCGCGTGAGCGCGCCCTGAAAGACAACGCCAAAGCCAAAGAGAAACTGCAAGAGCTGCAAGAGTTCGTCGCCCGCTTCTCTGCCAATAAATCCAAAGCCCGTCAGGCAACCAGCCGTCTGAAACAGGCCGACAAAATCAAATCGGAGATGGTCGAGGTCAAACCTTCTACCCGTCAAAACCCGTATATCCGTTTTGAAGCCGACGAAAAGGCCAAGTTGCACCGTCAGGCTGTGGAAGTTGAAAAACTGGCCAAACGTTTTGAAACCCAGTTGTTTAAAAACCTGAACTTCATCCTTGAAGCAGGCCAACGCCTTGCCATCATCGGCCCGAACGGCGCGGGCAAATCCACCCTGCTGAAACTCCTCGCCGGCTCGTACAACCCCGAATATTCAGACGGCCTGTTGCCGGACGAAGGCAGCATCAAATGGGCGGAAAAAGCCAGTGTCGGCTACTACCCGCAAGACCATGAAAACGACTTCGACGTCGATATGGATTTGAGCGAATGGATGCGCCAATGGGGGCAGGAAGGCGATGACGAACAAGTCATCCGCGGCACTTTAGGCCGCTTGCTCTTCGGCAGCAACGATGTCGTGAAAAAAGTGAAAGTCCTCTCTGGTGGCGAAAAAGGCCGTATGCTTTACGGCAAACTGTTGCTGCTGAAACCCAATGTTTTGGTGATGGACGAACCGACCAACCATATGGACATGGAAAGCATCGAATCGCTGAACATGGCACTGGAAAAATACAACGGCACGCTGATTTTCGTCTCCCATGACCGTCAGTTCGTTTCCTCCCTGGCAACCCAAATCATCGAATTGGACGGCAAAGGCGGCTACGAACATTACTTGGGCGATTACGAAAGCTATCTCGAGAAAAAAGGCATAGCATAACCGCCAGTTGAAACAATGCCGTCTGAAGCCTCTTCAGACGGCATTATTGATAACTTTAAAATAGGAAGCATATGCAGACTTACCTCGTCGGCGGCGCCGTCCGCGATTATCTTTTGGGGCTGCCCGTCAAAGACCGCGATTGGGCGGTGGTCGGCGCGGATGCGCAAACGATGCAGGCGCAAGGCTTCCGTCCGGTCGGCAAAGACTTTCCCGTGTTCCTCCATCCCGAAACGCACGAAGAATACGCCCTCGCCCGCACCGAACGCAAAACAGCCAAAGGTTACGCCGGTTTCAGTTTCCACGCCGACAAAGACGTTACGCTGGAACAGGATTTGATGCGCCGCGACCTGACCATCAACGCGATGGCGCAAGATACGGACGGCAAGATTATCGACCCTTTCGGCGGACAACGGGATTTGGCGGCAGGCATTTTGCGCCACGTCTCGCCTGCCTTCGCCGAAGACCCCGTCCGCATCCTGCGTACTGCCCGCTTTGCCGCGCGCTACGGATTTAAAATCGCCGAAGAAACCATGAAGCTGATGCGGAAAATGGTCAAAAACGGCGAAGCGGACGCTTTAGTCGCCGAACGCGTCTGGCAAGAATTGGCAAAAGGCTTGATGGAAAACAATCCCCGAAAGATGATTGAAGTGTTGCGCGAATGCGGCGCGCTCAAAGTCTTGCTGCCCGAAGTCGATGCCCTCTTCGGCGTGCCGCAACGCGCCGACTACCATCCCGAAATCGACAGCGGCATCCATACCCTGATGACGCTGCAACGCGCCGCCGATATGGGTTTGAGCCTGCCCGAACGCTATGCCGCCCTGCTGCACGACTTGGGCAAAGCCAAAACGCCGCCCGACATCCTGCCGCGCCACCACGGACACGACATCAACGGCGTAGAACCCGTGCGCGAAGTCAATCAGCGGCTGCGCACGCCGAGGCAGTGTGCCGAGCTTGCCGAACTGGTCTGCCGTTGGCACATTATTTTCCACCAAGTCGGACAGCTTAAAAGCCAAACCATTCTGAACGTATTGAAAAAAACCGATGCCTTCCGCCGTCCCGAGCGTTTTCAGACGGCATTGAACGTCTGCATTGCCGATACGCAAGGCCGTCTGAACCGCGAACACACGCCCTACCCTCAACGCGCGCACTGGCTTGCCCTGCTCGAAGCCGCCAATCAGGCGGATTCGAGCAAAATCGCCGCCGAATGCCGCAAGCAGGGAAAAGCGCAGCTTATCGCCGAACAAATCGACCGGGCGCGGCTGGCGCAAATCGCCCCGCTGCAAAAAGCGTTTCGGGACGCGCAGGAAAAAGAAAACGCCAAACGCGGCATCTTTTGAGGTTCGCCCGCATTGCCGAAACAGCGTCGGAGAAACGGATGGATGACATCGATTTATTCGGCTGCGTTTTAATATTCCCTTGATGCAGACCGGATCAGTCGGACAAAATACCTTTTGTTCAGCGGAACCGATTTCTATCCGGAGGGAAACAGCCGGTTTCCCCTTGCAAACGGATGGGATCAAGCGGGTATTCAAACACAGCCGTTTATTTTTATTCCGCCGCCAAGTTATGGGATAGGGTTTGCGTGTTTCGGGCAGGCAAACCGCGCAGCCTTAGACGCAGTCCGAAGTTTTGAAGGCGGCATCCGGGCCGGGTTTTGAAACAGCCGCCGCCATATCCGCTATAATTCACGCTTCAGCCATTCCGCCCCCGACATAAAATCATGACTCTGAAAACCGATTTATTGCCTAAAATCAACAATGAAGATTATCAACGCCTTATCCTAAAACACAGCGCGGAATTCAGCGAGGGCGAAATCCGCCTGTTGAACGAAATCCTCGAAAAATTCAATTTCGACGTTGTTCAGGCGCAGGCATTGGCGCAGGCGGTAATGCAGCAAGTCCGCTTCGATCCCAACACCTACCACATCGACAGCGACGACGAAGACACCACAGGTATCTGCCCCCACTGCATCAACCCGCCTATGCCGCCCCTGCGCGACTATCTCGTTTGGCGCGAAACGCGCGGATAAAACGCTTTTGACCGTTATCTTTCCAATGCCGTCTGAAACGCCGCCGACCGTTCGGACGGCATATCCGACAAAGGGAACACTATGCTGCAAACCGACAACCTGACCGCCGCGCAACCGCAACGCATCGTTGCCGCCCAAACCGCCTCCGCACAGGAAGAACTGCTCGAACGCGCCCTCCGCCCCAAAACACTGGACGACTACATCGGGCAAGACAAAGCCAAAGAACAGCTCGCCATTTTCATCCAAGCCGCCAAAAAACGCGGCGAAGCACTCGACCACGTTTTGCTTTTCGGCCCGCCCGGACTGGGCAAAACCACACTGGCGCACATCATCGCCAAAGAATTGGGCGTAAATTTGCGCCAAACCAGCGGCCCCGTCCTCGAACGCGCAGGCGATCTCGCCGCCCTTCTGACCAACCTCGAGCCACACGACGTATTGTTCATCGACGAAATCCACCGCCTCAGCCCTGTTGTCGAAGAAATCCTCTACCCCGCGCTCGAAGACTACCGGCTCGACATCATGATAGGCGAAGGCCCTGCCGCACGTTCCGTCAAAATCGACCTTCCACCCTTCACGCTCGTCGGCGCGACCACCCGCGCCGGTATGCTGACCAATCCGTTGCGCGACCGCTTCGGCATCGTCTCCCGCCTCGAGTTTTACGAAAACCGCGACCTTGCCACCATCGTCAGCCGTTCGGCACAACTGTTGCAGCTCGATATGTCCGAAGAAGGCGCGGAAGAAATCGCCAAACGCAGCCGGGGCACGCCGCGCATCGCCAACCGCCTGTTGCGCCGCGTGCGCGATTTCGCCGACGTGAAAAACAACGGCGTAATCGATGCCGCCGTCGCCGATGCCGCTTTAAGTATGCTGGACGTGGATGTGCAGGGGCTGGACGTGATGGACAGGAAATTCCTCGAAGCCGTTTTGCACAAATTCGGCGGCGGTCCCGTCGGTTTGGACAACGTTGCCGCCGCCATCGGCGAATCTACGGACACCATCGAAGACGTTATCGAACCCTACCTCATCCAACAAGGCTTTTTGCAACGCACCCCGCGCGGCAGGATGGCGACCGAACGCGCCTACCTACATTTCGGGCTGCCCGTCGAAAAATAAACCATGCCGTCTGAAACCGAACCGCCGACCAAAGTCGGACATCATCCCCTTTGTCTGCAACAGCTTCAGACGGCATGTATTTTTTATTAGGTTTTGCACCCTATCCGTTGCAGAATGCAGGATTCGCAAAATTCCGTACTGCTCGGACTTGATACTGACAACTGCAGTGCCGACTGATGCGCCGATAGTAACGCCTGAAAAAAAACCGTTTGCCATATACTGATATACATCCATTGAAATAAGGTTGTTTGCATGTTTATCGTCGGTATGCTCATGGGAAGCCACATTCGGCATATAAGCATTAGTCTCCACCAAAGCGACCTTGACCGTATCGTCCGCCCAGTTCAACTGTCCCTCCAAAAACATCTGGCGGGAAGTATCGTAAAGCGTATTAGCCATACCGTACCTTTCCGTTAAAAAACCCATTAAACCAACCGAGACCTTTGCAAAATTTCCCAAAATCCCCTAAAGTCCCACCAAGACATTTAGGGGATTTTCCATGAGCACCTTCTTCCGGCAAACCGCCCAAGCCATGATTGCCAAACATATCGGCCGCTTCCCACTATTGAAGTTGGATCAAGTGATTGATTGGCAGCCGATCGAACAATACCTGAACCGTCAAAAAACCCGTTACCTTAGAGACCACCGCGGCCGTCCCGCCTATCCGCTGCTGTCCATG
>NZ_CAUJAJ010000014.1 GCF_962747995.1 Neisseria viridiae | reverse complement strand
GTGCTGAAGCACCAAGTGAATCGGTTCCGTACTATTTGTACTGTCTGCGGCTTCGTCGCCTTGTCCTGATTTAAATTTAATCCACTATAACACAAAAATGCCGTCTGAAATGTTTCAGACGGCATTTCGGCAGTTTTTAACCGGTCAGTTGTTTGGTGATCAGTTTCTTCAGCGGCGGGAAATTGTTGCTGGCACGCAATACCAAGCCGCGCAACAGTTTTGCCGGTGCGGTTTCATTGGTAAACAGTTTCAGCATCATATTGGTTCCGTGATAAAGCGGCTGGGCATGCAGCATATGTTTGTTACTGTATTTTTCCAGTAATGAAGATGCACCGATGTCTTGACCGCGCTGTTCGGCTTCGATAATCAGTTTGGCCAGAATATCTGCGCTGGAAAGCCCCAAGTTGAAACCGTGTGCGGTAACGGGGTGCATACCGACGGCGGCATCGCCGATCAGCGCGCTGCGTTTGCCGTAGAAACGTTTGGCAATCATGCCGACAAGGGGGTAATGGTGGATGCTGCTGACCAGTTCCATATCGCCGAGCCTGCCCTTGAGCTGTTCTTTTACGCTTGCCGCCAATTCTTCGGGCGAAAGGTTTTGAACGCTGTTGATTTTATCGGTATCGACGGTAATGACGGTATTGGTCAGGTGTTCTTCCAAGGGCAGCAGGGCAATGGTGCGCCCGTAATGGAAGCATTCGTAAGCAGTGTGCTGGTTGGAAAGAGTATGTTTCATGCGGCAGACGAACATGGTTCGGCTGTAGTCGTGCATATCTGAAGAAATACCGAGTTGTCGGCGGGTTTGTGAGAAACGGCTGTCTGCTGCCAAAAGGAGGCGTGCAGTCAGGATTTTGCCGTTTTCCAAAATGACTTGCGCTTCATTATCAGATGTTTTGACTTCTTTAACGGCTGTATCGGTCAGAATGCTGACATTGTCGAGTTGTGATACGACTTCATAGGCAGCGCGTCGGATATTGTGGTTGGAAATCAAATAACCCAAGCAGTCGGCAGGCTCGCCGCGCGCTTCGGTTGGTTGAGGGAAGTGGAGCTGGTAGTCGGAACGTCCGTTCAGCACTTTGGCATCGCGCAAAGGGTAGATTTCGTTTTCGGGAATTTTGTCCCACATACCCAAACGCTGCATGATTTCGCGGGAAAAATGGGTCAGGGCGATTTCGCGTCCGTCATATGGAGGATTTTGCAGAACAGTCAGTGGGCTGCGTTCGATCAGGGTAACTTTCAAACCGCTGCCGGCAAGTTCGGCTGCAAAACTTAAACCCGCCGGGCCTGCGCCGGCGACGAGGATGTCGCTGTGTAAACTCATAAAATATCCTTTGCATAGGCGGATGCCGATGATTTCAGACGGCATTTGTAAGGGTTTGAATGCCGTTTGAACTATCTGTAACAGATAGGCGATTATATCAAAACCCACTGTTGAAGAAATATGCAGGGGAGGGTGTATGCGGATTTTTACTTTCAGCTTAATGTGTATCAAATCGGGTGTGGGGTATGTATAGTGGATTAAATTTAAACCAGTACGGCGTTGCCTCGCCTTGCCGTACTATTTGTACTGTCTGCGGCTTCGTCGCCTTGTCCTGATTTAAATTTAATCCACTATAAAAAGCCGCATCGTGAAAAGATGCGGCTTCAGGTATCGGTTGGATTATTCTTCAGAACCGGTGTAAGGACGGATGCTGACAGTTTTACGGTTCAGCGCGCCTTTGGTTTTGAATTCGACATAACCGTCAACTTTGGCGAACAAAGTGTGGTCTTTGCCCATGCCTACGTTGTCGCCTGCGTGGAATTTGGTACCGCGTTGGCGTACGATGATGGAACCTGCGGGAATCAGCTCGTTGCCGTAGGCTTTAACGCCCAAGCGTTTGGCTTCTGAATCGCGACCGTTGCGGGTGCTGCCGCCTGCTTTTTTACTTGCCATTTGTAATGCTCCTAAGTTTTAAGGTTAGGCGATTGCCACGATTTCGATTTGGGTGAAATTTTGGCGGTGGCCTTGGCGTTTTTGGTAGTGTTTGCGGCGGCGCATTTTGAAGATGCGGACTTTTTCGCCACGACCGTGTGCCACTACTTTAGCCGTTACTTTTGCACCTTCGATAAAGGGTGCGCCAACTTTTACAGATTCGCCGTCAGCAATCATCAAAACTTCGGTCAGTTCGATTTGGCTGTCGAGTTCGGCTGGTATCTGTTCTACTTTCAATTTTTCGCCGACGGAAACTTTATACTGTTTGCCGCCGGTTTTTACGACCGCGTACATACTCAACTCCATAAGGGTTATGGTTAATATCCGCACACCATTGTGCGAAGCTTGGCATTGTATTGTTATTTGCCTGTTTTGTCAAAGTTTGCGCGGTTCGGATAACCATATGCCGTCTGAAAAGATGTACCCTGATGGCTTTGCTGATATAATTGCCCGCTATTTGAATCAGCTTTCAAGCGGTATCTGCCGTTTGACGGAAACGTAAACCTGAGAGTCTGCCATGCTCGAGAATCTGCCCTATTTCCAGCGACATCTGCCTGAAGACCTTGCCAAAGTCAATGAAGTCATCAACCGTGCGGTGCAATCCGATGTCGCACTGATTTCGCAAATCGGTACATATATCATCAGCGCGGGCGGCAAACGCCTGCGTCCGATTATGACGATTTTGGCGGGTAAGGCGGTCGGTTATGATGACGAGAAACTGTATTCGCTGGCGGCGATGGTCGAGTTTATCCACACTTCCACCCTCCTGCACGACGATGTCGTCGATGAAAGCGATTTGCGCCGTGGGCGGGCAACGGCAAACAATCTGTTCGGCAACGCGGCGGCGGTTTTGGTGGGCGACTTTTTATACACGCGCGCCTTTCAACTGATGGTTGCCTCGGGCAGTATGCGCGTTTTGGAAGTGATGGCGGATGCAACCAACATTATTGCCGAGGGCGAGGTCATGCAGCTGATGAACATCGGCAATACGGATATTACCGAAGAGCAATACGTCCAAGTTATCCAATATAAAACGGCAAAATTGTTTGAAGCGGCGGCGCAGGTCGGTGCAATTTTGGGCAATGCCCCTCCCGAATACGAGCAGGCGTTGAAAGATTACGGTATGTATGTCGGTACGGCATTCCAAATTATTGACGATGTGCTGGATTATTCGGGGGAAACCGAAGAAACCGGCAAAAACGTCGGCGACGATTTGGCAGAAGGAAAACCGACCCTGCCTTTAATTTATCTGATGCGTCAGGGTTCCGAACAGGTTGCGAACGATGTGCGTACTGCTTTGGAAAATGCAGATCGCAGCTATTTTGAGAAAATCCACGATTATGTCGTCCGTTCGGATGCTTTGGCATATTCAATAGGCGAGGCGCGCAAAGCAGTCGATTGTGCCGTTGCCGCCTTGGATGCCCTGCCCGACAGCGAAGTGAAGGATGCCATGATTCAGCTGGCGAAGGAATCTTTGGTCAGGGTGTCGTAACCGATGAATTTCAGTTTTGTTCCCCTGTTTCTGGTTACGCTGATTCTGTTGGGTGTGGTCAGCAACAACAATTCGATTACCATCTCGGCAACCATATTGCTGCTGATGCAGCAGACGGCATTGGTACAGTTTGTCCCGTTGGTCGAGAAGCACGGATTGAATCTCGGTATCATTCTTTTGACCATAGGGGTTTTGAGTCCGTTGGTTTCAGGAAAGGCGCAGGTTCCTCCTGTTGCCGAATTTTTGAATTTTAAAATGATATCCGCCGTTTTTATCGGTATTTTCGTGGCTTGGCTGGCGGGACGCGGCGTGCCTTTGATGGGACAGCAGCCGGTATTGGTAACGGGCTTGCTGATCGGTACGGTCATCGGGGTGGCATTTATGGGCGGTATCCCTGTCGGGCCGTTGATTGCTGCCGGCATCTTGTCTTTTGTTGCCGGAAAGGTTTAAAATCTCCCTTTTCATTTCGGCTCGCCATAGTTCAACGGATAGAACGTATGCCTCCTAAGCGTAAAATACAGGTTCGATTCCTGTTGGCGAGGTTTGACGATTTGCATTTGTCTGTTTCTCGTGTTGCGGGAAGTTTCCGATATAAGGCCTTTCAGTGTTGGAAGGCTTTTTTGCCATCTGAAAACTTTTTCTTCCTGCTTGAAAAACCGACCTTTAGGACGGTAGAATCATGAAATGATTTTCAGGTTCCGTAAAAGATGTTCCGGCTTGGAAATCTGTTGTTTTATGATATAGTGGATTAAATTTAAATCAGGACAAGGCGAGGCAACGCCGTACTGGTTTAAATTTAATCCACTATAAAAGCTGTACAGGTATAACAATGAATAAATTTGGGGATAAGGTCGTATGAGCGTAGGTTTGCTGAGGATTCTGGTTCAAAACCAGGTGGTTACTGTTGAGCAGGCCGAGCATTACTACAAGGAGTCGCAGGCGGGTAAGGAAGTGTTGCCGATGCTGTTTTCAGACGGCGTCATTTCGCCCAAGTCGCTTGCGACATTGATTGCAAGGGTGTTCAGTTATTCGGTTTTCGATTTGCGCTACTATCCGCGCCATAGGGTGTTAATGGGTATATTGACGGAGGAGCAGATGGTGGAGTTCCACTGTGTGCCGGTTTTCCGTCGGGGCAACAAAGTATTTTTTGCGGTTTCCGATCCGACCCAGATGCCGCAAATTCAGAAAACCGTTTCTGCCGCAGGGATTGCGGTTGAGTTGGTCATTGTCGAGGATGACCAGTTGGCGGGTTTGCTCGATTGGGTGGGTTCGCGTTCGACATCGCTGCTTCAGGAGCTTGGAGAGGAGCAGGAGGAAGAGGAAAGCCACACCCTGTATATCGACAATGAGGAGGCTGAGGACGGCCCTGTTCCGAGGTTTATCCATAAAACTTTGTCTGATGCCTTGCGCAGCGGGGCATCGGACATTCATTTTGAGTTTTACGAACACAATGCCCGTATCCGCTTCCGTGTGGACGGGCAGCTCCGCGAGGTGGTTCAGCCGCCCATTGCGGTAAGGGGGCAGCTTGCTTCCCGGATTAAGGTGATGTCGCGTTTGGACATTTCCGAAAAACGGATACCGCAGGACGGCAGGATGCAGCTGACCTTTCAAAAGGGCGGCAAGCCTATCGATTTCCGTGTCAGCACATTGCCGACGCTGTTTGGCGAAAAGGTCGTGATGCGGATTTTGAATTCCGATGCTGCGTCTTTGAACATCGACCAGCTCGGTTTTGAGCCGTTTCAGAAAAAATTGTTGTTGGAAGCGATTCACCGTCCTTACGGGATGGTGCTGGTAACCGGTCCGACGGGTTCGGGTAAGACGGTGTCGCTCTATACCTGTTTGAATATTTTGAATACGGAGTCGGTAAATATTGCAACGGCGGAAGACCCTGCCGAGATTAACCTGCCAGGCATCAATCAGGTTAACGTCAATGAGAAGCAGGGGCTGACTTTTGCAGCTGCTTTGAAGTCTTTCCTGCGTCAGGATCCGGACATCATTATGGTCGGTGAGATTCGTGATTTGGAAACTGCCGATATTGCGATTAAGGCGGCACAAACAGGGCATATGGTGTTTTCCACCCTGCACACCAATAATGCGCCGGCGACGTTGTCGCGTATGCTGAATATGGGTGTCGCGCCGTTTAATATTGCCAGTTCGGTCAGCCTGATTATGGCGCAGCGTCTTTTACGCAGGCTGTGTTCGAGCTGCAAACAGGAAGTGGAACGTCCGTCTGCCTCTGCTTTGAAGGAAGTCGGTTTCACCGATGAGGATCTTGCAAAAGATTGGAAACTTTACCGCGCCGTCGGTTGCGACCGTTGCCGGGGGCAGGGTTATAAGGGGCGTGCGGGCGTGTATGAGGTTATGCCCATCAGCGAAGAAATGCAGCGTGTGATTATGAACAACGGTACGGAAGTGGATATTTTGGACGTTGCCTATAAGGAGGGTATGGTGGATTTGCGCCGGGCCGGTTTGTTGAAAGTTATGCAGGGCATTACTTCATTGGAAGAGGTAACGGCAAATACCAACGATTAGGTTTGAGAATGAAAATGCCGTCTGAAGCGTGTTTGTTTCAGACGGCATTTGACTTTCAGGGTGCTTGCCGGGAAGGCGGGGCGGTCAGCGGTATGCCCCGTCGGGTTCGGATATTTCCGGCAAACTTTCCGTTTGGCCGGAAACCGTATATTTCCCGTCTGCCCATCCGCCCAAGTCGATCAGTTTGCAGCGTTGCGAACAGAACGGGCGGAATGCGTTTTCCGGTTCCCATATTACTGCCGTTTGACAGGTCGGACATTTGACTTGAAGGCGTGTTTGCCGCGATTCAGCCATTGTGTTTTCCTTGTGTTGGTTTTGAGGCGAAAATCCCTGAATAAAACGCGTGCAGGCGCATTGTTTTCTCACGCAGGTTTTTGAGGCTGCCGTTATTGAGCAGCACATCGTCTGCAAGCAGCAGGCGTTCGGATTCGGATGCCTGATGGCTGATGATGTCCGCCACTTCGCCGCGCGTCAGCCCGCTGCGGGCCATCACCCTGCCGATACGTTTTTCCAAAGGTGCGCTTATGGTCAGGACACGCCGTATCAGGCTGATAAATTGACGCTTTTCCGTCAGCAGCGGGATTTCGACAATGCCGTAGGCCGCATCGGTAAAGGTTTCTTGCTGTTTTTTGATTTCTGAGAAAATCAGCGGCAACATCACGGATTCGAGCAAGGCTTTGCGCGATGGGGAGGCAAAGATTTCTTTACGCAATATGTCGCGCCGTAACAAACCCTGTGTGTCGAAAACGGTGTCGCCGAACAGCCGTCTGATTTCCGGCAGGGCGATGCCGTCTGAAGCCGTCAGCGAGTGCGCCGCCGCGTCCGCATCGATGCGCGGCACGCCCAAATCGGCAAAACATTGCGCGGCTGCCGATTTGCCGCTGCCGATTCCGCCGGTCAGCCCGACCCATACCGTCATCTTACAGCACCGGATGGGTCAGCCACCAGTTGACCGCCCGCCATACGGAATCGTTTGCCGTAAAAATTATCCAGCCCGAAACTGTCAGTGCGGGGCCGAAGGCAAAATGCTGCCCCTTGGCGATGCGCATAACGATTGCCGCAATCAAACCGATTAGTGAGGAAACAAAAATCAGCACGGGCAATGCGGATATGCCGAGCCACGCGCCCAATGCGGCAATCAGTTTGAAATCTCCGTTGCCCATACCGGTTTTTCCTGTGAGCAGTTTATACACCGCACATAAGAGCCATAATGAACCATAGCCGGCAACCGCACCTAAAACGGCAGACTGCAAAGGCACGAAGCCGCCGTCCAAATTAAATATCAGCCCCAGCCAAATCAAGGGCAGTGTCATCGAGTCGGGCAGGTATTGGGTGTCCGCATCGATAAAGGTCAGGGAAATCAGAAACGCGGTCAGCACCAATCCGCCCAGCGTAATCCAAGACCAGCCGTATTGCCAGGCGACCAGCCCGAACAATACGCCGGTCAGCAGCTCGATTAAGGGATAACGTATGCTGATTTTGGTGCGGCAGGAAGCGCATTTGCCGCGCAGGAGCAGGTAGCTGACAATCGGGATGTTCTGCCACGCGCGTATCGGTGTGCGACATTTCGGACAGCAGGAATCCGGCTTCATCAGGTTGAAGGTGCGGCTTTCCTCGTCGGTCAGCGGCAGGTTTAAATGTTCTTTGGCAAATACCGTCCAGCCGCGTTCCATCATAATCGGCACGCGGTAAATGACGACATTCAGGAAGCTGCCGACCAGCAGCCCCAAAACCGCCGCCAAAGGTACGGCAAACGGAGGCAGTACAGATAAAGCAAACATATTTTGCCCTCGATATATTCAAAGCAAAAACAAACCGGCGCAGAACCAATCCGCGCCGGATCCGTATGACGGGTCAGCCGACCACGTTGCCCAAGTTGAACAGCGGCAGATACATAGCGACCAGAAGCGTACCGATGACCAAGCCCAAAATCACAATAATAATCGGCTCCATCATAGCGGACAGCCTGCCGACCGCATTGTCCACCTCGTCTTCATAAAATTCGGCGGCTTTGTTGAGCATATCGTCCAAAGAACCCGATTCCTCGCCGATGGAGGACATCTGCACCATCATATTGGGGAACAGTTCCGTCGCACGCATCCCGGAAGTCATGGACAGGCCTTGGATGACGCGCGTACGGATTTCCCGGGTGGCTTCTTCATAGATTAAATTGCCCGCCGCGCCGGCGGTGGAGTCCAAGACATCGACCAAAGGCACGCCTGCCGCAATCAGTGTCGCCGTCGTCCTGCCCCAGCGGGCAATCGTCCCTTTGCGGACGATGTCTCCGAAAATCGGCATACGCAGCAGCAGGGCATCCATACGCCGTTGGATTTTAATCGAACGCGCCTTCAATTTGAGGAAGCCGTATATGGCAAAGCCGAGTGCGATCAGCACCATCCAGCCGTATGAGACGAAAAAGTCGGACATATCCATCACTGTTTGGGTCAGTGCGGGAAGCTCCGCGCCCATATTGGCGTAAACCTCTTTAAAGGCGGGTAGTACGAAAATCATCATCACGAATACCAAACCGATGGCGACGGCGATGACGGATACCGGATAGGTCAGCGCGGTTTTTACCTTTTTGCGGATGGCCTGGGTTTTTTCCTTGTAAACTGCCAATTTGTCCAACAGGCTTTCCAACACGCCGCCCGTTTCGCCCGCCGCAACCAGGTTGCAGTAGAAGCGGTCGAAATATTTAGGGTGGTTGGAGAATGCGCGGCTCAACGTGCTGCCCTGTTCCACATTGTTGCGGATTTCCATCAGCATTTCCGTCATAGACGGGTTGCCGTGTCCGCGCGCCACAATTTCAAACGCCTGCATCAACGGAAGGCCCGCTTTAATCATCGTGGACAGCTGGCGGGTGAAGACGGTGATGTCTTCTTGTGTGATTTTGCGCTTGGAGCTTGTTTTCACACGGGTAATCTGCAACGGGCGGATGCCGCGTTTTGCCAGTTTTTTGCGCGCCTCTTCTTCGGTAAACGCAGATACTTCGCCGTTGACCAGTTTGTCGGAGGCGGAATGCCTGCCTTCAAAGATAAAGCGTTTTTCTTTCTTTGCGAACAAAGAAAATCCCCCATTTTTAGCCATATTCTAGCCCCGTAAAGTAATTGGAATAAAATGTAAGAAATATCGTTAAAAAACAGTATCAGCGTGTTCCCGGCAAGATGGAAACCACCGACATCCCGCCTGCGGGCGGCAAACGGGACGGAATCGGGTGCAATTATACCTTATTAAACGGTTGTCTGACATCTATGCATCTGCAATGTTTCAATATGCAGTGCCGCACACAAGGTGCAGCCCTTTATTGCCCTGATTTGGAAGGGTCTGTACTTCTTTCGAATAAACCAAAAATCTATTGTTTTCAGAGGTACGTTCTAACCGGTAAGGAAGTTTTTCGGAATGCCCGTTTATTTTTAAAAGACCGGTGTGAGGGTGTTTTGTGGTGTTCGGAAAACAAGATGCCGTCTGAAAACGGTTGTCTTCAGACGGCATGGGGCAGGCGGATGTATCAGGATTCGGACGGTTTGCCTTTGGTTTTGATGCCCAGCGTCAGGACGGCGGCGACGGCGAGGAAAATGCCGGCGAAGGTCATGGCGTTGGCGGGATCCGCGCCGAGGAAGGTGTTGTAAACCCAGCCGAAGGTTACGGTTTCGATCAGCATGGGGATGACGATCATCATGTTGACGATGCCCATGTACACGCCGTAACGCGCTTTGGGGATGGAGTTGACGACAATCATGAACGGCACGCCCATCATACTTGCCCAACCTGCGCCGAAACCGATCATGGGTGCGAACATGAGGTATTTGTCGGAAATGTGGGGAATTGCCAATAGTGCGGCGGCGGCAAGGGAAACGGCGAAGGCGTGGACGTATTTGGCGGCGTATTTGCGCGCGAGCCACATCAGTCCGAACGCGGAAACGAAGGTTACGATGTTGTAGAAACCGTTGACCAGGCCCGTCCAGGCGACTGCCTGTTCGTAGGCGGCTTTGTCGGCGGCGGTCGAGTGCCAGACGGATTGGACGATGCTGTGGGAGATGTATTGCCAGTAGATGAAGAGGGCGTACCACTGGAAGAGGTACACAAGGGCGAGCTGCCACAGGGTTTGGGGCATTTCTTTGATGGCGGCGAAGATGTCTTTGACCGCGCCCAAGGGATTGCCCGTTTTGGCTTTCAACTCGGCGGCTTCTTTGCCTGTGGGCATTTTTTCCTGCGTGGAGAGGATGGTAATGAGCACCGAGCCGATGGAACAGACTGCGCCGATGTAGAAGGAGCCGAATACCCAGTAGGGGATGCCTGCTTCGGAGGTCTGTTTGAGCCAGCCGATTTGTTGGAAGATGTAGAGGGAGACGTTTGCCAGCGTGATGCCCAAGCCGGTAAACACGGACTGCATCAGAAAGCCGGTAGGCTGCTGTTTCTCGGGAACGGTGTCGGCAACGAAGGCGCGGAAGGGTTCCATGGCGGTGTTGTTGCTGATGTCCAAAAGCCAAAGCAGCATCACGGCGACCCACAGGGCGGTAACGTGCGGATAGATGAAGAGGCAGAGGCTGCACCCGATTGCGCCGATGAGGAAATACGGACGGCGGCGGCCGAGTCCGGGTATCCATGTGCGGTCGGACATTGCGCCGATGATGGGCTGCACGAGCAGTCCGGTAATCGGTCCCGCCATATTGAGGACGGGCAGTTGTGCGGGGTCGGCCTGAAGGAAGCTGAAGATGGGGTTGATGGCGGTCTGCTGTAAACCGAAGCTGTATTGGATGCCGAAGAATCCGAAGTTCATCAGCATGATTTGGCGAAGCGTCATTGCCGTTTGTGGGGAAACCTTCATATCGACCTGCTCCTGAGGAAAATGGGAAGAAACAACAATTTGCGAAGCGGTGTGCCGCTTTCTTTTGCCAACCGTGCCGTCGTGCGGCATCTTGTAGGTATCTTACAGACGATAACCCCCGTCTTTCATTCGATTACAAAGAATAGCACAAGTCTTTTGCATCCTGCACCCCCATCGGTATCCTGCTTGATAAAAATCAATTCTGCCGCCGTCTGAAAGCGGGGCGTAGTGTTTCCGTGATTCGCCAAAGCTTCTGCCGTTTGTTAAACTACATTCTGCTACATTTTAATCCGGTTCTGAAAAATCAAGGAAAACAGATGGATGCCTTTACCCGTGCATGGCACGCGCTCGAACGCCACAATCAGGATACGCGCCACATCCTTTTGCGCGACCGCTTTGCTGCCGACCCCGGCCGTTTTGGGCGTATGCACGAGCGTTTGGACGGTATGTTGTTCGATTACAGCAAAAACCGTTTGGACGAAGATACGCTGCAACTGCTCTGCAATCTTGCCGACGCGGCGGATTTGGAAGGGAAAATGCGTGCTTTGCGGACGGGTGCGAAGGTCAACAACAGCGAGGGGCGTGCCGCGCTGCATACGGCTTTGCGCCTGCCCGACGGTGCGGATGCCGTTTATGCGGACGGCAGGGACGTATTGCCCGAAATCCGCCGCGAGTTAAATCGTGCGTTGGAGTTTGCACACAGTTTGGACGACGGTTCGTATCAGGGGGTAACCGGAAAACGGATTACGGATTTTGTCCACATCGGCATAGGCGGATCCGACCTCGGGCCGGCAATGTGCGTGCAGGCGCTTGAGCCGTTCAGACGGCATATCGCCGTCCATTTTGCCGCCAACGCCGATCCTGCCTGCCTGGATGCGGTTTTATGCCGTCTGAATCCCGAAACGACGGTGTTTTGCGTTGCCAGCAAGTCCTTCAAAACGCCTGAAACCCTGCTCAATGCACAGGCGGTCAAGGCGTGGTACCGCAATGCGGGATTTTCGGAATCGGAAACGGCGCGCCATTTTTGCGCGGTGTCTGCCGATACGGAAGCGGCGCAAAGTTTCGGCATTGCGGCGGAACGTGTGTTTGCGATGTACGACTGGGTGGGCGGACGCTATTCCGTCTGGTCGCCCGTCGGTTTGCCCGTGATGGTTGCGGTCGGCGGGGCGCGTTTCCGCGAGTTGTTGGCGGGGGCGCACGCGATGGACAGTCATTTTTTCCACACGCCGCCGCGCCGCAACATTCCCGTGCTGATGGCGCTGATTGCCGTGTGGTACAACAATTTCCAGCACGCGGACGGGCAGACCGCTGTTCCGTACAGCCACAACCTGCGCCTGCTGCCGGCGTGGCTGAACCAGCTCGATATGGAGAGTTTGGGCAAAAGCCGCGCTTCAGACGGCAGTCCCGCCGCGTGCAAAACGGGCGGCATCGTGTTCGGCGGTGAAGGGGTCAACTGCCAGCACGCCTATTTCCAACTGCTCCACCAAGGCACGCGCCTGATTCCCTGCGACTTTATCGTCCCGATGACGGCGCAGGGCGTGGAGGACGGACGCAGCCGTTTTACCGTTGCCAACGCCTTCGCCCAAGCGGAAGCCTTGATGAAGGGCAAAACCTTGGACGAAGCACGCGCCGAGTTGGCGGATTTGCCCGAAGCGGAACGCGAACGCCTCGCGCCGCACAAAGAGTTCCCTGGCAACCGCCCCAGCAACAGCATCCTGCTTGACCGCCTCACGCCCTACAATTTGGGTATGCTGATGGCGGCTTACGAACACAAAACCTTCGTCCAAGGCGCGATATGGAACGTCAACCCCTTCGATCAGTGGGGTGTGGAATACGGCAAACAGTTGGCAAAAACCATCATCGGCGAACTGGAAGGCGGCACGTCCGTACACGATGCCTCGACCGAAGGGCTGATGGCGTTTTACCGCGAATGCCGTCTGAAAGGCGGCGCGGCATAAAGGCACTGCCGTTGTCCTGTATTGATTCGGGCGCGGAAAAGGCAATGCCTGCCGCCCGCCCGATTCCGAAACGCCAATGTTCGGCAACCGCCCGCGTATTGCTGACGAATATGCGTTTGCGTGGCACAATAGCGCATTCATTTCAAATGAACATACTGCCTGAAAATACCGGCAAACGTCCCACGAAACATCTCACATAAGGAAACATTATGTCTTTGCAAAACATTATCGAAACCGCCTTTGAAAACCGCGCGGACATCACCCCGTCCACCGTTACTCCCGAAGTCAAAGAAGCCGTGTTGGAAACCATCCGCCAACTCGATTCAGGCAAACTGCGCGTTGCCGAACGCTTGGGCGTGGGCGAGTGGAAAGTCAACGAATGGGCGAAAAAAGCCGTGTTGCTGTCCTTCCGCATCCAAGACAACGAAGTCCTCAACGACGGCGTGAACAAATACTTCGACAAAGTGCCGACCAAGTTTGCCGACTGGTCTGAAGACGAGTTCCGCAGCGCAGGTTTCCGTGCAGTTCCGGGTGCGGTTGCCCGACGCGGCAGCTTTGTGGCGAAAAATGTCGTGTTGATGCCTTCTTATGTCAACATCGGCGCATACGTTGACGAAGGCGCGATGGTCGATACTTGGGCGACCGTCGGCTCTTGCGCGCAAATCGGCAAAAACGTCCACTTGAGCGGCGGTGTCGGCATCGGCGGCGTACTCGAACCCCTGCAGGCCAGCCCGACCATTATTGAAGACAACTGCTTTATTGGTGCGCGTTCTGAAATCGTTGAGGGCGTGATTGTCGAAGAAGGCAGCGTGATTTCGATGGGCGTGTTCATCGGTCAATCCACCAAAATCTTCGACCGTACGACCGGAGAAATCTACCAAGGCCGCGTACCGGCAGGTTCGGTCGTCGTGTCCGGCAGCATGCCTTCCAAAGACGGCAGCCACAGCCTTTACTGCGCCGTCATCGTCAAACGCGTGGACGCGCAAACCCGCGCCAAAACCAGCGTGAACGAATTGTTGCGCGGCATCTGATGCCTTAAACCGTATTTGAAACGTCCAATGCCGTCTGAAATCCGCTTCAGACGGCATTGCCGTTTGCACGCTGCAACGTGAAAACACAGAAACAGGGACAATTTGCTATAATCAACGGTTTAGAACGAACCGAACACTATTTGAAGGATACAAAATGGGTTTTCTGCAAGGCAAAAAAATTCTGATTACCGGCATGATTTCCGAGCGTTCCATCGCTTACGGCATCGCCAAAGCCTGCCGCGAACAAGGCGCGGATTTGGCGTTTACCTACGTTGTGGACAAACTGGAAGAGCGCGTCCGCAAAATGGCGGCGGAATTAGATTCCGAACTCGTATTCCGCTGCGATGTCGCCAGCGACGACGAAATCAACCAAGTGTTCGCCGACTTGGGCAAACATTGGGACGGCTTGGACGGTTTGGTGCATTCCATCGGCTTCGCGCCGAAAGAAGCCTTGAGCGGCGATTTCCTCGACAGCATCAGCCGCGAAGCGTTCAACACCGCACACGAAATTTCCGCATACAGCCTGCCCGCGCTGGCAAAAGCCGCCCGTCCGATGATGCGCGGCAGAAACTCCGCCATCGTCGCCCTGAGCTATTTGGGCGCGGTGCGCGCGATTCCGAATTACAACGTGATGGGTATGGCAAAAGCCAGCCTTGAGGCAGGCATCCGCTTTACCGCCGCCTGTTTGGGTAAAGAAGGCATCCGCTGCAACGGCATTTCCTCCGGCCCGATCAAAACGCTTGCCGCCTCCGGCATCGCCGATTTCGGCAAACTCTTGGGACACGTCGCCGCCCACAATCCCCTCCGCCGCAACGTTACCATCGAAGAAGTCGGCAATACCGCCGCCTTCCTGCTGTCCGACCTGTCGTCCGGCATTACCGGCGAAATCACTTATGTTGACGGCGGTTACAGCATCAATGCCTTGAGCACCGAGGGATAATCCGCCGTTTTCAAATCCGTGCGCCGTCCGTGCCGCATATCGGTTTCGGGCGGCGGTTTGCCGTCTGAAGCGTATTTCCAGGGAAATGCCTGACTTGCGGCAGGCGGGATGGGAAATGCGGACGCTTGTTTTAACCGACTGCCTTTGTGCCGACTTGCTACAGGTGCGGCGGAAACGGTCCGAACGCGAAAATGCCGTCTGAAACGCCAAACGGGTTTCAGACGGCATTTTTTTATTTAAAGCATCAGCACACTTCGACCAGCCAGCCGTATTTGTCTTCCGCCAAACCGTACTGGATGTCGGTAATCGCCTTACGGATGGCGTAGCCGCGTTCTTGGCTTTTCACTTCGATTTCTTTGCCGCCGATGACGAAGGAAGTAACGGGCGAGATGACGGCTGCCGTACCGGTCAAAATGGCTTCTGCACCGTTTTCCACCGCAGCTTTCAGTTCGTCAACCGTGAAATTGCGTTCGCTGACGGTGTAGCCCAAATCTTTGGCGACCGTCAGTACGGAATCGCGGGTTACGCCGTGCAAAAACTCGTCGGTCAGCGGTTTGGTAATGATTTCATCGCCGTTAATCAGGATAAAGTTGGACGCGCCGGTTTCCTGCACGTCGCCGTTCGGGCAGAACAGGACTTGATTTGCGCCGTATTCGGCTTTCGCCTTCAGCACCCAGTGCATGGCGGAAGCGTAGTTGCCGCCGCATTTGACGCGGCCCATATGCGGGGCGCAGCGGATGTGTTCGGTTTCCACCAAAATCTTTACGGGCGAGCCGACTTTGAAATAGTCGCCGACGGGGGAAGCCAAAATATACAGCAGGGCGGTTTCGGACGGCGAGCCGGCCTTGCCGATAACGGGATCGGTACCGATTAAGGTCGGGCGCAGGTACAGCGCGGCAGGCGCATCGGGAATTTCGTCGGCGGCACGTTTGACCAATTCGATTAGCGCGTCGAGATAGGCTTGGGTTTCAGGGCGCGGCAGGTGCAAAATGTCCGCACTTTGCCGCATACGCGCGATATTGGCAGTCGGACGGAACAGTACGATTTTACCGTCTGCCTGACGGAAGGCTTTCAGTCCCTCGAAACATTCGCTGCCGTAGTGCAGGGCGTGCGCGCCGGGTGCGAGGGAGAGGTCTTGCGAAGATTGCCATTCGGTCGGCTGCCATTTGCCTTCGCGGTAGGCGAGGACGGGCATTTGACTGTGAAAAACGCTGCCGAATACGGCGGGTACGGGTCTGCTCATAATGTAAAGCCTTTCTTATTCGGATATGTATCCGGACATTTTAATCCGTATCGGGGACGGATGACAATCTGCCGGCCGCGCTCATTCGGACAACAGGTATGCTTCGGACGTATGGTGCGGTTTCCGTTCTTCTTCGGGCGGCAGCCGCATATAGTCGCCGTAATATTGCGTCAGGTGTTCGTGGTAGCCGTTCATCACTTGAAACTGCCTGCCCTCGAATGTTTTATAGACGACGCTGTCGAAATATTTTTTAGGCATATAGGATTTCCGCCAGCCGCCGTAGTCGGACAAAACCAAACCGATGAAACCACATTCCCGAATCGGGTAGGCGGTTTGGAACTGTTGCAGGTTGCGCGTCATTTTGTCGAACAGGAAACGGCTCAGGCTGCCGAGGATTTTGTGTTTCAGGCTGCCTTCTTTTGCTTTCAGCCACCTTTTTTTGCAGGAAGAAAAGCGCAGCTTGATGCGGCGGTGTTTCTTCATCATACGGAAAATGGTTTTTGGCTCGTCCGGCACGCCGTCATAAATGAAAATGTCGATAAATAAAGGGCTTTTTTTGCCGTATGCGTCGATGAGTTCTGCACGCGGATCGAAGATTTTTGCCATTTCCCCGGTATGCCGGGCGCGGATGTCTTCGGCGGTTTCCAAAAAATAGTGCGGGTGCGCGGTTTTTTGCCAAACGCCGACAAATTTTTGATATTCGTCGCGGTGCATATAAACGTCGATGTCGTCGTCCCAAGGGATGAAGCCTTGGTGGCGTATCGCGCCGATCAGTGTGCCGCCGCCGAGCGAATAGCGGATGCCGTGCTGTTCGCACAGGGCGTGGAAATCGTCCAAAATGTCGAGGCAGACAAGCTGTTGTTCCCTGAGTGTCAGTTTTTTCATCTAAATTCCTTTCCTGTTGAAACGCCGCCATCCGCAGCGGCAAACCTGTCCGGGCAATACGGCGGGGGCGCGTTTTATGCACCTCCTTGCGCGTCGGGGCATTGCCGTTCTTTAAGGGGGGAGAGTTGCCGTAAGATGGCGCGGTAGTCTTCTTGGTCGTCCATTTCAAATATGTCGCCGCTGCCGAGCAGCTCGGTGCGGATGTCCAGTTTGCCGAGGTGTTCCATCGGGATGTTGTCCCAATAGAGTTTGGGGTTTTCCAAGCGTTCCGCGCCGGCGTATGCGCCGAGCAGGTTTAAGACGGTGCGGCAGTCCTCCGCCGTCCAATAAGACACGCCCGACAGGCTGGGGCGAGGTTGGGATCCGATGTCGATGCGGACGACCCGTCCGGTGCCGTCTGAAACAGGCAGCCATTCGTTGCGCGTGCGGGCGCGGACGACGGTAAAATAGGTGCTGTGCCGCGGGCGGTTTAAAAAAATATTGCGCCCGAGCACCACGTCGGCATCGATGACGTAGCAGCCGTTGAAAAAATCACGCGCCAGCGAAAAGGAATAGATGCTGTTGTATTCCCGATATTTTTCGTTGTGAATCAAAATACAGCCGTATTTTTCTTGAAGATAATCGAATTGCCGGTGCAAATGGCCGGTTACGACGGCGATATTGCTTATGCCGGCTTCGCGCAGGAAGGACAGCGTCCTTTCGAGGTTGGGCGTGCCGCAGATGTCCAAAAGGGCTTTGTGGACGGTTTGCGTCATTTCTTTAAAGCGGCTGCCCAGCCCTGCCGCCAAAATAATGGCATTCATATTTCACCTTTCCGCCCGCACAGGCTCAATGCCGCGCCGGTTCCCAACAAAACCGCCCACATTATGGCGGACGGCGGAACCGGGTGGCGGTAAACGAAGAACCCCAAAACCATAGCCCAAACAGGGTAAGTGATGTTCAAAGCCATCGCCTTGAGGGGTTTCAACAGATAAATCGCCTGATAATAACAGGCATAAGACAACGCGCCGAAGGCAATGATGCCGATGATGCGCGCGTCGTACAAATCGGAGGGGTTTAAAGAAAACCCCCGGGCAGACAGGCAGACAAGGATCAGCAGGTAGCCGCATACCGATCCGCACAGGCGCAAACAATAAACCTGAAGGCCGGAGAGCGTACGCATCGTCCGGGCAGACAAAACAACCTCGAGCGACCAGCCCGAAACGCACACCGCGATACAAACCAACCCCAAAGCGTTCAGTCCGCCCCGTCCGCCCGCATCCGCAGCCAAGCCCGCCGAAGAGAGTACCGCCAGCGCGAAACCGGCACGCGCCGCCGCTCCCGTGCGTTCCTTTAAAAACCAAGCCGACAAAGCCGCCGCCAATACGGGGAACAGGGACGATAAAGGCGCGGCGTAATATACCGTCAGGTAATGGATGCCCAAGAGGTATGCCGACATACCGACCGGCCCGCCGAGCAGACCCGACAACACGGGCCGCCAAAAACCGCCGCGAAACCCCGGCCGCCCGCCGCGCCCCAATCCCGCCCATACTGCCGACAAAGAACACAAATCAATTAAAAACAGCAAAAAAACCATCTGTCCGAATGCCGCGCCGCGCGCAAACGGCAAACGGTCGAACAACAGGCCGGAAGCCGCCCAAAATACCGCCGAGGCCGCTCCGAACAGATAGCCGCGCATCACGGCAGCACCGCCGACAGTTCAAACGCAGCAGCCAGCCGCCGTGCCGCATAACCGCCGAAATCTTCACCCTGTTCCTCTTTAACCTTCGTCCATAAAAACCACAGCACGTTTTGGCAAAACCGGTGGATGGTCAGGCGCGCCGCCGCGTCCCGCGCCGAAATGCCGTCTGAAGCCCCGCCGGCAAAATAGGCTTCCAGCAGGCAGTCTGCCGCTTCAGACGGCATCCTCCCCTCCTCGATAACGGCGGCAAGGTCGAACAAGGGGTCGTTCATACCCGAATACTCCCAATCGATAAAAAACAGCCCCTCCCCCTGCAGCAGCATATTTTCCGGTACCAAATCATTGTGGCACGGGCGCCGGGGCAGTTTCCGGCATACGCCTTCCAGCCGCCAAAAAGCATCCGCGAGCCTGTCCATACGCGCGTCTGCCTTCAGGAACAAATCCTTGTCCTGCAATAAGGAGAAATACCGGCGGAATGCGTCAAAGGCATTGAATGTGTTGCGGAAGGCGAAGTTTCCGCCGTGCAGCCGGAGCAGGTTGCCCGCAATCAGGCGCAGGCAGCGTCCGTCCTGCAGTTGCGTTTGATTTAAGGGCACGCCGTTTTCCAGATAACGCGTCAGCTTCACTCCGCTTCGCACATCCAAAACAGGCGTTTCCACATTCAAACCGGCGCGGTACGCCAAATCATTGTTGAACGCCTCGTGCTCCCGGTCGATTAAGGCGGCGCGGGCGGGATGGGGCAGGCGCAGGACGAATTTCCCGCCGGGCAGGTCCAGCAGGATATTTTGGTTGGTCATCCCCCCGATGGGGGAGAAGGGGACGGCGTGGCGCGTGAGAAAATCAAATACTTCGTCAGGCTTGCGGCAGGTTCGGGCAAAGCCTACAATTTTATTAATTGATTGATTGATTGATTGATTGATTGATTGATTGATTGATTGATTGATTGATTGATTGATTGCATGGCATTTCTGTATCGGCGCGGGGAGTTTGTCTTTGCATATTTTAGCATTGCGGCCTGTCCGTGTCAGCGGCTTCCCTATCCGGAAGCGTTCAAATCGTTTAAACTTGCACAATCCGGCTGCCGCACCGTTTGGGTGTGCCGCCCGTCTGTCCTACCTGCGGAACACATATGAAACTTATCTATACCGTCATCAAAATCATTATCCTGCTGCTCTTTCTGCTGCTTGCCGTCCTCAATACCGATACTGTTTCCTTTTCCTACCTGCCGGGGCAGAAATTCGATTTGCCGCTGATTGCCGCCCTGTTCTGCGCGTTTGTCGTCGGCATCGTGTTCGGAATGTTTGCCCTGTTCGGGCGGCTGCTGTCCTTGCGCGGCGAAAACAGCCGCCTGCGTGCCGAAGTGAAGAAAAGTGCGCGCTTGAGCGGACAGGAATTGACTGCACCACCGGCACAAAATGCTGCCGAATCTGCCAAACAGCCTTGAGAAAGCCGATATGGACAACGAATTATGGATTATCCTGCTGCCGATTATCCTTTTGCCCGTTTTCTTCGCTATGGGCTGGTTTGCCGCGCGCGTCGATATGAAGACCGTCCTGAAACAGGCCAAAAGCATACCGGCAGGCTTTTACAAAAGCCTTGATGCCCTCGTTGACCGCAACAGCGGCCGCGCCGCACGCGAATTGGCGGAAGTGATTGACCAGCAGCCACAGTCATATGATTTAAACCTGACTTTGGGCAAACTCTACCGTCAGCGCGGCGAAAACGACAAAGCCATCAATATGCACCAAACATTGCTTGACTCTCCCGATACAACCGGAGCCAAGCGTGCGCGCGTGTTGTTTGAATTGGCGCAAAACTATCAAAGTGCGGGGTTGGTTGATCGTGCCGAACAGATTTTCCTCAGTCTGCAAGACGGTGAAATGGCGCGTGAAGCCAGACAGCACCTGCTCAATATCTACCAGCAGGACAGGGATTGGGAAAAAGCGATTGAAACCGCCCAACTTCTCAGTCACGACGAACAGACATATCAGTTTGAAATCGCACAGTTTTATTGCGAACTTGCACAGGCTTCATTGTTTAAGTCCAATTTTGATGTTGCACGTTTTAATGTCGGTAAAGCCCTTGAGGCCAACAAAAGATGTACCCGTGCCAATATGATTTTAGGCGACATTGAATACAGGCAGGGCAATTTTCCTGCATCGGTTGAAGCGTATGCCGCCATCGAGCAGCAAAATCATGCCTATTTGAGCATGGTCGGAGAGAAACTTTATGACGCCTATGCGGCGCAAGGAAAGCCTGAAGAAGGATTAAATCGCCTGATAGGGTATATGCAGACCTTCCCGGAACTTGATTTGATTAACGTCGTGTACGAGAAATCCTTATTGCTCAGGGGGGAGAAAGAGGCTGCACAAACTGCTATCGAGCTTGTTCGGCGCAAACCGGACTTGAACGGTGTTTACCGCCTGCTTGGTTTAAGAATCAGCGATATGGATCCGACTTGGAAAGCCGATGCGGACATGATGCGTTCTGTGGTGGGCAGGCAGCTCCAACGCAGCGTGATGTACCGGTGCCGCAACTGCCACTTCAAATCCCAAGTCTTTTTCTGGCACTGTCCCGCCTGCAACAAATGGCAGACGTTTACCCCGAATAAAATCGAAGTTTAACCGCCACCGAGAGGAACACAAAAAATGCGCTTACTCCATACTATGCTCCGCGTGGGCAATCTCGAAAAATCCCTCGATTTCTACCAAAACGTTTTGGGCATGAAACTGCTCCGCCGAAAAGACTATCCTGAAGGCAGATTTACCCTTGCCTTCGTCGGTTACGGCGATGAGGCAGACAGCACGGTTTTGGAACTGACCCACAACTGGGATACGGAACGATACGACTTGGGCAACGCCTACGGACACATCGCGGTTGAAGTGGACGATGCCTACGAAGCCTGCGAACGTGTGAAGCGGCAGGGTGGAAACGTCGTCCGCGAAGCCGGCCCGATGAAACACGGTACAACCGTGATAGCCTTCGTCGAAGACCCCGACGGATACAAAATCGAGTTCATTCAAAAGAAAAGCGGCGACGATTCGGTTGCCTATCAAACTGCCTGATACCGCCGCCGCCAATGCCGTCTGAAGCCTTTAGGGAGTTCAGACGGCATTTCTTATAGTGGATTAAATTTAAATCAGGACAAGGCGATGAAGCCGCAGACAGTACAAATAGTACGGCAAGGCGAGGCAACGCTGTACTGGTTTAAATTTAATCCACTATATTGCCGGCGGTCTGCTGTTTGAGCCTGTGCCGGTTCAAACTTTATCCGTTACACCGATAAGGCAAAAAAAAGATGCCGTCTGAAACGGCATCCTTGATTTGCAAAAGGGCAGTTGGGAATCAAATACCCAATTCCTGCGCCAATGCTTGGGCACGTTTGAGTACGTCGCCTTCCGCTTCTTCCAGCAATTCCTGCACTGTCTCGGCAGCGGCATCGCGGTCGCCGATTTCGAGATACATTTCGGCAAGGTCGTATTTCGCTTCGGACGGTGCGTCAGAACCCACAGATTCCGAAGTGAAACCGGTATCTGCATTATTTGGGATATTTTCTTCCGAGAGGGAGATGCTCCAATCTACCGTTTCCTTCTCGCCGTCTTTCAGGAAGTCGGGCAAAGCGTCTGCCTCAGAGGTGTTGGAATCAGGCGTTTCCAAAGTGATTTCCGCTGTTTTTTCCTCAACGGCCGGTGCTTCAGCAGGTTGCAGCAGCGCGGACAAATCGTCTGCAACGGTGTGGAAATCGGGCATTTCGGCAACAGTCTCTGCTGCGATTTCCCCAACGTCAGGCGTTTCAAACGGTTGCAGCAGCGCGGACAAATCATCGGCAACGGTTTCCGTTACATTTTCCTCAACAGCCGGTGCTTCAGCAGGTTGCAACAGTGCAGACAAATCGTCGGCAACGGTGTGGAAGTCGGGCGTTTCGGCAACGGTTTCCGCCGCTTTTTCCTCAACGACTGGTGCTTCGGTAGGTTGAAGTAATGCGGACAAATCGTCTGCGGTGGCGTTGAAATCAGGTATTTCGGCAACGGCTTCTGCTGTGGTTTCCCCAACATCAGGCGTTTCAAACGGTTGCAGCAGTGCGGACAAATCGTCGGCAACGGTGTGGAAGTCGGACGTTTCGGCAACAGTTTCCGTTACATTTTCCTCAACGGCCGGTGCTTCAGCGGGTTGCAACAGTGCGGACAAATCGTCTGCGGTGGCGTTGAAATCGGGCGTTTCAGGCGCAGTTTCCGCGACGGCATCGGTTTCGTACACTTTCAGGAAATCGTGCAACTCTTCCGGTGTTTGGACTTCGGCAACTGTTTTTTCCAAGATGGTTTCGGGCGAGGAAGCCTTCAGGAAGCCTGCCAGTCCGGAGGGTGCGGCAGGTTTTGCGGAAGCTGTTTCTTCTGTGCCGATATGGTTGTTTGAGAACAGGTTGTTGTAGAAATCGGTATCGACGGTTTCCGGTTTGTTTTCGGCAGTTTGGGCGACAGATTCCGGTTTGGGCGTGTCGATGACGATTTTGACAGGGTTGTACGGGTTGAAGGTTTCGGGCTCGTACACGCTGTCTGTGGATTCGATTTTGTTCCAATCGGCATCCGCGCGTTTTTGGGTTTCTTCATCCTGCGTAAGTGCGCCGGACAAAATGCCGTTTTGTGCGGCTGCCAGGCTGTCGAAATCCAAGTCGATGCGGTTGGAAGGTGTATCGGTTTCGACATCGAACGTTTGTTTTGCCGATAACTCTTCTTCAGATTCCCCACCTAAGGCAAGTGTGTCGTTTACATCGTTTTTCGGAGCGGGTTCGGGCGTTGCCGGAGTTTCGACTTCGGCAAAGGTGATTTCTATGCCGTCGTCTGCCGCGTCGTCAAGGTCAAGCTCTTCTTCAGGGACGGATTCTTCGGTACGGCGCGCGCGTTTGGATTGGGCAAGGCGCAAAAGCAGCAGCAGGGCAATCAATGCCGCGCCTCCGCCGGCAAGTAGCAAGGTGTACGAACCGTCGAACAGACCGTCAAACAGTCCGCTTTCGGTTTCTTCTTCGGCAGGAACCTGTTCGACAGGTTCGGCAACGGGTTCGGCGGCAACTTCACTGGCTGTTTCCGCAACAGGTTCGGAAACGGCGTTGCCGATTTCGTCGGTCGGCGTGTCGATGGCAGAAGCGGCGGCTTCTTGGGGGGCGGATTCGGCAGCAGTTTCCGATGCGGCAGTATTTGCAGCGGGTACAGGTTCGGGTTGGCGTTCTGTCGCCGAAGCCGGAGTTTCGGACACTGCGGGTTTGGGTTCGGGTCGAACAACCGGTTTTTCCGCTTTTGCTTCGGGCGCGGCAACTTTTGCTTCAGGTTTTTCAACCGGTTTTTCGATAGGTTTCTCTACCGTTGCCTGTTTGGACGGTTCAGACGGCATGGATGCGGTTTCGGCTTTGGGTTTCGCCGTTTGCGGCTTGGGTTGTTCCGCTTTGATTTTTTTGGGTGCTGCCGCTTTGATCCTGTTCAGATTCGGAATGTGAAGCACGCTGCCCGCACGCAGTCTGCCGTGTGCGGAAACATTTGGGTTTGCCTTCAGCAGCGCATCGGCAACCTGTTCGAGCGTCAGGTGTTTCGGACGGATGGCGGCGGCAATCTGTTTGAGCGTTTCGCCTTTGCGGACGGTATGGGTTTTACCGTTGTGCGCCGGTTTGACGGCTGCGTTTGCGCTGTCTTTTTTATCGGTTTTGCGGAGGACTTTGGCGTTTTGATTTTCTTGGGACTCTGCTGTCGGAGCGGTTTTGCGGTGTGTCTTGCCGTCTGAAAGTGCAGATTTGGTTTTGGGCGAGTAGCCGACAGGATCGAGGATGGCGGTGTATTCGCGTACCTGCGCGCCTGCACCGATGCGGAACACCAGGACGGGATCGCGGACTGCCTGCGCGGAAGAAACGGCAATGACGGCTTTGTCGCCCAACTTGTGGACTTTGGCGGTCAGGCCTTTTTCGGAAACGGTAACGCTGCCGCCGCCTAGCAGGGCTTTGGCTTCTTCGCCGGTTACGGTAATGCTGCCGGAAAAGGGTTCGTCAAGGTTGGACTGGATATTCAGCCCGCCCAGTCCCGCATGTGCTTGAAAGGATGCGGCAAGTGCGACGGAGGCGGCAATCAGTTTGATTTGTCTGTTGTTTTTCAAGATGTATCCCCTGTGGGTTGGCGGCTGAATACGGTTTGACCGCGTACAGTCTGTAAATTTCGTCATCAGGCATCGGCAATACGGACGATAGGGTGCGGATAGGCAGAGGTCCCAGCCGAAGCTGTATTTTAAAGCCAATTTTACAAATTATGACATATCTCCATCTTTTTTCAAAAACATCTGTGCATATTTGCATTAATCAAAACAAAATTTGTTGGCTTTGCAGGTGCAAAAATAGGGTTCTGCCTGTATGATAAGCATTTATTTGCTTTGCTTTCTCATTTGGATATGAAATTTGTCAGCGACCTTTTGTCCGTCATCCTGTTTTTCGCCACCTATACCGTTACCAAAAACATGATTACCGCAACGGCGGTCGCATTGGTTGCCGGTGTGGTTCAGGCGGCTTTTCTGTATTGGAAATATAAAAAGCTGGATACGATGCAGTGGGTCGGATTGGTGCTGATTGTCGTGTTCGGCGGCGCAACCGTCGTTTTGGGCGACAGCCGCTTCATTATGTGGAAGCCGACAGTATTGTTCTGGTGCGGGGCATTATTCCTGCTGGGCAGCCACCTTGCGGGTAAAAACGGCTTGAAGGCGAGTATCGGCAGGGAGATTCAGCTTCCGGATGCCGTATGGGCGAAATTGACTTATATGTGGGTCAGTTTTCTGATTTTTATGGGTATTGCCAACTGGTTTGTGTTTACTAGGTTTGAAGCGCAATGGGTTAACTATAAGATGTTCGGTTCGACTGCGCTGATGCTTGTTTTCTTTATTATTCAGGGTATTTATCTGAGTACCTATCTGAAAAAGGAGGATTGACTGTGGAATATTTTATGTTGCTGGCAACAGACGGGGAGAATGTGCATGAAGCGCGTATGGCGGCACGTCCCGAACACCTCAAACGGCTGGAAACGCTGAAATCGGAAGGGCGGTTGCTGACCGCAGGTCCGAATCCTTTGCCGGAGGATCCGAACCGCGTTTCGGGTAGTTTGATTGTGGCGCAGTTCAAGTCTTTGGATGCGGCGCAGGCTTGGGCGGAAGATGATCCCTATGTTCATGCCGGCGTGTATAGCGAAGTGCTGATCAAGCCGTTTAAAGCGGTGTTCAAATAATGTCGGCCGTCGATTTGATCCGCGAACGCCTGCAGGCACTCGATCCTCTGGTGTTGGAAATCGGCGATGAGAGCCATCTGCACAAAGGACACGCGGGCAATACCGGCGGCGGACATTATGCCGTTTTGGTCGTCAGCGGCCGTTTTGAAGGCGTAAGCCGCTTGAACCGCCAGAAAACGGTCAAATCGCTGCTCAAAGATTTGTTTGCAGACGGCATCATCCACGCGCTCGGCATCCGGGCGGCTGCCCCTGACGAGTATTTCCATACGGCGGACTGAATGAAGTCTGCCCGAACATTTCAATTTAAAATTTAAAGAGAGAAGATTATGAAAGCAAAAATCCTGACTTCCGTTGCACTGCTTGCCTGTTCCGGCAGCCTGTTTGCCCAAACACTGGCAACCGTCAACGGTCAAAAAATCGACAGTTCCGTCATCGATGCGCAGGTTGCCGCATTCCGTGCGGAAAACAGCCGTGCCGAAGACACGCCGCAACTGCGCCAATCCCTGCTGGAAAACGAAGTGGTCAACACCGTGGTCGCACAGGAAGTGAAACGCCTGAAACTCGACCAGTCGGCAGAGTTTAAAGACGCGCTTGCCAAATTGCGTGCCGAAGCGAAAAAGTCGGGCGACGACAAGAAACCGTCCTTCAAAACCGTTTGGCAGGCGGTAGAATATGGCTTGAACGGCGAGGCATACGCGCTGCATATCGCCAAAACCCAACCGGTTTCCGAGCAGGAAGTAAAAGCCGTTTACGACAATATCAGCGGTTTTTATAAAGGTACGCAGGAAGTCCAGTTGGGCGAAATCCTGACCGACAAGGAAGAAAATGCGAAAAAAGCGGTTGCCGATCTGAAGGCGAAAAAAGGTTTCGATGCTGTTTTGAAACAATATTCCCTCAACGACCATACCAAACAGACCGGCGCGCCGGTTGGATATGTGCCGCTGAAAGATTTGGAACAGGGTGTTCCGCCGCTTTATCAGGCAATTAAGGACTTGAAAAAAGGCGAATTTACGGCAACACCGCTGAAAAACGGCGATTTCTACGGCGTTTATTATGTTAACGACCGCCGCGATGTGAAAGTGCCTTCTTTTGAGGAAATGAAGGAACAGATTGCCGGCAACCTTCAGGCGGAACGGATTGACCGTGCCGTCGGCGCGCTGTTGGGCAAGGCAGACATCAAACCTGCAAAATAATCTGAAAACGGGATACGGAGGCAAGACGTTCAGACAGGCGTTTTGCCGCCGCACAGGACAGGGAATACCATGAAACAGAAAAAAACCGCTGCCGCAGTTATTGCTGCAATGTTGGCAGGTTTTGCGGCAGCCAAAGTACCCGAAATCGACCCGGCTTTGGTGGATACGCTGGTGGCGCAGATTATGCAGCAGGCAGACCGGCATACGGAGCAGTCCCAAAAACCGGACGGGCAGGCTGTCCGAAACGATGCCGTCCGCCGGCTGCAAACTTTGGAAGTTTTGAAAAACAGGGCATTGAAGGAAGGTTTGGATAAGGATAAGGATGTCCAAAACCGCTTTAAAATCGCCGAAGCGTCTTTTTATGCCGAGGAATACGTCCGTTTTCTGGAGCGTTCGGAAACGGTTTCCGAAGACGAGCTGCACAAGTTTTACGAACAGCAAATCCGCATGATCAAATTGCAGCAGGTCGGTTTTGCCACGGAGGATGAGGCGCGTCAGGCGCAGCAGCTCCTGCTCAAAGGGCTGTCTTTTGAAGGGCTGATGAAGCGTTATCCGAACGACGAACAGGCTTTTGACGGTTTCATTATGGCGCAGCAGCTTCCCGAACCGCTGGCTTCGCAGTTTGCCGCGATGAATCGGGGCGACGTTACCCGCAATCCGGTCAAATTGGGCGAACGCTATTACCTGTTCAAACTCAGCGAGGTTGGGAAAAACCCCGACGCGCAGCCCTTCGAGCTGGTCAGAAACCAATTGGAACAAGGTTTGAAACAGGAAAAAGCCCGCTTGAAAATCGATGCCCTTTTGGAAGAAAACGGTGTCAAACCGTAATGGCATTTCCGATACCGATGCCGTCTGAAGCCTTTTCAGACGGCATTGCACGTTCAGGTAAGGAGGACGGCTTATGCGTGCGGTCATACAGAAAACGGTAGGTGCAAAGGTGGATGTCGTGTCCGAAAGCGGTGCGGAAACCTGCGGCAAAATTGACGGCGGGTTCGTCGTGCTGCTCGGCGTAACACATGATGATACCGAGAAAGATGCGCAATATATTGCCGACAAAATTGCCCATTTACGCGTGTTTGAAGACGAAGCGGGTAAGCTGAACCTGTCTTTGAAAGATGTCGGGGGCTCCGTGCTGCTGGTGTCGCAGTTTACGCTTTATGCCGACGCGGCAAGCGGGCGGCGGCCTTCGTTTTCCCAAGCCGCACCTGCAGAACAGGCGCAGCAGCTTTACCTGCGAACGGCGGAACTGTTGCGCGGACACGGGATTCATGTCGAAACAGGGCGTTTCCGCACGCATATGCAGGTGTCGCTCTGCAACGACGGGCCGGTAACCATACTGCTGGACTCTTTCATGACGCGGATTTCCCCAAAAATGAAGGTTGTTCCAGATTGAAATTGAATCCGCAATGATGAAATATCGACAATGAACGACAATACACACACCCTTCCCCCGCGCCGCCTTTCCGTCGCCCCGATGCTCGACTGGACGGACCGACACTACCGTTACATGGCGCGCCAGATTACCCGAAATGCTTGGCTTTACAGCGAAATGGTCAATGCCGGCGCGATTGTTTACGGCGACAAAGACCGCTTTTTGATGTTCAACGAAGGCGAGCAGCCCGTCGCCCTGCAACTGGGCGGCAGCAATCCGTCCGATTTGGCGAAAGCCGCCAAAGCCGCCGAAGCATACGGCTACAACGAGGTCAACCTCAACTGCGGCTGTCCCAGTCCGCGCGTGCAGAAAGGTTCGTTCGGCGCGTGCCTAATGAACGAAGTCATGCTGGTTGCCGACTGCCTCAACGCCATGCAGGACGCGGTCGGCATTCCCGTTACCGTCAAACACCGAATCGGCGTGGACAGGCAGACCGAATACCAAACCGTTGCCGATTTCGTCGGCACGCTGCGCGACAAAACCGCCTGCAAAACCTTTATCGTCCACGCCCGCAACGCTTGGCTGGACGGTCTTTCGCCCAAAGAAAACCGCGATGTTCCGCCCTTGAAATACGATTACGTTTACCGCCTCAAGCAAGAGTTTCCCGAGCTGGAAATCATCATCAACGGCGGCATCACGACCAATGAGGAAATCGTGCAACACCTGCAACACGTTGACGGCGTAATGGTCGGGCGCGAGGCGTACCACAACCCGATGGTGATGCGCGAATGGGACAGGCTGTTTTACGGCGATACCCACAGCCCGATTGAATACGCCGATTTGGTGCGGCGGCTGTTTGTGTACAGCCAAGCCCAAATCCAAAGCGGACGCGGCACAATCCTGCGCCACATCGTCCGCCACAGCCTCGGGCTGATGCACGGTCTGAAAAACGCCCGCACTTGGCGGCGTATGCTTTCCGACGCGGCGTTGTTGAAAGGCAACAACGGCGGCCTGATTCTCGAAGCATGGAAAGAGGTTGAGCAGGCAAATACGCGCGAATAGGGCGGGGCTGTATGTGTGAAATGCCGTCTGAAGGTTTCAGACGGCATTTGTGCGTTTGTCGGGCGGTGTTTAGGGGGCGGTAATGGCGTGTTTCGGCACTTTGTCCATATCCCAGTGTGCCACCGCCCAGTCGAGCAGTTCGGCAGGGCGGTCGGTTTCCGGTGCTTCGGGCAGGTTGAGGTAACGGAACACTTGGCGGAGGAGTTGTTCGCGGCGGTTTAAATCCAATGCGGGGGCGAGCGTCTGTTTCGACCATTTCTGCCCTTGCGCGTTGGTCAGGAGCGGCAGGTGGGCATATTGCGGTGTCGAAACGCCCAAACACTGCTGCAAATAGATTTGGCGCGGCGTAGAAACGAGCAGGTCTTGTCCGCGGACGATGTGGGTAATACCCTGTTCGGCATCATCGGCAACGACGGCGAGTTGGTATGCCCAGTAACCGTCTGCACGAAGTAGGACGAAATCGCCGATGTCGCGGGCGAGGTTTTGGGCGTAACCGCCGACGATGCCGTCTGAAAAACCGATAATGCGGTCGGGGACGCAGATGCGCCACGCCGGCTGTTTGCCTTGCAGTGCAGGGCGTTGGCCGGGGTGGCGGCAACGTCCGTTATAGACGAACCCGTCTGCTCCCCGCCTTGCCCCGGCCTGCCAGTCTTTGCGGCTGCAATGGCAGGGATAGACCAGTCCGGCGGTTTTCAGACGGCATAGGGTTTCTTCATACAGGGCGTAACGGCGGCTCTGATAGGCGACTTCTCCGTCCCACTCGAATCCGAATGCCTCAAGCGTGTGCAGGATATGGCTTGCCGCCCCCGGCATTTCGCGCGGCGGATCGAGGTCTTCCATGCGGACCAGCCATTTGCCGCCGTTTGAGCGTGCATCGGCATAGGAAGCGACGGCGGTCAGCAGCGAGCCGATGTGGAGCAGCCCGGTCGGGCTGGGGGCAAAACGTCCTGTGTACATATCTGGTACAGCCCCTTTATTTAAGACTATTAATCAAAGCCATTATCTCATCTTTATTCAGTTCCATCCCGGGCTCTTCAAGCAAGGTTAAATCATATAGGGCATTATATTGCTCTTCGGTAGCTGAATCATCCATAAGACCAGATGAGAAAAAATCGAAGGCTCTATCTGCAATTCTCTCATTACTTGCATTTCTATCAACCAGTTTCGTCAATTCTCTATATATGGTATGGGGAGGTACCGGATCCTTAAAAATCAGATCTGAATAAATTTCATCGGGTGAAATGATTTCGAGTGCTTTTGCCATGATTCTATTCCCTTTTGTGTTGGTGGATAATGTCGTGCATTAACTTCTTGTTAATTAATATTTTTAGGGTGAACCCACTGTGTCCGGTCAAAAGGGCGATGCCGTCTGAAAGCCTTTCAGACGGCATCGGGGATGAAAAGTTTAAACCAACGGTGAGAGCAGTTTTTCAAACGCTTCTTCAAATTGTTTCAAACCGTCTTCCTGCAAACGCGTCGCCAAGGTTTCGACATCGATGCCGAGCGCGGCGGTTTCGGCAAGCTGCGCTTGTGCTTCTTCTACGCCTTCTGTCAGCGAGGCTTTGGCTGTGCCGTGGTCGATGAAGGCTTTGAGGGTGGCATCGGGAACGGTGTTGACGGTGTGCGCGCCGATCAGGCTGTCAACGTAGAGCGTGTCGGGATAGGCTGGGTTTTTCACGCCGGTAGATGCCCACAAAAGCTGCACGCGGTTTGCGCCTTTGGTTTCCAGCGCGGCAAATTCGGGGCTGCCGAAGTATTGCGCCCAGTCCTGGTAGGCGGCTTTGGCAAGGGCGATGGCGATTTTGCCTTTGAGGTGGTCGGGCAGCGTTGCGTCCAGCGCATTGTCCACGCGCGAGATGAAGAAGCTGGCGACGACGTGGATATGGGCAACGTTTTGTCCGGCTGCCAAGCGTTTGGCAATGCCGCGCGCGTAGGCGGCGTAGGCTTTGAGGGTTTGGGCGCGTGAGAACAGCAGGGTCAGGTTCACGCTGATGCCGTCTGAAACGAGGGTTTCGAGCGCATCGATGCCTGCGTCGGTGGCAGGAATTTTAATCATGGCGTTTTTACGCGCGATGGCGGCATGGAGGCGGCGGGCTTCTTCTACCGTGCCTTGCGCGTCTTTGGCAAGCTCGGGGGAAACTTCGAGGCTGACGAAACCGGTTTTGCCGCCGGTGGATTCGTGTTCGGCAAGGCAGACGCCGCAGGCGGCACGCACATCGGCAACCGCCATCGTTTCGTAGCGTTGTTTGGGGCTGAGGTTTTGCTGCTTGAGGGCGGCGATTTCATCGGCGTAAAGCGCGTCGCCGGCGAAGGCTTTTTGGAAGATGGCGGGATTGGAAGTTACGCCGCACACGCCTTGTTTCAGCATTTGCGCCAATTCGCCGCTTTGCACGAGCGAGCGGGAAAGGTTGTCCAGCCAGATTTGTTGTCCTAATGCTTTAACGTCCGATAAAATAGTCATTTCTGATTCCTTTGGATGGATGGGCGGGGTTTGAGGGCTTATGCTACCCCGATTCGGAAAATTTTGGTAGTTTTGTTACAGCAAAGGCGGGTTGCAATGGCAGAAAACGGAAAATATCTCGACTGGGCGCGCGAAGTGTTGCACACCGAAGCGGAAGGCTTGCGCGAAATTGCGGCGGATTTGGACGAAAACTTCGTCCTTGCGGCGGACGCGTTGTTGCACTGCAAGGGCAGGGTTGTTATCACGGGCATGGGCAAGTCGGGACATATCGGGCGCAAAATGGCGGCAACCATGGCCTCGACCGGCACGCCTGCGTTTTTCGTCCACCCTGCGGAAGCGGCACACGGCGACTTGGGTATGATTGTGGACAACGACGTGGTCGTCGCGATTTCCAATTCCGGCGAAAGCGACGAAATCGCCGCCATCATCCCCGCACTCAAACGCAAAGACATTACCCTCGTCTGCATCACCGCCCGCCCCGGTTCGACGATGGCGCGCCATGCCGACATCCACATCACCGCATCGGTTTCTCAAGAAGCCTGCCCGCTGGGGCTTGCCCCGACCAGCAGCACCACCGCCGTGATGGCTTTGGGCGACGCGTTGGCGGTCGTCCTGCTGCGCGCGCGCGCGTTCACGCCCGACGATTTCGCCTTGAGCCATCCTGCCGGCAGCCTCGGCAAACGCCTGCTTTTGCGCGTTGCCGACATTATGCACAAAGGCGGCGGCCTGCCTGCCGTCCGGCTCGGCACACCTTTAAAAGAAGCCATCGTCAGTATGAGTGAGAAAGGACTGGGGATGCTGGCGGTAACGGACGCACAAGACCGTCTGAAAGGCGTGTTCACCGACGGCGATTTGCGCCGCCTGTTCCAACGGCGCGACAGCCTTGCCGGCCTTCAAGTGGAGGAAATGATGCATACGCAGCCCAAAACCATCTCCGCCGAACGACTCGCCGCCGAAGCGTTGAAAGTGATGCAGGCAAACCACATCAACGGTCTTCTGGTAACCGATGCCGACGGCGTGCTGATCGGCGCGCTGAATATGCACGACCTTTTGGCGGCACGGATTGTATAAGGCGGTGCAGCCGTTTCAGACGGCATTTGTGGTAAGATATGCCGTCTGAAAACAAGGAAATCCCATGCAGGCAATTTCTCCCGAATTACAGGCGCACGCCGCCAAAATCAAACTGCTGATATTGGATGTGGACGGTGTTTTGACCGACGGGCGCATCTTTATCCGCGATAACGGCGAAGAAATCAAATCGTTTCACACGCTGGACGGACACGGTTTGAAGATGCTTCAGGCAAGCGGCGTGCAGACTGCGATTATCACAGGTCGGGACGCGCCCTCCGTCGGCATCCGCGCCAAACAGTTGGGCATAAATTACTACTTCAAAGGCATTTCGGACAAACGCGCCGCGTATGAAGAGCTGCGCGTGCAGGCAGGTGTGGAAGAAGCTGAGTGTGCCTTTGTCGGCGACGACGTGGTCGATTTGCCGGTGATGGTGCGTTGCGGATTGTCGGTTGCCGTCCCCGACGCGCATTGGTTTACGCTGCAACACGCCGCCTATATTGCCAAACGCCCCGGCGGTGCGGGCGCGGTGCGTGAAGTGTGCGACCTGATTATGCAGGCGCAAGGGACTTTGGGCGCGGCTTTGAACGAGTACATCAAATGAAAGTAAGATGGCGGTACGGAATCGCATTCCCATTGATATTGGCGGTTGCCTTGGGCGGTCTGTCGGCATGGTTGGGTCGTATCAGCGAAGTCGAAATCGAGGAAGTCAGGCTCAATCCCGACGAACCCCAATACACAATGGACGGCTTGGACGGCAGGCGGTTTGACGAACAGGGATACTTGAAAGAACATTTGAGCGCGAAAGGTGCGAAACAGTTTCCCGAAAGCAGCGACATCCATTTTGATTCGCCGCATCTCGTGTTCTTCCAAGAAGGCAGGTTGTTGTACGAAGTCGGCAGCGATGAAGCCGTTTACCATACCGAAACCAAACAGGTTCTCTTTAAAAACCATGTCGTCTTGACCAAAACCGCCGACGGCAAACGGCAGGCGGGTAAAGTTGAAACCGAAAAGCTGCACGTCGATACCGAATCTCAATATGCCCAAACCGATACGCCTGTCAGTTTCCAATATGGTGCATCGCACGGTCAGGCGGGCAGCATGACTTACGACCACAAAACAGGCCTGTTGAACTTCTCATCTAAAGTGAAAGCCACGATTTATGATACAAAAAATATGTAAAATTTTTGTTTTAATAGCATTTTTTTCGACATCCCCCGCTTTTGCCCTTCAAAGCGACAGCAGGCAGCCTATTCAGATTGAGGCCGACCAAGGTTCGCTCGATCAAGCCAACCAAAGCACCACATTCAGCGGCAATGTCGTCATCAGACAGGGTACGCTCAATATTTCCGCCACCCGCGTCAACGTAACGCGTAATGATAAAGGCGAACAGTTTATGAAGGCCGACGGCTCGCCCGTGCGCTTCAGCCAAACGTTGGACGGGGGCAAAGGGACGGTGCGCGGTCAGGCAAACAACGTTACCTATTCCTCCGCAGGCAGCACCGTCGTTCTGACCGGCAATGCCAAAGTGCAGCGCGGCGGCGACCTTGCCGAAGGTGCGGTCATTACCTACAACACCAAAACCGAAGTCTATACCATCAGCGGCAGCACAAAATCCGGCGCAAAATCCGCTTCCAAATCCGGCAGGGTCAGCGTCATCATCCAGCCTTCGAGTACGCAAAAATCCGAATAATCCCCAAATGCCGTCTGAAACATAAACCCGGTTCGGACGGCATATGCCGACCGAAGATATTGAAGAGATATTTATGAGCGCAAACGTCAGCCGCCTTGTTGTTCAAAACCTGCAAAAAAGTTTTAAAAAACGCCAAGTCGTTAAAAGCTTCTCCCTCGAAATCGAAAGCGGAGAAGTCGTCGGCCTACTCGGGCCCAACGGCGCGGGTAAAACCACCAGTTTCTACATGATTGTCGGGCTCATTGCCGCCGATGCGGGCAGCGTAACCCTAGACGGACAAGAATTGCGCCACCTGCCCATACACGAACGCGCCCTCCTCGGTGTCGGCTACCTGCCGCAGGAAGCCTCGATATTCCGCAAAATGACAGTTGAACAGAATATCCGCGCCATCTTGGAAATCAGTACCAAAGACAAAAGCCTCATCGACGGCGAAGTTGAAAAACTGCTTGCCGACCTGAATATCGAGCGTTTGCGCAATAATCCTGCCCCATCTTTGTCGGGGGGCGAACGCCGACGCGTCGAAATCGCCCGCGTGCTTGCCATGAAACCGCATTTTATTTTGCTGGACGAGCCTTTTGCCGGCGTCGATCCCATCGCCGTCATCGACATCCAGAAAATCATCGGGTTTCTCAAGTCGCGCGGTATCGGCGTATTGATTACCGACCACAACGTACGCGAAACCCTCAGCATCTGCGATCGCGCCTACATCATTTCAGACGGCACGGTGTTGGCATCGGGAAAACCTGATGATTTGGTCGGAAACGAACAGGTTCGTTCTGTTTATCTGGGTGAGAACTTCAAATATTGAAAATATTTTTCAGACGGGCGGCCTCATATCGTCGGGCAGGCGGCAAAAGTACGGATTTATGCTGTTTTTACATAAATTAATTCAAATTTAAAACATTGACTTAAACCGGTTTTCAAAGAATATTGCCCGATATGCTTGCATGTCGTCCCGTAATTTGGTTTAATACGCATCTCTTAACGAGACAGACAAAGGCCAGATAGCTCAGTTGGTAGAGCAACGGATTGAAAATCCGTGTGTCGGCGGTTCGATTCCGCCTCTGGCCACCAAAAAACCGCTGATGAGCGGTTATTTTTTTGCCTGCCGTTTTTGGGAAGTTGTCCGTGTCGGACACGTTTTGTGTCTGACCATTATGTAGAAGGACAAAAGCGATAATGACCGCCCCGTTGCGTTTTGGAGAAGAGGGTAGGGTAAAGGCAGAAAGCACATGCCGTCTGAATGATATTTCAGACGGCATTTTATATTGCGGCGGCACTCAGTCCGTGTCGTCTTCAGGCAATTCTGCCGAACCCATGCGTTTGAGTACGATATTGGTTTTGTTGCGCAGCCGTTTGCTTTTCGGATGGTCGGCGTAGTAGAGCGGGGCGGGGACGCGGGCAGTCAGTTTCGCCGCCTGCTGTTTGGTCAGGTCTGCGGCCGGTTTTTTATAAAAGTATCGGGACGCGGCTTCCGCGCCAAACACCCCGTAGTGCCACTCGATTGAATTCAGATACAGTTCGAAAATCCTGTCTTTGTCGGTAACAGCTTCCATCATCGCCGTAATGGCCGCCTCTTCCCCTTTGCGCAGATAGCTGCGGCTTTCGTTGAGGAAGAGGTTTTTGGCAAGCTGCTGGCTGATGGTCGATCCGCCCGCCTTCACTTCGCCGCTGTTCCGGTTGCGCCTGATGGCGTTTTGAATGCCGCCCCAATCGAAGCCGCCGTGTCCGGCAAAATGGGCATCTTCGGAAGCAATCAGGGCTTTTTTCAGGTTGGTGGAAATGTGGTCGTAGGGAACCCAACGGTAATCCAGGGCGACATTGCGTCCTTCTTGTTCGAACTGCTTCATCCGCATCGACATAAAGGCGGTTTGATGCGGCGCGACGGCACGGTAGGTAATGATGTTGCCGTACACATAAGCGTTGAAGAAAATGAAGATGCCGATGGGCAGGGCAATCAGCCATTTGATGATGCGGAACATGGTTACAGGGCTTTCATGTATTCGATAACAGGGCGGATATCGGGCGTAAATCCGCGCCAGAGGGAGTAGGAAGCGGCAGCCTGACCGACCAGCATGCCCAGACCGTCTGAAACTTCGGCCGCGCCGTTGCTTTGGGCAAAGTTCAAAAACGCCTGCGCCGCGTCGCCGTAAACCATATCGTAGGCAAGGCGGCAGCCGCGGAAAATTTCAGGGCTGACGGCAGGAAGCTGACCGCTCAAGCCGCCGGACGTGCCGTTGATGATGATATCGAAACCGCCGTTTAAATCCGCCATCGGGACGGCTTCAATGCCGAAAAGCTGCGCCAATTCCTCGGCCTTGGCGTGGGTACGGTTGGCAATGACGATACGGGCAGGGCGGTGTTTTTTCAAAACCGGAATCACGCCGCGCACCGCGCCGCCTGCGCCCAAAAGCAAAATGGTTTTGCCCTCGATGGCAATGTTTTTAACCTGCGTGATGTCGTTGGCCAAACCGATACCGTCGGTATTGTCGCCACGCAGCTTGCCGTTTTTCAACAGAATCAGTGTATTGACCGCGCCGGCAGCCAAAGCGCAGTCGGAATGTTCGTCCGCCAGCGCAAAAGCTTCCTGCTTGAACGGTACGGTAACGTTTGCCCCGCAACCGCCTGTTTCAAAAAATGTCGAAACCGCCTGCGCGAAACTGCCGATTTCGGCACAAATGCGTCCGTATTCAATGTCGACGCCTTCCTGAAGAGCAAATTGCTGATGGATTTGCGGCGACTTGCTGTGGGCGACGGGGTTGCCGAAAACGGCGTAGCGGGGGAGGGTGTGCATAGTTATATTCCATCAAGGCGGGGCGGTCATTTTATAACGGCGGCGCGAAGATGGGAACGATGCCGTCTGAACTGCTTTCAGACGGCATCTGTTTTGTCGGCATTCGGACAAAAGGGCGGGTATTCCGCTTTTGAACAGACAAACCGAAGCATATTGTTGACAATCTTGCCGTCTGAAACTATATTTTACAGCTTGGAATTTGACGCAGGGCCAGTTTCAGACGGCATGGACGTGGTAGAATCGTGCCGACTTTGCGTCAAGCTGCCGCGTTCCGCATATTTTGCTATTTCCCTTTTCCAGGAGCTGAAAAATGTCTATTAAAAACGCCGTAAAATTGATTGAAGAAAGCGAAGCCCGCTTTGTCGATTTGCGCTTTACCGATACCAAAGGCAAGCAGCACCACTTTACCGTGCCTGTGCGCATCGTGTTGAAAGACCCCGAAGAGTGGTTCGAAAACGGTCAGGCGTTTGACGGTTCGTCTATCGGCGGCTGGAAAGGCATTCAGGCTTCCGATATGCAGCTGCGTCCCGATGCGTCTACAGCCTTCGTCGATCCTTTTTATGATGATGTTACCGTCGTCATTACCTGCGATGTCATCGACCCTGCCGACGGTCAGGGTTACGACCGCGACCCGCGCTCCATCGCACGCCGTGCCGAAGCCTATTTGAAATCTTCCGGTATCGGCGACACGGCATACTTCGGCCCCGAACCCGAATTCTTCGTCTTCGACGGCGTAGAATTTGAAACCGATATGCACAAAACCCGTTACGAAATCACGTCCGAAAGCGGCGCATGGGCCAGCGGTCTGCATATGGACGGTCAAAACACCGGCCACCGCCCTGCCGTCAAAGGCGGTTACGCGCCCGTCGCGCCGATTGACTGCGGTCAGGATTTGCGTTCCGCGATGGTAAACATTTTGGAAGGACTCGGCATCGAAGTCGAAGTCCACCACAGCGAAGTCGGTACCGGCAGCCAAATGGAAATCGGCACGCGCTTCGCCACCTTGGTCAAACGCGCCGACCAAACCCAAGACATGAAATACGTGATTCAAAACGTTGCCCACAACTTCGGCAAAACAGCCACCTTCATGCCCAAACCCATTATGGGCGACAACGGCAGCGGTATGCACGTCCACCAATCCATCTGGAAAGACGGTCAAAACCTGTTTTCAGGCGACGGCTATGCCGGCTTGAGCGACACCGCGCTCTACTATATCGGCGGCATCATCAAACACGCCAAAGCCTTGAACGCGATTACCAATCCGTCCACCAACTCCTACAAACGCCTCGTGCCGCACTTTGAAGCACCGACCAAATTGGCTTATTCCGCCAAAAACCGTTCCGCTTCCATCCGCATTCCGTCTGTAAACAGCAGCAAAGCACGCCGCATCGAAGCACGTTTCCCCGATCCGACCGCCAACCCATACTTGGCGTTCGCCGCTTTATTGATGGCCGGTTTGGACGGTATTCAAAACAAAATCCATCCGGGCGACCCTGCCGATAAAAACCTTTACGACCTGCCGCCGGAAGAAGATGCATTGGTGCCGACCGTTTGCGCTTCTTTGGAAGAAGCCCTCGCCTCCCTCAAAGCCGATCACGAATTCCTCCTGCGCGGCGGCGTGTTCAGCAAAGACTGGATTGATAGCTACATCGCCTTTAAAGAGGAAGATGTCCGCCGCATCCGTATGGCACCTCATCCGCTGGAATTTGAAATGTATTACAGCCTGTAAACTCTCAGGTTTCAGTAGAAATGCCGTCTGAACGCAGTTTCAGACGGCATTTTGCATTGGAACGGCAAACCGGCGGCGCGTGGCGGCGTTTTTCAGCAGGCGGGCGATATTTGCTACAATAGGCTTTTGTTTTTTTTGGCTGCACGAACGATGACTGCATCGAAATCAGGTTTTATCGGGCAAATCTTTTCCCGCAATATGCTTGTCTGTATTTTTACGGGGTTTACCTCGGGGCTGCCGCTGTATTTTCTGATTAACCTGATTCCGGCGTGGTTGCGCAGCGAGCAGGTGGATTTGAAGAGCATCGGGCTGATGGCGTTAATCGGACTGCCGTTTACCTGGAAATTTTTGTGGTCTCCGCTGATGGACGCGGTCAGGCTGCCCGTTTTGGGCCGGCGGCGCGGGTGGATGCTGCTGACGCAGGCAGGGTTGCTGGCGGCTTTGGCGGCATATGCCTTTTTAAATCCCCGTAATCATCTGCCGCTGATTGCCGGCTTGTCGGTGCTTGTCGCGTTTTTTGCCGCCAGTCAGGATATTGTATTGGATGCGTTCAGGCGCGAGATTTTGTCGGACGAAGAATTGGGTTTGGGCAACTCGGTTCACGTGAACGCCTACCGGATTGCCGCCCTGATTCCCGGTTCATTGAGTTTGGTGTTGGCAGACAGGATGCCGTGGTCAGAAGTATTTGTTATCACTTCATTATTTATGCTGCCCGGCCTTCTGATGACGCTGTTTCTCGCGCGCGAACCCGTGTTGCCGCCTTCCGTTCCTAAAACGTTGAAGCAGACCGTGGTAGAGCCGTTTAAAGAATTTTTTACGCGCAAGGGCATCGCTTCTGCTGTATGCGTGCTGCTGTTTATCTTCCTTTACAAACTCGGCGACAGTATGGCAACCGCGTTGGCAACGCCGTTTTATCTGGATATGGGTTTCAGTAAGACAGATATCGGTTTGATTGCGAAAAATGCAGGACTGTGGCCGGCAGTGGCGGCAGGTATCTTGGGCGGCGTGTGGATGCTGAAAATCGGCGTAAACAAAGCCTTGTGGCTATTCGGCGCGGTGCAGGCAATAACGGTTTTGGGGTTTGTATGGCTGGCAGGGTTCGGACATTTCGACACGGTCGGCACAGGCGAGAGGCTGATGCTGGCGGCGGTTATCGGCGCGGAAGCGGTCGGCGTGGGTTTGGGGACGGCGGCGTTTGTATCGTATATGGCGCGCGAGACCAATCCCGCATTTACCGCAACGCAGCTCGCACTGTTTACCAGCCTGTCCGCCGTGCCGCGCACGGTCATCAATTCCTTTGCCGGTTATCTGATCGAATGGATGGGCTATGTGCCGTTTTTCCGGCTGTGTTTCGTACTTGCCCTGCCGGGTATGCTGTTGTTGCTGAAAGTTGCGCCTTGGAACGGGGAAAAAACTCAGGATACAGGCAGATGAACGCGTCAAACTGGAGCGTTTACCTGATATTGTGTGAAAACAGCGCGTTCTATTGCGGCATCAGCAAGAATCCGCAACAGCGGCTTGCCGCCCACACTTCCGGCAAAGGCGCGAAATATACCCGCGTATTCAAACCGGTGGCGATGCGTATCGTTGCAGGCGGGATGGATAAAGGCACTGCGCTCAAACAGGAAATCGCCGTCAAAAAACTGACCGCCGCACAAAAACGGCAATTGTGGGAACAGGCGGAAAAAATGCCGTCTGAAACCTGACGGTTCGGGTTCGGACGGCAGTTGGCAGCAATCAGGGAAAAGCGGGGCAGGCGGCAAGGAAAACCGATGTTTCAACGTACAGGACGGCACATAAAGCGTCGCCCTGTGAAAGTGAAGGCATATATCAGTATTTTTTATACGTCAACAGAAAAGAATACGATGAACTGTTTGTTGGATTTGTATTGATTAATCAGTATATTTTTATGCCGGGGTGTTTTTCCTTATCGGTATCCCTTCTTTTATGAGGATGCCTGCCGCTCATATAAAGAACGGGAAAATACGATGGGAAAATACGGTACAGCCCTCGACATCGCACAATATGTCAACTTATTTGTTTGTTTTATAATGTGTATTTCCGTTTTTTGGATTGTGGTTTTCAATTTATAGCGAATCGGGTTCGGCATATACGGCATTGCAAAAAGAGTTTGACTCTCCAATGCCGTCTGAAAACCGGTTTCAGACGGCATTTGCGTTCAGTAAGAAAGGTCGCGCCTGCCGCCCGAACGTCTCGCCGCAGCCTCTGTATAACGGCGCACCTCTTTTTCCAAATCTTCCAAGTTCAAAGGAAAATCAGGCAGTCTGTCTCCCTGTTTCTCTTCGCGGACAATCCGCCCGCCATCCAAAAACCACGTCTGTTGCGTATGATAGGTCTCCATATCCGCCGTTACGCCATCCGCTTTCAATGCTACCGTCGAAGATTGTGCAATAAAAAGATTTCCGTTTTTCAAATAATATTCGAAACTCTGGCGTTTTTTCCCATTGTCGAAACTCCAATAGATTTTCTGCGGCAGACCGTCCGCATCATAGCCGACTACAAGACTGTTCGCCTTCATCCCCAGGGGCATCAATTCCCGCATATTCTGATAAAACACAGAATCGCGCGAGTCCGACGCAATCCGGTTGCTCTCTTCGCGGAAGTCCCAAACCTTCTGCTCGTCATTCGCGACATCCCGGTATTTCGCCAAATATATCTGGGCCATCTGATAACACCCGAGACAATGCTCATAAACATCTTCCCCGATTTTCCCGCGCCCCGCCGCATCAAATACCGAACCGTCCGGTTGCCAAACAACCCGATATTCTCCTGTCGTTTCATAATTTTCCCCGTGAACCGTTCCGCCGTACACATTTACAGAAAACGGACGATCGTTCCGATACAGATATTCGGCATTAACAAACGCTTCCGGCGAGCGTTGCAAAAGCGAAACCGCAACCAAACCGCCCTCGCCGATATAGTAATTCAGCCAAACCTCTTCCCCATGTTCCTGCTCCGTTACGTGAAACCATTTCGCTTTTTCTTTCAAACGACTGAGCCGGACAGCGAGCGCGAGATAATCCTTCTCCGACTGCAACGGACCGTCATCCGCAGTTTCGGCAAGACTTTCCTCCGTCCTCATCGATTCCTTCACGATGACAACCGCCCTGTCGGCATTTCGGAACAGGCGGGCAAGTTTCGCCACAAAAGTATTCGGATTTTCAGGTATTTCAGTTGCTGTATCGCTCAAAAACCAACGCGGATTAATCTCATAGGCAATACCCTTCCCCAGCCAAAAGGCAAATACAAGTGCAAAAAATGACAACAATACCGGTTTGAATTTTTTAAACATATTTATTTTTCGTTTAACAGGATATATCGATTATATCAGGCGGGCTTTGATTGTTTGATTTTTAATCTAATCTACGGTTGCTGCCGTACTTTAAAAACCCCTATGCAGGCTGCGGCTTGTTACTCTTGTTTGCTTTGATTCAATTTTTTGACTAATTCAAATGCTTCGGATTGATATTGCCTTTGCCATTTTTCCCAATCTAACGGTTTTCCCGAGCGTTCCCAATCTTCTAAAACCGATATTTTGAACGTTTCCATTTCCCACCAATATTCGGCATATAAACGTGATTGATTGGGAATATCGGCTTCTGCCCAATCGGCAAAATGCAAAAAATGAGAAATATCGCAAACTATATTATTTTCAGGAACTTCTTCGGCAAATAGATTCTTGACTAACTGTAACGCTTCGGTCTGATATTTTTCTGTCCATTTCTCCCATTTTTCAGGCTTTCCCGATATTTCCCAATCTTCCAATGCGGAGGCATTCAAGACTTCCAATTCCCACCAGCAGTCGTAATAACGAGAGGATTGGTTAGGAATCTTATTTTCCGCTTCGGAAACAAATTGGGTAAAACTAAAAATATCCTTAACTATTTTTTCAAATCTATTTTCCATAGGTTGCCGTCCCCTCCAAATTGTTTGCCAACAACTTCGGTAAAATCAAGCCGGCAAGCCCCTGCATCCTGTGCTAATCGGAGAAAATGCCGTCTGAAAGCCGAATACCGCTTCAGACGGCATTTGCCAGATTTGACCTTGCCGGTGCTTACGGACGCTTTTTAAATATAAAGAAGGAAATATCGTCTAACGCATCTTCGGCAAAACCTTGAAAATCCGGATTACCTTGTTTTGAGCGCAATAAAGCAATCACTTTATCGCAATCGCCGATATTTTCATGCATCCTGGCAAGATGTCCGAAACAGGTTAATGACAATCTGGCAATATCCAAGTCTTTATGCTTCGACAACTCCGTCAATTTCTCAGAAATCCAAGGGATTTCATCCTCCTCCGAGCTGAAGGTCATACCGAGCATACCGTCAATAACACTCTGTTTATTTTCAGAATAAATCATCTTTTCTACTTGTTCCTTATCAGCCATCATTTTTTGTCCATTTAATTAGTCGTTTGTATTAAATTGACATTATTTATTTTCCAATTTACTTTATAACTATCTTCATAATAATCTAATTCAAAAAAACCTGATATTTCAATATCCAATTCCATTATTGTTTTAATACATTTTTCAAAATAAATAATGAAATAAGACTTTACGCATGCACCAAAAAAAATATAGCTGCTCCAATTAAAACTATTTGTCGGGAAAACCCACCCGCTTTTATATATTTTTGCAGATTCTTTTTCTTCGATATTGAAGGGGCAATTATTCCAAAAATTATTAATGTTTTCTTGGATGATTTTTATATCATCGTCAGAGCATTCAATCCATCCTTTGATGGAAACATATGATGCCATTTAATCTCCTAAACCTGTTTTAACAATGCCGCCTTTTGATTCAATATATGACTTAACTTGTGAATGAACACCGTGCCTGTTCCGTACAGCAAGCACAGGTTGGATTAAGATTCGACAATCTGTTTGGATTGACAGAAAGGTCGTCTGAAAAATCGATTACGGTTTCAGACGACCTTTTGTTGTTGAGTTTTCAACCCAACCTATGCCTGCCATTAATGTTATTCATCGTAGTAAGGTTCTGTTGAATAATTGTCTTTGCCCCCGGCAATGATAGTAACAATTTTCCCTTTTGCTTCCCAAGCTTGTACTCCTATTTCATCAAACTCATAGACATATGTCGGATAAGATTCATTTGATAAATAATATTTATCAACACCGTATGATTTAGGGTGATGGAAAAGCTGTTTAAAATCTTCAAAATTCAGACCTATTATATTAACGCCCATAAAATATAGCTCCTGATAACAAAATATCGAAATAATTTTGTTTTTCTTGACGGCAATTAGTAAATTTGAGTCGGGAGATTCATAATATTCTGTTCTAAACTCATCAGGAGGTTCATACATAAAAGTTTCCAGTATGTTTTTGTACTCTGTTATATCCGCACCAAAACGGAATATTCCTACAGAAGTAAAAGGTAAAAATTCGGGAGTTTTAACGACCGCGTCGACCATGCTCTTCTCCTTTTGCTTTTCGATTGGCATTTTTTGCAATATTTCTGATTGTTTTCTCAATCTTTAAGCGTTCATTTTTGGACATTCCGGGAATAATTTTATTTTTTAATTCAGCAATTCTTGATTCCGCTGATATTTGACTTCGACCGCCGTCTCCATGTTTTTCATTCTTGGAGCTTCCTGTTCTTTTAGGCGGACAAGAATTATGAACCCAAACCCCTTCCGTTTCCGCCTGATTGCCCTTGACGAAGTAGGTATGCCAATCGGCAACGGTCAGATTGTAGGCTTTGAGCGGTGTTGGTTTGACAATGATGTTGCGGACGGTTTGGGTTCTGCCGCTTTCGGATAACAGCCTGATTCCCGCTTTCAAATCTTCCGCTTTAACCCATTTGCCGTCTGAATAAAACGGATGGATGCGGTTGGAAATCAGGGTTTGGCTGTTACCGATGCCGTCTGAAACTTTAATGTAAACGGTTTCTTGGTACGGATTGCCGTATCGGGCGGTAACAGGTTTGTATCCCGTTACCCCGCTTGCCTCGTCCTTGGCGAAGACGCGGTCGCCGGCTTGAATATGGGCGATGGCTTTGTAGCCGTCTGCCGTTTTGACCAAGGTGCTGCCGTGGAAAGAGCAGGTGTAGGATTTTTGAAGAACTCAGTTCTCAATATCCTATTTCAAATGAAGGAAATGCCGTCTGAAAAACAAGCTTGATTTCAGACAGCCTTTTAATTGTTGGGTTTTCAATCCAACCTACGGTTACTTAACCTATTATCATTGGCTTGAGCTGCGCAAGCCTAGGTCGGATGAAAACCCAACATCTCGTTTTTACTGATAGAAAGGTTGTCTGAAAAACCAAACACGGTTTCAGATGACCTTTTGATTGTTGTTTTCTACGCTTGCTACCTAAGAACTTTGTATCCATTCTTCTTTTCTAATTCCAAATTCAAATTCAGCCTGTTTAAATGCCGAATTTAATGTGTCATGATAAGTATCCGTTTGTTCCTGACCGGTCTCATCCAAATAAAATAAATAAAATCCGTGGTCATCTTCATATTGAACAATACTTAAAGCAACAGGTTTGGGAAGTATCCCCATTGGAGTGCGATGAATCGTTCTAATAGGAAAATCTTTATTTTTATCTAAGATAACTTTGAATAATTCTTTTACACTCATAATTTTCTAATCCTGAATAATTGTTACTACACTATTTTCTATTACACGTCCATTGGGTTTGTCATATGATTCAAAATGACCATGATGCGTAGATGAATTTGTTTCATGATGACCATATCGTACCTGTCGCATTCCATCTTGTGATACATATCGACCATTTGGATATGACTTATAGTTTTCCCCTAGCCATTTCTCAGCTGCATTTAAAAAATTAGATTCAGATACAGTTCCTGCATGGTATTCGGGAGCTCTTTTGGGCGGACAAGAATTATGAACCCAAACCCCTTCCGTTTCCGCCCTATCACCCTTGACGAAGTAAGTATGCCAATCGGCGACGGTCAGGTTGTAGGCTTTGAGCGGCTGCTGTTTGAAGGTAATGTTTTGAACCGTCTGTTTTGCGCCGCTTTCGGAAAGCAGGGTGTCGCCTTTTTTCAGATGACCTGCCTGTATCCATTTTCCTTGACTGTAAAACGGATGGATGCGGTTGGAAATCAGGGTTTGGCTGTTGCCGATGCCGTCTGAAACTTCAATGTAAACGGTTTCCCGATACGGATTGCCGTATTGGGCGGTAACGGGTTTGTATCCTGTTTCCCCGCTTGCCTCGTCCTTGGCGAAGACGCTCTCGCCGACTCGGATACGGGCAATGGCTTTGTAGCCGTCTGCCGTTTTGACCAAGGTGCTGCCGTGGAAGGAGCAGGTGTAGGATTTTTGAAGAACTTAGTTCTCAATATCCTATTTCAAATGAAGGAAATAGGTCGTCTGAAAATTAAACACGATTTCAGGCGACCTTTTGATTGTTGAACTTTTCAATTAAATCATTATTGTGATTGGTTTATTTTTCATAATAAATTCAGAAATTATATCTTGAATTATAGAAATATTTTTAGAGATATGCTCAATAGGGTAGACGTCTCCCAAAATTTCCATTGTATTTCCACTATAATTTTCTGTTTTAAGATTTTTTACTTCAATATCTCCATCTTCTAAAATTGTTTGAATTATTGGTAAATAATATCCTTTTTCAAAATAGATAGTTAATTCAGTATTGCCAAATTCAGGCTCAGGAATAATTCTGAAAACAAGGACTCCGGCTTTTTTTTCAAAATTTGATACAGAAAAAAAGTTATTTATTTCTTTAATGTTAGGATTTTCTAAAATAGGGATTTGGATTCGTTCTCCATTATCTGTAATAAAAAATCCACCAAAAACAATTGTTGATGTTTTCATTTTCTCTCCTTAATTGATTTCATACCAGGCGTCCAATAGTAAGTTTTATTTTTTCCTGTTACATTATCTGTCGCATTAACGGTCAGTGATTTCAGTCCAGAAGCTTGAGCAGCAGCTGCAATATCTCCTTTACAATAACCGCAAACATCTTTTCCTGAAACTGTCATTGTCATAGATGCCCCTTTCGTTTCACCTGCATTATAAGCCTGCTGGATAACACCAATTTCAGCATGTGAATTAGCAACGGTTGCATTCGGACGAGGTTTACCGTCGGCTTGGATTTTTGCATTAACTCGTTGGGCTATTAATGTAGGTGAATCAGGCGATCCAATTTTTGCACTTTGATTAACATCTCTAAAAGTCTTTCCATTAATCGTTCCTTTGGCAATTACTTTTGGTTTGACAGTAGAAAAGTTTTTATAGCTAATCGAAAAATCCCCGCTAACCGCAGCTTTCCCCGGTTTCGCCGCCTTTGCCAGCTTAGCGACTTTGGCTGCTTTTGCCGCCTTTGTCAGGTTTTTGACTTTGGCAAACGGCAGGACGTTGACCAGGGCTTCGACGGTTTCGGCGGCATTGGGGTTTTCCTGCATCCACTGGTCAACGGCTTCGCCCGCGCTGATAAAGGGGTTAAGCGCGCCGGCGGCGACGCCGTTGATAAACTCCATGCTGTTGCCCCAGCGGTTGAGCTTGGCATTGTGCTCGAACATTTTTCTGTTGGCTTCATAGGCGCGGTCGGAGAAATTGCTGCCGAGGTTGCTGTAATTGTCGGATATGCGTTGCCGGATGCTGCGGGTGTCGGTTGGATTGAGTTTGATGCTGCGGGCTATGCCATTGACGTGATAGGTGTATTCGTCGCGTGCCCCCGTAGGTTTGGGGTAATTGCCGCCCTTCGGGCCGTCGTAGGCATCGGCGGGATGATGTTCGTGTCCTTCCCAGTTGAGCCGGTATACGGTAAAGCCGTCGTCAACGTTGCCTTGTTCTTTGCTTGCGCTGTCGGCGGCGTGGTTGTCGAAGGGGGCGTGTTCTTCGTATCCGTGTCCGGAAAAGCGGGTGTGGTAGCCGATTGTGCCGTTGATGTTTGCCTGCTGGATGAGCAGGTTGCCCATCTGGTGGGTATAGTCTTGGATGACGTTGATTTGACCGGTGCGGTCGGAGACGCTGCCGCGCGGGTCGCCGAAGAGGTGGTATTTGCCTCCGGGTTCGTAGTGCTGCCGTTGGGCGTTATCGGTAATGAACGGGTCTTGCGCCAATTCTGCCGCGAGGGCGGGCTGTATGAGTGCGGCCGCCGCTACGGCGCAGGCGGCAAGGAGATTTGTTAGTCTTCGCAGCGGTTTCACGGTTTATCCTCCTTTGCGGCGGCGGATGACTTCGTTGCCGACATCGGGGTTTTTACCGTTGTTTTGTTTGAAGTCGGGACGGTTTTGGGCGGTTGTGTCGCCGTAGGGGGTGATGTCGGAGAAATCGACCATCAGGCGGTCTGAGGCTTTGACGGTTTTGCCGACGCTGTAAGGTCCCATCCAGAGGGCGTATTGTTCTTGGTATTGGGATTCGTAGGCGGCGGTTTTAGGGGCAATCAGCAGTTTCCGGCTGTCGCGGTCAACGGCGAAATATTCGAGCTTAGTTTGGGCTTTAAGGGTTTCGGCGTTGTAGAGGTGTAGTTCGGTACGGCTGCGGACGGTGCCGAATACGTCGACGGTTACGAATACGTCGGTGTCGGCGTATTCGGGCGGTACGACTTCGATGCCGCGCAGGTAGAAGACGGTTTGGATGAGGTTGGTCAGGAAGGAAACGTCGCGGGGGTTGGCGAGCAGGGTTTCGTTGCGGTAGTCGCCCGTGCCGTTGACGGACAGTCCGGCGGAGCGTTCGCCTTTGCGTCCGCTGTTTTTCGTCAGGGCGGCGGCGGGGGCGTTTAAGACCGATGTGGAAGTGGTAACGCTGGAGAGCGCGTCGGATTTGGTGGTGGCGGTAGTGTCGTAGGCGGGGTAGCTGTATCGGGTGGCACTTTCGGGGTTGTTGTGGTAGCCGCCGCGTATCAGTGCGTCGATAGAGTAGCGTCCGCCGCTTATGTTGCCCGAACCTTGGTCGCCCATAACGGAGACGTAAAGGGCGGCTTTGCGTCCTTTCAGGGCGGACAAATCCATTTCTTTGACGGCGGCGCGGGACGATGCGGCGACGAGTTCCTGTTCGACGGCAAAGCGTTTGCCGCCGCCGTGGGCAGGAATGCCGGTCAGTGTGCCGCAGGCGGCGAGGACGAGGGGGATGAGGAGGAGCAGGATTTTCATGGCAGGGTTTGTTTTGTTTTGAACGGGTTTGAGTGTAAAGGGATTTTAAGGATTTGAGACCTTTGCAAAATCCCCCAAAATCCCCTAAATTCCCACCAAGACATTTAGGGGATTTCCCATGAGCA
>NZ_CAUJAJ010000013.1 GCF_962747995.1 Neisseria viridiae | reverse complement strand
AGGTTTTTCCCCCCGCCGCAAAGGTTGCCCGTAATGCCCTCTGAAAACAACGGCTTGCCGCTAAGGCGGCAGTATGCGGATTTGCGTTGCCGAAACCGGTTTGCCATGCCCCGGAGGTGCCATCTGCGGGGAGGGATAAGCCGATAAGGCGGGACTTATCCTGTTTTTTGTTTATAATGCGACAGAATTTGGACGAACCGTCAGGAGTTTATGATGATAAAAAGGATGGCGGCAGTATCTGTACTCTGCCTGATGACTGCGGCGGCACAGGCTGCCGATACTTACGGCTATCTCGCCGTTTGGCAGAATCCGCAGGATGCAAACGATGTTTTGCAGGTTAAAACCACAAAAGAAGATTCGACGCAAAACGAGGCGCTTGCCGAATTGGAGGCTTTTTGCAAAGGGCAGGATACGCTTGCAGGCATAGGCGGCGATCAGGCGACGGGGTGTCGCTCGGTCGTGTCGCTGAACAATACCTGTGTCGCGCTGGCATACCCGAAAGCCTTGGGAGCGATGAGCGTTGAAAACGCCGTCGTGATTACTTCTCCGCGTTTTACGAGCGTTCATCAGGTCGCACTCAATCAATGTATCAAAAAATATGGTGTGGAGAGAGAATGTGCTTTGGAAACAGTGTATTGCACGTCTTCTTCTTATTACGGTGGGACTGTGCGCTCTTTGATTCAAAATCTCAAATAAAACGGAAAATGCCGTCTGAAAGATGTTCAGACGGCATTTCCATATCGACGGTCAGGATTCTTTTGAATCGGGCAGCAGGCTGTTCGATACGATGGCGAGTACGGCGCACAAGCCCACGCCGGCAAAGCTGAAGCTGCCCAGTTTGAGCGTCATGCCACCGATGCCCGTGGTCAGTACCGAGCTGACGATGACCAGGTTTTTCGGCAGCATCAAATCGACTTTGGCATCAATCAGTGTTTTGATACCCAAAGAGGCAATCGTACCGAACAGCAGCAGCATGATGCCGCCCATCACGGGCATCGGAATGGAAGCCAAAAACGCATTGAATTTGCCGAAAAACGCCATGCAGACGGCAAAAACTGCTGCCCAAGTCATAATGACGGGGTTGCTGTTTTTGGTAATCATCACCGCACCCGTTACTTCGCCGTAGGTCGTAACCGGCGGGCCGCCGATCAGACCCGCAAGGCACACGCCCAAGCCGTCGCCCGCAAGGGTTTTGTCCAAGCCCGGGTCTTTCGTATAGTCTTTTCCCGTTACATTGCCGATTGCCATAATGCCGCCGATGTGTTCGATGGCGGGGGCGACGGCAACGGGCAGCATAAACAGTGCCGCCTGCCAGTTGACTTGCGGCGTTTCAAAATGGGGAACGGCGAACCAGGGCGCGTGTGCAATGCTTGCCGTATCCACCAGTCCCATCAGCAGTGCCAAAACATAACCCGAAGCGACACCGATCAAGATGGGAATCAGCTTCATCATCCTGCTGCCGAAAACCGATATGATGGCGGTAACGGCAAAGGTAAAGCCGGAAAGAATCAGTGAATCGGTATAGTCGATGGCCTGTTTGCCGTCAGCCTGACCCATTGCCATGCTGCTTGCCGCCACGGCAACAGACAGACCGATGACCATGATGACGGGGCCGATGACGACCGGCGGCAGCAGTTTGTGTACCGCCGCCAGTCCGCGCCAACGGATCAGCGCGGCAAACACAAAATACATAAAGCCGGCGGCAAACAGTCCGAACATGGTGGAAGGCAGCCCCCATTCGCCGATGGAGTAGATAATCGGCGCGATAAAGGCAAACGAAGAGCCGAGAAAAATTGGCACTTTGCGTTTGGTTGTGATTTGGAACAGCAGCGTTCCCAAGCCTGCGCCCAAAAGCGCAAGAGCCGGATTTAGACCGGTCAGCAGGGGGACCAGCACCATTGCGCCGAATGCCACAAATAAAATCTGCGCGCCGGAAACGGCAAGTTTCAGTTGGTTCATACCATCTTCTTTCAATCGGTTCAAACGGCACGGATTATACTGGTTTGCCGAGGGTCTGCGTAAAAATACATACGTCGGGCAAAGATATGCCGTCTGAAAGGCAACGTCTGTCTGTTGCAGGATGAAAGCAGGAGAAATGGAGTATAATCCGACACTTTTCATATTCAATCCGCAAGCCGTCCCGCACTCTTATTTCAGACGGCATTTTCCGGTAATACGGCATGACAGAAAAATCCCATAAAAAAACAGCAAAAGGCAGGGCGGGAAGCCCGTCCCCAACGTCCGCACGCAACAAGAAAGCCGACAACGGCGCACGGGGCAATAAAGTTTCCGAGCGGCTCAAGGCGGTCAAAGAGCTGCAGAAAACCGAAGCCAAAAAGGCGCGTCCCGAACATGTCGTCAACCTGATTGCCGACGCATTGTGGCTGATGGGTTTGGCGGCAACCCTGTATTTGGCGATTTCCCTGATTAGTTTCGATATGGGCGATCCGTCTTGGTCGCACAGTTCGCCGCTTGCCGGAGATGCCGCCAATTGGGGCGGACTGTTCGGCGCGTATATTGCCGATGTCGGCTATTATCTTTTCGGCTGGTCGTTCTGGTGGTGGATAGCGGCTGCCTGCGTCGTGCTGTATAAAAATTTCCGTCTGCACGCAAAACAGACGGAAAACGAGGCATACAACCACAAAATCGCTGCCGCCGCGCTGTTTGTCCTGACGGTCTTCAGCCCCGTCTTGGAGTATTTTGTGCTGGGCGGAAAATATGCCGACTCCCTGCCTGTCGGAGCCGGCGGTATGGTCGGCATACGCGTCGGCGCAGTGTTTGCGTGGCTGCTGGGGAAATCGGGCAGCCTGCTGATTATCCTGGTTGTTCTGCTGTTGTCGTTGTCCCTGCTGGTGCAGATTTCATGGCTGGAATTTTTGAACGGTACGGGCAGGGTGGTTCAAAACCGTCTGAATGCTTTATTCGGCAAGGTCATGGCTTTGGGAAAACGCCGGCCGAATACCAAAACAGACGGTGTCGATACCCAAAACACACGGCGCATGGTGAAAGAAGCCAAAAACATCACCGCCAAACCTGTTATTCCCCTCGAAGGCAGCAGCAGCAACCGCAAATCCGTCGCGGTTTCCGTTGCGCCGCCGCCTAAAATCCAACCTTCGCTGTTTGAAGACAATGAAGTACAGCAGAACGGCGAATACCACAAGCCTGCATTGAACCTGTTGCGGATTCCCGACAGCGAGCCGGTCAGCATCAATCCCGCCGAATTGGAAAATACAGCCGAACTGATCGAATCCAAACTGGCAGAATTCGGTATCGGCGTGCAAGTCGTATCCGCCACATCCGGTCCCGTCATCACGCGCTACGAAATCGAACCCGCGCAAGGTGTCAAAGGCAGTCAAATTGTCGCCTTGTCGAAAGATTTGGCGCGCTCGATGTCGCTGCAATCCGTGCGTATCGTCGAAACCATCGCCGGGAAAAACACGATGGGCATCGAGTTGCCCAACGACAAACGCCAAGACGTGATGTTGAGCGAAATTCTCTCTTCACCCGTGTTTACCGAAGCCAAATCCAAGCTGACCGTCGCGCTGGGCAAAGACATTTCTGGTACGCCCGTCGTCGGCGATTTGGCAAAAATGCCGCACCTTTTGGTCGCCGGTATGACCGGTTCGGGTAAATCCGTCGGCGTGAACGGCATGATTATGTCCATGCTTTTCAAAGCCACGCCCGACGAAGTCCGCTTCATCATGATTGACCCGAAAATGCTCGAATTGAGCATTTACGACGGCATTCCGCACTTGCTCTGCCCGGTCGTTACTGATATGCGCGAAGCAGGGCAGGCGTTGAACTGGTGTGTCGCCGAAATGGAAAAACGCTACCGCCTGCTTTCCCACGCCGGCGTGCGCAACTTGGAAGGCTTCAACCAAAAAGTCGAAGCCGCCAAAGCATCGGGCAAACCCATGCCAAACCCGTTCAGCCTGAATCCGGACGATCCCGAGCCGCTGGAAAAACTGCCGATGATTGTGGTCGTTATCGACGAGCTTGCCGACCTGATGATGACCGAACGCAAAGCCGTCGAGCAACAAATCGCCCGCCTCGCCCAAAAAGCGCGCGCCGCCGGCATACATATGATTGTCGCCACCCAACGTCCCAGTGTCGATGTCGTTACCGGCCTGATTAAAGCCAACATACCGACCCGTATGGCGTTTACCGTGCAAAGCAAAATCGACAGCCGAACCATCCTCGATCAAATAGGCGCGGACGAACTGCTGAAATACGGCGACTCCCTGTTCCTCCAGCCCGGCAGTGCCGAACCGACCCGCCTGCAAGGCGCGTTTGTTTCCGATGATGAAGTCCACCGCGTCGTCGCTTTCGTCAAGGAGCAGGCACCGGCAAATTATGTAGAAGGGCTGCTTACAGGCGAAGCGGCACAGGAAACGGCAAATATCGTCAGCCCCAATGCAGACAGCGACGAATTGTTCGATCAGGCAGTCGCCTATGTTTTGGAAAGCAAAAAAACCTCCATTTCGTCTTTGCAGCGGCAGTTGCGTATCGGCTATAACCGCGCGGCAAACCTGATGGAGGCACTGGAAAATGCGGGTGTGGTTTCGCCGTCCGATTTGAACGGCAGCCGTAAAATTTTGGCGCGTAAGGATCATTTGTAGCCCGTGTCGCAAAATGCCGTCTGAACGGCGGAATTGGCGTTTCAGACGGCATATTATGTTTCGGGAGGAACATTGTGATATACTTGCCAGCTAAAATTTTCCCTTTGCGGCAATGCGGTTCAAATCCCAGTATCCGCCGCGCGCCGGCCTTCCGTTGCCGGGAAGGGGTGTCATTTTATCAACACAACAAATTTAAGGGTTTATGATGAGCGTAACTGTTGAAACTTTAGAAAATCTGGAACGCAAAGTAGTGTTGTCCCTGCCTTGGTCCGAAATCAATGCAGAAACCGATAAAAAATTGAAACAAACCCAACGCCGTGCCAAAATCGACGGTTTCCGTCCGGGCAAGGCACCTTTAAAAATGATTGCCCAAATGTACGGTGCAAGCGCGCAAAACGATGTCATCAACGAAATGGTACAACGCCGCTTCTACGATGTTGCCGTTGCCCAAGAATTGAAAGTTGCAGGCTATCCGCGTTTCGAAGGCGTTGAAGAACAAGATGATAAAGAATCCCTGAAAATTGCTGCGATTTTCGAAGTGTTCCCTGAAGTCGTTATCGGCGATTTGTCTGCACAAGAGGTCGAAAAAGTAACCGCTTCCGTCGGCGATGCCGAAGTGGATCAAACCGTAGAGATCCTGCGAAAACAACGCACCCGCTTCAACCATGTCGAACGCGAAGCCCGAAACGGCGACCGCGTCATCATCGACTTTGAAGGTAAAATCGACGGCGAACCTTTTGCCGGCGGCGCATCCAAAAACTACGCCTTCGTATTGGGCGCAGGTCAAATGTTGCCCGAATTTGAAGCCGGCGTAGTCGGCATGAAGGCAGGCGAGGGCAAAGACGTTACCGTCAACTTCCCTGAAGACTACCATGGTAAAGACGTTGCCGGTAAAACTGCCGTGTTCACCATTACGCTGAACAACGTTTCCGAAGCAACTCTGCCCGAAGTTGATGCAGATTTTGCAAAAGCATTGGGCATCGCTGACGGCGACGTTGCCAAAATGCGCGAAGAAGTGAAGAAAAACGTAAGCCGCGAAGTGGAACGCCGCGTAAACGAACAAACCAAAGAATCTGTAATGAACGCGCTGATTAAAGCCGTAGAGTTGAAAGTTCCGGTTGCTTTGGTCAATGAAGAAGCCGCCCGCCTGGCAAACGAAATGAAACAAAACTTCGTCAACCAAGGTATGGCCGATGCCGCGAACTTGGATTTGCCTTTGGATATGTTCAAAGAACAAGCCGAACGCCGCGTATCTTTGGGTCTGATTTTGGCCAAACTGGTCGATGAGAACAAACTCGAGCCGACTGAAGAACAAATCAAAGCCGTTGTCGCCAACTTCGCAGAAAGCTACGAAGATCCTCAAGAAGTAATCGACTGGTACTACGCAGAGCCTTCCCGCCTGCAAGCCCCGACTTCTTTGGCAGTAGAAAGCAACGTTGTTGATTTCGTTTTGGGCAAAGCCAAAGTGACCGAAAAAGCTTTGTCTTTTGACGAAGTGATGGGCGCGCAAGCCTAATCATCTTCAAAGGTTTGTCTGAAACAGGCAACTTGAAAGCACCAAAGCGTCCCTTTGGTGCTTTCGTAACATTGACAGGAGACAAGAATGTCCTTCGATTTCAATAATTACCTCGTTCCTACCGTTATCGAACAAAGCGGCCGCGGCGAGCGTGCATTTGATATTTACTCGCGCCTTTTGAAAGAGCGCATCGTATTTTTGGTCGGCCCGGTAACCGACGAGTCCGCCAATTTGGTGGTTGCCCAGCTGTTGTTTTTGGAAAGTGAAAATCCGGACAAAGATATTTTCTTCTACATCAATTCCCCCGGTGGTTCGGTAACGGCCGGTATGTCGATTTATGACACGATGAATTTCATCAAGCCCGATGTATCGACTTTGTGCTTGGGGCAAGCGGCAAGCATGGGTGCATTCCTGCTGTCGGCAGGCGAGAAAGGCAAACGTTTTGCCTTGCCCAACAGCCGTATCATGATTCACCAGCCTTTAATCAGCGGAGGCTTGGGCGGTCAGGCATCCGACATTGAAATTCATGCACGCGAGTTGTTGAAAATCAAAGAAAAACTCAACCGCCTGATGGCGAAACACTGCGGCCGCGATTTGGCAGATTTGGAGCGCGACACCGACCGTGATAATTTCATGTCTGCCGAAGAGGCAAAAGAATATGGTTTGATTGACCAAGTTTTGGAAAACCGCGCTTCTTTGCAGCTTTAAACCTTGTGAAGTAGACAAATGCCGTCTGAAAACAGTTCAGACGGCATTTGTCTTATAGGGACTGTATCGGGATGATTTTGTTCTGGTTGCGTTTGGAGCCGTTTTCGCCGTAGTTGGTTTTGACATACTCTTCAACAATAGCCAGAAATTCCGTTGCAATGTTGTCGCCTTTCAGCGTTACTTTACGTTCACCATCTACATAAACCGGTGCGACGGGTGTTTCCCCCGTACCGGGCAGGCTGATGCCGATGTCGGCCAATTTGCTTTCTCCGGGGCCGTTGACGACACAGCCCATCACGGCGACATTCAAGGATTCCACACCGGGATAAGCAGTGCGCCATACGGTCATTTTTTGGCGCAGGTAGTTTTGCACATCTTGAGCCAGTTCTTGAAAAACGGTACTGGTGGTGCGTCCGCATCCCGGGCAGGCGGTAACCATCGGCGTAAACGAGCGCAAACCCATAGTCTGTAAAATCTCTTGCCCGACGACAACCTCCTGAGTACGCGGGCTACCCGGTTCCGGAGTGAGTGAAATGCGGATGGTGTCGCCGATTCCTTCTTGAAGCAAGACGGATAATGCTGCCGTTGATGCGACAATGCCTTTGCTGCCCATACCGGCTTCGGTCAAACCCAAATGCAGCGGATAGGCGCAACGGCTGCCCAGTTCGCGGTAAACCTGAATCAGGTCTTGAACCGCACTGACTTTGCACGACAGGATAATTTTGTCTTCGGGCAGTCCCAATAGAACGGCTTTTTCGGCAGATTCCAAAGCGGAGACAATCAGTGCTTCCTTCATCACTTCTTCGGGCGGTTTCGGCGCGGAAGAAGCGAGGTTGGCATCCATCATACGTTTGGCGAGGCTCTGATCCAAAGAACCCCAGTTTACGCCGATGCGGACGGCTTTATCGTTTTCGGCAGCAGTCCGAATCATAAAGGCAAATTTTTCATCGCCTTTTGCACCTTTGCCGACATTGCCGGGATTGATGCGGTATTTGGACAGGGCTTTTCCACATTCGGGAAATTCCGCCAACAGGCGTTCGCCGTTGAAATGGAAATCGCCAATCAGTGGTGTGGCATAGCCCATATCGTCCAAGCGGCGGCGGATTTCGGCAACTTTGGACGCGGCTTCGGGGCTGTTGACGGTAATACGCACCATTTCCGAGCCAGCGTCGCTCAATTCCTTAATCTGCAATGCGGTGGCTTTTGCATCGGCAGTGTCGGTGTTGGTCATAGATTGGATAACGACGGGTGCTTCTGAACCGACGGTAATATGATCGATGCGGACTTGATGCGTCCTGCGGCGTTGGAGTGTGTTCATATGGTTTGAATCTGTTTATTGACCGGTGAGGACGGTTTGCAATTCTTCCGAGTAGGGGAAATTTGCCTGTAATTGTGCTTCATATTCGTATGCCGCCTGCGCGTTGCCGAGGGCTTTGGCAATTTTCCAGCCAAGCAGCAAATCATCGGCCTGAAGGACTTCTACCCTGCTTTGGTATTTTTTAAAGTAGTAATCGGCATCGCCCAACTGCCCGGCCAGCATTTTGGTGCGCGCCAGTTCTTTAAATGCGGGGGGGAACTGCGGCTGCGAGGCGAGCGAGCGTTCCAAATAGGCTTCCGCCAATCCGAATTGCCCCTGTTTGGCACTGCATATGCCTTTATTCAGGTTGGCAATATAAGGGGTCGGGTAGGTGGGGTCGGCCAAGGCTTTGTCGAAATATGCCATAGATTCGGCAGGGCGGTTGAGCCTGCCGCACAGAAACCAGCCGTAGTTGTTGTTGATTTCGGCACTGTCGGGTTTGATGGATAGGGCTTGCCGGAAACTTTCCTGCGCCTTGTCGTTAACTTTCAGGTATTGATAGATTTCGGCACGGACCAGCCAGGCAAGTTCGTTTTTAGGGTCAGATTTCAGGGCATCTTCAATACTTGCCGTTGCCTGACGGTAGTCCTGACCGCGCATATATTCCATTGCCAACTGGGTTTTGATATTGGAAACCTGATTGGCTTTTTCTGCCCGCGAGGGGCGGTAGGAAGTGCTGCACGCGCCCAAGGCAAGAACGAGTAATAAAGAGATTCGTTTGGATGGCTTAAAAGGCATAATTACCCCTGTTGTCCGATTAAAATCTGCTGCCATTTTTGTTGGCGGCGCGTTTTATCCTGAACCTGACCTGCCAACTGTCCGCAGGCGGCATCGATGTCGTCGCCGCGCGTTTTTCGTACGGTAACGACAAATCCTGCCTGCTGCAAAATATCGCGGAACACACGGATGTTCTCATTACTGGAGCGTTCGTATCCGGAGTTTGGAAAGGGATTGAACGGAATCAGATTGAACTTGCAGGGAACATCTTTGACCAGTTCGATCAGTTCGCGCGCATGTTGCGCCCTATCGTTTATTCCGTCCAACATGACGTATTCGAAAGTGATGAAATCCCTGGGTGCTTTGACCAGATAGCGTTGGCAGGCCGCCATCAGTTCTTTCAAGGGATATTTTTTGTTCAACGGTACGATTTGGTTGCGGACTTCGTCATTGGAAGCGTGGAGGGAAACCGCCAAGGCCACCGGCATGACATCGCGCAACCTGTCCATTTGGGGAACCATACCCGAAGTGGAAACCGTTACGCGGCGGCGGCTCAAACCGTAGCCGTGGTCGTCCAGCATGATGCTCAAGGCGGTAACGACATTGTCGAAGTTCGCCATCGGCTCGCCCATGCCCATCATCACTACATTGGAAATTACGCGTTCGTTTTTCGGTGTAACGCCCATCGCTTTGTTTGCCCACCACAACTGTCCGATGATTTCGGCAGCGGTCAGGTTGCGGTTGAAGCCCTGCCTGCCGGTCGAGCAAAATGTACATTCCAAAGCGCAGCCGACTTGTGAGGAAATGCAGAGCGTGCCGCGATCCGATTCGGGGATGAAGACGGTTTCCACCCCGTTCCCCGTCCCGACATCTAGCAGCCATTTTCGAGTGCCGTCTGAAGATTCTTGAGACATCATCAGCTTGGGAATTTCGATGCTTGCCTGTTCGTTCAGTTTATGGCGCAACGATTTTGCCAAATCGGTCATTTCGTCAAAATTTTGCGCGCCAGATTGGTGCATCCAACGCATAACCTGTTTGGCGCGGAACGGTTTTTCGCCCATATCGGCAAAATGTCGGGTCAGCCCTTGGAGGTCGTAGTTGAGCAGATTGGTTTTCATGTGTTTGTGTTTTTCTTAAATTAAGGCTTCAAATAAAAAATTGCAGGGCAGGCAAGTTTGATTTGAAGCCTTTTGCAACAGGGTTTTCAGACGGCATGGATATATTTTATGCCGTCTGAAGAGGAGTTGGGCGGTGTATTGTATCAACGGGGGCAGATTTCGGTTTGGCTGAAAAAGTAGGCAATTTCCAAAGCGGCATTTTCCACGCTGTCGGAACCGTGTACGGCATTGATACTGACCGATGTGGCAAAGTCCGCGCGTATCGTGCCTTCGGCGGCCTCGGCGGGATTGGTTGCCCCCATCAGTTCACGGTTTTTCAGGACGGCGTTTTCGCCTTCCAGTACTTGAATCATAACCGGACCGCCGGTCATAAACTCAACCAATCCGGCGTAGAAGGGGCGGTCTTTATGAACCGCATAAAATTCTTGCGCCTCTTTGAAGGTAAGCTGCTTCATTTTAGCGGCAACGATTTTCAGACCGTTCTCCTCAAAGCGGCTGTATATTTTGCCGATAACGTTTTTGCCGACGGCATCGGGTTTGATGATGGAGATGGTGCGTTCAATCGCCATGCTATATCCTTATTTTTACTTAAGAAGAATCAAATCGGTATTCTACCAAAAAAATAACTTATCCGCCTGAAGCCTTGGGAGACAGGGTCAGGTGCGGCTGTTCCAAATAAACTTCGGACTGCATTTCGACCATCCGGCTGGCGGTGCGGGTAAATTCTTCGGCAAAATCGCCTTCCGTGTAGATATGGTTGACATCTACCGCGCCGGTGGCACACAGTTTGACTCGGAAATCGTAGAGCACGTCAATCAGCCAAGTCAGCCGCCGCGCCTCTGCCTTTTCTTGCGGTGAGAGTTGTTCCAAACCTGAAACAAAAACCATTTCATAATGTTCGGCCAAATACAGATAGTCGGACTGTGAGCGGGGGCCGAAGCACAGTGCGCGGAAATCAAACCATATGGCACGGCCGGACTCGGCTTTGTGGGGAATCTCCCGACCGTGGATGGTGCTGATGCCGGGGTTCAAATCGGTAATGCCTGTCATTTCTTTGAACAGTTTTGCCAGTTTTGCCTCATTTTCTTCGTTGGCAGGCGTAAAGAAAATCTCGGCGGGGCGGAGGGTACGCAGCCGGTAGTCTTCCCCGCCGTCAACGTTTAAGACGGTCAGGCTGGACTCGATGAGCGCGATTGTGGGAAGAAAACTGCTCCGGTTTTGACCTTGTGGGTAGAGTTCGGAAGGCGCGTAGTTTGAAGTCGCCACCAAAACAACGCCCTCGTTAAGCAGGTTTTCCAGCAGACGGCCTAAAATCATTGCGTCCGCAATATCGCTGACATGAAATTCGTCAAAACACAATACTCGGGTTTCTTTGGCAATCTCGGCGGCAACGGATTTCAACGGGTTGCTTTCGCTTTTCAGGGCTTTCAGCCGCCGGTGGATTTCTGCCATAAAGGCATGAAAGTGGACGCGGCGTTTGCGGCGGTAAGGGAGGCAGCCGAAAAAAGCGTCCATCAGAAAGCTTTTGCCGCGTCCGACCCCGCCATAGAAATAAAGCCCTTTGGGGACTTGCGGGGAACGCAAACTCCTGCCTAAAAAACGGTTTCTTTTGCGTTTGAACATCATCAATTCGGTCCAAAGCCGATCGAGGTGTTCGATGGCGGCAGCCTGTGCGTCGTCGCGGATAAAGTTGGGCAGTTGTGAGGCGGCTTGATACCAGGTCAGCGGGCTGTGGTTTTCAAACGGCGGGGCTTTAAAAAGTTGGTCTCTATTACTCATATTTAACCTTGTTATACTTCTTGCGGCTAAGAAAGAAAATGCTTACCGTCGGTATTATAAATGATTTCCTTCAAACTTGGCGTTTTCAGTGGAAAAGAATAATGACGCGCACAAGGGGGGTATGAGCAAAGGCGGCGTTTCAATATGGTGCAGATATGAGCCCAAATGCCTTTTATTTCAGGCTGCGTTTTAATATTGAAGGAGGACAAATGAAACAGATGGTAAATCGCGAAGCTGTTACGCCCTGTCAGCTTGGAGGAGGCGAAAACACAACAGGAACAGGTTGCTTATGCAAATTCGGCAACGAATAATGCGAAGCTTGGAAGTGAAGTAGGAAATACGGGCGATTTTAATGTTTGACCAATCAGGTTTTAAGCTCAAAAATGATACTGATCAAATCAAGGGCAGGGTTTGGTAATCCGTAGGGCCGGCTTCTTCAGGTTCAGACGGCATACGTTTATGCCGGCACTTCTTACCGCCCTTGTGCCGGCTATCCCAAACTGCTTTGAATACTGACCGCTCTTCGGTTTACTTCAAAAATGCGGCGTGATAAGCAATATGCTCGCCAATAAAACTGGCGATGAAGTAATAGCTGTGATCGTATCCTTTGTGGAAGCGCACATCGACCGTTTGATTTGCCGCACGACAGGTTTCGATAAAATCTTCGGTACGCAATTGTATTGGCAAAAACTCATCTTCCAAGCCTTGATCGATACGCATACCTTGCACCTTATAGCCTTGTTGAATGAGTGAGTTGGCATCATATTGCTGCCATTTTTCACGATCTTCGCCTAAATAAGCAGTAAAGGCTTTTTCTCCCCAAGGTACTAGGCTTGGCGACAAAATGGGCGAAAAGGCAGAAACACTTTGATAACGTTCCCGGTTTCGCAATGCCAATACCAATGCGCCGTGTCCGCCCATTGAATGCCCCATAATGGAACGTTTGCCATTGGTAGGAAAATGCTCCTCAATCAGACGGGGCAACTCATTCAAAATATAATCATACATTTGATAATTCATCGCCCAAGGTTGCTCGGTCGCATTCAAATAAAAGCCTGCACCTTGCCCTAAATCGTAAGCCGCATCGTTCGGCACTTGCTCTCCGCGAGGGCTGGTATCGGGGGCAACCACAATCACTTGATGTTCTGCCGCGTAACGCTGAAAGCCTGATTTAGTAATGAAATTTTGTTCCGTACACGTCAAGCCGGAAAGCCAATAAATCACGCCAAGCGGTCGATTTTCCGGATTATTTGGCAAATAGACGGCAAATTTCATTTCGCATTGCAACGTTTGGGCATGGTGTGCCCAAACTTGTTGCGAACCACCAAAAATTTGATGTTGTTCAATCAGTTTCATCGCGTACCTTAGTAATGAATAACAGCGCGAATCGATTTACCTTCGTGCATTAACTCAAAGGCTTCATTGATTTGATCAAGTGTCATTGTGTGAGTCACAAATGGTTCTAACTGAATGTCGCCTTTCATTGAATCTTCCACCATTTTCGGAAGTTCAGAGCGGCCTTTCACGCCGCCAAATGCCGTGCCTTTCCAAACACGACCTGTTACCAACTGAAACGGACGAGTTGAAATTTCTTGTCCCGCACCCGCTACGCCGATGATAATGGATTGTCCCCAGCCACGGTGTGCACTTTCTAATGCCTGGCGCATTACGTTTACGTTGCCGATACATTCAAAGGTATGGTCAATACCCCATTTGTTGATATCTAGCAACACATCTTTGATCGGTTTATCGTAATCGTTCGGGTTCAAACAATCAGTTGCACCGAAGTGTTTTGCCAACTCGAATTTTGCGGGATTGGTATCAATGGCGATAATGCGACCCGCTTTGGCTTGACGCGCACCTTGCACCACAGCCAAACCAATCGCCCCCAAGCCAAACACCGCAACAGAGTCGCCTTCTTGTACTTTTGCTGTGTTATGCACTGCACCAATACCTGTAGTAACGCCGCAGCCGAGCAAGCATACTTGTTCATGATTCGCTTCTGGGTTGATTTTCGCCAGTGAAACTTCGGCAACAACAGAGTATTCGCTGAAGGTCGAACAGCCCATATAGTGATAGATTGGATGACCTTGATAAGAAAAACGCGTCGTGCCATCAGGCATTAAGCCTTTACCTTGCGTATCACGCACTGAAACGCATAAGTTGGTTTTAGCCGAACGACAAAACTCACATTCGCCACATTCAGCGGTGTAAAGCGGAATGACGTGATCACCCGGTTTTACGCTTGACACACCTTCGCCCACAGCAACGACCACACCCGCACCTTCGTGTCCAAGCACCACAGGGAACACACCTTCAGGATCGCTTCCTGATAACGTAAACGCATCAGTATGGCACACGCCAGTGTGGGTATTGCGGATTAACACCTCGCCTTTGCGCGGCATTTCTACGTCGATTTCCACAATTTGTAAGGGTTGATTTGGAGCGAATGCCACCGCCGCACGAGATTTGATGGTTGAATCGGTTTGTTTCATTTTCATTGCCTTTCCTCTTAATTCATTGACAAAACAGCCTTGCCTGAGCAACATAGCAACAGTTTACACTTTAGAGTTCACTCTAAGGCAAGTGTTTTTTACCGTTTTTTGTTTAGAGGGAGGGAAAATGACTTATACCACTGCCAAAGCTGCCGAAAAAATAGGCATCTCCGCCCACACCCTACGTTTTTACGACAAAGAAGGCTTGTTGCCTAATATCGGACGTGATGAATACGGTAACCGCTGTTTTACCGATAACGATTTGCAATGGTTGGGCTTATTGCAATGCTTGAAAAATACGGGAATGAGCTTAAAAGACATCAAACGCTTTGCGGAATGTACCGTCATTGGCGACGATACCATTGAAGAACGCCTTTCCTTGTTTGAAAATCAAATAGAAAATGTGAAGTGTCAAATTGCCGAATTAAAACGCTATTTAGATTTGCTTGAATACAAATTGGCGTTTTACCAAAAAGCGAAAGCATTAGGTTCGGTAAAAGCCGTAAATTTGCCGCAAATTCCTGAAACGGCTTAGTTTTAGTGCAACAAACAGGATTTTTGTCCTGTTCGTACTAGAAATCAACAATTTGTTGTTTAAAAAGCGGATTGTAAGCAATGGTAAAAAAATCCACGCTTTAATCCGTTGCTTGCTTGGCTCAAGGTATTGAAGCAGCGGATGAAGTTAAACCACAGAAAAAACGCCGCTTGGAAGCGGCGTTTTGATGCTAAGGTTTAATTGGCATTTTCTTTTAAAGCCAAGTCGACCCGCTCGCGCAATTCTTTACCGGGCTTGAAGTGGGGTACATGTTTTTCAGGTACTTCCACACGCTCGCCGGTTTTGGGATTGCGACCGATGCGGGCAGGACGATGGTTCAAATCGAAGCTGCCGAAACCGCGGATTTCGATGCGTTGACCTCGGGCAAGCGATCGGGTCATGGTGTCAACCAGGACTTTTACGCTGTACTCTACGTCTTTTGCCTGAAGATGCGTGCCGTTTTTGGCGGCAAATACTTCTGCCAAGCGAGCCATTAACTCAGACTTTGTCATGTCTACAACCTTATTCTTGCTCGCCGGAGAGTTTGGCTTTCAGCAGGTCGCCCAAGCTGGTGGTGCCGGCATTTGCAGTAGCGGCTGCGTTGACGGAGTTCAGTGCTTCGCGGCTTTCTTTGGCGTCTTTGGCTTTAACAGAAAGTTTGATGCTGCGGTTTTTGCGGTCAACGGTAACGATGACGGCTTCAACTTCGTCGCCTTCTTTCAGTTTGGTGGTCAAGTCTTCAACGCGGTCGGCGGCGAATTCGGAAGCGGGCAGGTAGCCTTCTACTTCGTCGGACAGAGCAACAACAGCACCTTTGGCATCAACAGATTTCACGGAACCTTTAACCAAAGAACCTTTGTCGTTCACGCTGATGAAGTTGCCGAAAGGATCGCCTTCCAGTTGTTTGATACCCAAGGAGATGCGTTCTTTTTCCACGTCGATTGCCAATACGACGGCTTCGACTTCTTCGCCTTTTTTGTATTTGCGTACGGCTTCTTCGCCGGATTCGGTCCAGGACAGGTCGGACAGGTGAACCAGACCGTCGATGCCGCCGGGCAGGCCGACGAATACGCCGAAATCGGTAATGGATTTAACCGCACCGGAGATTTTGTCGCCTTTGTTGTGGTTGGCGGCAAATTCTTCCCAAGGATTGGCTTGGCATTGTTTCATACCCAAAGAGATACGGCGGCGACCCTCGTCGATTTCCAAAATCATGACTTCGACTTCGTCGCCCAGTTGTACAACTTTGCTCGGGTGTACGTTTTTGTTGGTCCAGTCCATTTCGGAGACGTGTACCAAACCTTCGATGCCTTGTTCGATTTCGACGAATGCGCCGTAGTCGGTCAGGTTGGATACTTTACCGAACAGGCGGGTACCTTGCGGGTAACGACGGGTCAGGCCGCTCCAAGGATCTTCGCCCAGTTGTTTCATACCCAGAGAAACGCGTTGTTTGTCTTGGTCGAATTTCAGGACTTTAGCTTCTACTTCTTGACCGACTTCCAGAACTTCGCTCGGGTGTTTCACACGGCGCCATGCCAAGTCGGTGATGTGCAGCAGACCGTCGATACCGCCCAAGTCAACGAATGCACCGTAATCGGTAATGTTTTTAACGATACCTTTGATGATAGAGCCTTCTTGCAGGTTTTCCAGCAGGGCTTTGCGTTCTTCACCCAAAGTGGCTTCCAGAACGGCGCGGCGGGAAACCACGACGTTGTTGCGTTTTTTGTCCAGTTTGATGACTTTGAATTCGATTTCTTTACCTTCAAAGTGGGAAGTGTCTTTAACGGGACGTACGTCAACCAAAGAACCCGGCAGGAATGCGCGGATGCTGTTGATCATAACAGTCAGGCCGCCTTTGACTTTGCCATTGATAACGCCGGACAGGATGTCGCCGTTTTCCATCGCTTCTTCCAGGGCAATCCAATCGGCTGCGCGTTTGGCTTTTTCGCGGGACAGTTTGGTTTCGCCGAAGCCGTTTTCGACGGATTCGATGGTAACGGTAACGAAGTCGCCGACTTTAACTTCAATTTCGCCTTGAGCGTTTTTGAATTCAGCTACATCAATCAGGGATTCTGATTTCAGACCTGCGTTTACGGTAACGAAGTTTTGGTCGATTGCCACTACTTCAGCGGTAATCACCTCACCCGGGTTCATTTCTTGCAGGGTAAAGCTTTCTTCCAACAGCTGAGCAAAATTTTCCATAGACATATATAACTCTTTTCGGTACACCGCCAAGGGGTGCGGGGTGGGTTGGTGGATGTCTGCCGTCCTTGGCAGGGCAGATGGGTACATAAGGTTTCAGACGGCATATGGGGGATTTTTATGCCGTCTGAAACGTAATGTGGGCAATTATACCTGAAAATTTAAACTTTACGATACCAATCAAGCACTTTTTTTACAGTTTCTTCTATAGTCAGACGGCTCGTATCCAAAAGCAGGGCATCGGGCTGTTGTTTCAGGGGGGCGAGCGTGCGGTTTCGGTCTGCCTCGTCTCTGGCTTCGATGTCGGACAGGATGCGCTCGAATGCCAAACCTTCGCAGGGGATGCCGATTTGTTTGGCGCGGCGTTCGGCACGGATTTTGGATTCGGCCGTCAGAAAAATTTTGAGTTCGGCTTGGGGGAAGACGACCGATCCGGTATCCCGTCCGTCGGCAACCAGTCCTTTTTCGGTCAGAAAATCGCGTTGGCGTTGCAGCAGTGCGGCGCGGACTTTGGGCCATTGCGCGACTGCGGATGCGCCCATACCGATGGCTTCTGTCCGGATGCCGTCTGAAACGTCTTCGCCGTCGAGCAGGATGCGGCTGCCTGAAAATACGGCGGGCAGTTTTTCGGCAAGCGCGGAAACGTTTTCTTCATCGTGCCATTCCACGCCTTGTTTTTGTGCATATAGGGCGGTCAGGCGGTAGAGCGCGCCGGTGTCGAGATAATCGTATCCCAATGCGGCGGCGACGCGGGCGGCGACCGTGCCTTTGCCGGATGCGCCCGGACCGTCGATGGCGATGACTTTTTGTTTGTTCATAAGGGGGATTCCTGATGGTTTGGGGTATGGGTTTTGCCGTCTGAAGAGTGTGTTTCCCGTTGGGGCGGATTCTACCTGTTTTAAAGGACGATTGTCTAAGCAGACGGAACGCCGCCTGCCCGGAAAGCGTCCGACAGAAGCCGGCAAGCCGGTTCGGATTCCGGCGTTGCGGGTATTGTGGCGGGTATCAATGCAATGCCGTCTGAAAGAGGTATGACCTTCAGACGGCATCGATTGCTGCGGATTAAAACAGGTTGCTGACGAAAATCAGCAAAATCACCAGCGGCACGAGGTATTTCACATAGGCAAACCAGATATTGACCGTCGTATGGTTGCCTTTATAAAGCAATTCTTCCTTCGCTTCGTCCTTCATCACGAAACCGACAAACAGTGCAGAGCCGAGCGCAGTCAGCATAAACAAGATGTTGCCGCTGATGTAGTCGAAGGCATCGAAAATATTTTTGCCAAATATGGAAACATCTTTCCACGGGCCATAGCTCAGAATGGACGGAATATTGCCGAAGATGAAGATGGCGGACAATACAATCGTGATTGCGGCGGTACGGCGGATTTTGGTTTTTTCCTGAATGGTCGTAATCAACACTTCATAAATCGTCAGCGAAGTTGTCAACGCAGCAATCAGGAGCAGCGAGAAGAAAATGACGGCGAACACGGGTCCTGCCCACATATGTGAGAACACAATCGGCAGGCTTTGGAATACCAAAGTCGGGCCGGAATTGGGCGCGACGCCGAAGCTGAAGAGCGACGGGAAAATCATAAAGCCCGCAAGTACGGCGATGATGGTATTGGTAATTGCCGTAATGACTGCGGTTTGCACCAGATTTTCGTTTTTATCCAAATAGCTGGACAAGGTAATCATCACGCCGAAACCCAAGCTCAGGGCAAAAAATACCTGTCCCAAAACGAAGACGAACAGTTCGGCGGTAATCTTGCTGAAATCAGGCTTCAGATAGAAAGTAATCCCTTCCATTGCACCAGGCAGGGTAACGTTGCGGACGACCATGGCAATCAGGAACAAAAACAACAGCGGCATCAGGTATTTCGCTGCTTTTTCAATACCGCCGATAACGCCTTTGACCAAAATCCATTGGTTCACAACGACAAACAAGAAAGTGTAGAACGCAATTTCCCAAGGGCTGTTTTCAATGTGTTCGGTAAAAAAGCCTTTTGTAACCACACCGTCAACGGGGCTGGAAATGTCCAGATTGCCGCCGATAATGTTGACGATATAGCTGATGACCCAGCCGCCGAGTACCATGTAATAAGCCATAATGCCGAACGCGCCGAGCAGCCCCATCCAGCCGACCAGTTTCCAAATTTTGGCAACGGGTTTGCCGTTCATAGAGCCGCCGAACGCATCCAGTGCGTTCACACCTTTGCGCCGCCCGATGACGTTTTCTACCAAAATCATCGGGATGCCGATAACCAGCATGGCGATACAGAATAAAAATACATACGCGCCGCCACCGTTTTCACCGACCAAATACGGGAAACGCCACGTCGCGCCGAAACCGACAGTCGCGCCGGCAACGGTAAGGATATAAGTCAAACGGCTGGACCAGGTTTGACGGTTGGTATTTGAAGGGGAAGACATATTGAAACCGTGTCCGATTGAAATAAAGCGGAAATTTTACACGTGATTCTTAACAGAAATTGACTGAATGTTTTTCAACTGTCTAGTGATTTTTCCTGAAAAAGGCATATATTTCAGTGAGTATTTCTGATAAGTATAAACCGATAAGGAAGAATCGAAGTTTATGAACAGATTAATTTGTTATTCTTATACATCGGTGTACGGAAGTGAAATTTTGTTGATTATATTAACGATAGTATTTTAATGGTAATGGAAGAGAGAGTTTGAAATAAAAAAAACCATCTATACCGAGAAGTATAGATGGTCAAACACATTACGGGGAAAACGTCTTACTCATAAGCCTGCTTGCACAGGCATTGCTCAGACATGAGAATTATATCGCAAACCGGCTGTTTTTGAGTTAATTTCGGTTAAATTATTCATTTTAAAGGTATGTATTTGAATATAAGGAAGTAATGGATTTTTTTCAGAATTTGGGGCATCCGATAAATTTCCATTCCCCGGGTTTGAGGTTTCCTGTTTCCAAATGTGCGAATTGCCGGCGGTGAAGGTGCTGCACGCGGTTGCCGGCGGCGGCGATCATCCGTTTGACCTGATGGTATTTGCCTTCCGTAATGGTTAGTAATAATGTGGTCGGGCTCTCTAAGTTGGCATCGGCGGCGCAAACGGTTTCATTTTCATCATGAAGCAGGACACCGTTTTTTAGCGTTTCACAGAGCATTCCGTCAGCAGGATGCTTGAGTGTTACCTCGTATAATTTGGGAATCTTACGGCTCGGAGAGGTAAGGTTGTGATTCAGTTTGCCATCGTTGGTAATCAGTAATACGCCGGTCGTATCTGCATCCAGCCTGCCGACTGCCTGCATGTCAATATTGCGCATATTGTCGGGGAACAGGCTGAATATGCTGCGGTAGTGCTTCGGTTTGTGTGAAGTTTCGTAATCTGCGGGTTTGTTGAGCAGGATATAGAAATAAGGTTCGGGAATAACGGTTACTGCTTTACCGTCTATGTCTAAGGTATGGACAGAGGCTGAATCAATGTCCGCATCGGCATCATCCATACAAGTGCCGTTGATGAAAACATAACCGCCGGCAATCAGCCATTGGCATTGTTTTCGGCTTCCTATGCCTTGATATTGAAGGTATTTGATAAGTTTCATGACGGTATTTGAAAATGTAGGTGATGACAGGGTCGTCAGACCCTGTCATGTACTTCGCTTGAATCAGCTTCCGATCAGTTTGATTCTCTGTCCCGGGTTGATGGTATTCAAATCGGGGTTGAGTCTGCGGATGTCGTCGATATTGATATTGAAGCGTGCGGAGATGCTTTTGAAAGTGTCGCCTTTGCGCGCGGTGTAGGATACTTTTTCAATACGGGTTTGGGCGGGGGCTGCCTGAGCCAGGCGGAGTACCTGTCCTTTTTGGATGGTGTTGCCTTTGATGTTGTTGGCGACAATCAGGTCGGCGACACTGACGTTGTAGCGTTTGGCAATGTTGAACAGGGTGTCGCCTTCTACAACGCGGTGGATGCTGGCATGGAGCGGGGAGGTTTCGGCTTCGCCATCGGCAGCTTTGGCTACGCGCGTTTCCAAACGTACCCGGCGTTTGCCGTCGGCGGCAATGGTATGTTGCGGAGATGCGGAAATTTTGTGTTCGACAACTGTGTCAGGCGTGCCGATGACGGCAGAGATGGTTTCTTCAGCCTGCCGGCGCAGGTTGTTTCGGGCAACAAGCTGCATGAGTTCGTCTGCCGCCTGCATGTCGTTTTGGGGGACGATCTGCGCGAGTGTTGCGGTTTGGGTTTCAGACGGCATGGCGGTCTGTTTTTCGGTTTGAGGTTGCACTGCGGCTGTTGCAAGGGCGGGTTCGGCAATGCGGGCAAGGGGGTTGGGTTCCGTACGGACGGTTTCCTGCGGCAAAGGTGCGACGGTAATGTCCGCCGTCTGCGCGGCGGCGAGCCGTGTTTGGGCAAGGCTGATATTCATCATCCCTGCCGGCATATTGGAGCGGTAGGTGTCGGGCGTATTGTCGATGTCGATGGAAACGACGGATTCCGATGCCGTCTGAAGGGTCTTGCCGTTCTTGGCGACAAGGATGCTGCGTCCTGCGTTGACAAGGTTGCCGTTCAGGTTGTTGAGGCGTTTGATGTCGGCAACGCTCATACCGGTTGCGGAAGAAATATCGGATACGGCGGTTTGTACCGGTGGCGTATAGATTTCCCAAGAGAACAGGCTGTCGGGTGCGGCGGCGCGGTAGTTGCGTTGGAAGGTTTGGGCGGATGCGGCGGGAAGCAGCAGTTTGCGTTTGTTTTTGGGGATGAACGCGGGGACGTTGAATGCCGGATTCAGGGCGAGCAGCTCGCTTTGCGTGATGCCGGCGAGCCGGGCGATGGCTTCGTTATCGATGGGGCGGTCCGGTTCGATTGCCTGAAAATAGGGTTTGTTGTCTATTTCGCTGATATTCATGCCGAAAGATTGGGGGGCGGCAATGATGTTGCGCACGGCGAGCAGCTTGGGAACATAGTTGCGCGTTTCGTTGGGCATACGCAGGTTTTCGTAGGTCGGTTCGAGCCCTTGGGCGCGGGCGCGGTTGATGGCGCGTCCGACGTTGCCTTCACCCCAGTTGTAGGCGGCAAAGGCGAGCGGCCAGTCGCCGAACAGTCCATAGAGGTATTGCAGGTAGTTGAGTGCGGCATCGGTGGCGGCGTAAACGTCGTGCCTGCCGTCGTAAACCGGTGTTTTTTCCAAGCCGTAATGCCTGCCGGTAGCGGGCATAAACTGCCATAATCCCGATGCGCCGACGTGTGATTTGGCTTTGGTAACGAACGCGCTTTCGATGAAGGGAAGCAGGGCGGCTTCGGCGGGCATATTGCGTTTTTTGACTTCGTTGGCAATATGGTACATATAGGGTCGGCTCCGGTTGACGACCCTATCAAAATAGCTGCGGCTTGCGATGAATTTGCTTTCGTGGCGGCGTACCAGTTCGGGATTGACTTCGCCCATCCGGAAGCCTTGGCGCAGCTCGCCCCACAGGCTGCCGGATTGGAAATATTGTTTTGTCGGTGGCAGGTCGAGTATTGAAGAGTTTAAGCGCATAATCGCCAAACCGATTTGGTGTGAAGAGGTGTTTTGAGCGTATAGTGAGCCGGAACAGACGGAGAGGCCCGAGGCAGTCAGGACGATGGTTTTGAGTTTGGACATGATTTATATCGGCGGAATAAACATATTTTATCGTCCGATGGTACTGTTTGACTGAAAAAGCGTCAAGTTTTACAGGAACTTTATGCGGATTCGGAAATGGGCGGCCGATGTGTTTTTTGACAGAAATCCTGTTTGGAATAGAATATCGGCAGGCAATCTGTTTGAAACGGACGCAATATGGATGCATGGTTTGAAGATACGGCGATGGGGCGGTATGTTGCAAAATTGGAACAGGATTTCTTTAATCGGTATGTGGAGTCATACCGTTTTTCGGGAATGTGTGCGGTTCAGGTGGGCGGTCCGTGGCTGAGCCTGTCTGAAGACATTGCCTGTGTGCCGCGAGATATGTCGATGTCGGCGGAGAATATGGCTTTGGCGGATGTTTCTGCGGATATGCTGCTTTTCCCCCATACGCTTGAAGGCGGTGTTCCTTCGCAAATCCTGTCGGAGGCGCACCGGATATTGAAACCGTCCGGACGCTTGGTGCTGACGGGTTTCAATCCTTATTCGCTCTGGGGATTCGGACGTTGGTTTGACGGTGTCCGTCTGCCGGAAAAACGGTTTTGTCTGCCGCTGCCCGGGTTGAAAAGGCAGCTTGCGGATGTCGGTTTCGATATTGAATTTGGGAAATTTATGGTGTATCTGCCGCCTGTTTCGTCGCTCGGGCAAATACGCTTTTGGCGGTTTATGGAAAAGGCGGGCGACCGTTGGTGGCCGCAGTGTGCCGCAGTGTACGGTTTGGTTTTGGTCAAAAGGGCGGCGGACGTAACGCCCCTGCCCGCGTGGGACGGGTATTTGGGCGGCAAAGCCCTTGCGGCGGGTGCGGCAAGGGTTGCGGATTAAGGGACGGCCGTCTTTCAGACGGCATCTGTCAGAAGAAATGTCGGGAGGGGTTATGCCTGAATTGCCGGAAGTGGAAACGACGTTGCGCGGCATCGCGCCGCATATTGAAGGGAAAACGGTGGAAACCGTGATATTGCGCCAATCGAAGCTGCGCTGGCAGGTCAATCCCGATTTGGGGGAGATTTTGTCCGGCCGGCAGGTTTTGTCCTGCGGCAGACGGGCGAAATACCTGCTTATCCGCTTTCAAACGGGCGTACTGCTGATTCACTTGGGGATGTCGGGCAGTTTGCGGATTTTTACGCCGTCGGACGGACGTATCGGCAGGCCGGACAGGCACGATCACGTCGATATTGTGTTTTCAGACGGCACGGTCATGCGTTACCGCGATCCGCGAAAGTTTGGCGCGATACTTTGGTATGAGGGAATCGAAGAACGTCATCCGCTGTTGGAAAAACTGGGGCCGGAGCCTTTGTCGGAGGCATTTTGCACGGATTATCTGTATGCGGGGCTGAAGGCGCAAAAACGCGCGGTCAAACTTGCCCTGATGGACAATGCCGTCGTGGTCGGCGTGGGCAATATTTATGCCAACGAGAGCCTGTTTAGGGCGGGCATTTCGCCCCGCCGTCCTGCCAACCGCCTGAAAAAGAAAGAGTGCGCGCTTTTGGTTGAAACCGTCAAAGCGGTGTTGCGGCGTGCCATTGAAACGGGCGGCAGCACCTTGAGGGATTTTGTGGACAGCGACGGCAAAAGCGGCTACTTCCAACAGGAATATACGGTGTACGGGCGGCACAATCAGCCGTGCCCCCGGTGCGGCGGCTTGATTGTGAAAGAAACTTTGGGGCAGCGCGGCACGTTTTATTGCCCGAACTGTCAGAAATAGGGCGGAACACGGTTTCAGACGGCATTTTATCGGTATGCCGTCCGAACGTTTCAACAACAAACACCGATTATCGGGAAAGAATTGCTCATGTCTTCAAATAAAGCTTCATTTTTTACACGTCTGCGCCGCTTGTGCCGCTTGACGGTCTGGCTGTTCAAAACCGGCAAAAACCTGCGCGGTATTGACGGCGGCTGTCCAGAGTCGCGCAATCGGGCGGTAATCGAATTGGGCAGGGGGGCTTTGGCGGCTTTGGATATCGGATTGGAGGTGGGCAGGCCCGCACCCGAACATCCGAACGGTGTCTTGGTTGCCGCCAACCACGTGTCTTGGCTGGATATTTTTGCCATGAGCGCGGTTTATCCGAGCAGCTTTATCGCCAAGCAGGAAATCAAAAGCTGGCCGGTATTGGGCAAGATGGGGCAGAACGCGGGAACGGTGTTTATCAACCGCAATTCACGACGCGACATCGAACCGATTAACCGCGCCGTCTGCGAAACCTTGCAACGCGGTCAAAACGTCAGTTTTTTCCCTGAGGCGCGGACTTCTTCGGGCTTGGGGCTCCTGCCGTTTAAAGCCGCGCTGTTCCAATCTGCCATCGATGCGGGGGCAAAGGTTTTGGCGGTCGCGCTGCGTTATTATGACGAAACGGGAAAAAGGACGGCCCGTCCGTCGTATGCCGATGTCGGTTTGCCGACCTGCCTGTGGCGCATCGTGTCTATGAAAAAACTGACCATCAAAGTCGATTTCGTTTGCGTGGCGGACGCGGCGGAAAGCGAAGACCGTTATGCTTTAAAAGATAAAATCGAAGAAAGCATCCGTGCCGTTGTCGCCGGCGATGCGGATGTTGCCGTCTGAAACCGATTGCCGGAATATGGCGGTATGATTCGCTTTTGCGGATGTATAGTGGATTAACTTTAAACCAGTACAGCGTTGCCTCGCCTTGCCGTACTATCCGTACTGTCTGCGGCTTCGTCGCCTTGTCCTGATTTAAATTTAATCCACTATATTAAGGCTGCGGCAACGGGAGTACCTCAAACAAAATGGCGTAAGGACGGTTTGTTGTATCTATGGAAAATGCCGTCTGAACCTGTGTTCAGACGGCATATTTTATATGGGATTAACGGCGGAATCTGCCGCCGTCGAAATCATCGAAAGCCTCATAAGCCGCCCGGCATTGGGTTTTCTGTTCCTTATAAGGCAGGGAGCGGAATGCTTTGCGCGCCTTTTTGTTTTCTCGCAATTCCTGCACGTTGCCTTGCAATCGGTACCACGCGGCACGGCGTTCCAAATATTTCCTGCATTCGGGGTGCAGCATCTGCTTGTTTGCCTTGCGGATATGTTTGGTATGGTGGTGGGCGGGTTCTGACGTACCGGCAGCGGCAGTTGCCGATACCGGTCCCAATATTGCAGACAACAGTATGGCAAGCATTTTTTTGACAGACATGACGATCCTTTCAGTTTGCAATTCTTTCCAGTATAGGATGGAAGGATGGAACGGGCAAACTGTCGGCAGTTTCAGACTCGTTGACCCGGCAAAACTTGCCGTTTGATATACAGATTCAAATAACACATTAATCTCAATAATAAATTCCAATCGGTAAGAAAATGGAATTTGTCGGCGGCGGCGCGGTAAAATCATACTTTACAAAATTTAACAATTTACAAGGGCAGAAAACCGGAAGCTTTCCTTTTTCGTCGGAAAATCCTTATTTCATCGCCTTGTAGCCAGAGCCGGTCAAAAGGCAAAAAATTTACCCGTTTTTTATCGGTAAAGAATTATCAGATAAAACAAATATTATAGGAAAAATACGACAGGCGGGTTTTATCGCGCATTGCCTGAAACTGAAAAATGCAACCGTTGTCAAGACTGGAGAAAATGCCAAAAATCCACTATATTGTCTGCCTTAATTTATTTGAAAAGACCGTGTCTTGAATATCAAGAGTGGAAGAGGAAGCGATGAATACACCGACTGATTTGAAAGTAACCAAACGAGACGGGAGATTGGAAGCCATTGATTTGGATAAGATTCACCGTGTCGTTACTTGGGCGGCGGAAGGATTGGAAAATGTTTCCGTGTCGCAGGTCGAGTTGAAATCGCACATCCAGTTCTACAACGGCATCCGCACCGACGACATCCACGAAACCATCATCAAAGCCGCTGCCGATTTAATTTCGGAAGATACCCCGGACTACCAATACCTTGCCGCGCGTTTGGCGATTTTCCATCTGCGTAAAATAGCCTATGGCGATTTTGAACCGCCCCATCTCTACGACCACGTTAAAAAGCTCACCGATGCCGGAAAATACGACAGGCATATCCTTGAGGATTACAGCCGCGAAGAATTTGACGAGCTGAACGCCTATATCGACCACGAACGCGATATGTCCTTTTCCTATGCCGCCGTCAAACAGCTCGAAGGCAAATATCTGGTACAGAACCGCGTTACCCGCCAGATTTACGAAACGCCGCAGTTCTTATATGTTTTGGTGGCGATGTGCCTTTTCAGCAAATACCCGAAAGAGACACGCTTGGGTTACGTCAAACGGTTTTACGATGCCGTTTCCACATTCAAAGTATCGCTGCCCACGCCGATTATGAGCGGCGTGCGTACGCCTACGCGCCAGTTCTCAAGCTGTGTGCTGATTGAATGCGACGACAGCCTGGATTCCATCAACGCCACTACCAGCGCGATTGTGAAATATGTTTCCCAACGCGCGGGTATCGGCATCAATGCCGGACGTATCCGCGGTTTGGACAGCGAAATCCGGGGCGGCGAAGCGCGGCATACCGGCTGCATCCCGTTTTTCAAAATGTTTCAGGCGGCGGTCAAATCCTGTTCGCAAGGCGGCGTGCGCGGCGGCGCGGCAACCTTGTTCTACCCCTTGTGGCATATCGAAGCCGAAAGCCTGCTGGTGTTGAAAAACAACCGCGGTGTGGAAGACAACCGTATCCGCCAGCTTGATTACGGCGTGCAAATCAACCGCCTGCTCTATACCCGCCTGATTAAGGGCGGCAATATTACGCTGTTTTCGCCCAACGAGGTTCCGGGGTTGTACGAAGCGTTTTTTGCCGACCAAGACGAATTTGAGCGGCTCTATACGAAATACGAGCAAGACCCGAATATACGCAAGCGCATTATTCCGGCTGCCGACCTGTTTTCCACGCTGATGCAGGAGCGTGCCGGAACCGGGCGCATCTACATCCAAAACGTCGACCATTGCAATACGCACAGCCCGTTCGATCCGCGTGTCGCCCCCGTGCACCAGTCCAACCTGTGCATGGAAATCGCACTGCCGACCAAACCTCTGGACAATATCAACGATCCGAACGGCGAAATCGCCCTGTGTACACTGTCTGCCTTTAACTTGGGCGCATTAAACAGCTTGGACGAATTGGAAGGGCTTGCCGACTTGACCGTTCGCGCGCTCGATGCACTTTTAGATTATCAGGGATATCCGGTAGAAGCCGCGCGTACCTCCACTATGGGCCGCCGTTCGCTCGGCATCGGCGTGATTAACTATGCTTATTATCTGGCGAAAAACGGTGTCCGCTACAGCGACGGCTCCGCGCTCGGTCTGACCCACCGTACCTTTGAAGCCATACAGTATTACCTGCTCAAAGCATCGGCAAACCTTGCCAAAGAATACGGTGCGTGTACGCTCTTTAACCAAACCGTTTATTCGCAAGGCAAACTGCCCATCGATACCTACAAAAAAGATTTGGATGCCGTCTGCGGCGAGCCTTTGCATTACGACTGGGAAAGCCTGCGTGCCGACATCGTCAAATACGGCCTGCGCAACTCTACTCTGACCGCGCTCATGCCGTCTGAAACCAGCTCTCAAATCGCCAACGCCACCAACGGCATCGAGCCGCCGCGCGGATTGGTAACGGTCAAAGCATCGAAAGACGGCATTTTGAAACAAGTCGTGCCGGAGTTTGAAACCCTGAAAAATGCCTATGAAACCCTGTGGCAGCTTCCCGGCAACGAAGGCTACCTGAAACTTGTCGGCGTGATGCAGAAATTCGTCGATCAATCGATTTCCGCCAATACCGCCTACGACCCGGGCAAATTCGAAGGCGGCAAAGTTTCTATGAAACAAATGCTCAAAGACCTGTTGACCGCCTACAAATACGGCGTCAAAACCCTGTACTACCACAACACCCGCGACGGCGCGGACGATACGCAGGCCGATATTCAGGATGACGGCTGCGCGGGCGGGGCTTGTAAGATTTGATGAAAAGGGGGAGTTTTCAGATGGCCTTTAGATTAATAAATCATCTGAAATATAAAATATGAAAAATAAGATACAAAATCAATTAGATAATATAGTTACCTTAAATAATGAGAAATTTACTTTTATTGATTTATTTGCGGGAATAGGTGGTTTTCGCATTGCAATGGAGAATGTTGGTGGGCGATGTGTATTTTCTAGTGAATGGGATGATAAAGCCCGTCAAACCTACCAAGTAAATTTTAATGATATTCCTTATGGAGATATTACATTAAAGGAAACCAAAGCAGCTATTCCAAGTAAGTTTGATGTATTAACAGCAGGATTCCCGTGTCAGCCATTCTCTATAGCTGGTGTTTCAAAGAAAAAAAGCCTAGGACGAGAAACAGGCTTCTTAGATAAGGCGCAGGGAACTCTATTTTTTGACGTTGCTGAAATTATTGGAAAACATCGACCTAAAATTTTTCTTTTAGAGAATGTGAAAAACCTTGTTTCGCATGACAAAGGAAATACATTTAAAGTAATTAAAGGGACTTTAGAAGAGCTTGACTATCAGATATTTTATCAAGTTATGAATGCAAAATATTATGTTCCTCAAAATAGGGAGCGTATTTTTATTGTAGGTTTTGATAGACAATATTTTAATAAGGAAATAAATTTCAATTTTCCTTCCCCACCAGAATCACAACCAAAATTAAAGCAAATTTTGGAAGATGATGTAGATAATTCTTTTACTCTTTCTGATAACTTATGGCTTTACCTTCAAAATTACGCTAAAAAACATAAGGCAAAGGGTAATGGATTTGGTTTTGGATTAGTTGATTTAGATGGAATATCACGAACTCTATCTGCACGATATTACAAAGATGGTTCCGAAATACTCATCCCTCAGAAAGGAAAAAATCCTAGGAAGCTGACACCTAGGGAGTGCTCGCGTTTAATGGGATTTCCTAAAGATTTTGTTATTGATGCAGTATCCAAGACAGCTGCATACAAGCAGTTTGGCAATTCAATTGCTGTACCGTTGGTTCAAGCTATTGCTAAACAAATTATAAATGAGTTAAAAAATGAATGACTTGGCAGCTCAGACAATACAAGTAGTAAATAAATCCGATGACTTAGTAGCTTCAGCAATACAGACAGCAAATAAATCAATTGCAGTATACTGTCGTTATATTCGTCCCAATGATGTTGGTACTACTGGTAGTCACCAATCAGGATTTTATATTCAAAAACATTTTTCAGACGACCTCTTTGATGTAGTTTGCCAAAAGGGAACAAATAAAACTATTTCAATCAAAATTAATTGGCAAGATGGAAGCGTCACTAATAGCAATTTTAAATATTACGGCCAAGGCACGAGAAATGAGGCGAGAATTACGGGTTTTGGCAAGAATTTTGAATTTTTAAGTGATAAATATAGTGGTTCCTTATTGGTATTGTGCAGAGCTTGTTATAAAGATTTATTATTCCATGCTTTTGTTTTATCTTCAGATGAAGATATTGAAATATTTATCGCAGAAACTAACATTTTGCCAGGAAGTTTATATTTACCTAAAAAACAAGAAGTAGAGGATAACCTAACAAAATTATTTTCACTATTTCCTAACTTCCCCAAAACTGAAGAAATGGCAGTTTTGGCAAGGGAAAATATTGCATTAAATAAAACTAACGTTAGTAATGTGTTAAAACAATGGGTTTCAAAGGAATATGAATTATTTTCCATTTTTGAAAAACGTGAATTTGAAATTATTAAATCAAAAATTACTGATTTGGATAGCTTCATTAATTTTGCACATTCTTTTACAAATCGCAGAAAAGCAAGAGCAGGAAAATCTTTAGAGTTACATTTATCAAGAATATTTGACGAATTTTCCTTAAAATTTGAGACGCAAGCGAAGACAGAAGGGAAAAAGAAACCAGATTTTTTATTTCCTGGAAGTGAAGAGTACCATGCGATGGATGAATCAGGGAATTTCATATTTCAAACTGAAAAGCTGACAATGCTAGGTTCAAAGACTACTTGTAAGGATCGCTGGCGCCAAGTTTTAAATGAAGCAGATCGAATTCCTCATAAGCATTTATTTACTCTACAAGAAGGTATATCTGATACTCAAATTCAGGAAATGAGTGATGAGAATTTAACCTTAGTTGTCCCTAAAGAATCCGTAAAAACATTTGGAACTTTTGGGAAAACCCATGTTTTAACTTTAGAAAATTTTATTAAATATATAAAGTCTCAGCAGGTTAGTTAAAACTTACAGATCATTTTTAATTAATATAGAGAATAGATTATGTCCTGCGAACACTTAACTATGTCATACAGCACCTTTCCCAAAACCAAAAACGATGCGCTGAAAGAGCCGATGTTTTTCGGTCAGCCGGTAAATGTCGCCCGTTATGACCAGCAGAAATACGAGGTATTTGAAAAACTGATTGAAAAACAATTGTCTTTCTTCTGGCGGCCGGAAGAAATCGACGTGTCGCGCGACCGTATCGACTACGCCAACCTGCCTGAACACGAAAAACATATTTTCATCAGCAATCTGAAATACCAAACACTGCTCGATTCCATCCAAGGGCGCAGTCCGAATGTTGCCTTGCTGCCTTTGGTTTCGATTCCCGAGCTGGAAACGTGGATTGAAACGTGGAGCTTCAGCGAAACCATCCACTCGCGCAGCTACACCCACATCATCCGCAATATTGTGAATGATCCGTCGGTCGTGTTTGATGATATTGTCGAAAACGAATACATTACCGCCCGCGCCGAAGACATTGCCTGCTATTACGACGACTTAATCGAATACACCCAGTATTACAATCTGTTGGGCGAAGGGGTGCACAATGTCGGCGGAAAACCCGTTACCGTATCTTTGCGCGGGTTGAAGAAAAAACTCTATCTCTGCCTGATGTGCGTCAACGTGTTGGAAGCCATCCGTTTCTACGTTTCATTCGCCTGCTCGTTTGCTTTTGCCGAGCGCGAGTTGATGGAAGGCAACGCCAAAATCATCAAACTGATTGCCCGCGACGAAGCCCTGCACCTGACCGGCACGCAGCATATGCTTAATCTGATGCGTTCGGGTGTCGATGATCCTGAAATGGCGGAGATTGCCGCCGAGTTGCAGTACGAATGTTTCCAACTCTTCAAAAAAGCGGCGGAACAGGAAAAAGAATGGGCGGCATATTTGTTTAAGGACGGTTCGATGATCGGTTTGAACAAAGAAATCTTATCCCAATACGTCGAATATATTACCAATCTGCGTATGCAGGCGGTGGGGTTGCCGGCCGGATTTGAAGGCGCAAATCAAAACCCGATTCCGTGGATTAATGCGTGGCTGTCGTCCGACAACGTACAGGTCGCGCCGCAGGAAGTGGAAATATCCTCTTATTTGATCGGTCAGATAGATTCTGAAGTGAATACGGATGATTTGGGCGATTTTGAGTTGTAAATGTTTTTTGAAAAAATGCCGTCTGAAGCCGGATGTTTCAGACGGCATTTGTATGTTGTATGATGGGAAAAACAGCGGGTAGGATCGGTTATTGTTCCTTTTATTTTTGATTGGTCGGAAATGGCGCGCATTGGTACGAATAAGGGTTTTTTTGAACTCTTGGAGGGCGAGACTCTGTTGGAAGGCTTGGAACGGACGGGGCATATGGTGGAATATCAGTGCCGAAGCGGATATTGCGGATCGTGCCGGGTAAAGATTTTGGAGGGAAGCGTTACTTATCGGGAGCCGCCTTTGGCTTTTTTGGGGCGGGACGAGATACTGCCGTGCTGCTGTTACGTCGAGGAGGATGTCAGGCTGGATTGCGGTTTGGCGGGGGAGGATGAGGTGCTGTCTGACAGTTTGCTGAAATAAAAGCCGTCCGAACATTGGTTCGGACGGCTTTTTGACGGTATTACCGGTTATGCCTGATGAGTCGGTAAAAGGTTTCGCCGTCTTGGATATAACCCAGTTCTACCCGGGCGATTTCCGAAATGGCTTCTTGACCGTTTTCCAAATCATAGACTTCGGCGGCAAGGGAATGATTGCGTAGGGCGAGCGTCTGGTTTTTTTCTTCTTGAACGGCAATCTGTTCTCTCAGACTGCTGTTGCGTCCGATGCTGCCTTTGCTGAACCACAGGCTGTATTGGCAACAGACAAGTGCGAAGGATAAAACGACAGTTACCCACTTCATACCTTAACCTTTTCTTAACATTGGTTCGGACGGCTTTTTGACGGTATTACCGGTTATGCCTGATGAGTCGGTAAAAGGTTTCGCCGTCTTGGATATAACCCAGTTCTACCCGGGCGATTTCCGAAATGGCTTCTTGACCGTTTTCCAAATCATAGACTTCGGCGGCAAGGGAATGATTGCGTAGGGCGAGCGTCTGGTTTTTTTCTTCTTGAACGGCAATCTGTTCTCTCAGACTGCTGTTGCGTCCGATGCTGCCTTTGCTGAACCACAGGCTGTATTGGCAACAGACAAGTGCGAAGGATAAAACGACAGTTACCCACTTCATACCTTAACCTTTTCTTATTTGCCCAGTTGGTAGAATGCGGCTTTGCCGGGGTAGTAGGCGGCTTCCGCCAATTCTTCCTCGATACGCAGCAGTTGGTTGTATTTTGCCATGCGGTCGGAACGGGACAGGGAGCCGGTTTTGATCTGCATGCAGTTGGTGGCCACTGCCAAGTCGGCAATGGTGCTGTCTTCGGTTTCGCCGGAGCGGTGGCTCATCACGCTGGCGTAGCGGTTGCGTTTTGCCAGATCGACGGCTTTCAATGTTTCGCTCAAAGTACCGATTTGGTTGACTTTGACCAATAGTGCGTTTGCCACGCCTTTTTCGATGCCTTCGGCAAGGATTTTCGGATTGGTTACGAACAAGTCGTCGCCGACCAATTGAACTTTTTTGCCCAATTTTTCGGTCAGCAGTTTCCAGCCTTCCCAGTCGTTTTCATCCATGCCGTCTTCGATGGAGATGATGGGGAACTCGTTAACCAAGCCTTCCAGGTATTCGGCAAATTCCGCGTTGGTGTAGGAGCGGCCTTCGGCTTCCAAGTGGTATTTGCCGTCTTTGTAGAATTCGCTGGATGCGCAGTCCAGGGCGAACAATACGTCTTCGCCTGCTTTGTAGCCTGCGGCTTCAGTCGCTTCGACCATCAGTTGCAGGGCTTCTTTGTGGCTGTTCAGGTTGGGGGCGAAACCACCTTCGTCGCCGACTGTAGTCGGGAAGCCTTTGCTGTCGCACAGTTTTTTCAAAGCGTGGAAGATTTCCGCACCGCAGCGCAACGCTTCGCGGAAAGATTTTGCGCCGACAGGCATAATCATAAATTCTTGGATGTTCAGGCTGTTGTTGGCGTGTTCGCCGCCGTTGATGACGTTCATCATCGGTACGGGCAGGGACATCGGGCCTGCGCCGCCCAAGTAGCGGTAAAGCGGCAGGCCTGAGTCTTCGGCAGCGGCGCGTGCAACCGCCATAGAGACCGCCAAAGTCGCATTTGCACCCAAATTGCCTTTGTTTTCAGTACCGTCCAATTCAATCATAATTTGGTCGATATAAGATTGTTCGTTGGCATCGATACCGATGAGGGCTTGGGCGATTTGGTTGTTGACGTGTTCGACCGCCTTCAATACGCCTTTGCCGGAATAGCGGGATTTGTCGCCGTCGCGCAGTTCCAAAGCTTCTTTCTGACCGGTTGATGCGCCGCTTGGTACGGCTGCGCGTCCCATTACGCCGGATTCCAACAGTACGTCGCATTCTACGGTGGGGTTGCCGCGTGAGTCCAAAATTTCGCGGGCGAAAATATCAACGATTGCGCTCATGAATGTTCTCCAAATTAAAGTGACGTGAGGTAAAACGGTAGGCTTCAGACGGCATTTTTGCCGTAGAGCCGCCAACTTAAGTAAATCGAAAGTAGGGCGGCCGCCATAAAAACAATACTGGAAATGCCGTGCCACATTCCGAAAGATCCGCCTAAAGCCGACAACAGCCAATTTTCATGTCCGTATTTCAGTGCCTCGATAACGGGAGTAACCAAAAATTGGTTGGCGGCAAGGGCGGACAATAAAAAAATCAGCAGGGCGGTTTGCAGCCGGGTCAGGACGGCAAAGGCGGCAACCAGTACCGCGCCCCAAACGGCAAGCCCGCTCAAAGAGAGGATGTCGAACAATACGCCGGCAATTTCGCCCGCCTGCATTTTGGGCAGCATTTTGAACAGCACCGGTGCGACGATATAACCCGCCATAATCTGCATACCGAGCCACAAGGTTGCGGCATACAGGCTGATTTTTCGGAAAGTCTGCATCATAAGGCGAAACCGTGTTACTCGATTGTTAAAATCGGTTGTGATTTGATTAAATCGTCCAATGCTTTGATGCGGATTAAAAAATCTTCTAAAAGGTGCAGCGGCAGCGCGCTGGGGCCGTCGCATTTTGCCAGTTTCGGATCGGGGTGCGATTCGAGAAACAGGCCGGCAAGGCGGGTTGCCATGCCTGCAAGTGCCAAATCCAAAGCCTGTGCGCGACGACCGCCGGATGCGGCAGAACCGGCATCGCGGGTTTGCAGGGAATGGGTAACGTCGAAAATAACCGGCAGATTATCGCAGGTTTGTTTCATCACGCCGAAGCCGAGCATATCGACAACGAGGTTGTCGTAGCCGAAGCTGCTGCCGCGTTCGCACAGGATTATTTGTCCGTTGCCGACTTCGCGGAATTTTTCCACGATGTTTTTCATTTGCGAAGGGCTGAGGAACTGCGGTTTTTTGATGTTGACGACATTGCCCGTTTCCGCCATTGCAGCCACCAAATCGGTCTGCCGCGCAAGGAATGCGGGAAGCTGGATGACATCGCACACTTCGGCAACGGGTTGGCACTGATAGGGTTCGTGTACGTCGGTAATGACGGGGATGCCGAATTCCGCTTTGACTTTTTCGAAAATCTTTAAGCCTTCTTCCAAGCCTACGCCGCGATAAGAATGGATGGAGGAACGGTTTGCCTTGTCGAAAGAGGCTTTAAAGATATAGGGAATGCCGAGTTTTCGGGTAACTTCGACGTAATGCGCGCAGGTTTGGAGGGTAGAATCCAAATCTTCTAAAACGTTGATGCCGCCGAATAGGACGAAGGGCAAGTTGTTGCCGAGGGTGATGTCGTTGATTTTAATATCCATAATCGATGTCCGTTGCGGGATTACAGTACGGTGTGCGGCGGCTCATAGGAGATGATGTCGCGGATTTTGTTGTTTCCGTCCACCAGGACGACTTTGGGTTCGTGTGCGGCGATTTCCGGTTCGGAAAGTTGGATATAAGACATAATGATGACGATGTCGCCTTTCTGTACCAGCCTTGCCGCCGCCCCGTTCAGGCAGACCACGCCGCTGCCGCGTTTGCCTGAAATGGTATAGGTTTCAAAACGTTCGCCGTTGTTGTTGTTGACGATGGCGACTTTTTCGTTGGGATAGATGCCTGCCGCGTCCAACAGGTCTTGATCGACGGTAATGCTGCCGACGTAGTTCAAATCGGCTTCGGTTACGGTGGCGCGGTGGATTTTTCCGCCAAGCATAGTACGGAACATGTATTTCCTTTTGGTTTGTGTGCGGTCTGACGGACAGGATGCCGTCTGAAAATCTGAATGCCGTATTATAGTGGAGTTTCCTTCAAATTCATAATGGCAAGGCTTCGGGCAGGGAAGCTGTTTTCAGACGGCATTTTATTTTTGCCGATTGGCAATCCGGCTCAACTCTCCCAATCGATTGAGAAAATGCTGCCGTCCAAATGCAGTTTGACGGCAAGGATTCCGTCGCTTTCCATATTGGCGGGCATATAATCCATAACGGCAAAAGCCGGACTTTCTGCCCATAGGCTGATATAGGTCAACTGCATTGTGCGGACAAACTTTGCCGCATCGCGGCTTGTTTGGGTATCTTCGGTGTGAAAGTCGATATAGCGGCTGTCCCGTTTCAAATATTCCGTCAGTGCGGCGCGTGCAGCGTCGTCGGCTTTTTCCAATTCGGACAGGAAGGCGGCAAATGCATCCAATGTTTCGGTTGGCAGGCGGTTTTCATTTTCTGCCCACAGGGATACCTCGACAAGATTGCCTTTGACGGTCAGCTCGTCTTCCCAGAGGACATCTTCTTCTCCGTCAAAACCTTCGGTGGACAGTTGTCGGAAATAGGGGTGAAAAATCGACATGATTGTTCCTTTTGGTGAGGATTGGGGGGATTGTATGCCGTCTGAACGGTGTTCTTCAGACGGCATCGTTACATCAATTTCCTTTGGGCAGGCGTTTGCCTTGCAGGGTTTTTAGCACGGTTTTGACGGTGTTGATCCTGACTTCGATGTTTTCCATTTCCGCTGCAAACCTCAATTTGTCTGCCCCTGCCAGCCGGTATTTTTTATCCGTCTGAATCAGCAGGATAATCTCCGTCGGGTCGATACAGTGGTGTTTGCCGAAGGTAACGGTTACGGCTTCGCCGGCCGCATCAATGGCGTCGATACCCAATTCTTTTGCCATAAGCCGTAAGTGGTGGCTTTCGATAAGGGTTTTGACGGATTGCTCGGGCAGGCCGAAGCGGTCGACCAGTTCTTCGTGTATGGCGTTGATTTGCTGCACGGTTTCGCAGACGGCGAGGCGTTTGTAGAGGACGAGGCGCTCGTGAATGTCAGGGCAGTAATTTTCGGGCAATAATGCCGGGCTGTGCAGCTTGATTTCGGTGGTAATGCCTAATAGCGCGTCGAGGTCGGGCTGGCGACCTTTTTTGAGGTCGCGCACTGCTTGTTTGAGCATTTCGGTGTAGAGCGTGAAGCCGACCTGTATCATTTCGCCGGACTGCCCTTCGCCGAGGATTTCGCCTGCGCCGCGGATTTCCAAATCCTGCATGGCGAGGGTGAAACCTGCGCCGAGTTCGTCTGCCGCCGCGATGGCGTCGAGGCGTTTTTCTGCGTCTTTGGTGATGTATTCGGGCGTGAGCAGGTAGGCGTAGGCTTGGTGGTGGCTGCGGCCGACGCGCCCGCGAAGCTGGTGCAGTTGCGCCAGCCCGAATTTGTCGGCGCGGTTGATGATGATGGTGTTGGCGTTGGGGATGTCGATGCCGGTTTCGATGATGGTTGAACAGAGCAACACATTGAATCGTTGCTGCAAAAAGTCGCGCATGACTTGCTCCAGTTCGCGCTCGCGCAGTTGTCCGTGCGCCACGCCGATGCGGGCTTCGGGCAGCAGGGTTTCCAGCCGCTCGCGCATATTCTCAATCGTATCCACTTCATTGTGCAGGAAAAATACCTGCCCGCCGCGTTTGAGTTCGCGCAATACGGCTTCGCGCACGCTGCCTTCGCTGAACGGTTTGATAAAGGTTTTCACGGCAAGGCGGCGGCTCGGCGCGGTGGTAATCAGCGAGAAGTCGCGCAGTCCTTCGAGCGCCATGCTGAGGGTGCGCGGAATCGGCGTGGCGGTCATGGTGAGGATGTCGACATTGGCGCGCAGGCGTTTGAGCTGCTCTTTCTGACGCACGCCGAAGCGGTGTTCTTCATCGATAATCACTAAACCTAAGTTTTTGAATTTGATGTCGTCCTGTACCAATTTGTGTGTGCCGATAACGATATCGACCGTGCCGTCCGCCATGCCTTCCAGCGCGGCTTTGGTAGCTTTGCTGTTGTTGAAACGCGAAAGGCTGGCAACTTTCACGGGGAAATCGGCGAAGCGGTCGGCGAAATTTTGTGCGTGCTGCTCCACCAGAAGCGTAGTCGGGGCGAGTACGGCGACCTGTTTGCCACCCATCACCGCCACAAACGCGGCGCGTAGGGCGACTTCGGTTTTGCCGAAACCGACATCGCCGCACACGAGGCGGTCCATCGGCTTCGCCTGCGTCAGGTCTTTAATCACGGCGGCAATGGCGGCGGCCTGGTCTTCGGTTTCTTCGTAGCCGAAGCCGTCGGCAAACGCCTGATAGTCCAACTCGTTGATTTCAAACTTGTGTCCCGATTGGGCGGCGCGTTGGGCGTAGAGGTTGAGCAACTCGGCGGCGGTGTCGCGCGCTTTTTCGGCGGCCTTGCGTTTCGCCTTGTTCCATGCGCCGCTGCCGAGCTTGTGCAGGGTGACGTTTTCATGCGCTTGGCCGGAGTAGCGGCTGATTAAATGCAGTTGTGAAACAGGCACATAAAGCTGCGCTTCGCCCGCGTATTCGAGCAACATCATTTCGTTGGTTTCGCCGCCCAAGTCCATTGTTATCAAGCCCATATATCGGCCGATGCCGTGTTCCTCGTGCACGACGGGGTCGCCGATATTGATTTCGGCAAGGTCGCGCAACATGCCGTCTGAAACAGCGGCGTGTTTCTTGCGGCGGTTGTGGATGCGCGAATGGGCGATGTATTGGTAGAGATCGGATTCGGTGATAACGGCGATGGCACTTTGAGCGGCAACCGCTTTGCCCTCTCCCCAACCCTCCCCCACGGGGGAGGGAGTAGGCTGCTGTCGGATTTGCCCGTGCAGATTACTTGTACCGGGGGGCAGGCTGCTTTCGATTGAAACGGCGGCTGCTTTCAGGCCGTCTGAAACGGCGGCGATACTTTGTTCCCTCTCCTGTGGGAGAGGGCTAGGGAGAGGGTTTGTTGCGGCTGCGGAAAATTCGGTTTGAGCGGCAACTGCTTTGCCCTCTCCCCAACCCTCCCCTACGGGGGAGGGAGCAGGTTGCTGTTGGATTTGCCCGTGCAGACTACTTGTACTGAGGGGCAGGCTGCTTTCGGTTGAAACGGCGGCTGCTTTCAAGCCATCTGAAACGGCGGCTGCACTTTGTTTCCTCTCCTGAGCGAGAGGGCTAGGGAGAGGGTTTGTTGCGGCTGCGGGAAATTTGGTTTGGTCGGCAACCGTTTTGCCTTTTTCCTCGGCGGCGGGAGTAGGTTGCTGTTGGCTCGGAGATTGTGAACCGCCCAGTTTGAATCCGTATGCCAACGGCGCGACTGTAATCATCAGCGGCTCGTGCGCCGATAAAAAGCCCTGCCAGTCGGACACAGGTTTGGCTTTCAAACCGTTTTGCTGCAAGAAACCGAGCATAGTTTCGCGCCGTCCCAAACTTTCGGCGCACAGCAAAATCCGTCCTTCAAAGGTCGTCTGAAAATCCTTCAATGCCTGCAACGGCTCGTCGGATTGGCGGTTGACGGCAAGGTTGGGCAGGGTGTGTTCCTTGCCGGAAACATCGGGCAGCACTTGTCCGTAGTTTTTCAGACGACCTGCGAACACATCGGCAGAGAGATACAAATGCTGTGGAAGCAAAGGCGGATAGGTTTCGTCGCCCTGCGCCATGGTGCAACGCGATTTGACGTCGCTCCAAAAGCGGTTTGCCTCGGCATGAACGTCGCCCAAAGAGACAAACAGCGCGTCTTCGCCGATATAGTCAAACAGCGTTTCCAGCTCGTTTTCAAAAAACAGCGGCAGATAATATTCCACGCCCGCGCCGAAGTGTCCGTTGCTGACGGCTTTGTACACAGCGGCATCGTTCGGATTGCCATCGACTTCCTCGCGGAAGCGGCTTCGGAAGATTTTTTGTGCTTCGCTGTCGGTGGGAAACTCGTGCGCCGGCAGCAGGCGGATTTCGGAAACGGGGGAAATGGTGCGCTGCGTTTCAGTATCGAAAGTTTTGATGCTGTCGATTTCATCGTCGAACAAATCGATGCGGTACGGCATTTCGCTGCCCATCGGGAACAAATCGACAATGCCGCCGCGCACGGCAAACTCGCCCGCGGCGACAACATGGGAAACATGGTTATAACCCGCATCCACCAAATCGGTTTTCAGACGGCCTATATCCAGAGTCTGCCCCGTTTTCAGCCAAAACGTGCGTCCCGCCAAAAACGGCACGGGCGGCAGCTTCTGCATCGCCGTGGCAACCGGTACGAACAACACGTCTGCCGCGCCGCTTTTAATCTGCCACAACGCCGACAGCCGCTCCGACACCAAATCCTGATGCGGCGAAAAACGCTCGTAAGGCAGCGTTTCCCAGTCCGGCAGGAACACCGCCGTGTCGTGCGGGCGGAAAAACCGCCATGCCGTCTGAAGGCGCAACGCCTGTTCCGCATCTTGGGTCAGCACGACTTTGAGCCGCTTATGCGGCAGATAACGCGCCAAAGCCAAGGGCAGCGAGCCTTGCGAAAGATTGAGCCAACGGGATTTTTCACGGGGTTTGGGGATGGGGTAGGTCATGGCGTAGGGATAATGGCTTGCGGCAGCCGGAAAAAATTTCGAGCCGCTTCGGGGTTAGTCAGGCTGTATAGATGGAATTTTAACAGATTAAGAACAGGATACTTGCCTGGTTTTTTAAACGGCTTTTGTATCTCGAAGAAAACTTGATTTTATGGGAAAAAAGGATGTGTAAAACGCTACCTTTGCTACCGGATAGTAAGTTTCAGCTTTTCAAATGGCAAGGCAAAGTGAGGTTAAGAAACGAAAATATAAAATATGTCGGCATTATTAGTATCAAGGGGGAAGATAATCTTTATCTCAACTCCTTATATATTACGCCTCATCGGAAGGAGTGCTTTGGGTTGAAGCCTTGCCACTTATGGCAATAGAATCTAATCGGATGTGAAAGTGCCCCCCATTCAGGACGGCACACAGGGCGACGCTTTTATGTGCCGTCCTGTTTGTTGAAACATGTTTTATCAAATAAGATTTATTTATTTCTGTAGAAATTAAAAATCAGGGTGTAGCGGCAACCGGCATAAATTTTGCTAACGGCGTGATGAGATTCCCTTGATATTTCAAATGCGAACATACTTCGATGCTCCGGTAAAATTATATTAGCTATATCCTGTGGATCTTCGCTGTTAAAAATCATTAAGTATCCGCCATTATCAGCAGGCCAGCCGTGGTTTAGTTGAATAAGCAGGCGATGCGATTCAGTTTCAAAATCAGCTTCTTCAATGTAATCATTGTGAATTTTGATGATTTGATTGTCTAATAAGCGATGGGCAACTATCTCGACAGTATCCTTTAATTGACATGAAAATAAATTCTCCATTAAATTCCTTAATCTTTGCTTTGTTTCATCGCTAATCAAGAATTGTAGGTTTTTTGGTACATTCTGTATATCAAGTAAAAATTCGTACTGGCTGTAGAAATCTGTAATAGTTAAATGCCAAGGGGCAATTTCCAACCATTCTAAAATATCTTTTGCTTGTTGCCCGTCTAAAAAATTTTTAGAAAAAGCATGAGGAAAAGGTATTTTATTGCATTGAATATTATTTGTATTTATCTTCATAGGTATTTTTCTAATGTGCTTGATATGGTTTCAATGATATGTATGTGGTCTTGGCAGAATACGGATGGATTATCAAATCCGTTTTTATCACTCCAACGATATAGGGGCATCCCACCGCCACAGATTGATAAATATCGACAATTTTTACATTCTTTTGATATCGGATTTTGAAGTTTCAGGTAATCTTTAAATTCATTAGATTGGATTAGTTCTATTAAATTATTCTTGGATACATTCCACGAAAACTCGAATCTGTCTGCCCGATTTTTTGTACTCTTTAGGGTATCGTTCTTGGTAATATCTCCATTTGTATCAATAATCAAAATGCCTGAAGTTTCAGTTCCCGTCCCTTCTTTCGAACTAAATCCTCCAATCAGCAGTTTGACGTAGTTATCAAAAAATGCTATAGGGATAGGGTTGGGGTCATAAAAATATAAATTCCATAAAGATTCCAGCCATTTTCCATATTCTAATGATTCAAAACTTGATTTTCCAAAAGGGTATCGGTCATGATTGCCGTCTCTCATTAAGAAATTAACACTTGGAATATTTAATTTTTTAAAAAAATTATAAACCTCTTTAGGGTTGCTTAAAGGGTTAATAACAGCCAAGCAACCAGTAAAAACTTGATTTGAAAATGGATGATTTTTTATTAGGCGAAGACTATCCATAATGCGGTAAAATGAACCACGTCCTAAATGATCCAGCCTCATTTCATCATTGATGTTTTGCGGACCGTCCAAGCTGATAGAAATGGTTACGTTATATGTATAACAAAGTGTAATCAATTCTTCTGTAAGAAGAAGCCCGTTAGTTTGAATTGAAACAGTAGTGTATTCAGGTAATCGATGCCGCAATTTTTTCAATAAATATTCAAGCCGATGTTTTGGCAATAAAAAGGGTTCGCCTCCATGAAGAACAATTGCAAAACTTTTTCCTTGAAAAGAGTATAAGTCAAACAAAGATTTCTCAATATCGTCAATGCTCTTTTCACTAAGCAGTTTTGGATTATCTTTCCAACCGTCATCGCCTAAATGGTACACATAACAGTAGGTGCAATTCAGATTGCACCTACTGGCGACTTTCAATAAAACAGTATCAATCATAATCTGATATTACTGACCACGATTATGACGGTTGTGCGTGCGGTCATATTTGAACATCATCGCTGTTTTCTGCTCATTCTCAACTTCTTTAATCAATCGAGAAAGTAATGGGTGGTTAATAGGCATTTTTTGGTCAACTGAGTGATTTTTATTCAGCATTTAAGACTCCATAGTATTGGTTAGAAAGATTCAATAAAGCATTAAGAATCCCATTATATATATATATATATATATAATGTAAATAATTAATTTTTATTAAAAATCAATATGTTATCTTTTAATATTTCATAATTAAATTTGGAAATGGCTGTAGCTGCTACGTTGTGAGTTATTAAAGCTGTCCGATAATCATTGTTGCTTAGGTAAGTTTATGGTATAAAACTTAGAAAATTAACTCTAAACCGTGGCAGGCGGTTTGACCGGCCGCCGATTAATGGGAACCGACAGAGGAAGCCGATGATACACACCGAACCGAGCGCGCAGCCGTCAACCATGGACACGGCTGCTTTTTTAAAGCACATCGAATCCGCATTCCGCCGCATTTTTTCAGACGGCATCGACCTGATGCGATACCTGCCCGAAGACAAATGGCTGGCCTTGAAGCAGGCTGGTTTGCTGTTGCCCTTCCTCGACAAGAAACACGGCGGCCGCAAGGGCAGCCAGTTTGAAATTCAGGAAGTCTTGCGGATTGCGGGGCATTACGGCGTACCCGTTACCCTGCGTACCGGCATCGAAGGCGCGCTGGTGTTGCAGCCCCTGCAAGAATTCGGCGACGAAGCGCAAATCGCGCAGGGTTTGGACATGGTTTTCAAAGGCGAGGGCGGCGGTTTGGGCGTTACCGAACCCGAAACCTCCGGCGCGGCGATTGCACGCGAAATGCAGTCCTACTACGAATATACCGACGGACAAACCATTTACGTCAACGCCGCGAAATACTGGCAGGGCAACTCGCAAAGCGACTTCCTCCTCGTTGCCGCCAAAGAGCGCAAAAACGGCAAACTCGCCAAAGTCATCGACCTGCTGCTCGTCCCCAAAACATACATCCGCTGCGAAACCCTCGCATCCGAAGGCCTGCGCGCCGTCCGTTACGCCGTCAACCGCATCGATGCCGAAATGCCTGCAACCGCCGTGATGAAACTCTCTCAGGGCGACGCGGCCGGTTTGCGCGCGTTCCAAAACATCTTTATCCGCAGCCGCCTGCAACTGATCGGCATGACGCACGGCATTATGGAATACATCCTTGAAAACCTGAACCGATACGTCCGCAACGACATCAGATTCGTCGATTACGAACGCCGCGAAATCCAACGCCGTCATCAGGTTTCCGAGATTCTTTACCGCTACGTCTGCCATTCCGTTTCGCCCGTCGCTCCCGTCGCCCATCAGCTGATGGAGGCAAACATCATCAAAACCCTTGCCACGGAATACACTTACGCCGCCGCGCAAATGTTGCAAAAACTCTTGGGCGCGAAGGGTTTTGAACGCGGACACACCGCCGGCAATATCGCTATCGACATCCGCCCCTTCACGATTTTTGAAGGCCCGAACGATATGCTTTATGCCGAAATTTACGACCAGTTCGTCCGCGCCACCGCCGAAGAAAAAGAAGCAGGCATTAAGTTGGACAAAAACCAAACCCTGCTCGACCGCCTGCAAACCGATGCCCGCTTTGCCGCCGTCGCCCGCGACTACACTTTGCCCGAAGACATCCGCAGCTTCCTGCAGGAACGCACCCTGACCGATGCCTGCGCCCTACAAAAAGTCTTCATCGGCAAAATTATCGCCCGACTTTTCACCTTTGTTCAGGCGGAACACGAAGACACCGCAGCTTTCTTGTCAAACGATATTCGCAAAGACATATTGGACTGCCGATATTGCGGATAGCGGGCAAATACGGCATTGCCGGCGGCGGCATACGGATTTCGGGCGGTGCAAGAGGCAACGCGCGGCATTCCGCAAAGCCGCCGATTGCGGCGGATGCCGCATTTCGCGCCGCACCCTTGTGCCGCCTTTCCCACTTACCCTATTTGTTCGGAACATATTTATGAAAAAGAGAAAAATACTGCTCCCGGTAATTTGTTTGGCGGCTTTGTCTGCCTGTACGGCAATGGAAGCGCCGCCGCCCCGGGCAGATGAAGCCCAAGCCCCCCGCGCGGATGAAATGAAAAAAGAAAGCCGCCCCGCGTTTGACGCGGCAGCCGTACCGGTATCCGACAGCGGGTTTGCCGCCAATGCAAATGTCCGCCGTTTTGTGGACGATGAAGTCGGGAAAGGGGATTTTTCCCGGGCGGAATGGCAGGATTTTTTTGACAAAGCGGCTTACAAGGCGGACATCGTCAAGATTATGTACCGCCCCTCCACATCGCGTCCGTGGTATGTGTTCCGCACGGGAAATTCGGGCGAGGCGAAATTTCGCGGCGCGCGCCGGTTTTATGCGGAAAACCGCGCGCTTATCGATGATGTGGCGCAAAAATACGGCGTACCTGCCGAGCTTATCGTGGCGGTTATCGGGATTGAAACGAATTACGGCAAAAATACGGGCAGTTTCCGTGTGGCGGACGCATTGGCGACTTTAGGCTTCGATTACCCCCGCCGCTCCGGGTTCTTCCAAAAAGAATTGGTCGAGCTTTTAAAGCTGGCAAAAGAAGAGGGCGGCGATGTTTTCGCCTTTAAAGGCAGCTATGCGGGCGCAATGGGTATGCCGCAATTTATGCCTTCGAGCTACCGGAAATGGGCGGTGGATTATGACGGAGACGGACATCGGGACATATGGGGCAACGTCGGCGATGTCGCGGCATCGGTTGCCAATTATATGAAGCAGCACGGTTGGCGCACGGGCGGTAAAATGCTGGTGTCTGCAACATTGGCGCCGGGTGCGGATGTTCAGGCAATCATTGGCGAAAAAACCGCCCTGACGCGGACGGTGGCGGATTTGAAGGCGTACGGCATCATCCCCGGCGAAGAGCTTGCAGATGATGAAAAGGCAGTTTTGTTCAAACTGGAAACCGCACCCGGCGTGTTTGAATATTATTTGGGCTTGAACAATTTTTATACGGTATGGCAGTACAACCACAGCCGGATGTATGTAACGGCGGTCAGGGACATTGCCAATTCGCTCGGCGGCCCGGGATTGTAATGTTTTTTAAAATGCCGTCTGAACCACGTTTCGGTTCAGACGGCATTTTTGCATCCTTTTATGGAGATTTCCCGCATCAGGGCGGTATTCGGGGCGAAGCCCGCTTCAGACGGCATTGCCGGTCAAGGCTTGTCCGAAGGAGGGTGTCCCTGTCCTTTGGCGGGCGGGAGGAAAAGTATGCAGGGATTGCTTTTAATCTGATTCCAAAAACTCTTAATCAGATTGCGGATACTGCCGATTTTCGTGCCGCGCGAGCGCAGGGCGACGAAGAGGGCGAGGCTGAAACTGACGCAGAGGTTGACCAAGCCGATGGCGAGGACACTGAAAATGCCGAGTACGAACGTGCCCAAACCGACGTTGCCGCTGACGGCGGCATAGCCGAGGTTGGCGGAGGAAAAGGCGACGTGGCGGATGTCCAGTGGCAGCCCGAGGAGGTGTCCGAAATAGCCGGTCATACCCAAGAGCATCCCGAAAATGAAGTTGCCTGCCAGCGAGCCGTAGTGTTTGTGGATATAGGCGGCGAGGACGCGGCGGGGGCCGGGGCGCATGATTTTACGCAGCAAGGGGTTGAAGGGCAGGCGTTGGCGCAGGTTGAGGTAGTCGGCGCGGTTGTCGAAAAAACCTGCGATGATGCCGGAGCAGAACAGCCACAGGCCTGCAATGGCGGCATACCACAGCGTCGGGTAAGCGATGATGTCTATGGATTTGAACTGGTAGGCGGCGGTGTGGGCATCGAGTATGGGCTGCCGGTACAGATGGGCATAGCCGAACGATATGGCGCACGCCAAAAGGATGGCGATGGAAACGTTGCCGAAGACAGCGACGCTTTGGGAGCGGCATACGTCGATGAGGAGCTTGGCGAGTTTGTTGTCCACCGCTTTGCCACCTTCGTTGAGATCGACCTGTTCGGCAAAGCTGGCGGCAGTCATCGCGGGCTGTTTGGTGGCGACGGTGCAGTGCAGTATATGGATAATCATAAAGCCGATGCCGTAGTTGAACCCCGCCGACAAGGAGGCGAGGAAGGGGCTGAGGCCGAGTGTGCCGATGCGGATTTTGAGCAACGCCATCAGGGCGATGATGATGCCGCCGCCTGCCGCCGAGTAGAACATTTTGAAATATTCTTTGCGGTTGCGGGTGATGTAGTGTTCGCCGTGGTGGCTTTTGTTTTCGGTAATGCTGCGGGCAAGCATACGGATGCTGCTGCGGCGCAGGTGGCGGGTGCTGTATTGTTCGACCGCCGCGTAGATGAGGGAGTTCATCAGGGCGATGGTCAGGCGGTTGCTGTTGCCGGCACCGGTTTGGATGTCGGTGAGCAGCTTCAGACGGCCTACGGTCTGCCGGAGCCGTTCGAGCAGGTGGGCGACTTTGACCGACGAACCGGAGCCGGCACCCGTCCCTTTGCGGCGCAAATAGTCAATCTGGCTGAAACATTGGTCGAACATCACTTCGAGGTGGGCGGTGTCGTAAGGCGCGGTGCCGTTGCGGTAGTGTTCGACCAGTTTGGCGGTTTCGCGCTGGAGGGCGACGAAGGAAGAATCGGCTTCCAGCAGGCGCGGGGAGATGCGGATGAGGTCGGGTTCGATGGCTTCGGATGCCGTCCAGACAGACAGCATTTCGATGGCGCGCAAACGGGCATCGGCAAGGCGGATGCCTGCCGTCTGCAATTTGGACGGTTCGGCGTGGCTCCGGATGAGTTCGTATAAAACCAGCCATTGGCGGATATTGAGCGTTTGCAGCCATTTGTCGTCGTTTTCGGAATGGAAAAGATAAAGGAAGACTTCGCCCAAGTTGGCAAAATCTTTATATGACGGGCTGAAGCGTTCGTAGATGCGTATGCCCATTTCCCGGGCAAAGCTGTGGCGTGAGAAGATGCCGAGTTTGATAAGTGCCGGATAAATGTGTATTTGCGCGAGCCAGATGTAAAAACACCGGCTGAAGCGGGACAGCAATTCCCTGTTTTGTTTGAATGTGTCGATGATCAGGTCGAAACGCTCCCCTGCGTATTTTTTGCCGCCACGGCGCAAAAATTTAATCAATGCGTTGAGGACGTTGACAAAATCGGTATGTCCGAGGCTTTCCGAAAGCAGGGGGCGCAGGTTTTGAGGGGTAATTTTCTTCATATCAGCCATTGTACCGCATCGGCAATCCGGCGTTAAACGCCCCGATGGCGGGGAGGGCACGCCTGCGGCGGGCGGCGCATTTTCCGCCGGTTTGAAATCAAACTATATTAATGATATAATAAATATCGATAAATCAATCTGATAGAGTAATCCGTATTGATTTTTAATTTTTTCGATTATAACAATTTCGGCCGGTTTGTGCATTTCGTCATCCGGAAGCCGGTATTTTGCCGGCAGGTTTTGACCGCTTTGCCTGATGACCGGGTTTGTCTGTTTTTAACAAAGGAGTGAGAAGGTTTGTCCCTGTCTGAATTTATAGAAAGCCGAACGTCATTTAATCCGATGGTTATTTTGACGACTTTGTTTTTCGTGTGTGTTTTGGTGGTATTGGTTTTAACCGTGCCGGATCAGGTGCAGATGTGGCTCGATCGGGCAAAAGAAATCATTTTTACCGAGTTCAGCTGGTTTTATGTTTTAACGTTTTCCATTTTTCTGGGTTTCCTGCTGATACTCTCGGTCAGCAGTTTGGGAAACATCAGGCTCGGACGGGATGAAGATGTGCCGGAATTCGGCTTCCTGTCGTGGCTGGCGATGCTGTTTGCGGCCGGGATGGGCGTGGGCCTGATGTTTTTCGGCGTGGCAGAACCGTTGATGCATTATTTTTCGGACATTACGGCCGGCGCGCCGGAACACAGGCAGCAGCAGGCATTGCTGCACACGGTGTTCCATTGGGGCGTTCACGCCTGGTCGGTGTACGGTACGATTGCATTGGCTTTGGCTTATTTCGGTTTCCGCTACAAGCTGCCGCTTGCCCTGCGTTCTTGTTTTTACCCCCTGTTGAAAGAAAAAATTTCCGGAAGGTTCGGCGATGCCATTGATATTATGGCGTTGCTTGCTACTTTTTTCGGCATCATCACCACATTGGGGTTCGGGGCTTCGCAACTGGGCGCCGGATTGCAGGAAATGGGCTGGATTGCCGAAAACAGCTTCAGCGTGCAGGTTTTGATTATCGCCGCCGTCATGTCCCTCGCCGTCGTTTCGGCAATATCCGGGGTGGGGAAGGGCGTGAAGGTGTTGAGCGAGTTGAACCTGGGCCTTGCGTTTTTGCTGCTGTTTTTTGTTTTGGCGGCGGGCCCCACTGTTTACCTGTTGTCGGCATTCGGCGACAACATAGGGAACTACCTCGAAAATCTGGTGCGCCTCAGTTTTAAAACTTATGCGTACGAACGGGAACACAAGCCGTGGTTTGAATCTTGGACGGTGCTTTATTGGGCGTGGTGGTGTTCTTGGGCGCCGTTTGTGGGTTTGTTTATCGCGCGCATTTCAAAGGGGCGCACCATCCGCGAGTTTGTCTTCGGGGTTTTGCTCATCCCCGGCCTGTTCGGCGTTTTGTGGTTTACCGTCTTCGGCAATACGGCGATTTGGCTGAATGACGGGGTTGCGGGGGGAATGCTCGAAAAGATGACCTCCTCTCCGGAAACGCTGCTTTTTAAATTCTTTAATTACCTCCCCCTGCCCGAATTGACGAGCATCGTCAGCCTGCTGGTCATTTCCCTGTTTTTTGTAACTTCTGCCGATTCTGGGATTTATGTCCTGAACAATATTACCTCTCGGGACAAAGGCTTGAGCGCGCCACGGTGGCAGGCGGTTATGTGGGGCGTGCTGATGTCTGCCGTTGCCGTTTTGCTGATGCGCTCGGGCGGACTCGGCAACCTGCAGTCTATGACCCTGATTGTTTCCCTGCCGTTTGCCTTACTGATGCTGATAATGTGTTTCAGCCTGTGGAAAGGCTTGAGTGCGGATAAGAAATATTTTGAGACCCGGGTTAACCCTACCAGTGTATTTTGGACGGGCGGCAAGTGGAAAGAACGGCTGGTGCGGATAATGAGCCAGACGCAGGAGCAGGATATTTTAAAATTCCTCAAACATACCGCATCGCCCGCTATGCACGAGTTGCAACGGGAGCTTTCGGAAGAATACGGCTTGAGCGTCCGGGTCGATAAGATGTTTCATCAGGACGAGCCCGCAATCGAGTTCGTCATTCGGAAAGAGACGATGCGCGATTTTATGTACGGGATTAAGTCTGTCGGGCAGGATGTATCCGACCAGTTGATTAACGACGGCAAGCTGCCGCATATCCTGCATCAGACAACTTACAAACCCTACGCTTATTTTTTCGACGGGCGCGTCGGGTATGATGTGCAGTATATGAACAAGGACGAGCTGATTGCCGACATTTTGAAAAATTACGAACGTTATTTGATGTTGTTGGATGATGTCGGTCAGGAACTGATGGCGCACGAGCAGGTGGAATTGGCAGAGTAAATGCCTTTTCTCCGGCGTTTGCCAAAAAAATGCGGTGAATCAGATTCACCGCATTTTTTTTGCCGGACGGGGCTTCGGACGGCACGGCGTTCATTTGTTTCCTTCAAACTGCTCCTTCAGCACCCGTTTCAATACTTTGCCCGTAGCGTTGCGCGGCAGCGCGTCTTTAAAGTGGATCTGTTTGGGGATTTTGAAATTTGCCAGCACGGTACGCAGGTGGCGGCGGATTTCGTCCTCGCCCAGATTCATACCTTCCTTCAATTGGACGAAGGCGACGATTTCCTCGTCGGCATAACGGTCTTTCACGCCGATGACGGCGGCGGCTTCGACGGCATCGAGTTTGTAGATTTCCTCTTCGATCTCGCGCGGATAGACATTTTGACCTTTGGAAATAATCAAATCTTTTTTGCGGTCGACGATAAAGATAAAGCCGTCATCGTCTATGGTAACGAAATCGCCCGTTTTCAACCAGCCGTTGACGATGGTTTCATCGGTGGCGGCAGGCATATTGAGGTAGCCCCGCATCACCGAACCGCCCCTGACGATCAGTTCGCCCACTTCGCCGCGCGGCACTTCGACCAATTCTTCATCGACGGCTTTGACTTCCAAACCGGGCAGGGGGATGCCGACGCTGCGGGCTTTTTGCCGTTCGGGCGTATTGACGGCGACAACGGGCGAGGCTTCGCTCAGTCCGTAGCCTTCCAGCAATTTGGCGCGGGGGAACTTGGCTTTAAAATCGAGGATGGTTTGTTCCGCCAAAGGCGCGCCGCCGCTGATAAACAGGCGGATGCGGTTGAACCATCTGAAATACCAGGGGATTTTCGCCTTGCTCATCGCGGTGTAAATCGCGGGCACGCCCAAAAACACGGTCGCGCGTTTGAGCAGGGCCTGTTTCAAAACGTTGGAAAACGGAAAAACGGATTTGACCAAAATAATCGAACACGCCATATAAATCGGCAGCAGCACCATAGCCGTCAGCGTGAAGCTGTGGAACATCGGCAGGAAAACGATAAAGCGGTCGCGCTTGGAGATTTTAAAGATGCGTTCGATGCCGTTCAGGTTGGCGAACAGGTTGGCGTAACTGATTAGCGCACCTTTGGGATGCCCCGTCGTGCCGGAGGTGTAGATGATGTGTGCCAAATCATTTATTCGGGGTTGGCGGCCCAAGTCGGGTTTTTCAGGGAAGCGGCGCACGTCTTCAAAAAAGGCATCGCCTTCCGCCGTTTCGCCGGCCGGCCGGCTTTGGCCTGTCCAAATGATTTTTTCGACGGGCGTTTGCACCTTCAAGCCCGCCAATTCTTTGGACAGGCCGGCCGAGGCGAACAGGAAGCGCGCCTTACAGTCGTTCAGGATATACGCGTATTCGCTGTTTTTCAAAAATGTGTTCATCGGCACGGCGACCGCGCCGATGGCGGACACGGCGAAATAGGCGGTAATAAATTCTGTGGAATTGGAAACCGCCAGCGCGACCGTGTCGCCGAACTTCACGCCGATATTTTGCAGATACGCCGCAACGGCTTCGGCTTCCTGCTTGAGCGCGCGGTAGGCGGTTTTTTCCTTGCCGTCGAACACTGCCGTGCCGTTGCCGTTTTTGCGGCAGGCGGCGGCGAGCATTTCGTAGAAATTGGCATAAGTCCGGTTCATGAAACTTCCTTTATGGTTGCGGACGGCGAACGCCCTTATTTGAAAACAATATGCCGTCTGAAAACGGAAGGCGGCAGTTTATCATCTTTGCCTTCAGACGGCATATCGAACGCCGCCTTTGCGCCGTATGCCGGAGGTTCGCCCCCGTCCTTCCGATGTCTGAGGCGAATGCCGTCTGAAGCAATGTGAAGGTATGCGTTTCAGACGGCATCCCCCTGTTGTGGAAATACCGTCCGAACCCTGTCCGATTATTGCCTGATTGCGGCGGAGCGGACGAGTTCTTCGAGGCTGTCGGCAAGCATTTCCGCCGACCGTTGGTAGCCTTTGGCGGAGAAGTGTACGCCGTCTTTGGCGGCCCATCCGTGATTGAGCCAGTTTTTCATACTGCAAACGCCGCCCATCGCGTTTTGCCAAGACCAGAACATCGTCTGCCCCTGACGGGCGACGCGCCGCTGCATCTGTTGGACTTCGGTCAGGCGGGCGGGGCGCGTGCCGCATACGCCGAGCGTGTTTTTCAGGGATTCGGGCGCGCCGAGGATGAGGATACCGGCGGCAGGCAGGCTGTCTTGGATTTGGCGGACGGTATCCAGCCATTTTTGTTCGGTGTCGGCAATGTCGATGTTGTTGTTGAAGGCTTCGTTGGTGCCGTAGGAAAGGATAACCAAATCGGCACCGGTTTGGGCGAGGTCGTTCATACGGTCGGTACGCCATTTCGACCATTGGGACAATTGTGCGCCGTTGATGCCCATCGCGGAAACGGTAATGCCGCCGGCGGGATTTTCGATGTTGATGAAGCCGATGTCCCACGGCATTTCGGTGTGTATGGTCAGGGGCAGTGCCGCGCCCGTATCCAGTACCTGCCAGCCGCCGCCGTTGGCGGAGACGGTGTTGCCGTTGACGGTCAGGGTTTGTTCGGCAAGCAGGGGTTTGGCAAACAGGGAAACGCGCTGCTTGCCGGTCTTACCGTCCGATGCGCTCAGGGTCATGCTGCCGTTGTCGCCTGTCCGGGCAAGGATGCCGCCGAGCGGGAAGTCTCCGGTATTGTTCCTGCTGGTGAGGCTTTGCCAGTTGCCGCTGTAGCGGACGGCCGCCATGCGCTGCCCTTTGACGTTGGCGGGGTAAACCCAGCCTATGCCGCCGTCGCCCCAAGTTTTTTGCAGGCGTTTGCGGAGGCTGTCGGTAAAGAAGTCGCCGGCGGTGTGCGAGTCGCCGATTTGCAGGATGCGGAAGGTCTCGCCGCTGCCTTGTGCGACGGATCGGAGTTTTTTCATCCAAGGCGAGGCGGCGGCGTTGCCGTAGTCGGTCAGCAGCCCGTTTGTATCGGTGTAGGGGGCGGACGGGGAAACGGTAACGGTGTCGAGGCTGACGGAGGCGACGGGCAGGGCTTCTGCCTGCGTGGCGGCGAACAGGGCGGAAAATGCGATGAGGTGTTTGGGGTTCATGGCTGTGTACTTGATGGTTGCGTACTTGGTTCAAAAACGATTTTTTCCATTATTTTTGCCGCCAGCAGTTTTTGCCCTTCGGCGGTAAAGTGTATGCCGTCCTTGCTGCGGTAGCGGACGGGTTTGCCGTTGACGTTGACGGAGTCGGTGTAGCGGTCTTCCCCGCCGCTCAGGGTATGCGCGGTGGGAATCAGGATGATTTTACCTTCCAAATGTTCCGAAAGCAGTTTGTCGAGGTAGCGCATCTGCCCGTCGAGCTTGGCTTTTTTCATGTAGGGGATGCCGAGCCAGACGACTTGGACGTGGTGCGCGCGGGCGGCTTCGAGGATGCGGTCGACGCGTTTCAGGTATTCTTGCGCCCATTCGTCGGAAGCGAATTTGAGGTATTGCTTGCCGACGGGGAAATCCCACGGGTCGTTCGGGCCGAGGAAGACGGCGAGCACGCTGATTTCGGGATGTTTTTTTAGGGTTTCTTCAATCGTTTTCGGCCAGTCGAAGAATGAGGGGTAGGAAAGCCCCGTGCTTTGTTTGCTGAGGTTGACGGATTCGATGCCGTATTGCTGTTTCAGGCTTTTTTGCACGAAGGGGGCAACGCCCTGCATCAGCGAGTCGCCGGCGAAAAAGACTTTGTCGCCGCTGCGGACGGCGGCGGCTTCGGTGTCCTGTTTCCATTCTGTTTCACCGGTTTGAGGGACGGCTTCGGATGCGGCGGGCCCAGA
>NZ_CAUJAJ010000012.1 GCF_962747995.1 Neisseria viridiae | reverse complement strand
CATGGACAGCAGCGGATAGGCGGGACGGCCGCGGTGGTCTCTAAGGTAACGGGTTTTTTGACGGTTCAGGTACTGTTCGATCGGCTGCCAATCAATCACCTGGTCCAACTTCAATAGCGGGAAGCGGCCGATGTGTTTGGCAATCATGGCTTGTGCGGTTTGCCGGAAGAAGGTGCTCATGGGAAATCCCCTAAATGTCTTGGTGGGAATTTAGGGGATTTTGGGGGATTTTGCAAAGGTCTCGATTTGGGAATTACCCGAAACCCCAAAAAAAAACCGAAACCGAACACACTAGATTCCCGCTTTCGCGGGAATGACGGCGGCGGGTGGCGATGCCGTCTGAAGCCCGACAAGGCATTTGATGCCGTCTGAAGCTCCATCATTCCCCCTGCTGTCCGCAACTTTTCGTCATTCCCGCAACCTTCCGTCATTCCCGCGAAAGCGGGAATCTAGAACCTCAAACTTTCAGATAATTTTTGAATATTGCTGTTGTTCTAAGGACTGGATTCCCGCCTGCGCGGGAATGACGATTTGGAAATTACCCGAAACCCCCAAAAAAAACGAAACCGAACACACTAGATTCCCGCTTTCGCGGGAATGACGGCGGTGGGACAATGCCGTCTGAAGCCCCCGATGCCGTCTGAAAACCCAAATGGCGGCACAAGAATGCCGTGCTGCAATAGACATTGCCGTCCCGGCACAAAACGGCACAGACAATAAAAAATGCCGTCTGAAAGGGCTTCAGACGGCATTTTGTTCGGACGGGCGGGCTTATTTTGCGGCCTGTCCGCCTTCTTTTGCAAAATATTTGGCGTAGATTTTGTCGTATTCGCCGCTTTCGCGTACTTTTTTCAACGCATCGTTCATTACTTTTAAGGTTTCCCCGTCGCCTTTGCGTACCGCGATGCCGTAGTGTTCGGTGGTGAAGTCGGGCAGGATAACGAAGTCCATCCCTTTGGCCGGGTTGTTTTTCACATAATTGGCAATGACCGCGCTGTCGCTGACCACGGAATCCAGGCCGCCGTTTTCCAGTTCTTTGATAATCAGGGGAACGTTTTCAAAGCGCGCGATTTTCGGATTGTCGTTGCCCAAGAGTTTGGATACGGAGAAATCGCCCGTGTAGCCGGTTACTACGCCGACTTTGTTCATGTTTTTCAAATCGTCGGAAGAAGATACTTTTTTGCCTTTCGGAACGAGGACGACTTGGGTGATTTCAAAATACGGGTCGCTGAAGTCCATAGACTGTTTGCGGTCGTCGGTAATGGTTACGCCCGACATCACAACGTCCGCATCGCCGTTGTTCAAGGCGGGGAAAAGGCTGTCCCACGGCTGGTGTTTGAATTCGATTTTAAAATTGCCCGCCTTCGCCATCGCGTTCATCAAATCCACGTCGAAGCCTTCGACATTGCCTTTTGAGTCTAAAGATTCAAAGGGGGCAAACTCGGCGTTGGAAGCCACGCGGTACACTTTGTCAGGGTTGGCGGCAGGCGCGGCGGCATCTTTACCCTGACCGCCGCAGGCAGACAGCGCGAGTGCGGAACAGGCAAGGGCGGCGGCAATCCATTTTTTCATATTCATCAAAATTCCTTTCGGTAATCAAAAAGCCTAAAAAATCAGTTTAACATAAAATTAACGTTCTTTTTCACGGAAAAACGCATAAGTAACGTCGTGGAACAAATCCGTATGCGGGCTGTCCTCATAGCTCAATTCCGCCAAAGCGTCTTCAAATGCAAGCTGAATCGACTCGACCGCGATTTCGGCGGTGTCTGCGGGAAGAGCGCGGATTAAGGCTTTGAATGCGGTGGACAGGACGTGGTTCTGCATACGCAGCACGTCGTTTGCCTCCTCCAGATATTCCAAACGCTGTTCGATGCTGCCCATGATGTATCCTCGCGAATCTGTTAAAATGCATCATTATATCAAACCGCGCTTTATGCGCGGGTTTGTCTGCCTGCAAAGATTAAGGACCGGAAGCCGAAAAAATGGATACGAACAATCAGGATAAAGAGCCGAATTGGGAAAAACGCCTGGAAAACCTGCGCCGGACGCGCCGTATGAATACCGCGCCCGACCGTGTGCCGCCGGTTCAAACTTCCGAAGCGGCAAAGGGTTCGCCCGCGCCGAAATTGGACGATGCAAGCCGAAACCGTGTGTTAAAGGCGTATCTGAAGAAATGGCAGGAGGAGCACAATGCCGCCGTTGCCGATTGCGGGGAAGAAATCGAAACCGACCCGATGGTTATTCTTCAGGAAAACTGGCTCAACGCGCAGGCTTCCCTGCAAATGTCGGTTTCGGAAAAACACATCGAATCGCGACGTAAAATCCGGTTTGATGCCAAAAAAGACAGTGTCGAATTTGAAACCGGACAGATTGAAGGCGGGGAAAACGCCGATGCGGCAGAATCGGGTACGGCGGCAGACGGGGTTGCGGAAAACGGCGAAGGCGGTGCGGAAGAGGCGTTGATGCCCGTCCAAATCAATATCCTGAACCCGAAAGCCGTCAACCGGCGTGAAGTGTTCTGCCTGTCCGAACAGGAGCTGACCGAGCGGCTGATCAAACGCCTGCGCCCGCATCTGACCGATACCGTCAACGGCATCATCCGAACGGCGGTGCAAAAGCAGATGGCACTCTTTACTTATCAGCTCCAGCAAATGCTGCACGAGCAGGCGGGTGCGGTAGTCGAAGACGTGTTGGAACACGATGTCCGCAAAATCCTCAACGACATCAAGTACGAATTAAAATACAAACGCTGATTGCCATGCCGTCTGAAAGCCGTTTCAGACGGCATTTACATTCTCATCCGACTTGAAAGGCGCACGGAACGGGCGCAAAATATTAACAAATTAAACAACGGGCGCGCGCCCCGTTGCCGAACGGACAAAACCGAGGAATTACCGATGAGCAAAAAACTCCATCCGCAAACGCTCGCCATACGCGGCGGCAAAGAACAAACCGGATACCGCGAACACAATCAGGCCTTGTTCCTGACCAGCAGCTTCATGTGGGACAACGCCCAACACGCCGCCGATTTGTTTTCAAAAAAAATCAAAGGCTTCACTTATACCCGTACCGCCAACCCGACCACCGCCGCCTTTGAAAAACGCATCGCCGCTTTGGAAGGTGCGGAACGCGCGGTCGCCACTTCGACGGGTATGTCCGCGATTCAGGCGGCGTTTTTCACCTTCCTGCAGGCGGGCGACCACGTGGTTTCCAGCCGCAGCCTGTTCGGCACGACCGTCGGCTTTATCAATAACATCGTTACCAAATTCGGCATCGAAGTGAGCCACGTTTCGCCGACCGATATAAACGAATGGAAAGCCGCCGTCAAAGCTAATACCAAACTGCTGTTTTTGGAAACGCCGTCCAACCCCTTGGGCGAAGTGGCCGACTTGGAAGCTTTGGCGGAATTGGCGCACAGCATCGGCGCGCTTTTGGTGGTGGACAACAGCCTGCTGTCGCCCGTCGGCTCTCAGCCTTTGAAACACGGCGCGGATATTTCCGTTTCTTCCGCAACCAAAGCCATAGACGGACACGGGCGCGTGATGGGCGGCGTGTTGGCGGGTTCGGAAGAGCTGATGGCGCAGGTTGCCGTTTACTGCAACTCTTGCGGGCTGGCGATGTCGCCGTTTAACGCATGGCAGTTGTTGAGCGGCGTGGAAACCCTGTCGCTGCGTATGGAAAAACAGTTCGACAACGCCCTGAAAATCGCACAATGGCTGCAAGCGCAGCCGCAGGTTCAAGCCGTGTACTACACCGGATTGCCCGACCATCCGCAGGCAGAGCTTATCCGCAAACAGCAAAACGGCGGCGGCATCGTCATCGGCTTTGAAGTTGCCGATCAAGAAGCGGCGTGGAAAGTTGTGGACGGTGTGGAACTCTTTTCCCGCACCGCCAACCTCGGCGACGTGCGCTCGACCATTACCCACCCGTGGACAACCACGCACGGCAGGATGCAGCCCGAAGAAAAACTCGCCGCCGGTATCCGCCCCGGACTGGTGCGCCTGTCGGTCGGTTTGGAATATGTTGACGACCTCGTCGATGATTTGAAACAGGCACTCGCACGCTGATTGCGTGTTTCAGACGGCATTGGCAGGGAAACACGGCAAATGCCGTCTGAAACCGTTATCTCATATGGCATACACATCAACAATAGGAAAAAATATGGATGAAGCGGTTTTTGCCGATTGGGCGTTGAAAATCTGCCTGACCGGTTTGATTATTTTTTTAGGTTTTATCGTTTGGAATTTGGGCAAGGAGTCTAAAGCGGGCAAATTCGGCATCGCCATTTTGTTTTTGGTCTTGGGCTTGGGCGTGTTCGGTTTTGTGTTCAAAGAGTTATTGATTAAGTTTTTGGTATTGCCGAAATAGGTTTGCCGCCTGTCAAAATGCCGTCTGAAATCATAAAAAGTAATCTGCACCCTAAAAGTTTGATTTAACCGCCAATGATTAAGGTACTGATTTTTATGATAAAATATAGTGGATTAACAAAAACCAGTACGGCGTTGCCTCGCCTTAGCTCAAAGAGAACGATTCTCTAAGGTGCTGAAGCACCAAGTGAATCGGTTCCGTACTATCTGTACTGTCTGCGGCTTCGTCGCCTTGTCCTGATTTTTGTTAATCCACTATAAAAATCGTCTTTCCGCAGTCATTCCCACGGACGCGAAAGCCTGTCTTTTTGAATCCCGGATAATTTTACATCGTCATTCCCGCGCAGGCGGGAATCCAGATCATTGGGTAGCGGCAATGTTCAAAAGTCGTCTGAAAAATCAGAAGTTCTAGATTCCTGTTTTCACGGGAATGACGGAATTTCAGACGGCATCCTACCGCCCCGTCATTCCCGCGCAGGCGGGAATCTAGTCCGTTCGGTTTCGGTCATTTCCGACAAATTCCTGTTGCCTTTCATTTCTAGATTCCCACTTCCGTGGGAATGACGGAGGAGCGGATAAATTCCCGCAATCTAAAACCTCGTCATTTCCATAAAAAACAGCAATCCGAAACAGCAACTTAAAAACAGCAATCTGAAACCTCGTCATTCCCGCGCAGGCGGGAATCTAGTCCGTTCGGTTTCAGTCATTTACGATAAATTCCTGTTGCTTTTCATTTCTAGATTCCCACTTCCGTGGGAATGACGGTTTGGAAGTTGCCTAAAACTCGAAAACAACTAAAACTGAACGAATCGGATTCCCACTTCCGTGGGAATGACAAACTTTAAGGTGTGATGACTTATCCAAAACAGTCGAAACGCAAAAACCGGTTTCTCGTTTGCATAAGAACGGCAAATTTTTCGGTGTCTTGTTTTATGGGCGTTATCCCTTGTCCGCTCCGTAGGGCAGGTAAACGTCGAAGCGGGTGCTTTTGCCGGTGTATTGGTAGGCAGGAGCTTGTCCGGCAAGGTGTTCGCCGAGGCGCGGGCGTTTGACGACGACGCGTTTTTTTGCCGTTCGGCATGCGGTATGCAGGAGTGCCGCTTCATCTTGCGCTTCGCCGATAAGTCGGTGGAAGTAGGCCATTTCTTTTTTGACGGCGGCACTTTTGCGGCGTTCGGGATACATCGGGTCGAGATAGACGATGTCGGGTTTGCCTTGTGTTTGAACAAGGGGGGGCATCTGTTCGGCGGCATTGCCGAAATGGAGGTTGATGCGCGCGGCGGTGTCTTGCGTTTCGGGATTGAGGAGGGCGCGGCGGATGCCGTCTGAAAGCAGGCAGGCGACGGCGGGATGCTGCTCGAAGGCGGTAACGGACAGTCCGAGCGAGGCGAGGACGAAGCTGTCGCGCCCCAATCCGGCGGTCGCATCCCAAACGGTGGGGTGCGCGGTGTGGTTGACGGCTTTGGCGATGAGTTCGCCTCCGCCTTTTGTGCGCCGGTATTGTGCGGCTCCCGAGGCAAAATCGACGGTAACGCCGCCCTTTTCCCCGACAAGCCTGAGGCTGACGGTATCGTGCTCGGCAAGGAGGTAGCTGCCTTGTTCGGGCGGCCGGGAAACGGGCGCGAGGGGGAATGCCCGTATCAGGGTGCGGACGGTTTCGGTGGCGGTGTCGTCAATGAGGATGTCGGTCATAGTGTTTTGTGTCCGTTCGGGCGTGGGGCAAACCCGCTTTCCCGTGCCCTTTCAGACGGCATTTTTTCGGGGTTTTGCCGGTGTTGCCGTATAGGGTTTTGCCGTCAGCCGATGTTGAGGCGTTCCATACGGTAGCGCATCGAACGGAAGCTGATGCCCAAGCGTTTGGCGGCCTGCGTGCGGTTGCCTTCGGTTTGTTTGAGGGTTTGTTCGATGATGTCGCGTTCGATTTGGTCGAGGTAGTCCTGTATCTGCATGGTATCGGGGTCGAACGGCAGGAGGCGGGACGGTGCGGCGGCTGTTTCAGACGGCAAGGTATCGGCAACGGGGTCGGCGGTTTCCGTCCGGACGGGTTTGTGGCGCACATCTTGGATTTGCAGGTCGTCGATTTGCACGGTATGTCCGACGCACAGGGCGACGGCGCGTTCGAGGATGTTTTCGAGTTCGCGGAAATTGCCCGGATAACTGTAATTCAGGAGCATCTGTTGCGCGGCGGGGGAGAGTGTGTAAGGCCGGTTGTTGTGGCTGTGTTTGTACAGGAGGTAGGGGATGAGCAGCTTCAAATCTTCGCGCATTTCACGCAGGGACGGCATATTGAGGCTGACGACATTGAGGCGGTAATACAGGTCTTGGCGGAATGCGCCGCTTTCGACAAGGGCTTCGAGGTTTTTGTGGGTGGCGCAGACGATGCGGACATCGACGGGCTGCTCGGCCGTATCGCCGATGCGGCGCACGGCTTTTTCTTGAATCGCACGCAGGAGTTTGACCTGCATGGAAAGGGGCAGGTCGGCGACTTCGTCCAAAAATAAAGTGCCGCCGTCGGCGTGGCGGAAGAAGCCGTCGTGGTCTTTGTCGGCACCGGTAAAGCTGCCTTTGCGGTAGCCGAAAAATTCGCTTTCCATCAGGTTTTCGGGAATCGCACCGCAGTTGACGGCGACGAAGGGTTTGTCCGCGCGGTCGGACAGTTCGTGTATGGTGCGCGCCGCCTGTTCCTTACCTGTACCGGATTCGCCGGAGATATAGACGGGTACTTTGCCGGGCGCGAGGCGGCGGATGAGGTGGCGGACTTCGAGCATCTGCGGAGAGCTGCCGAGCAGGCGGGGCATATCGGGTTCCGCATAGGGAAGGGCGGCGGAAACGGGCGGTGCCGTCGGTATCGCGTTTGCAGGTTTCGGGGCTTCAGACGGCATGGGGGAAGAAACGGGGGATGCCGTCTGAACGGGCGGTTCGGGAATCTTGTTTTGGTTTTCGGAAACGGAAATTGCCGATTTGACGAGGGAACGCAGCCGGGCGAGGGTGATGGGTTTTTGGATGTAGTCGAATGCGCCGCAACGCAACGCTTCCTGTGCCTGATCGGCATTGCCGAAGGCGGTGATGACGGCAATCGGGATGTCGAGTGCACGGCTGTTGATGTGTTGGACAACCTCCAGCCCCGAGCCGTCGGGCATACGCATATCGGTCAGGACGAGCGAATAGCGTTGGTTGTCGAGCTTGTTTTTGGCTTCGGTAACGCCTGACGCGGTATGGACGCGCAACCCCATTTTCATCAGGGTCATTTCCATAAGGTCGAGGATGTCGGTTTCGTCATCGACGACGAGGACGGGGTGTTGCAGTTCAGTCATTGCTTTTTTCCGGTAATGTGAGTTCGAAACATTTGGCTTCGGGCAGGTAGGTCAAATCGCCGAAGTTGGCGTGTGCCAGTTCGCGGGCGACATACAGCCCGAGGCCGGTGCCGTTTTCTGCCGTGGTGTAAAAGGGTTCGAACAGGTGTTCCTGCACTTCGGGCGGCACGCCGCCGCCGTCGTCGGCAAAAAGGATGCAGACGGTGTTTTTTTGCGCGGGGCGGATGGTGACGGAAATCGAGCCGGGCTGTTTGCGGCTGTGCCGCCACGCGTTGTTGGCGAGGTTCCACATAATTTGCCGCAGGTGGGCGGGATCGAAATAGGCGGTCGGGCTGCCGCCCTGAATATCCGGACGGATGCAGCCGGCGGCATCGGGATGTCCGAGCAGGAACTCTTGTTTGAATTCTTCCCAAAACGGTATCAGGCCGATGGTTTCGCGTTCGGTTTTGTTGCGCTTGTTGAACGAGGAAATGTCTTCGAGCATTTTGTCGATGCGGCAGACGTTGCCGTCGATGATTTTGCACAATTTGGCGTTGAACGGATCTGCCGCCCCCGCTTCCATATTTTCGCGCAGCAGGTCGTTTGCGTGGCGGATGGCGGACATCGGATTGCGGATTTCGTGGGCGAGGTTGGCGGTCAGTTGTCCGAGCGCGGCAAGTTTGACGGACAGGGCTTCCGCCTGAATTTCGCTTTGCGGGCGGATGTAGAGGATGAGCAGCTTGTCCGGCCCTTTGTTGACCGGAACGGCGCGGATGCCGGCGTTCAGGCCGGGTGTGCCGAGGACGTATTCGAAATTGTGCGGAGAGGCTTGATTCCACAGTTCGGCGGCAGAATCGGACAGGCCGGCGCGCCGTCCGATTTCGAGCGCGGGGAAAAGGTCTTTCGCCTTCCGGTTGAACAGCACCGCCAGCCCTTCGGTATTGATGACGACGACGGCTTCCTGAACGCGTTCGAGTACGGTTTGGCTCAAGCCTTTGATGCGCCGGTAGGCGAGGTGGTTGTCGCGGGCCAGTTGGCCGGCGCTGTCGATGTATTTGACCGACAGGGAAGTGAAGATGGCGGAAAGATAGGAGGCGGCGACGAGGATGAAGGTTGCCGAGGCGGTACGGGTATCCGATATGAGCGGGTATTTGCCGATATTGCCGTCGGCAATGGCGTTGAATATCAGCAGGATGGCGGCGTAGCTGGAATAGAGCAGGGGGTAACGCCCGTAGCTGAGCAGGCAGGAGCAGACGACGAAGGGCAGGATCAGGATGCCGAAGCCGGAATCGATGCCGCCGAACAGGTAGGTCAGCACGCCGATCATCGTGATGTCCGCCACTGCGCTGAAACGCGGCATTTTCAGCGACTGCCATTGCCAATGCGGATGGATGATGGAAAAGAAAATCAGCCAGCAGGCAATGGCGAGCCAAACATAAAACGCCCACGCCGTCCACGAAGTGTGCAGGTTCGCACGGCTGCCGGTTTCCAGCCCGAGGATGTGCATAATCATCAGCGGGAAAACGATGGCGACGCGGATGATGTTGATCAGATTGGGAATCCGGTCTTTGAGTTTTTCAAGTTCGCGGGGGTTGGAAATCACCATAATATGTGCGGAACCGGGTTTATTTCGGGGAAGAAAGCTGTTTCAGGCTGCCCGATATGGGTAATAGTCTGCCTTTTTTGCCGCGTTTTGCTTCAAGCAGGGAAACGGGGATGCGGTCTTTGTGCGCCGCGCCGCGCCTGCCTTCGCTTTCAATCAGGATTTCCGGCTCGGAAGAAACGGCGGTATGCGTCATCGATTCGCCGGCGTTCAATCCGATGATTTGCAGCCCTTTGCCTTTCGCCATAATTTTCAATTCGCCGATGGGGAAGGCGAGGGCGCGGTTTTGATCGGTGGCGGCAATGATTTTGCAGTCGGGGTTGATGAACGAGGAGGCATAAACCGCAACCGGCGGCAGGACGGTTTCGCCGCTGTCTGCGGTCATCACTACTTTGCCCGCTTTCACGCGTCCGACCATGTCGCCCAGCTTGGCGATGAAGCCGTAGCCGCCGCTGCTTGATAATAAATAATGTTGTTCCGGCAATCCTGTCAACATCGCAACAGGTTTCGCACCGTTTTGCAACTCGATTAAGGAGGAAACCGGCACGCCATCGCCGCGTCCGCCGGGGATTTCGGCGGCATCAAGCGTGTAGGTTCTGCCCAATGAGTCGAGAATGACGACGGGTAAAACGGTGCGGCCTTCGAGGATTTGTTTGAGGCGGTCGCCTTCTTTGAACGCGGTTTGGCTCAAATCGAGATTGTGTCCGGCGCGGCTGCGTATCCAGCCTTTTTCCGACAGAATCAGTGTGATGGGTTCGTCGGCGGTGGTTTGCGTCAGCACGGCGCGTCCGGCCTCTTCCACCAGCGTGCGGCGCGCGTCGCCAAACTGCTTCATGTCCGCCTGCATCTCTTTGATAATCAGCTTGCGTTTTTCGTTTTCGTCGCCCAAAAGGATATTCAGACGGCCTTGTTCTTCGCGCAATTCGTTCAATTCTTTTTCGAGTTTGAACCCTTCCAAACGCGCCAACTGGCGCAGGCGGATTTCCAAAATGTCTTCGGCTTGGATTTCGGTCAGCCCGAACGCCGCCATCAAATCGGCTTTCGGGTCGTCTGATTCGCGGATGACTTTAATCACTTCGTCGATGTGCAGAAAGACTTTCAGACGGCCTTCGAGGATGTGCAGCCGTTTTTCCACTTGGTTCAAACGGAATTTCAGACGGCGTGTTACGGTAACGGTGCGGAAATCCAGCCATTCCTGCAAAATCGTTTTCAGGTTTTTTTGCGCGGGGCGGTTGTCCAAACCCATCATTACCAAGTTCATAGACACATTGCCTTCCAGCGAAGTTTGCGCCATCAGCGTGTTGATGAAGGTGTCGGTATCGATGCGGCTGGATTTCGGCTCGAACACCAGTCGCACGGGATGTTCGCCGTCGGACTCGTCGCGCACGCGGTCGATTAAATCCAGCATCAGCTTTTTGGTATTGAGCTGGTCTTGGTTCAGTTGCTTTTTGCCCGCTTTCGGTTTCGGGTTGGTCTGTTCTTCGATTTCGGCAAGGATTTTGGCGGAATTGGCGTTCGGCGGCAGCTCGGTCACAATCACGCGCCACTGTCCGCGCGCCAGTTTCTCGATTTCGTAACGCGCACGCACGCGCACGCTGCCCTTGCCGGTTTCGTAAATACGGCGCAATTCGTCCGCCGGCGTGATAATTTGACCGCCGCCGGCAAAATCGGGCGCAGGGATGTATTGCATCAGGTCGGCGGTTTCCAACGTCGGCTTTTTCAACAGTGCAATCGCCGCCTGTGTGACTTCGTTCAAATTGTGTGACGGGATTTCGGTCGCCATGCCTACCGCGATGCCTGACGCACCGTTGAGCAGCACCATAGGCAGGCGGGCGGGCAGGTGCAGCGGTTCGTCAAACGCGCCGTCGTAGTTCGGCACAAAATCCACCGTCCCCTGATTGATTTCGGACAACAGCAATTCCGCAATCGGCGTCAGCCGCGCTTCGGTGTAACGCATCGCCGCCGCCCCGTCGCCGTCGCGCGAACCGAAGTTGCCGATGCCGTCGATTAAGGGATAGCGCAAGGTAAAATCCTGCGCCATGCGCACCATCGCCTCATAGGCGGAACTGTCGCTGTGCGGATGGTATTTGCCCAAAATCTCGCCGACCACGCGCGCCGATTTCACCGGCTTTGCGCCCGCCGTCAAACCCATATCGCGCATCGCAAACAAAATGCGCCGCTGCACGGGCTTCTGGCCGTCTGAAACTTCAGGCAGCGCACGGCCTTTAACCACGCTCATGGCGTATTCGAGATAGGCGCGTTCGGCGTACCGGCCGAGCATCAGCGTATTGGAATCGGTATGGGAAGCGTGCGGTTGCGTATTCATTGTGTATGTGGAATGTAAAACAAAGGACATTATTGTAAATCAAAACGGCAAACCATAGTGGGCGCGTGTCTGAATCTGAATCAAATACGGGCAATGTGGAAATATGTTATAAATAAGGCTTTCCCACTTTTACAGATTGGAGACGATATGGAACTGGTATTTATCCGCCACGGACAAAGCGAATGGAACGCGAAAAACCTGTTTACAGGCTGGCGCGACGTGAAACTGAGCGGGCAGGGGCTTGCCGAGGCCGCCGCCGCCGGTAAAAAACTGAAAGAAAAAGGCTATGAGTTCGATATCGCCTTCACATCCGTCCTGACCCGCGCGATTAAGACCTGCAACATCGTTTTGGAAGAATCCGACCAACTGTTCGTACCGCAAATCAAAACATGGCGGCTGAACGAACGCCACTACGGCCGACTGCAAGGTCTGGACAAAAAACAAACCGCCGAAAAATACGGCGACGAGCAAGTCCGCATCTGGCGGCGCAGCTACGACACCCTGCCGCCGCTTTTGGACAAAGACGACGCGTTTTCCGCCCACAAAGACCGCCGCTATGCCCATCTGCCTGCCGATGTTATCCCCGACGGCGAAAACCTGAAAGTAACGCTGGAGCGCGTATTGCCGTTTTGGGAAGACCAAATCGCCCCCGCGATTTTGAGCGGCAAACGCGTCTTGGTGGCGGCGCACGGCAACTCCCTGCGCGCGCTGGCAAAACACATCGAGGGCATTTCCGACGAAGACATCATGGGCTTGGAAATCCCGACCGGCCAGCCGCTGGTGTACAAATTGGATGACAACCTGAAAGTCCTCGAAAAATTCTACCTGTAAGGGTGTGAAATAAAAAATGCCGTCTGAAGGCTTGAGCGTTCAGACGGCATTTTTGACGGTAAACGTAGGGCGGGCTTCAGCCCGCCAATCAACGACCGAAAATGAGGAAACGGTGGGCTGAAGCCCACCCTACGCAACTGGCTACGGCTTGCTGCCGCGTTTGCCGTATTTGTCGGCAAATTCGCCGTTGATGATGGCGGAAGTAGGAACTTGCATGATGGTTCTCCTTGTTTCGGGTTGGACGGTAGGGGGATTTTAGCGGAAAAAGGTCGTCTGAAAACGAGATTTTTGTTTTCAGACGGCCTGTAAACCTAAAGGTAGATTTTAAATCTTGGCTTAAATTATAAAAAACGCTAAAATAATGTCATTTATGAATGACTGAAAGATTAACTATGACCGAATTTGCACGAAAAAATTGGAACAAGTTAGCTGGAGATGCCATAAAAGCCAAAATGCATGAGCATGGAATTGGCTTTATACAATTATCAGAATTATTCTTGGAGCAAGGGGAAAGTGAAACGGCAAATGCAATTTGTAACAAAGTAAATAGAGGTACTTTTTCCCATGCTTTTTATCTTAAATGTATGGAGTTAATGACCAAACAGGAAAAGCAAGAAGACCGCGAAAAAAAATATAAAATTATTTCTTTATTTAGCGGTTGTGGCGGAATGGATTTGGGTTTTCTAGGGGGCTTTGAGTTTTTAAACCGTACTTATGACAAACATGATTTTGATATTATTTGGGCGAACGAAATCGACGAACACGCTGTTAGAACCTACCGCCACAACTTAGGAAATCACATTGTACATGGTGATATTTGGCAGCATTTGGATGAAATACCCACTAGCGCAGACATCATTATCGGTGGCTTTCCTTGTCAGGATATTTCTATTAATGGTAAAGGTGCAGGTATTTCAGGCAGCCGCAGCGGGCTGTATAAAGCCATGTTGTCTGCTGTTGAACGCGTTCGCCCCAAAATATTTGTTGCTGAAAATGTCAAAGGGCTACTGATGAAGCATCATCGGAAAGATTTGGAAACAGTGCTTTCAGATTTTCGCAATTTGGGTTATCAGGTAGATTACTATTTGCTGAATGCAGCCGATTACGGTGTTCCACAGACTCGGGAGCGAGTTATCATCGTTGGAAGGCTACCTGAAATTCCCGAAATACAGATTGAAAAAACAAATACCAGCAACAGCTATGTAACAGCTAGACAGGCTATAGGCGATTTGGCCGACAAAGTAGAAGACGAAATTGCCAACCATATTTGGAGTAGAGCAGAAAAAAGCCCCGATCAAGGTAGTCGAAAATTGGATGCCGAAAGGGCGGGCTACACTATTAGGGCAGAATGCCATGGAAACATACAGTGGCATTACGAATTACCCCGCCGCATCTCCATGCGTGAGGCGGCGCGCATCCAATCGTTTCCCGACAATTTTATTTTCCAGGCAAAATTGCGTGCCACAGAACGGCAAATTGGCAACGCCGTCCCTCCTGTTTTAGGGTGGCACATCGCCGCCGCCGTTAGTAAGGCACTTAAATAACCCTGTTAAATAAGATAAAATTACTACTTTATATTTTTAAGTGGTAATGCATTATGCTGACAAAAAAGGAGTTTGAGAAGTTTTTAGACGAGGTTTGCACCGTATTGAGGCAAGAGGCAAAAAACGCACCTTTCAAATCCCAAGATATTTTTGAAAACAGAGTTCGTGCGCTGTGCATTGCAAAAATTCCCGCTTATGCTGACATAGTTATCAATCCTGAACCTGTGCCGCAAATTTTCCCCGATGTTCCAATAGGGGAATATGGCGTAGAAGTCAAATTCACGCTAAAAGATACTTGGCGCAGCGTAGCAAACAGTATCCAAGAGAAAAACAAAGCTGACGGTGTACAGCATATCTATGTGGTATTCGGAAAAATGGGGGGCATTCCCGATGTGAAATGGCAACTTTACGAAGATAGCGTAATTCATGTCCGCACATCGCATGTTCCGCGCTTTGAGGTAGAAATAGAATCTGATCGACCGTCTCTGTTTGAGGGTTTCGGTATTTCCTATGCTGAATTTGCCGATTTGGATATGCATGAAAAAATGGAATATATCCGGAAATATGCCCGTAACAGGCTGAAAGAAGGCGAGCGGTTATGGTGGATAGAAGACATTGACGCAGTAGACAGCCATGATCTGCCTTTGGAAGTGCGCCTTTACACTTCCCTGCCGCAGGAAGAAAAAATCCGCCTCCGAGCTGAAGCAGCATTAGTCTCCCCCCGTATTGTCTGCTCAGGCAGGGCGAAGCACAAATACGATAATGCCGTCCTGTATCTGATTACCTATCGCGGTGTGCTTTGTCATCAGGCGCGGGACTTATTCAGTGCGGGCAGCGTTGCCAACTCGGCGGAAGACTACCGTGGCGGAAACTATGTAGAAAAATCTTTAAAATTGATTGAGCATGAAATTGAAAAAGCTGCTTTGGAAATGGATGATGCTCTAATTGTCGAATATTGGGGAGAAAGCGTCCCGACAGAAAAACGCCTAGAGTATTGGATTAAGATGTTGGATGATTTGGCAGATGGCTGGATACCTTCTGAATCGCTATTCAATGGTAGGTATAAAGCCAAATAAACTGACAGAGGCCGTCTGAAAATATCTTTCAGACGGCATCTTTAACACAAAAGGCAGCCTGAATCCCTTTCAGGCTGCCTTTCTCCATCAAGCCAGCTTCGCGCTAACCCAATCTTTCACGCTATCAATCATGGCGGGTAGTTTTTCGACATCGCTGCCCCCTGCCTGTGCCAAGTCGGGACGGCCGCCGCCTTTGCCGCCGACTTGTTCGGCTGCAAATTTAACCAGATCGCCTGCTTTGACTTTGCCGGTCAGGGCTTTGGATACGCCTGCGCACAGGGAAACTTTGCCGTCGTTTACTGCCGCTAAAAGAATCACGGCGTTGTCGGATTTTCCGGTCAGGTCGGTTACGATTTCGCGCAGGGCGGCTGCGTCGGCTTCGATTTGGGCGGCAACGAGTTTGGCCGCGCCCAAGTCTTTTGCATCGTCCAAGAGTTTGGCACCTGCGTGGACGGCAAGTTCGGCTTTGGCTTTTGCCAACTCTTTTTCCAAGGCTTTGGCGTTTGCGGCGTTGGCTTGGATTTTGGCAAGTACGTCTTTTTCGGTTTGGGCTTTGGTTTCGGCAATAATGTCTTTAACCAAACGCTCTTGCTCTTGCGCCCATTTGAGTGCGTTCAGGCCGGTGATGGCTTCGATACGGCGCACGCCTGCGGCAATACCGCCTTCGCTGATGATTTTGAAGAGGCCGATGTCGCCGGTGCGTGAAACATGTGTACCGCCGCACAATTCGGTAGAGAAACCGCCCATTTGCAATACGCGCACTTCGTCGCCGTATTTTTCGCCGAAGAGCATCATGGCGCCGGTTTTTTGCGCGTCTTCCATGCTCATAATGGCGGCGTTGACGGCAACGTTCGCCAAAACGGCTTCGTTGACGCGGCGTTCGACTTCGGCGATTTCTTCGGCAGTGACTGCTTGGGGATGGGAAATGTCGAAACGGGTGGATTCGGCGGTAACCAAAGAGCCTTTTTGTTCGACGTGTTCGCCCAATACGTCGCGCAGGGCTTTGTGCATCAGGTGGGTCGCGCTGTGGTTGCGCATATTGGCATTGCGGATTTCGTCATCCACTTTGGCGGTAACGCTGTCGCCGACTTTCAGACGGCCTGAAGTTTGTACGCCGAATTGACCGAATACGGCTGCTTTGATTTTTTGGGTATCGCGTACTTCAAAGCGGTTTTCGCCTGAGAAGATATAGCCGACGTCGCCGACTTGGCCGCCGGATTCTGCATAGAACGGGGTAAAGTCGATGACGACTGCGCCGCTGTCGCCTTCGTTCAATTCGTTGACTTGCTCGCCGTCTTTGTAGAGTGCCAACACGGTGGCTTCGGTTTGGCGTTCGCTATAACCTTTAAACTCGGTGTCTTGACCGTCGTAAGGCAGTTGGGCGTTGGCTTTGAAGCTTTGTGCGGCGCGGGCGCGGGCGCGTTGGGCTTCCATTTCACGGTTGAAGCCTGCTTCATCCAAATCGATATTGCGTTCGCGGCAGATGTCGGCAGTCAAGTCGTATGGGAAACCGTAGGTATCGTAGAGTTTGAAGATGATTTCGCCGTCGAGTGTTTTTCCGCCTTTAGCCAGCGCGTTTTCCAACAAAGCCATACCGGTTTCCAGCGTTTGGGCAAAACGGCTTTCTTCGTTTTTCAATGCTTCTTCAATTTGTGCTTGTTTTTCTTTCAATTCAGGGTAGGCATCGCCCATCTCTTTAACCAAATCGGCAACGAGTTTGTGGAAGAATGGTTTGCTTTGACCCAGTTTGTAACCGTGGCGCACGGCGCGGCGGATAATGCGGCGCAAGACATAGCCGCGTCCTTCGTTGGCAGGCAATACGCCGTCTGCAATCAGGAATGAGCAGGAGCGGATGTGGTCGGCGATAACTTTCAGGCTGGGTTCTTCCATACTGAATGGCGCGCCGGTTTCGCGGGCAACGGCTTTGAGCAGGTCTTGGAACAGGTCGATTTCGTAGTTGCTGTGAACATGCTGCATGACGGCGGCCATACGCTCCAAGCCCATGCCGGTATCGACGGAAGGCTTGGGCAGCGGATTCATATTGCCTTGTTCGTCGCGGTTGAACTGCATGAATACGCAGTTCCAAATTTCGATCCAGCGGTCGCCGTCTTCTTCAGGGCTGCCCGGAATGCCGCCCCAGATTTCTTCGCCGTGGTCGTAGAAAATTTCGGAGCAAGGGCCGCAAGGGCCGGTGTCGCCCATTTGCCAGAAGTTGTCGGATGCGTATTTCGCGCCTTTGTTGTCGCCGATGCGGACGATGCGCTCGGCAGGCATGCCGATTTCGTTCAACCAGATGTTGTAGGCTTCGTCGTCTTCTGCGTAAACGGTCGCCAAGAGTTTGTCTTTGGGGATGTTGAGCCATTCGGGGGAAGTGAGGAATTCCCAAGCGAAGTGGATCGCGTCGCGCTTGAAGTAGTCGCCGAAGGAGAAGTTGCCCATCATTTCAAAGAAGGTGTGGTGGCGGGCGGTGTAGCCTACGTTTTCCAAGTCGTTGTGTTTACCGCCTGCGCGTACGCATTTTTGCGCGGTGGTGGCGCGGCTATACGGGCGTTTGTCGAAACCTAAAAATACGTCTTTAAACTGGTTCATGCCCGCGTTGGTAAACAGCAGGGTCGGGTCGTCGTGCGGCACGAGGCTGGAAGAGCGGACGACGGTGTGGCCTTTGGTTTCAAAAAATTTTAGGAATTTTTGGCGCAGTTCGGAGGTTTTCATAATTTTTTCAATGTCTCTCAAATGTCTTGTCATGGTAAAAGCAGGGAAAACGAACGGCGGTATCTTACCGCAAATCCCTGTTTCTAGCTATGGAAGCGGCGGCTTTCAGACGGCATTGCGGGATTTTGAATGCCGTCTGAAGCCATCGCGTTTATAATGGCCGCTTTCTCCAACCCGATATGCAAGGAATGATAATGGCCAAACATCTGCCACTCGCCGTCCTGACTGCTTTGCTGCTTGCAGCGTGCGGCGGTTCGGACAAACCGCCTGCCGAAAAACCGGCACCCGCGGAAAACCAAAACGTATTGAAAATTTATAACTGGTCGGAATACGTCGATCCGGAAACCGTTGCCGATTTTGAAAAGAAAAACGGCATCAAGGTTACTTATGATGTGTACGACAGCGATGAAACGTTGGAAAGCAAGGTGCTGACCGGAAAATCCGGTTACGATATTGTCGCGCCGTCCAATGCGTTTGTGGGTAGGCAGATTAAGGCAGGTGCATATCAGAAAATCGATAAGTCGCTGATTCCCAATTATAAACACCTCAACCCTGAAATGATGAGGCTGATGGACGGGGTCGATCCCGGCCACGAATACGCCGTGCCGTTTTATTGGGGGACAAATACCTTCGCCATCAATACCGAACGCGTGAAAAAGGCTTTGGGTACGGACAAGCTGCCGGACAACCAGTGGGATTTGGTGTTCGACCCCGAATACACGTCCAAACTCAAGCAATGCGGCATCAGCTATTTGGACAGCGCGGCGGAAATTTATCCTATGGTGTTGAACTACATGGGTAAAAATCCAAACAGCAGCGAAACGGCGGATATTAAGGCGGCAACTGCCTTGCTTAAGAAAAACCGTCCGTACATCAAGCGTTTTACCTCGTCCGGTTTTATCGATGATTTGGCGCGCGGAGATACTTGCGTAACGATTGGCTTCGGCGGCGATTTGAACATCGCCAAACGCCGTGCAGAAGAAGCGGGCGGCAAGGAAAAAATCCGCGTGATGATGCCCAAAGAGGGCGTAGGGATTTGGGTGGATTCTTTCGTGATTCCGAAAGATGCGAAAAACGTCGCCAACGCGCACAAATACATCAACGACTTCCTCGACCCTGAAGTGTCGGCGAAAAACGGTAATTTCGTTACCTACGCGCCTTCGAGCAAGCCGGCGCGCGATTTGATGGAGGACGAATTTAAAAACGACAATACGATTTTCCCGAGTGGGGAAGATTTGAAAAACAGCTTTATTATGGTCCCCATCCGGCCGGCGGCATTGAAGTTTATGGTGCGCCAGTGGCAGGATGTGAAGGCGGGGAAATAAAGCCCGATATGCCGTCTGAAGGATGTTCGGACGGCATTTTTTATCTTTGGCGGAACAGGGATTGCAGCCGCTGTTTGAAGGCAATGGGGCGGATGCTGCTCAAAATGCCGCTGAGGATGATGATGCACATACCGAGTATTTCCTGCCAGAAAAGCTTTTCGCCCAAAAAGAACGCCGCCGAAAGCGCGGAAAAGACGACGGTCATATAGGAGAGCGAGGCAACCGTGAATTTGTCGCCGACTTTGTAGGCGCGCGTCATCGACAGTTGGGCAATCAGCGCGGACACGCCGATGCCCGACAGATAAACTGCCGATGGAAAGGACAGGGTGTGCCAGCCGGTCAGCGTCGCCCAAACCGACGACATCGCCACACCTGTCGCGGAAAGGTAAAACACGACGCGCCAGCCGGGTTCGCCCGCCAAAGACAGTTCGCGCACTTTCAAATACGCCCAGCCGGACATCGCGCCGCCGGCAAGACCGGCGAGTGCCGCCGTTTCCTGACCACTGCGGAACGAGGGGTTGAGCAGCAATACCACGCCGGCAAAACCAAGGAGCAGCACCGCCTGCGTGTAAACGGAAATCCGTTCTTTCAAAATCAGGAAGGAAAATACCGCCAAAAAAATCGACGAGGTGTAGCTTAGGGTTACGCCGGTTGCCAAAGGCAGATGCGTTACCGCGTAGAACAGCAGCAGCATCGCCCCCGTCCCGACCATACTGCGGTTTAAGTGGTTTTTCCAATGGGGCGTGCGGAAGGTGTCCCGACGCAATACGGCGGCAGCACCGAGCGCAACGGTTGAAAACAGCATACGCCAAAAGACCAATTCGCCGCTGCCGAGGGCAAATTTTGCCGATGCCTCTTTAATCAATACGTTCATAATGGTGAAGCAGGCCGCCGCCACCAGCATCCAGCCGGAACCCAAAACGTCTTTTTTTGCGGTATCCATATAATATTTGTCGCGATAAAAAGGTCAAATTGTAAACCTTGCGGCAGGGTTTGCGGCGGCGGATTCGGGCGCGCGCAATCCCGCCGAACCCCCGTTTTTTCGGAACAATTTGTTTTTTCAGGGCAAACCTGCTTATAATGGCGGGTATGAAAAAATATCTTGCCCTTATCCCCATCGCGGCCGCCTTGTCGGGCTGCGGAACTGTTTATGTGCCCACCCTGACCGAAATCCCTGTCAGACCGATTAATACCGTTCCGGCGGAAGCACCTGCAAAAGGTTTCCGCCTCGCACCTTCGCATTGGGCGGATGTGTCCAAAATCCGCGACGAGGCGACGCGCCTGAGCTATCAGGTGGACATCGGCAAAATGACCAAGGTTCAGGCGGCGCAATATCTGAACAACTTCAGAAAACGCCTAGTCGGACGCAATGCCGTCGATGACAGTATGTATGAAATCTACCTGCGTTCGGCGGTGGACAGCCAGCGCGGCGCAATCAATACGGAACAGTCCAAGCTGTATATCGAGAATGCCTTGCGCGGCTGGCAGCAGCGTTGGAAAAATATGGATGTCAAACCCGATAATCCAGCATTTACCAACTTTTTGATGGAAGTGATGAAGATGCAGCCCTTGAAATGACGCGGTACGCAAATGCCGTCTGAAAGTATTTTCAGACGGCATTTGCGTTTGAAGCCCCGATTTATTTTTGCCCGCCTTCTTTCCGGTATTGACCCGGCGAAACGTGATATTGCCGTTTGAACGCCTTGCCGAAATGCGTTTCCGACTGAAAGCCTACCGACAGCGCGACCGACAAAACCGAATCCGGGTTTTTTTTCAGCAGCAACGCGCCTTTTTGCAGGCGGATATGGTTCACAAAGGCGTGCGGGCTGAGTCCGACCCGGCTTTTGAAACGGCGCATCAGCTGCGCGCGCGACATATTGGCGGCGGCAACCATTTTGTCAATATTCCATTCGTCTTCCGGTTTGTCTATCACCTTTTGGATCAAATGTCCCAAACGTTTGTCCTGCCAACCCTTCAATACACCGGACAGTTCGACATCTTTTTCCTGTTCGAGATAGGCGCGCAGGATAAGCACCAGCAGGACGGACGATAATGCGTTGACCACGGAAGCCGTCCCCGCTAAAGGTTTTTCGCTTTCCAGTTGCAGCATTGAAACCACATACTGCAAACTCGGATGGGCAATGTTCAGAAAAACGGTTTCCGGCAGCCCGTTCATCAAATCGGCGTGGGTGTCGTAGCGGAAACGGGCGCAAAACAGGCTCATATCCAGTCCGTTGCCGCATTGTTTGACCGTAAACGCGCCGTTTTGTCGTATATCCGGTTGTAAACTTTCTCCGTATTTTCCGTCGTGGCTCAACAGGTGTCCCAAGCCGCGCGGGAAAAATACAATATCCCCCGCATTGACCCGGCGCGGGGAAGTTTCACCGTCGATGCAGAGATAGCCGCTGCCCGATGTAACAATGTGCACCAGCCCTTCGCGTTGCAAGGTTTCATGCCGTACCGACCATTGCCCGCCCAAGAGGCACTGCACATCCACACTGCCTGTCAGTTGGGCGAGGTCGACCAGTTTGTCGAGAATGTCCATAAATCTTTTTGAACCATAAAATGAGATGATTAAACGAGAAACACAACTGAATAATTGCAATAATACGCACATCGAAAACAGATACGCAAGCGCGTATCAGGGTTAAACGCAAGAGAAAGGAAAAGAAAATGTTTAAAGATTGGAAAGAACATACCGCATTGGTTAAAAAATCGTTCGGTGAGCTGGGTAAATCCCATCCTAAAATGCTGCAGGCCTACGGCGCATTGGAACAGGCCGCCGCCGCCGAAGCATTGGATGCCAAAACGCGCGAACTGATTGCCATCGCCGTTGCCATCACCACCCGTTGCGAGAGCTGCATCAGCGTTCACGCCGCCGCTGCCGCCAAAGCCGGTGCGACCGACAGCGAAATCGCCGGCGCATTGGCAACCGCCATCGCCTTGAATGCGGGTGCCGCTTACACTTATGCCCTGCGTGCATTGGAAGCGGTTGAAATGCAAAAATAATCCGTTTCGGATAAGAATGCCGTCTGAAAATATTTTAGACGGCATTTTGTCTGTTATGCTTCCCGATACTGTAAACAATATATGAAGCCGCTTAATTTCAGACGGCATTTGAGAAACAAGGGGTAAGCGTGAAATATTATCGCTGGGTATGGTTTGCCGCCATAAGCTGTCTGCTGTTGTCCGCCGTTTTTATTGCACCTTACCTGACGGCATTTCACGAACAAGAAAAAACATTCGAATATGCGGAATTGACCGTTACCGCACCCAACCGCAGCGGACGGGCAATCAAACTGGATGCAGAAGGGCGGCAGTACCGGCTTTCCTGCTACGGGTTCGATGATTTGTGCGCGCAAGGCAATATCGGCAGAACCATCAGGGCGGAGCAGCTTAGAACCGTTTTAAGCGACACCGTCGGAAACGGTTTTTTAAACGGCGTTCTGTTGGAATACCGCAACAGTGGCGGCATCCATACCAATAAAGATTTTTCCTTTCCGGAAAACCGCCTTATCGAAGTGTTGGCACAACCTGCCGTTTTCAGCCTGAAACCGGGTATTTTGCTTTTATTGGCCGCCATTTTCCTGCGTTTGAAAAGAAAGTGAAAACAGATTGGCGGGAAGGGGGAATGCCTATGCGGTAATTTTACGTTTTGGGTTATGAGGATAACCGTTATAATCACAACTTTACAGTCTGCACAGAGAAAACAGATGCCTTGGAACATCCCCATTTTCCTCACTTGGTTGAGGGTCTTGCTCATACCCGTACTGATTGTCCTTTTCTACCTGCCTTTCTCATGGTTTCCGGAAGAAGCAGTCAATGTTGCCGCCGCCGTCATTTTTGCCGTTGCCGCCTTGACCGACTGGTTTGACGGATTTTTGGCAAGGTTGTGGAAACAGACTTCCGATTTCGGCGCATTCCTCGACCCCGTCGCCGACAAGCTGATGGTTGCCGTATCGCTGCTTTTGCTGGTCAAACTCGATCGGACCTATGTTTTGTTTGCCATGATCATCATCGGCAGGGAAATTACCATTTCCGCATTGCGCGAATGGATGGCGCAAATGGGAAAAAGGAGCAGCGTTGCCGTCGCCACCATCGGCAAGTTCAAAACCGCCGCGCAAATGCTGGCGATTTTCTTTTTGCTGCTGAATTTTCCCGATTTTTACGGTTTTAATCTTGTTGTTATCGGCAACATATTGATGTTTATCGCATCTTTGCTGACGGTTTGGTCGATGCTGTATTATCTGAAAATGGCATGGAAAGAAATTGCCTGAAAAAAACATAAAAATAGCTTGACGGTAAAAACAGAATCCATAATAATTGCGTCTTCTTCGATGTCGGAGAGTGAAATCGGGCGGGAATAGCTCAGTTGGTAGAGCGCAACCTTGCCAAGGTTGAGGTCGCGAGTTCGAGACTCGTTTCCCGCTCCAAAAATTTCATTCTTCCGTAATCATTGCGGGAATAGCTCAGTTGGTAGAGCGCAACCTTGCCAAGGTTGAGGTCGCGAGTTCGAGACTCGTTTCCCGCTCCAAAAACCGATATGTTTGAACGCGCGGGAATAGCTCAGTTGGTAGAGCGCAACCTTGCCAAGGTTGAGGTCGCGAGTTCGAGACTCGTTTCCCGCTCCAAGTTTTATTTCAAACGTATCAACGCGGGAATAGCTCAGTTGGTAGAGCGCAACCTTGCCAAGGTTGAGGTCGCGAGTTCGAGACTCGTTTCCCGCTCCAAGTTTTTAGATAAGCCAGTTTTAGGCGAGATAGCAAAGTGGTTATGCAGCGGATTGCAAATCCGTCTACGCCGGTTCGATTCCGACTCTCGCCTCCATTATCGTACTATGGCGGGGTGGCAGAGTGTTTATGCTATGAGGAGTGCAATCTTCATATAGGCCGGTTAAAATCCGCGCCCCCGCCTCCACCTTTCACAAATGCCCGGGTGGTGAAATAGGTAGACACAACGGACTTAAAATCCGTCGGGACTAAACATCCCGTGCCGGTTCGATTCCGGCTCCGGGCACCAAGCTGAAAATAACAATACCGCTCCAAGCGGTTATTTTTTTATCTGTCGGACGGGGATGGACAATATTGACATGTTCATGCCTGAACAAGAGGAAATCCAATCAATGTGGAAAGAAATTTTACTGAATTACGGTATTTTCCTGCTCGAACTGCTTACCGTGTTCGGCGCAATTGCGCTGATTGTGTTGGTTATCGTACAGAGTAAGAAACAGTCGGAAAGCGGCAGTGTCGTACTGACGGATTTTTCGGAAAATTATAAAAAACAGCGGCAATCGTTTGAAGCATTCTTTTTAAGCGGGGAAGAGGCAAAACATCAGGAAAAAGAAGAAAAGAAAAAGGAAAAGGCGGAAGCCAAAGCAGAGAAAAAGCGTTTGAAGGAGGGCGGGGAGAAATCTGCCGAAACGCAAAAATCCCGCCTTTTTGTGTTGGCTTTTGACGGCGATTTGTATGCACACGCCGTAGAATCCTTGCGTCATGAGATTACGGCGGTGCTTTCGATTGCCAAGCCTGAAGATGAGGTTCTGCTCAGATTGGAAAGTCCGGGCGGCGTGGTTCACGGTTACGGTTTGGCGGCTTCGCAGCTTAGGCGTTTGCGCGAACGTAATATTCCGCTGACCGTCGCCGTCGATAAGGTGGCGGCGAGCGGCGGTTATATGATGGCGTGTGTGGCGGATAAAATTGTTTCCGCTCCGTTTGCGATTGTCGGTTCGGTGGGTGTGGTGGCGGAAGTGCCGAATATCCACCGCCTGTTGAAAAAACATGATATCGATGTGGATGTAATGACGGCAGGCGAGTTTAAGCGCACGGTTACCTTTATGGGTGAAAATACGGAAAAGGGCAAACAGAAATTCCGGCAGGAACTGGAGGAAACGCATCAGTTGTTCAAGCAGTTTGTCAGTGAAAACCGCCCTGGGTTGGATATTGAAAAAATAGCGACGGGCGAGCATTGGTTCGGCCGGCAGGCGTTGGCGTTGAACTTGATTGACGAGATTTCGACCAGTGATGATTTGTTGTTGAAAGCGTTTGAAAACAAACAGGTTATCGAAGTGAAATATCAGGAGAAGCAAAGTCTGATCCAGCGCATTGGTTTGCAGGCGGAAGCTTCTGTTGAAAAGTTGTTTGCCAAACTTGTCAACCGGCGGGCGGATGTGATGTAGTTTGCCGAACGGATGGAAATGCCGTCTGAAGCGTGTTCAGACGGCATTTTTCAAGTTCCGGCTTTGATGTTCCGTTCCGACCACTCTATCCGTTGTCCGATGTCTTTCAAATTGGAATATTGTTCGACCAATCGCGGCACGTCGTCCAAACTCATGGCAAACATCCACAGATAAGTGCTGACCGAATAGACATGCCCCGCGCTGCCGTAGCCTTTGAGCGTCATCATCACAAAAGCAAAGCCGAATAAAATACCCATCGCTGCGCCGACGCAGAGATAGCCGAAGGCTTCGCGGTTGGAAATCAGCACACGCAGGCGCGCAACCAGTCCGTAATGGCGGTACAGCTGCCGCCGGTCGCCTTTTCGGATAAAGTGGTTGTCGCGTTCCAAGCTGTTGTTCAGGCGGAAATACAGGTTTTCGCTGATGGCGGCAAAACGTGGCAAAAGCCATAAAAACAACGCAAGTATGCCCACCGCTGACACGCCGACCCAAAATTCCAGCACCAGCAGCATGATGCACGTGCCGAATATGGATACGACGGATGTCGCGGCAATCGGCAGGTGTTCTTCAAAAAAGCTGACAAACTCACGCGACAGGGCAACCCGCGCAGTTATAGTGGATTAACAAAAATTAGGACAAGGCGACGAAGCCGCAGACAGTACAAATAGTACGGCAAGGCGAGGCAACGCCGTACTGGTTTAAATTTAATCCACTATATTGCTGAATGCGGGACTTGCCGCTGCCGCTGTTCCAACACAACTGGCACGGCGATTTCGGTATAAATCTGCGTAAACGTGCGCGTATCGGCAATCCGCCGCGCCGCACCGACCAGCCACATCAAAAGCACAACCAAAGCGTACAGCAACGCCTGCCACACCTTCCCCGCAATTACGGCATTAATTGCCCAACCGCCAAACACTGGATACACCAGCATCAAAAGGTTTTCCAGTCCGACCAGGGAAAACGTGCCAATCAGTCGCTTGCGGTGGGTTTGGGCTATGTGTTTCAACATTTTCCACATATTTGTTCCCTCTATTTTTTATTTTCCGAGATTGTTTTTTCCATCACTTCCGCCAGTGCATCCAAATCGGCAAACAGCCGAGTTGTGCGCTTGTCGCCGAATGTGGCAAATACTTTGTCGCTGAATTCCTGTGCGCTTTCTATTAAAGGTGAGGCATGGGCTTTGCCTTTTTCGGTCAGCGACAGCAACCGTTCGCGCCTGTCCTGTTCGCCTCCCTGCCATTCGATCAACCCTTGTCCGGCAAGGGTTTTGCATACGCCTGAAACGGTCTGTTTGGGCAGACTCCACTCTTCGCCGATATGCTTTTGCGTACGGCTGCCTTCGGTTGCCAGGGTATAAAGTACGGCAAAGAGGTTGTAATTCAGATCCTGCTGCCCGATCCATTTGTCGAAGACATTGCAAATCAGGTTGATACGGGTTCCAAGTTGGTCGAGTCGGTTCATAATTGGTCTTGATATTGACTAAATTTGTGCGGACTATAGTCATAATCGGGACTGATTTCAAGCGTGGGGCGATAAAAATGCCGTCTGAAACGCTTTCGGGCTTCAGACGGCATTGTGTTTGGAAAAGGCAATCAGTGTTCTGCCAATTTCAGGTAAACGCCGGAAACGTCCTGTTCGCCGTAGCCGGCTTCGACTGCTTTGCGGTAGCTGGCAGCAACGGTTTTGACGGCGGGCAGGGTGTTGCCTGCCTGTTCAAGCTCTTTGACGGCGAGGTTGAGGTCTTTGGAGGCGTGTTTGAGGGCGAAGGCGGGCGGGAATTCGCGGTTTGCCCACAGGGATTTTTTGGTTTGGAACATGGGCGAGTCCATTGCCGAGCCGCCGATGGCTTCGACGATGGTGTCGGTATCGATGCCGAACTGCCGCGCCATCAGCATCGCTTCGCTGTACGCTTCGCCGAAAATGCCTAAGAGCGAGTTCAAGACGAGTTTCGCGCCCGAGCCTTTGCCCACTTCGCCGAAGTGGAAGGTTTTTTTGCCGACGAGGGAAAATATTTTTTGCAGCGGGTTTAAAACGGCTTCGCTGCCGCCGAACAGAATCAGCAGCGTGCCGTTGGTGGCGGGTCCGACCGATCCGGAAACGGGTGCTTCGGCAAACTGTCCGCCTGCGGCTTCGACAAGTGCTTTGACGGCGAGGTTTTCGGTCGGGGAGATGGTGCTCATATTGACGATGATTTTGCCGGACAATCCGTCGCGGACTCCGTTCAGGATGTCGCACACGGCGGCATAGTCGGAAACCATCAGGAAAATGACGGGATAGTCGCGGACGAGTTCGGCGGTGCTGCCGTAAACTTTTGCGCCTTTTTCAACTAAGGTGGCGGCTTTGCCGGGCGAGCGGTTGTATACGCCGACTCCGATACCGCCGTCCAAAAGGCGCGTTACCATAGGCAGGCCCATTTGCCCTAAGCCTATCCAGCCGATTTGTGCGTATGTTTCTGCGAACATAGTGTTTCTCCTTTGTTATGGGTGCTTTGATGCCGTCTGAAGGCTTCCTGCGCTTCAGACGGCCTGTTTTTGGGTGTTATGCGCTCAGCGTGCCTTTGGTCGAGGGGGTCTGTCCTGCCATGCGCGGGTCATGTTCGACTGCCATACGCAGGGCACGCCCGAAGGCTTTGAATACGGTTTCCGCCTGATGGTGGGCGTTTTTGCCGCTGAGGTTGTCGATGTGCAGGGTCATCATACTGTGGTTGACGATGCCGTGGAAAAATTCTTCAAACAAATCGACATCGAAACGTCCGATTAGTGCGCGGGTAAATTCGATGTTGTACACGAGTCCGGGGCGGCCGGAAAGGTCGATGACGACGCGGCTGAGGGCTTCGTCGAGTGGGACGTAGGCGTGTCCGTAACGGCGGATGCCTTTTTTGTCGCCGAGTGCCTGCCTGATTGCCTGTCCGAGTGTGATGCCGATGTCTTCGACGGTGTGGTGGTCGTCGATATGCAGGTCGCCTTTGCAGCTGATGTTGATGTCGATCATGCCGTGGCGGGCGATTTGGTCGATCATGTGTTCGAGGAAGGGTACGCCGGTGTCGAGTTTGGCTTTGCCGCTGCCGTCGAGGTTGATGGAGACGGTGATTTGGGTTTCGCAGGTATGGCGGTTGACGGTAACGGCGCGGCAGCCGGCAGCAGATGCGGTTTCGGCAATTTGGGTTTCGGCAGTTCCGGTGCTTTCTGCGGCGGTTTCGGGGACAGTGCGTTCGTGGTGTTTTCTGTCGAGCCAGCCTTTGGGTTTGCCGGTGTGTTTTTCGAGTTTTGCCATCAGGCTGGGACGGATGCCGCGCGCGTCGGGGTCTTCTGCCTGCTCTTCAAGGCGTTGTTTGAGTTTGTAGAGTGCGACGGGGGTGCGGTAGCCGCAGAGTTTGGCGAGCTTGGGCAGTGAACCTGCTTCTTGGACTAGGGTCAGGAAGTTGTGCAGTTGGCGTTGTGTTTTAGTCAAATTCATAGGAAATCCGTTGGTTGGCAGTAAAGTTGGCGGATGACGTTGAGAACGGCATCGTTTTGTGCGGGGCTGCCTACGGTAATACGCAGGCAGTGTTTCAAAAGCGGGTGTGCGCCGTGCAGTTTTTTGATGAGGATGCGGTTTTGTTTGAACGTGTCAAACAACAAATCGGCATCGGGTACGCGTATGGTAATGAAGTTTGCCTGACTTGGAAAGGCGTTCAGACGGCATATTTTGCCCAATTCGGCGAACATCCGTTCGCGTTCGTTTTTCAGGCTGTCGATGTTGGCAGAGATGATGCCGTAGTGTTGCAGGGCGAGTTTGGCGGTGGTCAGGCTCAGTTGGTTCATATTGTAGGGCGGCAGGATTTTTTGCAGTTCGCCGATGACTTCGGGACAGCCTGCCGCATAACCGATACGCAGTCCGGCAAAACCGATTTTGCTGAGGGTGCGTAAGACTATCAGGTTGGGAATCCTGCCTGCCTGAGGCAGGAAGCTGTCGCCGTTGAATGCGCCGTAGGCTTCATCGACGACGACGATGCCGTCTGAGGCCTCGATGACGGCTTCGACTTCGTCGCGCGCGTAGCATACGCCGGTCGGGTTGTTCGGATAGGCGATAAAGGTCAGGGCAGGGCGGTGCTTCCTGACGGCTTCGAGGACGGCGGGCAGGTTGAGGGTGAAATCTCCGTTCAATGGAACGCCGACATAATCCATACCGTAAAGGGCGGCGTTGTGGCGGTACATGACGAAACCGGGTTCGACCGCCAACATTGCCGCGCCCGGTTTGGCGGTCAGCATCGTGATGAACTGTATCAGCTCGTCCGAGCCGTTGCCCAGCGCGATGTCGGCGGACTCGGGAATGTCGAACGCCGAACGCAATGCTTCCTGTAAACCGCTGCCGGAGGGATTGGGGTAAAGATGGATGGGCGCGGCGGCAAGCCGTGCCTGCCATTCCTGCAACAGCGTTTCATGTCCGGCAAAAGGGTGGACGGGACTTTCCATCGAATCGAGTTTGGCAAAATCCGACGGGACATCGGTGATTTTGTATGCGGACATGGCGAGGATGTCGTCGCGGATGAAGGAGCGGACGGATTTCATCGTGTTTCCTTAATGGTTGGAATATGCCTGTACGCCGTTCCGGCATTATTTCATACGGAACTCTGCCGCGCGGGCGTGGGCGGTCAGGCTTTCGCCGTGTGCCAGCACGCTGGCGGTTTCGCCTAATTTTTGCGCGCCGTGTTCCGAAACCTGAATCAGGCTGGAGCGTTTTTGGAAATCATATGTCCCCAAAGGCGAGGAAAAGCGGGCGGTGCGGCTGGTGGGCAACACATGGTTTGGGCCGGCGCAGTAGTCGCCGAGGCTTTCGCCGGTGTAGCGTCCCATGAAAATCGCACCGGCGTGGCGGATTTTTTTCGCCCATTCCTGCGGATTTTCGACTGACAGTTCCAAGTGTTCGGGGGAAATGTAGTTGGCGATTTCGCAGGCTTCGTCCAAGTCTTTGGCGAGTATCATCGCGCCCCTGTTGCCGAGCGAGGCTTCGATGATGTCGCGGCGCGGCATAGTTTCGATCAGGCGGTTCATGGCGGCTTCTACTTCGTCGAGATACGCTTGCGACGTGCCGATGAGGATGGCTTGGGCAATTTCGTCGTGTTCGGCTTGGCTGAACAAATCCATCGCCACCCAATCGGCGGGTGTCGTGCCGTCGGCGATGACCAGGATTTCAGACGGTCCCGCCACCATGTCGATGCCGACCACGCCGAACACGCGGCGTTTGGCGGCGGCGACGAAGGCGTTGCCCGGACCGGTGATTTTATCGACTTGGGGGATGGTTTCCGTGCCGTAGGCGAGGGCGGCAACCGCCTGCGCGCCGCCGACGGTGAAGACTTTGGTTACGCCGGCGACGTATGCGGCGGCAAGTACGATGTCGTTGCGTTCGCCTTTCGGTGTCGGCACGACCATGATGATTTCTTTCACACCTGCGACGTGGGCGGGCATGGCGTTCATGATGACGGAACTCGGATACGCCGCCTTGCCGCCGGGGACGTAAATGCCGACGCGGTCAAGCGGTGTGATTTGTTGTCCCAGCAGCGTGCCGTCTTCATCGGTGTAGCTCCACGATTCCATTTTTTGGCGTTGGTGGTAGCTTTCGACACGGCGGGCGGCGGTCTGCAATGCCGTCTGAACGTTGTTCGGAATGCGCTCGAACGCGGCTTTCAAATCGGCTTGCGTGAGTATTAAATCATCGATGCTTTGAGCGTTTGCCCAGTCGAATTTGCTGGTGTATTCAATCAAAGCCGCATCGCCGCGCTTTTGCACATCGGCGCAAATGTCGGCAACGATGCGTTCGGTTTCGGGGTTTTGCGCGGTTTCAAAAGCCAGCAGGGCTTTGAGTCCGGCTTGGAAATTTTCAGATAATGTGTTGAGTTTTTTCATGATTTGTTCTCCTTGTGATTTGTTCCGAATGCCGTCTGAAAGCAGTTCGGAAAACATTTCGGTTTGATTTATACGGTTTTGGGGCGGATATAGGTTTTGTCCGAACCGTTGGCAAATTTCAAATCGGGCAGCGATTTTTGCCGCAATCCCAAAGTTTCCGCCGCATCGGTTTCTGGCAGGAAGGCAAAACGGTACGTCGTCAGCGTTTTGCCGTTTTTGACCGTTTCCACCGTTTCAAAACCTGCCACTTCATAGGCGCAGACGACAGCATTGCTTGCAGCCGTATCGATGCCGACCAGATATTTCACTTTTTTAATCAAGTCTTTGGCTGCCGTCCAAGTACCGCGTGCGCGTTCGGCGAGCGTTTCGGCGGATTCGTTGCGCGAGACTGCATCGGGCAGTTTGACCGCCAAAACCAAACCGTCGGGATTCAGTGCGTCCGTCTGCACGGCTTCAAAGCCGAAACGGCGTTCCCACTCTTCCGCGCTGATGCCCCAAACCGAACCATCGGCGTGGTTTTTCAGTTTTTTGCCGCCGACGCTGCGGACAAACGCCACCACTGCCTGTTCTGCCGCACGCGCTTCGTTTTCGGTCAGATGGCTGTTCAGGATAAAGCGTCCGCTTTTACGGCACTTGGATACCGCTTTTGCCGTCGGTGCGTCGAAATGGTCGAACTCGAAAATGCGGTTGCCGCAACCCGTACCGATATACAGCACTTTGCCTTTTTTCAAATCGGTCAGGCAGTACACATAAAAATTGTTTTCGCCGCTGCCCAATGCAGACAGCGCGGCTTCGGAAAAGCCTTTGCTTGCCGTATCCATTCTGTTCTCCAAAATAATGTTCCGAAAACTGAAATGTCGTCTGAAACGTTTACGCCTGCGCGCCGACCGCGCTTTCAAAAGCACGGATAATCGGTTCGAGCAGCGCGTATTTCGTTTTCAAAGCAGCCTTGTTGACCACCAGGCGGCTGGAAATGTCGACGATGTGTTCGACTGCCTCCAAGCCGTTTGCCTTCAAGGTGTTGCCCGTCGAAACCAAGTCCACAATCGCATCGCTCAAGCCGACCAGCGGCGCAAGTTCCATCGAGCCGTACAGTTTGATAATGTCCACATGGACACCCTTGCCGGCAAAATGAGATGCCGCGATTTCAGGATACTTCGTGGCAATCTTCAGACGGCATCCGGGTTGCGAAGCGGCTTCGTAATCAAACCCTTTACGCACAGCAACCATCATGCGGCACTTGGCAATCTCCAAATCCAAAGGTTGGTAAAGCCCCGTGCCGCCGTGTTCGATCAGCACGTCTTTGCCCGCAATGCCGAAGTCCGCCGCGCCGTAGCGGACATAAGTCGGCACATCGGTTGCGCGGACAATGACAAGGCGGATGTTTTCATGGTTCGTCCCGATAATCAGCTTGCGCGATTTTTCAGGCTCTTCAGTCGGAACAATGCCGGCAGCGGCAAGCAGCGGCAGCGTCTCCTCAAAAATGCGCCCCTTGGATAAGGCGATGGTCAAAGCATTATCCTGCATGGTGTGGATGTCCTTTGTCGGTTGAAACAATAATGCCGTCTGAACAGGCATCGGCGGTTCAGACGGCATACGGTTTTATCAGAGCAGGGTCCTTACATCGGCGGCAATCGTTTCCGGCTCGCTTCCGTAAGGCGAGAAAATGGCAACCTCCCCGTTTTTGTCGATGAGATACGCACCGGAAGAGTGGTCGACCAAATAGTTTTCGCTGTCTTCTTTTTGATTGACTTTGGCAGAAACTACGCGGTATTGCTGCTTGATGACTGGCAGGCTTTGGTCGCCCGTTGCCGTCAGGCCGATAAAGTCCGGATTGAACTGTTTGGCATACTTGCCGATGATTTCAGGCGTGTCGCGTTCCGGATCGATGCTCACAAACACAACCTTCACGTCCTTAGCCTGCCCGCCCAACTGCTTCAACGTGTCGCTATAAGTCAGCAGCTCGGTGGGGCAGACATCGGGACAGTGCGTATAGCCGAAAGACAGAATCACGACCTTGCCTTTCAAATCGCTCAGGCTGAAAGGCTTGCCTTCGCCGTCGGTCAGCGTGAAATCGCCGCCGATGTCTTCCTTACGCATATCCGTACCGCGTGTTTGCGGTTTTGCCGCATTTTCCGCAGCCGGCGCGGATGCACTTGAAGAAGCGGCTTGCGCCGCACTGTTGTCTTGAGGTTTGCAGGCGGCAAGCGAGGCAAGTGCGAAAACGCCCAGCAAAAAGGAACGCGGTACAGAAAACATGACAATCTCCCAAGAATAAATAGAAAAACCTGATTCGTACGGAATTTGAATATTTCCATCTTAACGCGTTTGGCAGATTTAATGTAGTATTTTTTACATTGTCCGTACGGCAGGAATTGCCGAATCATACAGAATGCTTTGAAGCGGAAAGCACAGTAAGATTAAAATAATAAAAATTCTATTTAAAATCAAAAATAAAATAAAAACAGATAAAATAATTTCAAAAAAAGGTTTACAGAATCTCAAAATCCATTATAATGGCGACTTCTTCACCAGCCCAGGTGGCGAAATTGGTAGACGCAGGGGACTCAAAATCCCCCGCCGCAAGGTGTGTCGGTTCGAGTCCGACCCTGGGCACCACAACCGCTTTATAGCGGTTATTTTTTTGTCTATTGCTGTTTACTGGAATAGATGAGACTAAATACAATCAATATCTTAAGTCGTTGTTAGCCCTCTTGGTTCTGTCAATGCCGCCCAATACAGTCCGGTGCAATGAGCTATTTTCAGGAAGTATGGTTGGGAATATTTTTGATATATCAAAAATATAGTGGATTAAATTTAAATCAGGACAAGGCGACGAAGCCGCAGGCAGTACAAATAGTACGGCAAGGCGAGGCAACGCCGTACTGGTTTAAAGTTAATCCACTATAAAATCAAGTTCAATCAATATCCCGAGTCTTTAATTGGGATGAAACCCTGTAAATTTTAAAATTCTTGATACCGAAGAAGGGTTTTTTCACATCTTCCCTCATGCAAACTGTCAACAATTCCCATCTTTCAAAAAAAAGGCACTCCTGATTTTATTCTTTTAAAATCAATCAATAATCTCTCCATCTTCAAAAAATATTAAAAGATGAAAGATTTTTCTTGATTGAACTGTCGGTTTGCGTTATCGTTTCTACTCTTTTTCACAAACTCTGTGTTTCTTTCCAATTGATTGGATAATCCGTCTGTTGCCGTGTTCTTCCAATGCGCGTACCCTAAATCGCTGCTTGGTGGAATTGCATTACAGGTGCTGTGGCAAAGCGGTTTGTCCCTATTGGTTTGAAACCGTATAAAAGAGGTCGTTATGCAGTTATCAGGCGCACAAATCATAGTGCAGAGTCTCAAAGCCGAAGGTGTCGAGTACGTTTTCGGTTATCCCGGCGGTGCGGTTATCGAAATCTACGATGCCCTGTTCCAACTCAATAAATTCAAACACATTCTTACCCGCCATGAGCAGGCGGCAGTACACGCGGCAGATGCGTATGCGCGCGTCAGCGGTAAGGTGGGCGTGGCATTGGTTACATCCGGCCCGGGCGTTACCAATGCGCTGACCGGTATTGCTACTGCCTATACGGATTCGATTCCGATGGTGGTCATCAGCGGACAGGTAGGCAATTCCCTGATTGGTACGGATGCGTTCCAAGAAGTTGATACGGTGGGTATTACCCGTCCGTGCGTCAAACACAATTTCCTGGTTACGGATATCAATGAGTTGGCGGAAACCATTAAAAAGGCGTTCCAAATTGCCGCAAGCGGCCGGCCGGGACCCGTGGTGGTTGATGTCCCGAAAGATGTTACGCAGGCGATGGCGAAATTCAGCTATCCTCAGGAAGATATTTTTATCCGTTCGTATCAACCAGTTGTTCAAGGGCATATCGGTCAGATTAAAAAGGCCGTGCAGATGTTGGCATCTGCCAAACGTCCGGTCGTCTATTTTGGCGGCGGCGTGGTGTTGGGTAATGCTTCTGAAGAGCTGACCCGATTTGTCCGAATGACGGGTGCTCCGTGCACGGGTACGCTGATGGGCTTGGGTGCTTATCCTTCCAGCGACCGCCAATTCCTCGGTATGCTCGGTATGCACGGTACTTACGAGGCAAACCTTGCCATGCAGAATGCGGATGTCGTTCTTGCCGTAGGTGCGCGTTTTGACGACCGTGTGGTTTCCGTACCGTCCAAATTTTTCGAGAAGGCGAAGAAGGTTATCCATATCGATGTCGACCCTTCCAGCATCGCCAAACGCGTGAAGGTGGACATTCCGATTGTCGGCGACGTGAAAAACGTTTTGTCCGAGATGGTTGCGCTGTGGCAAAAGCAAGAGTCCATGCCGTCTGAAGATGCTTTGGGCAAATGGTGGAAAACCATAGAGGAATGGCGTTCCCGCGATTGCTTGTGGTTTGACAACGGCAGCGAAATTATCAAGCCCCAATATGTGATTCAGAAGCTTGCCGAGATTACCGGCAATTCGGCAATCATCACATCGGATGTAGGGCAGCATCAAATGTTTGCGGCTCAATATTATCCTTTCGAACGTCCGCGCCAATGGCTCAATTCCGGCGGTTTGGGTACGATGGGCGTAGGTCTGCCTTATGCGATTGGTGCGAAACTTGCTGCCCCGGATCAAGACGTATTCTGTATTACCGGCGACGGCTCGATCCAGATGAACATCCAAGAGTTGTCCACCTGTTTCCAATATCGGATTCCGGTTAACGTCATTACGCTGAACAACGGTTATCTCGGTATGGTACGCCAGTGGCAGGAAATATATTACGGCGGCCGAGAGTCGGAAACCTATTTCGATTCTTTGCCCGATTTCGTCAAACTTGCCGAGGCATACGGTCATATCGGTATCCGCGTGGACAAGAAGTCTGATGTGGAAGGTGCGTTGTTGGAAGCATTGAACCAAAAAGACAGGCTGGTATTTATCGACTTCCTGACCGACCAGAAACAGAATGTGATGCCCATGGTCGGCAACGGCAAAGGTTTGGACGAAATGGTACTTCCGCCGCATATGCGTGCGGACGGAAAGGCGTAAGGAGAGGCAAATGCGACATATCTTATCTGTTCTGATTGAAAACGAATCAGGTGCGATGAGCCGCGTGGTCGGTCTTTTCTCCGCTCGAGACTACAACATCGACTCCTTGGCAGTAGCCCCGACCGAAGACAAAACCCTGTCCCGTATGACCATCGTTACCCACGGCGACGAGCAAGTCATCGAACAAATCACCAAGCAACTCAATAAATTGATTGAAGTGATTAAAGTGGTCGATTTGAACGAAAGCCGTTTTGTCGAACGCGAACTGATGTTGGTAAAAGTCCGTGCCGCCGGCAAAGACCGCGACGAATTTTTACGCTTGACCGAAATCTACCGGGGCAGCATCATCGACGTAACCGACCGCAGCTATACGATTGAAATTACCGGCTCGACAGACAAGCTGGATTCCTTTTTGGAAACGGTCGGACGCGCCCAAATTTTGGAAACCGTACGTACAGGCGCGGCCGGCATCGGTCGCGGTGAGCGTATTTTGAAAATTTAACGCCGTAACCTTTCAGACGGCACGGTATTTGAATGCCGTCTGAAAAACGAACGGCAGGAGAGATTTATGTCGAACATTAAAATTGTCGCACTGGTTACCGTCAAACTGGAATACACGGAAACACTGGCAGCACAGTTTAAAGAATTGGTCAAAGCCAGCCGTGCAGAAGAGGGCAACATCAGCTACGATCTCCATCAGGAAATCGGCAAACCGAACCGTTTTGTTTTCGTGGAAAATTGGAAATCCCAAGCAGCTATTGACGAACATAACGCCAGCGCGCATTTCCAAGCTTTCATCCAGTCCGTCGACGGCAAAACCGAAGCGTTGGAAATCGTATTGATGAATGAAGTTGCCGCTTAAGCGGCACACTCTGTTTAACCCGTCCGAAGCCGCTCAACATTTTAAGGCTTCGACAACCATTTACCTTAAAGGAAATCAAATGCAAGTCTATTACGATAAAGATGCCGATCTGTCCCTGATCAAAGGCAAAACCGTTGCCATCATCGGTTACGGTTCGCAAGGTCATGCCCATGCTGCCAACCTGAAAGATTCGGGTGTAAACGTGGTGATCGGTCTGCGCCACGGCTCTTCTTGGAAAAAAGCCGAAGCAGCCGGCCATGTCGTCAAAACCGTTGCTGAAGCGACCAAAGAAGCCGATGTCGTTATGCTGCTGCTGCCTGACGAAACCATGCCTGCCGTCTATCACGCCGAAGTTGCAGCCAATTTGAAAGAAGGCGCAACGCTGGCATTTGCACACGGCTTCAACGTGCACTACAACCAAATCGTTCCGCGTGCCGACTTGGACGTGATTATGGTTGCCCCCAAAGGCCCGGGTCATACCGTACGCAGTGAATACAAACGCGGCGGCGGCGTGCCTTCTCTGATTGCTGTTTACCAAGACAATTCCGGCAAAGCCAAAGATATTGCCCTGTCTTATGCGGCTGCCAACGGCGGCACCAAAGGCGGTGTGATTGAAACCACTTTCCGCGAAGAAACCGAAACCGATCTGTTCGGCGAACAAGCCGTATTGTGCGGCGGCGTGGTCGAGTTGATTAAAGCAGGTTTTGAAACCCTGACCGAAGCCGGTTACGCGCCTGAAATGGCTTACTTCGAATGTCTGCACGAAATGAAGCTCATCGTCGACTTAATCTTCGAAGGCGGTATTGCCAACATGAACTACTCCATTTCCAACAATGCGGAGTACGGCGAATACGTTACCGGTCCTGAAGTGGTCAATGCTTCCAGCAAAGAAGCCATGCGCAATGCCCTGAAACGCATTCAAACCGGCGAATACGCGAAAATGTTTATCCAAGAGGGTAACGTCAACTACGCGTCTATGACTGCCCGCCGCCGTCTGAATGCCGATCACCAAGTTGAAAAAGTCGGCGCACAACTGCGTGCTATGATGCCTTGGATTACTGCCAACAAATTGGTTGACCAAGACAAAAACTGATTGTTTTCAAACGGAACTGCCTACACATTGTGTAGGCAGTTTTTTATATGGATGCCGTCTGAACATCGTGTTCAGACGGCATCTGTGTTGCGGATGAATTTAAACAGGTACAGTTCTGTCAGTCGCCCAGAGCCGCGACCATTACCGCTTTAATCGTGTGCATACGGTTTTCCGCCTGATCGAACACGATGCTGGCGGGGCTTTCGAATACTTCTTCTGTAACTTCCACACCGTTCAGCCCGAAGGTTTCGTAAATCCATTCGCCGACTTTGGTTTCGAGGTTGTGGAAGGCGGGCAGGCAGTGCATGAATTTGACCTGCGGATTGCCCGATGCCGCCATCAGCTCGGGGGTAACGCGGTAATCTTTCAGCAAATCGATGCGTTCCTGCCAGACTTCTTTCGGCTCGCCCATACTGACCCATACGTCGGTATGAATGAAACCGACACCTTTGACGGCTTCATGCGCGTTTTCGGTCAGGGTAATTTTTGCGCCGGTTTCTTTGGCGGCGGCGTGTGCGGCGGCAATAATGCCTTCAGACGGCCACAGGCTTTGCGGTGCGCCGATACGCACGTCCATCCCCAATTTTGCCCCTAAAATCAGCAGGGAATTGCCCATGTTGTAACGCGCGTCGCCGACGTAGGCAAACGCGGTTTGGTTCAAAGGTTTGCTGCTATGTTCGCGCATAGTCAGTGCATCGGCAAGCATTTGTGTGGGGTGGAACTCGTTGGTCAGTCCGTTAAATACGGGTACGCCCGCATATTTCGCCAATTCTTCAACAACTTCCTGACCGAAGCCGCGATATTCGATGGCATCGTACATCCTGCCCAAGACGCGCGCCGTGTCTTTGATGCTTTCTTTGTGCCCGATTTGGCTGGCGGACGGTTCTAGATAGGTTGCGCCCGCGCCTTGATCGCGTGCGGCAACTTCAAACGCACAGCGTGTCCGAGTAGAGGTTTTTTCAAAAATCAGGGCGATGTTTTTCCCTTTCATCCGCTGCACTTCGCCCCCTGCCTTTTTAGCGGCTTTCAATTCGGCGGCAAGGTCGAGGTAGGCGGTGATTTCTTCCGGCGTGAAGTCTAAAAGTTTCAGAAAATGGCGGTTTTTCAGGTTCACTGTCGTTTCCTTTATGTGGGGGAGTGAACGCCGTATTTGCAGCGTTTGCGGAAAGAAGGGTTAGCGGAATGTTGCAATGCCGTCTGAAGGTTGTTCAGACGGCATTGCGGTCAATCCCTTACTCCATACGGATGACGGGGATCAAACATTCACGGTCTCGGCTACTTCGTTGTAGCTGTCGATTTCGTTGAAGTTCATATAGCGGTAGATTTTATCGCCCTGTTCGTTGATGATGCCGATATTGGCTTGATATTCTTCAACGGTCGGGATTTTACCCAGTTTGGAGCAGATTGCCGCCAATTCCGCCGAACCGAGGTAAACAAAGGTGTTTTTGCCCAAGCGGTTCGGGAAGTTGCGGGTGGAGGTGGACATAACGGTCGCACCTTCGCGTACTTGCGCCTGATTACCCATACATAAGGAGCAACCCGGCATTTCCATACGCGCGCCGGCACGTCCGAGTACGCCGTAGTGTCCTTCGTCGGACAATTGTTTCGCGTCCATTTTGGTCGGCGGCGCAATCCACAGGCGGACGGGGGTGTCTGCCTTGCCTTCCAAAAGTTTGGAGGCGGCGCGGAAGTGGCCGATGTTGGTCATACAAGAACCGATGAACACTTCGTCGATTTTGGTGCCGGAGCGTTCGGACATAAAGCATACGTCATCCGGATCGTTCGGGCAGGCGATAATCGGCTCTTTGATGTCGTCCATGTTGATTTCGATCACGGCAGCGTATTCGGCATCTTTATCCGCTTCGAGCAGCTCAGGATTTGCCAGCCATTTTTCCATGGCTTTGATGCGGCGTTCCAAAGTGCGCGGGTCTTGATAGCCGTCGGCAATCATGTTTTTCATCAACACGACGTTGGATTTCATGTACTCGATAATCGGCTCTTTGTTGAGCTTCACGGTACAGCCGGCGGCGGAGCGTTCGGCGGATGCGTCGGTCAATTCAAAGGCTTGTTCCACTTTCAAATCAGGCAGGCCTTCGATTTCGAGGATGCGGCCGGAGAAGATGTTTTTCTTACCGGCTTTGGCAACGGTCAGCAAACCTTGTTTAATCGCGTAAAGCGGAATGGCGTTTACCAAATCGCGCAGGGTTACGCCCGGTTGCAGCTTGCCGCTGAAGCGTACCAATACGGACTCGGGCATATCGAGCGGCATTACGCCCGTTGCGGCGGCAAAAGCGACCAAGCCTGAACCTGCGGGGAAGGAAATACCGATGGGGAAACGGGTGTGGCTGTCGCCGCCGGTGCCGACGGTATCGGGCAGCAGCAGGCGGTTGAGCCACGAGTGGATGACACCGTCGCCCGGACGCAGGGACACGCCGCCACGGGTAGAAATAAAGGCGGGAAGTTCTTTATGGGTTCTGACATCGACAGGTTTCGGATAAGCCGCGGTGTGACAGAAAGACTGCATCACCATGTCGGCAGAGAAACCCAAGCAAGCCAAGTCTTTCAACTCGTCGCGAGTCATCGGGCCGGTCGTGTCTTGCGAACCGACCGTGGTCATGCGTGGTTCGCAATAAGTACCCGGGCGTACGCCTTGCCCTTCGGGCAGACCGCAGGCGCGACCGACCATTTTTTGTGCCAAGGTGAAACCGGCTTTGCTTTCGGCAGGTGCTTGAGGCAGACGGAATTCGGTAGAAGCAGGCAGTTTCAGGGCTTCGCGCGCTTTGGCAGTCAGGCCGCGACCGATAATCAGGTTGATACGGCCACCGGCTTGCACTTCGTCCAGCAATACTTGTGATTTCAGGCTGAACTCGGCAACAGTTTCGCCGTTTTTCACGATTTTGCCTTCATAAGGCAGGATATCGACGACATCGCCCATTTTCAGCGCGGAAACATCAACTTCAATCGGCAATGCGCCGGAGTCTTCTTGAGTATTGAAGAAAATCGGCGCAATTTTGCCACCCAGGCATACGCCGCCGAAACGTTTGTTCGGTACGAAGGGAATATCTTCGCCTGTATGCCAAATGACGGAGTTGGTCGCGGATTTGCGTGAAGAACCGGTACCGACCACGTCGCCAACGTAAGCAACAGGATGACCTTTGGCTTTGAGTTCTTCCAACAATTTAATCGGACCGACTTCGCCCGGTTTGTCGGGCGTGATGCCGTCGCGCGGGTTTTTCAACATAGCCAGCGCGTGCAGAGGGATATCAGGACGGCTCCACGCGTCGGGCGCGGGAGAGAGGTCGTCTGTATTGGTTTCGCCGTCGACTTTAAAGACGGTAACAGTGATTTTTTCGGGAACTTTGGCACGGGAGGTGAACCATTCGGCATCTGCCCAAGATTGCAAAACTTCTTGCGCGTATTTGTTGCCTTTTTCGGCTTTTTCCTGAACGTCGTGGAAGGAATCGAACATCAGAAGCGTATGTTTCAAGCCTTTGGCAGCAATGGGCGCGAGTTTGTCGTCGTCCAAGAGTTCGATTAAGGCGTGGATATTGTAACCGCCGAGCATCGTACCTAAGAGTTCGGTCGCATATTCGGGGGAAACCAACGGGCTGGATACGCTGCCTTCGGCAACGGCAGCCAAGAATGAGGCTTTGACTTTGGCGGCATCGTCCACGCCGGGCGGTACGCGGTGGGCAAGCAGTTCGACCAAGAACTCGCCTTCGCCTGCGGGCGGGTTTTTCAGCAAATCGACCAAATCGGCGGTTTGCTGCGCGTTCAAAGGGAGGGCGGGAATGCCGAGGGCGGCGCGCTCAGCGGCGGCTTTGCGATAGGCTTCTAACATCTCTTTGTTCCTTTTTCTGTTTTTCTTTTGTCGGGTTGCAAATGATTTGCGTTAAATATTGTAAACAATATTTGTACCGCTATCATAGACTAGTTTTAACAAAAATGGAACTGTTATGACAGGCAATGTAATAGGGAACGGCTATCTGTCTGCGAGAATATGATAATAAAAATCAATGCCGTCCGAAGGGGGTTCAGACGGCATTGGTTTAGCGTTTTTCCTGTTTGCGTATCAGCCAAACAGCAAGCAAGGCGAAGGCTATGGTAGGCAGTGCGCCGGCGAAGAAGGGTGGGACGCCGTAGAGTTGGCTGGTAAACCCGAAGAGCCTGCCGGTAAAGTGGAACAGCAAACCGAGGCAGATACCGCCGAAGAGTTTCAAGCCCATATTGCCGTGGCGCGTGGTTTGCGGCGTAAAGGCGAAGGCAACGAGCGCCATGACCCATGCGGCGACGGGGTAAACGAGTTTGCGCCACCATGCGATGGCATAGACTTGGGTATTTTGGTTATTTTTTTCCAGATGGTCGATGTAGGTGGTCAGCTCGCCGACGGACATTTGGTCGGGTTTGACGAGCAATACGTCCATCAGGTTGCGTCTGACGGCAATCGGCCAGTTTTCTTCAGCCGCAATAGAGACCTCGACTTTATCTTCGCCCAATATGCTGCGGCGGATATTTTTCAACTGCCAGCTGCCGTCGGGATTCAAAACAGCGGATTCGGCTTCTGCCGCTTGGATCAGTTCGTTTTTATCGTTACGCTCCCAAATTTTGATGCCCAAAAGCGTATGGTCGGGCAGCATTTCGCGCACGTTGATGATGCTGTTTTTTTCTTTGAGCCAAAGGCCGGTATTGCCGGTGCTGATTTTGCCGTTGATGGCGGCGGATTTGATGTTTTCGGCTTTTTGGCTGAGGACGGGGGCGATCCATTCGCCGAGCGCAGCGGTGGCGATGGCGAAAATCAGTCCGAACTGCGACAGGATCAGCAGCAGTTTTTTGGTGCTCATGCCGCTTGCTTTGATGACGGTCAGTTCGCTGCCGGCGGCAAGTTGGCTGAGGGAGACGAGTCCGCCGATGAGGACGGCGAGGGGCATGAGTTCGTAGGCGCGCGCGGGCATCTGCATGAGGACGTATTGCGCCATGGTTGCGCCGTTATAGCTGCCTTTGCCCAAGTCGCCGACTTCGTTGATGATCTCGAAAAAGCTGTATAGGGCGAGGAAGGCCAGGAGGGCGTAAACCGCCATAACCGCCATTTGGCGGATGATGTAACGTGAAATCAGGTTCATTTTCTGCCTTTCGGTGTCAGGCTTTCGGCAACCGCCCGCCAAAATGGCTGCGCGGGCATACTGCGGACGCGCAACAGGATGACGGCGGTGGCGGACATAATGATGTGCATAGGCAGAAGTCCGAGCCAGAAATGGATTTTTCCATTTTCAACGGCTTCAAAAAGCAGGGTCAGCCCGTTTTGGTAAATTAGAAACAAACCGATGGCAATCAAGATATTGTAGGTGTGTCCGCTGCGCGGATTGAAATAAGAAAGCGGCACGGCAAGCAGGCACAACAGCAAAACGCTGACGGTCAAGGAAATACGCCACATCAATTCCGCCTGGTGTTGGGGATTGCTGCTGCCAATCAGTTGGGCGGTCGGAATGGTACGGCGGTGTGAAACAGGGTCGATGAGTTTGGGCGTGGTGCTGATAATCAGGCTGAGGTGTTGGAAAGAAACGCGGTTGTAGTCGGCTTTGCCGGGCGTGCCGCTGTAACGGTAACCGTCGTGTAATTCAAGCGTGCGTTTGTTGTCGGTTAGCGAGAAGTTACCTTCTTTGGCGAAGATAATGTTGTCGTTGCCGTTTTTGTCCTGTTCGCGCAGGAACAGGTTTTTCATGATGCCGGATTCGGTATCGAAGGTTTCGACAAAATAAACCCTGCCGTTGCGCTTGCCCAAGTTATTGAACTCGCCGGCTTCCACCAAAGACAATTCCTGCTTCTGCTTCAAAATTTCAGCATATTCGCGGCTGCGCAACTCTGCCCACGGCATGACCCAAAGCTGCATGACGGCAATCAAAACGGCAAACGGCACGGCAAACTGCATGACGGGGCGTATCCACTGTTTCAACGCCAATCCGCAGGAGAGCCAGACCGACATTTCGCTGTCGCGCCAGTAACGGGTCAACACGGTCAGCGTGCTGATGAACGCAGTCAAAACCAGCAAAAGCGGCGTCATGCCGATGACCCAGAAGCCGACCAATGCCAACACGGCATCGATGGCGACGCGCCCGTCGGCAGCACGGCCGAGCAGGTTGATTGCCTGAGTGGAGACTAACACCGCCAAGAGGACGACGAAAATGCCGACGGCGGTAAAAGAGAGTTCTTTGATGAAGTTTCTTTGATAAATCATAGAATCGCGGCTAGGAGCGGTAGCGGTTCGGCGCAGGCGGATTGTCTGCGCAAGGTTTCAGACGACCTCTCAAATGGAGTACAATCTTTCCAACCGTTTTCAGACGACTTCTTGATGCAAAGGGTCGTCTGAAACTACCCGAAACCATCTCAATCAGGAGAATAAACGTGGAATTTAGCACAAAAGCCGGAACCTTGCAGCCGCAACAGGCAGGTGCGCAATTATTTGTCTGCGCCGAAGCATCGCAACTGAGCAACCCGACCGTCCTTGCCCTTTTGTCTTCGCTTGAAGAAGGTCAAACTTTTGCCGACACCAAAATCCCGACAGGCAACGGTTTGCAGGCAGTCGCCGTCGTCCGCCTTGAAAAAACCGACCGTGCCGCGCTGAACAAAGCCGCTGCCGAAGCCGCCAAATGGGCGCAAAATCAGGAAACGGTCAATGTGGACGTTCACGCCTTTGAAGAAGCGCAAGCCGCCGCTGTTGCCGAAGCCTTTGCCATCGCGTTCGGCAACGCCGCCTACCGTTTCGACCGCTATAAAAAAGAAGCCAAGCCCGCCAAATTCGCACAAGCCGTGTTCCACACCGCACACGAAGCCGCCGTCAAAGAAGCCCTGCGCGTCGCCGAAGCGCAGGTTTACGGACAAAGCCTCTGCCGCGACTTGGGCAACGCCGCGCCCAACGAATGTACGCCCGAATTTTTAGCGCGCACCGCCAAAGCCGAAGCCGAAAAACTGGGCGCACACGCCAAAATCATCGAAAAAGACTACATCAAAGAAAACATGGGTTCGTTCTGGTCGGTCGCCAAAGGCAGCGTGGAAGACCCCTATCTGATTGAATTGAGTTACTTCGGTGCAGCCGACAAAGAAGCCGCCCCCGTCGTCCTAGTCGGCAAAGGCATTACCTTCGACACCGGCGGCATCTCCCTTAAGCCCGGCCTGAACATGGATGAAATGAAGTTTGACATGTGCGGCGCGGCAACCGTCATCAGCACCTTCTGCGCCGCCGTCAAACTGCAACTGCCGATTAACCTCATCGCCATCGTCGCCACTTGTGAAAATATGCCTTCCGGCGCGGCCAACAAACCGGGCGACGTTGTGAAAAGTATGAAAGGGCTGACCATCGAAGTGTTGAACACCGATGCTGAAGGCCGTCTGATTTTGTGCGACGCGCTCACTTACGCCGAACAGTTCAAACCCAAAGCCGTGATTGATGTGGCGACTTTAACGGGGGCGTGTATTGTCGCTTTGGGGCACGATGTCAGCGGCGTGATGGGCAACAATCAGGATTTGATCGACAGCCTGCTTGCCGCTTCCTACAACGTGGACGACAAAGTATGGCAACTGCCGCTTTTCGAGACCTACAAAGACCAGCTCAAATCCAACTTCGCCGACATCCCCAACATCGGCACGCCGGGTGCAGGCACGATTATCGCCGCAACATTCCTGTCTTACTTCACCGAAGACTACCCGTGGGCGCACCTCGACATCGCGGGTACGGCATGGAAATCCGGCAGCGAAAAAGGCGCGACCGGCCGCCCCGTGCCGCTGCTGTTGAACTACCTGCGCAATCTTTAACCCCGTAATCATGCCGTCTGAAACAGTGTGCCGCACCGTTCAGACGGCATACCCTTGCCAAGCAAACGATATGCCGAAAGCCACCTTTTACACGCACGTTGCCCAAGTTCCGATTTTCACCTGCCGCCTGATTGCCCGTGCGATTCGGGACGGTGGCAGGATACTGGTGTGGTCCGATTCGTTCGGGCAGCTTCAGGAATTGGACAAAATGCTTTGGCAATACGAAGCCGAGAGTTTCATTCCGCACGAAATTTGGGAAACGGAAGAAGCCATGCCGTCTGAAACATCCGTCCTGCTTGCCTGCGGCGGCAATCCGCCCCGAATTCCCGAAGGCATGGCCGTTTTGAACCTGTCCGACGGTTTTTGGAACACCGCTCCGGTCTTGCCCGCACGCGTTTTGGAAATCGTCGGCAACAGTCTGGAAGAACTCGCCGACGCGCGCGAACGCTTTGCCGCCTACCGCCGAAGCGGTTTTGCCATCGAACATCACGGCATGGAGGGCAAGGCATGAAATGCCGTCTGAAATGCCGCATTTACAAAATTTAAACAGGCTTGATTCTATTTGATTAAAATTTCCTGATCGGTTGAACCCCGCCACTTGGACATCTGTCCTTCGGGGCGGTAGAATCAGACCTTATTTGGGAAGGTTCAATCCCTTCCAAAACAGGACAGCACACAGATTGACGCTTTATGTGTCGTCCTGTGTGTTGAAACATTCAAACTCGGCTATAATCCCGTTTTTCCGACCTTATCGACAGCGAAGATCCATCATGAACACCATTTTCAAAATCAGCGCACTGACCCTTTCCGCCGCTTTGGCACTTTCCGCCTGCGGCAAAAAAGAAGCCGCCCCCGCATCTGCATCCGAACCTGCCGCCGCTTCTGCCGCGCAGGGCGACACCTCTTCAATCGGCAGCACGATGCAGCAGGCAAGCTACGCGATGGGCGTGGACATCGGACGCTCCCTGAAACAAATGAAGGAACAGGGCGCGGAAATCGATTTGAAAGTCTTTACCGAAGCCATGCAGGCAGTGTATGACGGCAAAGAAATCAAAATGACCGAAGAGCAGGCTCAGGAAGTCATGATGAAATTCCTTCAGGAACAACAGGCCAAAGCCGTAGAAAAACACAAGGCGGACGCGAAGGCCAATAAAGAAAAAGGCGAAGCCTTCCTGAAGGAAAATGCCGGCAAAGAAGGTGTGAAAACCACCGCTTCCGGCCTGCAATACAAAATCACCAAACAGGGCGAAGGCAAACAGCCGACCAAAGACGACATCGTTACCGTGGAATACGAAGGCCGTCTGATTGACGGTACGGTATTCGACAGCAGCAAAGCCAACGGCGGCCCCGCCACCTTCCCCTTGAGCCAAGTCATCCCCGGTTGGACCGAAGGCGTCCAACTCCTGAAAGAAGGCGGCGAAGCCACCTTCTACATCCCGTCCAACCTTGCCTACCGAGAACAGGGTGCGGGTGATAAAATCGGCCCGAATTCCACTTTGGTATTTGATGTGAAACTGGTTAAAGTCGGCGCGCCGGAAAACGCGCCTGCCAAGCAGCCGGTTCAAGTCGACATCAAAAAAGTAAATTAAGTCCGAATCCTTGCCCGAAACAGGTTTTCGGGCATTTTTACGGCAAATGCCGTCTGAAGGCGCAAAGCGGCAGATTCAGACGGCATCCCTTTCAAAAGCGTACCATTATGAAAAACATCGTCATCCTGATTTCCGGACGCGGCAGCAATATGCAGGCCATCGTCAATGCTGCTATTCCCAACGTTCGTATTGCTGCCGTGTTAAGCAACAGCGAAACGGCGGAAGGACTGAAATGGGCGGCCGAACGCGGTATTCCGACCGACAGCCTGAACCATAAAAACTTTACATCCCGGCTTGCCTTCGATACCGCTATGATGGAGAAAATCGACGCATATCAACCTGACTTGGTGGTTTTGGCAGGTTTTATGCGGATTCTGACCCCCGAGTTTTGCGCCCATTACGAAGGCAGGCTGATGAACATCCACCCGTCCATCCTTCCCTCGTTTACCGGACTTCATACGCACGAACGCGCTTTGGAGGCAGGTTGCCGCGTTGCCGGCTGTACTATTCATTTTGTTACGGCCGAGCTGGATTGCGGCCCGATTGTATCGCAAGGGATTGTGCCGATACTTGATGGTGATACGGCAGACGATATTGCCGCACGGGTTTTAGCTGTCGAGCATAAACTTTATCCGAAAGCCGTTGCTGATTTTGCCGCCGGCCGCTTGAGTATCGAGGGCAACCGCGTCAGAAATTCGGAAAACGCCGATGCCGCCCGTTTCCTGACGGCGTAAACCGGGCGGGAGCAAATGATGAAGACTTTAAAAAATATATTTTCCGCCGCCATTTTGTCCGCCGCCCTGCCGTGCGCGTATGCGGCAGGGCTGCCCCAATCCGCCGTGCTGCATTATTCGGGCAGCTACGGCATCCCCGCCACGATGACATTTGAACGCAGCGGCAATGCTTACAAAATCGTTTCAACGATCAAAGTACCTTTGTACAACATCCGTTTCGAATCAGGAGGTACGGTTAGCGGCAATACACTGCATCCTGCCTACTACAAAGATATACGCGGCGGAAAACTATATGCGGAAGCCAAGTTCGTTGACGGTAGCGTAACTTACGGTAAAGCCGGAGAGAGTAAAACCGAGCCAAGCCCCAAGGCTATGGATTTATTCACATTGGCATGGCAGCTGGCGGCAAACGACGCGAAACTTCCCTCCGGTCTGAAAATTACCAACGGTAAAAAACTTTATTCCGTCGGCGGTTTGAATAAGGAGGGTACGGGAAAATACAGCATAGGCGGCGCGGAAACCGAGGTTGTCAAATATCAGGTGCGGCGCGGCGACGATACAGTAACGTATTTCTTCGCACCGTCCCTGAACAATATTCCGGCACAAATCGGCTATACCGACGACGGCAAAACCTATACGCTGAAGCTCAAATCGGTGCAGATCAACGGCCAGGCCGCCAAACCGTAAACCGGTTTTCGGGCGGTTTTTTGCCGTTTTGTCCATATTTCTGTATAAGCCGCTTGAAATTGTTTACAATAACGCCATATGCAGGGCGGTTTTAATGTGATTATCCGGAGGGAGGAACGATGCAGGTTACATCAAAATGGATAGACGGAATGTGCTTTGTCGGCACGGCGGAAGGCGGGCACAGCGTCATTATGGAGGGTTCGGCGGCGGAAGGCGCGGTCAAGCGCGGCCCCAGCCCTTTGGAAATGCTGCTGTTGGGCGTGGCGGGCTGTTCGAGCATCGATGTAGTGATGATTGCCGAAAGACAGCGTCAGAAAGTAACTGACTGCCGTGCGACGGTAACGGCGAAACGGGCAGACGATGCGCCGCGCGTGTTTACCGAAATCCACATCCATTTCAAAGTATTCGGGCACGATTTGAAAGAACAGGCCATCGGGCGCGCCGTGCAGATGTCTGCCGAAAAATACTGTTCGGCCTCGATTATGCTGGGCAAGGCGGCAAAGATTACCCACAGTTTTGAAATTGCCGGGGCGGAGAAATAGGCATCGGGCGGCATTATGGGGAAACGGCCGATGCCGTCTGAAGGAGGGGGGGCGGCAGGCAAGCCGGAGGCGCATAAAAAAGCAGATATATTCGGACTGCACCTCCCGAATATATCTACCTGCTGTTTCCTCTTTATTCAGCCTTTATAATACTTGGACTTGTCGGGGTATTGTGCAGGCTTGATTCCGGATTGTCAACAATTTTCGGTCAAATTTTAAATGCCGCGTTTTAAAATGATGCCCGCCTGCTTCTGCAGGCGGGCGGAAGGCGGGTATCCTGTTATTTTAAGCCATATATTAATTTATTGAATTATAGTGGATTAAATTTAAACCAGTACGGCGTTGCCTCGCCTTGCCGTACTATCTGTACTGTCTGCGGCTTCGTCGCCTTGTCCTGATTTAAATTTAATCCACTATAAAATAAATTTGTGTAATACTTTAATTTCTCCGACACGATTTGAAGCACAGCCGTCTTGAAACATCTTAAAAAATTTGAAAGCGTAAAAATACGGAAAACATCATGAACTTTGAAAACGACGACATTATCCATGCGCCGACCACGTCTTCCCTGATTCTCGAAGAGCGGCACGATTCGGAACTGTTCCGTGTTTACGCCCTGATTTTGGACGGCATTACCGATCAGGTGCTGCTGCCCGGCAAAAAGCTGACCGAATCCGAACTTTGCCGTCAGATGGTGTGTTCGCGCAACACCGTCCGCGGCGCGCTGTCGCTTTTGGCGCACGACAAGATTGTCGATTTGCAACCCAACAGGGGCGCGTTCGTCCATGTTCCCGATTTGAAAGAAATGCAGGATGTGTTCAATGCGCGCATCGAAATGGAGACGATGATTTTGAATATCCTCGCCGACCTGCCGGATTTGGAAACGCGCCTCAAGCCGCTTTATGCGATGATAAGGCGCGAAGAAGAGGCTTCCGGCAGAGGAGACCGCGTCGGCTGGAACCGCCTGTCCAATGCCTTCCACGTCGAACTGGCGCGCCTGGTGGGCAACGATGTGCTGTTCGACATTATGAACACGCTGTGCGCGCGGTCTTCCCTGATTGTCGCCGTGGCGGGCGTGCATCGCGAGGAAAAACACGCCATCAATACGCACACGCATTCCGAACACCGCGAAATCCTCGACCTGCTGCTGGCGGGCAGGCGCAACCGCGTGGTCAAAATCCTGCGCCGCCATTTGGGCAACTGTATGGAACGCTTGGAAAAGACTTTGGAAGATTGAATGCCGGAGCGGATAAGCCGCCTGAACCTTCAGGCGGTTTTTTAATGGCGAACCTGATGCCGTCTGAAATATGGATGCGGGTATCTGCAATTTTCAGACGGCAATTTTTAAGCCGCACATATCATGCGGCAATAAAGGAGGTCAGGAGATGAACAGCCTGATGACGTTGCTTTCGGTTTTGGTACCGATGTTTGCCGGATTTTTTATCCGTGTTCCCAAGCCTTACCTGCCTGCCTTGGACAAGGTGCTGTTGGTTTTGGTGTATGCCGTGCTGCTGCTGATCGGCGTATCGTTGTCGCGCGTGGAGGATTTGGGTTCGCGGTTGGGCGATATGGCGTTGACGGTTCTGTGGCTGTTTGTTTGTACAGTCGGGGCGAACCTGCTTGCCTTGGCAGTGTCGGGGAAGTTGTCCCCGTGGCGGATAGGGGGGAAAGGGAAGGGCGTTTCGGTCGGCGTGTCGGACAGTGTGAGGCAGCTCGGATGCGTGCTGCTCGGATTCTCATTCGGAAAACTGATGCGCGATATTTGGATGCCGTCTGAAAACGCGGGTATGTACTGCCTGATGCTGCTGGTGTTCCTCATCGGCGTGCAGCTCAAAAGCGGCGGCGTGCCGTTGCGGCAGGTTTTGCTTAACCGGCGGGGCATCCGGCTTTCGGTCTGGTTTATGCTTTCATCCCTTTCGGGCGGATTGCTGTTTGCTGTTTCGACAGACGGCGTGTCGTGGGCGAAAGGTTTGGCGATGGCTTCCGGCTTCGGTTGGTATTCCCTCTCGGGTTTGGTAATGACCGAGGCTTACGGTGCGGTGTGGGGCAGCATCGCGCTGTTGAACGACTTGGCACGAGAGCTGTTTGCATTGGCATTTATCCCGCTGCTGATGAAGCGTTTTCCGGATGCGGCGGTGGGGGTTGGCGGTGCGACCAGTATGGATTTCACATTGCCCGTGATTCAGGGTGCGGGCGGTTTGGAAGTCGTGCCGGTAGCGGTCAGCTTCGGCGTGGTGGTCAACATTGCCGCCCCGTTTCTGATGGTGGTGTTTTCCACACTGGGCTGAGCGCGGTAAAATCCACATTCGTAGGAAATGAAATAAAAACATATGAAACCGAAAATCCAAAGGCACGGAGAGGTTTTAAGCCTTGTCCGACGGCATCAGTTTATGTCGGTGGACGAGCTTGCCGCCGCATTGGACGTTACCCCGCAGACGATACGCCGCGACATCCGCGAGTTGGAGGAGGGCGGCAGCCTGAAACGCCATCACGGCGGCGCATCTTCGGGCGGAAACTTGCCGGAGGGTCTGCCCGCCGACCGGCAAACCCGGTGTCAAAACGAAAAAAATGCCATTGCCCGGCTGATTGCGGAACACATCCCCGACGGTTCGTCGCTGTTTGTCAGTATCGGCACGACGATGGAGGCCGTGGTGTCGGAGCTGGTCAGGCGGCGCGGCAGCCTGAGGGTAATTACCAACAATATCCACGCCGCCTCGATTGCTTCGGCGCGGACGGATTACACGGTCATCATCACATCCGGCGTTGTCCGTCCCCTAGACGGCGGCATTACCGGCGTGGCGACCGTCGATTTTATCAACCAGTTCAAAGTCGATTATGCCGTGATGAGCACGCACGGCGTGGAAAGCGACGGATCGCTTTTGGACGACGACTATAAAGAAGTCAGCGTGATGCAGGCGATGATGGCCAACGCGCGCGTCCGCTTCCTCGGCGTGGACCACAGCAAATTCCGCAGCAACGCGCTGGTCAGGCTCGGCGACATTACGGCGTTTGACAAAGTATTTACCGACCGGCTGCCCGATACCGCGATGCAGAAGATGCTGAAAGAGGCGGGGGTGGAATGCCTGATTGCCGATGCCGTCTGAACGCTATGTCAAAGCGCACAAGTCGGGTACAATAAACACATCATCAAACCGCTTCAGACGGCATACGGAACCGCCCCAATGCCGTCTGAAGCCATCTGTTCAAAGAAAACTATGCTCAATAAAGACCAATTCGCGGACAACCACTTTATCCGCACCATCATCGAAGACGACCTCAAAAGCGGCAAACACGCAGCCGTCCAAACTCGTTTTCCGCCCGAACCCAACGGCTACCTGCACATCGGTCATGCCAAATCCATCTGCCTGAACTTCGGTTTGGCTTATATTTACGATGGCTTGTGCAACCTGCGTTTTGACGATACCAATCCTGAAAAAGAAAACGACGAATACGTCAACGCCATCAAAGAAGACGTTGAGTGGCTTGGTTTTCATTGGGCGGGCGAGCCGCGTTTTGCTTCCAACTATTTCGACCAGCTTTATGATTACGCCGTCGGTTTAATCAAAGACGGCAAAGCGTATGTCGATGATTTGACGCCTGAAGAAATGCGCGAATACCGCGGTACGCTGACCGAAGCGGGCAAAAACAGCCCTTACCGCGACCGCAGCATCGAAGAAAACCTCGACCTGTTCACACGCATGAAAAACGGCGAGTTTCCAGACGGCAGCAAAACCCTGCGCCTGAAAATCGACATGGCGGCAGGCAACATCAATATGCGCGACCCCGTCATCTACCGCATCCGCCGCGCCCATCACCACAACACCGGCGACAAATGGTGCATCTACCCGATGTACGACTACACGCATTGCATTTCCGATGCCATCGAAGGTATCACGCATTCCTTGTGCACGCTCGAATTTGAAGCGCACCGTCCGCTTTACGACTGGGTGTTGGACAACATCCCCGCGCCGCACGCCACACGTCCGCGCCAATACGAGTTTTCACGCTTGGAGCTTTTGTACACCATTACCTCCAAACGGAAATTGAATCAGTTGGTTGTGGAAAAACACGTTTCCGGCTGGGACGATCCGCGTATGCCGACGATTTCCGGTATGCGCCGCCGCGGCTACACGCCCGAAGGGCTGCGCCTGTTTGCCAAACGCGCCGGTATTTCCAAATCTGAAAACATCGTCGATATGAGCGTGTTGGAAGGCGCGATTCGCGAAGAGTTGGAAAACTCCGCCCCGCGCCTGATGGCGGTGTTGAACCCGCTCAAAGTTACCCTGACCAACTTTGAAGCCGGTAAAACCCAAAGCCGCCGTGCCGCGTTCCATCCGAACCACGAAGAAATGGGCGATCGCGAAGTACCTGTTTCACAAACCATCTACATCGAAGCCGACGACTTTGCCGAAAATCCGCCCAAAGGATTCAAACGCCTGATTCCCGGCGGCGAAGTGCGTTTGCGCCACGGTTATGTCATCAAGTGCGATGAAGTCGTCAAAGACGCGGCAGGCAATGTGGTCGAACTCAAGTGCAGCATCGACCACGACACCTTGGGCAAAAATCCAGAAGGCCGTAAAGTTAAAGGCGTGATTCACTGGGTGTCCGCCGAACATGCCGCCGAAATCAAAGTCCGCCTGTACGACCGACTCTTTACCGTCGAGCGTCCGGATGCCGTGCGCGGCGAAGACGGCGAATACCTGCCGTTTACCGATTTCCTTAATCCTGAATCCGTCAAGGAAATCACCGCCTACGCCGAACCTGCCGCAAAAGATCTGCCGGCAGAAAGCCGTTGGCAGTTCGAGCGCATCGGCTATTTTGTTACCGACCGCAAAGACCACAGCAAAGACACGCCGGTGTTTAACCGCACGGTCACGCTGAAAGATTCTTGGCAGCCTAAGTAAAACCCCATCCTTGCCGTCTGAATATTGTTCGGACGGCATTTCTCCTTTACCCGCGAAATGCGGCACATTCGGCACACTGGAAAGGAAATATGATGAAAGTCCTCTTTATCGCCGACCCGATGGCAAGTTTCAAAACCTATAAAGACACCACCTACGCGATGATGCGGGAAATGGCAAAACGCGGCTGGCAACTGTTTCACACATTGAGCGGGGAATTGTCTGTAAACGGCGGTTTGGTAACGGCACAGGCATCGGCATTTGAATTTTTGGGTGCAAAAGCCGATGATGATCATGCATGGTTTAAAGCGGCGGACAAAGTTCAGACGGCATTGAAAGCATTTGATGCCGTGATTATGCGTACCGATCCGCCGTTCGATATGCAATACCTCTACGCCACACAGCTTCTGACGCTGGCGGAACAGCAGGGCGCGAAAGTGTTCAACAGTGGACAGGCGATGCGCGACTTTAATGAAAAACTGGCGATTTTGAACTTCAGCCGCTTTATCGCGCCCACGCTGGTAACGACCCGTTCCGCCGATGTCCGCGCATTTTTGAAAGAACACGGCGACATCATCATCAAACCGCTCGACGGCATGGGCGGTATGGGCATTTTCCGCCTGACCGAAAAAGACCCCAACATCGGCAGTATCCTCGAAACCTTGATGCAGCTTGATTCCCGCACCATTATGGTGCAACGCTACATTCCCGAAATCGTACACGGCGACAAACGCATCCTGATTATCGGCGGCGAAGTCGTCCCCTATGCTTTGGCGCGTATCCCGCAAAACGGCGAAACACGCGGCAACCTTGCGGCAGGCGGGCGCGGCGTGGCGCAGGAATTGAGTGAACGCGACCGAGAAATTGCCGAAACGCTCGCCCCCGAACTCAAACGGCGCGGCATCCTGCTGGCCGGTTTGGACGTTATCGGCAGCAACCTGACCGAAGTCAACGTAACCAGCCCGACCGGATTCCAAGAAATCATGAAACAAAAAGGTTTCGATGTGGCGGCGATGTTTGCCGATGCCGTTGCCGCGTGGTCGGTACGTTAAACCGATGCCGTCTGAAAGGCTTTTGCTTCACAACCACCTGGTTTGATCGGGCAGGCAGGGTTTTCCCTCAGCCGGCAGGGATGCGCTTAATGCCGTACGGACACCCCGTCGACTCGTTTTCAGACGGCATATATTGAGGACATTTTGAAAGGATACCGATGGAACCTTCCTCCTACGCGGCAGAAAAAAAAGGCAAAGGCGGCATCAGGCGCATCATCAACGCGTTCGGCTATTCGATAGACGGCATTGCCGCCGCCTACCGTTACGAAGCGGCATTCCGTCAGGTTTTGTGGCTGAACGCGCTGCTGGTGTGCGCGGCATTTTTTTGGGTTTCCGAAACCGCCGTCCGCCTGCCGTTGATTATCGCGTCTTTTGTGTCGGTTATTGTCGAATTGTTCAACACCGCCGTCGAAGCCGCCGTCGATCATACTTCGACTGAAAAACACGAACTGGCCAAACGTGCCAAAGACGCAGGTTCTGCCGCACAATTGTTTGCGATGCTGATGTTGGCGGCGGTTTGGCTGTCCGCCCTGTTCGGGTAAAACGCTTGCAGCAGGATTTGTAATCCTTTAGGATTAGTATGTAGTATTTATTATTCGCTTAATCTATATCAAATTTCCGAACGGTATTTGTTTGTAAGATGAGTGCATCCTCGTTTGACATTTAAGGAGTAGAAAGATGAAAAAACTATTGGCAGCCGTGATGATGGCAGGTTTGGCAGGCGCGGTTTCCGCCGCCGGAATCCACGTTGAGGACGGCTGGGCGCGCACCACCGTCGAAGGTATGAAAATGGGCGGCGCGTTCATGAAAATCCACAACGACGAAGCCAAACAAGACTTTTTGCTCGGCGGAAGCAGCCCCGTTGCCGACCGCGTCGAAGTGCATACCCACATCAACGACAACGGTGTGATGCGTATGCGCGAAGTCGAAGGCGGCGTGCCTTTGGAGGCGAAATCCGTTACCGAACTCAAACCCGGCAGCTATCATGTCATGTTTATGGGTTTGAAAAAACAGTTAAAAGAGGGCGACAAGATTCCCGTTACCCTGAAGTTTAAAAACGCCAAAGCGCAAACCGTCCAACTGGAAGTCAAAACCGCGCCGATGCCGGCAATGGATCACGGTCATCACCACGGCGAAGCGCATCAGCACTAATCTGCTGAAAATATTTGAAATGCCGTCTGAAAAAGCCCGGGCTTTCAGACGGCATTTTTATGCCCGCCTTTAAAATGTGTTAAAATCCGCCTTTAAAAACCGCCGTTTCCAACCATATTCTACGCATGAATACGACAGCAAACCCTTCCAATATCATCGTCGGGCTCTCCGGCGGTGTCGATTCTTCCGTAACCGCCGCCCTGCTCAAGCAGCAGGGTTATCAAGTGCGCGGTGTATTCATGCAAAACTGGGAGGACGACGACAACGACGAATATTGCAGCATCAAACAGGACTCGTTCGATGCCATCGCCGTTGCCGATATTGTCGGCATCGATATCGACATCGTTAATTTCGCCGCGCAATATAAAGACAAAGTTTTTGCTTATTTTCTAAAGGAATACAGTGCGGGGCGCACGCCGAATCCCGATGTGTTGTGCAACGCCGAAATCAAATTCAAATGCTTTTTGGACTATGCCGTAGGGCAGGGCGCGGATACCATTGCCACCGGACACTATGCGCGCAAAGAAATCCGCAACGGCGTGCATTACCTGCTCAAAGGTTTGGATCAAAACAAAGACCAAAGCTATTTCCTCTACCGCCTCAAGCCTTTCCAGCTCGAACGCGCGATTTTTCCGTTGGGCGGTTTGGAAAAACCCGAAGTGCGCCGCCTTGCCACCGAGTTCAAACTGCCGACCGCCGCCAAAAAAGACAGCACGGGCATCTGTTTCATCGGCGAGCGTCCGTTCCGCGAGTTCCTGCAAAAATACCTACCGACCGACAACGGTAAAATGGTTACGCCCGAAGGGAAAACCGTCGGCGAACACGTCGGGCTGATGTTTTACACATTGGGCCAGCGCAAAGGATTGGGCATCGGCGGCGCGGGCGAACCGTGGTTTGTTGCGGCTAAAGATTTGACGAAAAACGAACTGATTGTCGTGCAAGGACACGACCATCCGCTGCTCTATACCCGCAGCCTTGTGATGAACGATTTGAGTTTCACGCTGCCCGAACGTCTGAAGGCAGGACGCTATACCTGCAAAACGCGTTACCGTATGGCGGACGCGCCTTGCGAATTGCGCTATTTGGATGATGAAACCGCCGAGCTGGTGTTTGACGAACCGCAATGGGCGGTTACGCCGGGTCAGTCCGCCGTGCTGTACGACGGCGACATCTGTTTGGGCGGCGGCATCATCCAATCGACCGACAAGCCTGTCATCATCACGCGATAAAACTTATGCCGTCTGAAACGGTTTTCAGACGGCATTGTTCCGCTCAATTCCACTTTGACGCTACTCCATCATTTCTGACTACCTCGGCACGCCCATAGAGGCGTATGACGAGGAAGGACGGCGTGTTTGGGCTCGAGAGCTAGACATCTAGGGGTTGGTTAAATATATTGTTTATCAAGCACCAGAACTCGATGCAACTGGGAATCCTACAGGAAAAATCTACACTGGTAGAACGAGTGGGGCTGATGAGATGTCAGTGCGTCAAATTTTATCTAAAAGGAAAAGAGGGCATCACCGAAAAAACAGAAGCATCATATTGAGAATTGGGAAACTCAAACAAGCGAAGAGATCGAAACGGGACTACTCGATGATAATTTATCAAATAAAACACATTAAAAATAATCGATATGGATAAGGGTGTAAAAAAATACGGAAAAATCTATGAAATCTCGCTCCCAAATGGGAAATTTGCTTACATATGTAGGGTGAGGCAATACGAGTTTGGTATTTTTGATTATCTCTCGGAAAAG
>NZ_CAUJAJ010000011.1 GCF_962747995.1 Neisseria viridiae | reverse complement strand
GGGGGGGGGTAATATCCGCTTTATAGACGTAAACCCCGAAGATTTCACCGGCTTCCCCTTAAACATCAGGCACATTTCCATTACGACTTATGCCCGCCTGAAATTGGGCGAATACATTGCCGATTGCGACAAAGTCCTGTATCTGGATACGGACGTATTGGTCAGGGACAGCCTGAAGCCCTTATGGGATACCGATTTGGGCGGCAACTGGGTCGGCGCGTGCATCGATTTGTTTGTCGAAAGGCAGGAAGGCTACAAACAAAAAATCGGTATGGCGGACGGCGAATATTATTTCAATGCCGGCGTATTGCTGATCAACCTGAAAAAGTGGCGGCGGCACGATATTTTCAAAATGTCCTGCGAATGGGTGGAACAATACAAGGACGTGATGCAATATCAGGATCAGGACATTTTGAACGGGCTGTTTAAAGGCGGGGTGTGTTATGCGAACAGCCGTTTCAACTTTATGCCGACCAATTATGCCTTTATGGCGAACAGGTTTGCGTCCCGCCATACCGACCCGCTTTACCGCGACCGTACCAATACGGTAATGCCCGTCGCCGTCAGCCATTATTGCGGCCCGGCAAAGCCGTGGCACAGGGACTGCACCGCGTGGGGTGCGGAACGTTTCACAGAATTGGCGGTCAGCCTGACGACCGTTCCCGAAGAATGGCGCGGCAAACTTGCCGTCCCGCACCGTATGTTTCCGACAAAGCGTATGCTTCAAAGATGGCGCAGAAAGCTGTCTGCCAGATTCTTACGCAAGATTTATTGACGGGGCACGCCGTCTGAAGCCTTCAGACGGCATCGGACGTATCGGAAAGGAGAAACGGATTGCAACCTTTAGTCAGCGTATTGATTTGCGCCTACAACGCAGAAAAATATTTCGCCCAATCGCTGTCCGCCGTAGTGGGGCAGACTTGGCGCAACTTGGATATTTTAATCGTCGATGACGGCTCGACGGACGGCACACTTGCCATTGCCCGTCGTTTCCAAGAACAGGACGGCAGGATCAGGATAATTTCCAATCCCCGCAATTTGGGCTTTATCGCCTCTTTAAACATCGGGCTGGACGCATTGGCAAAGTCGGGGGGTGAATATATTGCGCGCACCGATGCCGACGATATTGCCGCCCCCGGCTGGATTGAAAAAATCGTGGGCGAGATGGAAAAAGACCGCAGCATCATCGCGATGGGTGCGTGGCTGGAAGTTTTGTCGGAAGAAAACAATAAAAGCGTGCTTGCCGCCATTGCCCGAAACGGCGAAATTTGGAAAAACCCCCTGACCCATCAGGAAATCGTGTCTGCCTTTCCCTTCCGCAACCCCATACACAACAACACGATGATTATGCGGCGCAGCGTCATTGACGGCGGTTTGCGGTTCGACCCCGCCTATATCCACGCCGAAGACTATAAGTTTTGGTACGAAGCCGGCAAACTGGGCAGGCTGGCGAATTATCCCGAAGCCTTGGTCAAATACCGCTTCCATCAAGACCAGACCTCTTCCAAACACAACCTGCAACAGCGCAGGACGGCGTGGAAAATCAAAGAAGAAATCAGGGCGGGGTATTGGAAGGCGGCAGGCATAGCCGTCGGGGCGGACTGCCTGAATTACGGGCTTTTGAAATCAACGGCATATGCGTTGCACGAAAAAGCCTTGTCCGGACAGGATATCGGATATCTCCGCCTGTTCCTGTACGAATATTTCTTGTCGTTGGAAAAGTATTCTTTGACCGATTTACTGGATTTTTTGACAGACCGCGTGATGAGGAAGCTGTTTGCCGCACCGCAATATAGGAAAATCCTGAAAAAAATGTTACGCCCTTGGAAATACCGGGGCTATTGAAACCGAACAGGATAAATTATGCAAAACCACGTTATCAGCTTGGCTTCCGCCGCAGAACGCAGGGCACACATTGCCGCAACCTTCGGCGCGTGCGGCATTCCGTTTCAGTTTTTCGACGCACTGATGCCGTCTGAAAGGCTGGAACAGTCAATGGCGGAACTCGTACCCGGTTTGTCGGCGCACCCCTATTTGAGCGGAGTGGAAAAAGCCTGCTTTATGAGCCACGCCGTATTGTGGAAACAGGCATTGGATGAAGGTCTGCCGTATATCGCCGTATTTGAAGACGACGTTTTACTCGGCGAAGGCGCGGAGCAGTTCCTTGCCGAAGACGCTTGGCTGGAAGAACGCTTTGACCCCGATTCCGCCTTTATCGTCCGCTTGGAAACGATGTTTATGCACGTCCTGACCTCGCCCTCCGGCGTGGCGGACTATTGCGGGCGCGCCTTTCCGCTGTTGGAAAGCGAACACTGGGGGACGGCGGGCTATATCATTTCCAAAAAAGCGATGCGTTTCTTCTTGGACAGGTTTGCCGTTTTGCCGTCTGAACGCCTGAAGGCGGTGGATTGGATGCTGTTCAGCAGTTTTCTCGACAAAGGGGGGATGACGGTTTGCCAACTGACCCCCGCCTTGTGCATCCAAAGCGAAACCCTGCCCAGCCAACTGAAAAACGGCAGGCAGGAATCGTACCGCAACCGCCGCTCCCCGAAGGTTTTGTTGAAACGCGCTTTGGGAAAAATCGGCAGGGAAATCGAAAGGGCGAGGGAACGGAAACGTCAGAAAAAATTGGAAAAACAACTTGGGCGGCACGTCGTCCCGTTTGAATAGGTTTTGGCCTTTCCTTATTTGGCGGGTGTGCGCTGTCCCTAAATTTATGTCGGGGAATCCGGTTTGTTCGGTTTCACTTGTTTTCGGGTAAGCCCTAATTCGTGATTCCCACGAAAACAGAAAGCCAAAAACAGAAACCTGAAATCTCGTCATTCCCGCGCAGGCGGGAATCCAGTCCGTTGAGTTTCAGTCATTTCCGATAAATCACCGCAACGTTAAATTTCTAGATTCCCGCCTGCGCGGGAATGACGGTGGAGGGGTTTCTGTTTTCCCGATAAATACCCACAAGCTAGGATCTCGTTATTTTCATAAGAATAGAAAACCAAAAGCAGCAACCTAAAATTCGTCATTCCCGCGCAGGCGGGAATCTAGGTCTTTAAACTTCGGTTTTTTCCGATAAATTCTTGCCGCATTAAAATTCTAGATTCCCGCTTTTGCGGGAATGACGGCGGAAGAATTGTTGTTTTTCCAAATAAATTTCTGCGTTTTTCCGTTTCTAGATTCCCGCTTTCGCGGGAATGACGGCGGAGGGATTTCTGTTTTTCTGACAAATTCCTAAAACTTAAAATTCCGTTATTCCCGCGAAAACAGAAAACCAGAAACAGAAACCTGAAAACAGAAATCTAAAATTTCGTCATTCCCGCGCAGGCGGGAATCCAGTCCGTTCGGTTTCGTTTGTTTTAAGTTTCGGGCAACTTCCACTTCGTCATTCCCACGAAAGTGGGAATCCGGTTCGTTGAGTTTCAGTCATTTCCGATAAATCACCGCAACGTTAAATTTCCAGATTCCCGCCTGCGCGGGAATGACGACACGGGAAATCTTATTTGAACCTACTATATCTTAATCGGCTGCAAAATGCCGTCTGAACGGGTTTCAGACGGCATTTCTGTTTATGCGAAATCGCCCCAAAGCGTCTGCATGGCGGCGATGGCGGCGAGTGGGGCGGTTTCTGTGCGTAAAATCCGTTTGCCGAGTGTAACCGCCTGAAAGCCGGCTTCAAATGCCTGTTGTTCTTCCTGTTCTGTCCAGCCGCCTTCGGGCCCGACCATAAAGACGATTGCGCCGGACGGGTGGCGGATGTCGCCGAGTTTGCAGGCGCGGTTGATGCTCATAATCAGCTTGGTGCTTTCAGACGGCATTTTGTCGAGTGCTTCACGGTAGCCGATGATGGGCAGTACGGGGGGAACGGTATTCCTGCCGCTCTGTTCGCACGCGGAGATGACGATTTCCTGCCAGCGTGCGAGGCGTTTGGCGGCGCGTTCCCCGTTGAGGCGGACGATGCAGCGTTCGCTGATGACGGGCTGTATGGCGGTTACGCCCAATTCGACGCTTTTTTGCAGGGTGAAATCCATGCGATCGCCGGAGGAGATGGATTGAATGAGTGTGATGTTGAGCGGGGACTCGTTGTCGGTTGTGTCTTCGTGCAGGATTTCGGCTTCGGCGCGGCGTTTTTCCAAAACGGTCAGCCGTGCGGTATGTGCCTTGCCTTTGCCGTCGAAGAGGGTGATGTTTTCGTTGGGGCGGACGCGCAGGACGTTGAGGTGGCGGACGATGTTGTCGGGCAGGTTGACGGTTTGTCCGACGGAAAGGTTTTCGGGCAGGTAGAATCGGGGCATAGTTTTTGGCGGTTCGGACGGTTATAATCCGTCGCAGCGGCGTGATGGAAACGGACATTATACGTTTGCGCGCCGCAAGTTCAAAATATGAGGACAGTAGGAAGTGTTACACCGTTTGCAGAAAGTCGTGCGCCATATCGCGCAAACCGAAATTATGCCGCGTTTTTTGAATACGCCGTCTTGCCGCAAGGAAGACGGTTCGATGTTGAGCGAGGCGGACATTGCCGCGCAGACGGCTTTTGCCGCCGCGTTGCCGCTTCTGATCGATTGCCCGATGTTGGGCGAGGAAATGTCGCGGCAGGAACAGTCGGCTTTGTGGGAACAATATTCGGGGGAAAAGGGGCTGTGGATTGTCGATCCGATTGACGGGACGAACAATTTTGTCAACGGGCTGCCGCATTTTGCGGTATCGGTGGCGTTTGTCCGCAACGGGCGCGCCGAATTGGGCGTAATCTACAATCCGGTCAGCGGCGAATGTTTTTATGCCGAACGCGGGCAGGGGGCGTTTTTAAACGGGACGCGCCTGCCTTTGCGTTTGGTGGACAAAAAGTTGAATGAGGCAATCGCGGGTGTGGAAATCAAATATCTGCGTTCGGGCAAACTTTCCAGCCGCATGAGTACGCTCGCGCCTTTTGGAACGATACGCAGTATGGGCAGCAGTACGTTGGATTGGTGTTATCTGGCGTGCGGGCGTTATGATGTTTATGTTCACGGCGGGCAGAAGCTGTGGGACTATGCTGCGGGTGCGTTGATTTTCGAGGAGGCGGGCGGCAGGCTGACGACTTTGGAAGGCGATGAATTCTGGAGCGGACAGCATGTGTTCAAACGTTCGGTTATTGCTGCACTCGAACCTAATTTGTTTGAACGCTGGGTCAGGTGGATACGGGAAAACCAGTAAGGTCAACGGGTTTTCAGGCTAATGGTTTGAATAAACGGGATTTGCCGCCTTCACGCGCCGTCCGGCATCCCGTGGGTTTGTGTTTTCCGTGAGGGGCAATGCGGGGGCGGTTTTGGATTGTGCGCCGGAACATCGGTTATATTTTCAAAATTAACGTTACTTAACATTTATACGGGTAAAATCCCTTCCGCTGATTACCGCTGCCGTTTCTCCCTTTTCGGCAGTGCAGCAAGTAAGACGTTTTCCCGCAATGTATTGACCATTCATACTTACCCTTGGTATGAATGGTTTTTTTTGCGCGTTGAAAATGCCGTCTGAACGTTCAGACGGCATTTTTATGCGACAGGTTTCAGATATTTGCCGCAGCAGGCTTTGAATTTTTTGCCCGATCCGCAAATGCAGGGCTGTTTCATGGTAGGCAGCGGAACAGTCGGATCGATAAAATACCATTGTCCGCCGATGTTGACGAAGCCGGACAGTTCGTGATGCACTGTTCGGTTTCCGCCGTCTTGGAAGTAGGCTTTAAATTCAACTTGGGCGTGGTCTTTGCCGAGTATCTTGTGCGAGATGACGTTCAAGCCCAGCCATTCTGTTTCTATACTCCATTGCATCAGTTCGGCGGCATTGAGGAATGCTTGTTGTGTCGGAACGGTAGTAGCGATGATGTAGTCGATAAGGTGCAGCACATACGCGCTGTACCGCGAACGCATGAGGGCTTCGGCGGTGAGCGGCAGGATTTGGCAAAGGTGCAATGGACGGCAGCAGCCGGCATAGCTTGTGCCTGAACCGCATGGGCAGGGTAGGTGGTGGTGAGTGTTCATTTTGTTTGGGAATGCAAATGCCGTCTGAAAGGGCTTCAGACGGCATTGCCGGTACGGCTGTCCGTCAGGGCATCAACATGCCGCCGTTGACGTGCAGCGTTTGACCGGTAATGTATTTTGCCTGATCGGAAGCCAAGAACAAGACTGCATCGGCAATATCTTGCGCGTCGCCGAATCTGCCCAAGGCGGTTTGGGCGGTAAAGGTTTGGCGGGTTTCTTCGGGCAGGGCGCGGGTCATGTCGGTGTCGATAAAGCCCGGGGCGACGCAGTTGACGGTAATGCCACGGCTGCCGACTTCGCGCGCCATAGATTTGGCAAAACCGATCAAGCCCGCTTTTGCGGCGGCATAGTTGGTTTGCCCGGCATTGCCCATTACGCCGACGACGGAGGTAATGTTGATGATGCGGCCGGAACGTTGTTTCATCATGCCGCGCAAGACGGCTTTGGAGGCGCGGAAGACGGATTTGAGGTTGACCTGCATGATGTCGTCCCACTCTTCTTCTTTCATGCGCATCAATAGGTTGTCGCGGGTGATGCCGGCGTTGTTGACCAGAATATCCAGTTTGCCGAATGCTTTTTCGATGTCGGCAATCAGGCTTTCGATGGTTTCGGGTTCGGCAGAATCCAATGCACGGCCTTCGCCGCCCCATTGCGCCAACCGCTCGCTAATCGCCGCCGCACCGCTCTCACTGGTCGCCGTACCGATGACTTTGGCACCGGCCGCCGCCAGCGTGTCGGCAATTGCTGCACCGATACCGCGCGATGCGCCTGTTACCAAGGCGATTTTGCCGCTTAAATCTTGTGTGCTCATATTTTTTCCTTTTTTCCGATAATCGAAGGACTGCGCCGTATTGAACAGCACAGTCGGCCGTTTATTCCCACTCGATGGTGGCGGGCGGTTTACCGCTCACATCGTACACCACGCGGTTGATGCCTTTGACTTCGTTGATGATGCGGTTGGACACTTTGCCCAACAAGGAATACGGCAGTTCTGCCCAATGCGCGGTCATAAAGTCGCTGGTGATGACGGCACGCAAGGCAACAACGTAGTCGTAAGTGCGTCCGTCGCCCATCACGCCGACGGATTTGACGGGCAGGAATACGGCAAAGGCTTGGCTGGTCAGGTCGTACCAAGACGTGCCGTTTTCGTCGGTGGTATTGCGCAATTCTTGGATGAAAATATCGTCCGCCTGACGCAATAAGTCGGCGTATTCTTTTTTCACTTCGCCCAAGATGCGCACGCCAAGACCCGGGCCCGGGAACGGATGACGGTATACCATTTCGCGAGGTAGACCCAAAGCGACGCCCAGTTCGCGCACTTCGTCTTTGAACAAGTCGCGTAAAGGTTCAAGTAGCTTGAGCTTCATGTTTTCAGGCAGGCCGCCGACGTTGTGATGCGATTTGATGGCGTGGGCTTTTTTGGTTTTCGCACCTGCGGATTCGATTACGTCAGGGTAAATCGTACCTTGCGCCAACCATTTGGCGTTGGTGAGTTTTTTCTCTTCAGCGTCAAAGACTTCGATAAATTCTGCACCGATGATTTTGCGTTTTTTCTCCGGATCGGTCACGCCGGCAAGTTTCGCCAAAAACTGCTCTTCGGCATCAACGTGAATCACGCGTACGCCTAAGTTGCGGGCAAACATGTCCATCACCATTTTGCCTTCGTTCAGGCGCAACAGACCGTGGTCAACAAACACGCAGGTCAGTTGGTCGCCGATGGCACGATGAATCAGCGCCGCCGCTACGGAAGAGTCCACGCCGCCGGACAGACCTAAAATCACTTCGTCATTGCCGACTTGTTCGCGGATTTTGGCAACGGCTTCTTCGATGTAGTTCGGCATGGTCCAGCTGGGTTGTGCGCCGCAAATATCCAAGACAAAGCGGTTCAACAGCGCGCGGCCTTGCTTGGTGTGGGTCACTTCAGGGTGGAATTGAATGCCGTAGAATTGTTTCTCAGCGTTTTCCATCATGGCAATCGGGCAAGACGGGGTGTCGCCGATGACGGAGAAGCCGGTAGGCAGTTTGGAAACTTTATCGCCATGGCTCATCCAAACGTCGAGCGTGTTTGGCGCATCGTCTTGAATGCCGCGTGTCAGCTCGCTGTCGATGGTTTTCACTTGCGCATAACCGAATTCGCGTTGGTTGCCCGGGCTAACTTCGCCGCCCAAGTGGTGCGCCATAAATTGCATGCCGTAGCAAATGCCCAAAACCGGAATGCCCAAATCAAAAATACCGGTATCGGCTTGATAATCGGATTCGTAAACGGAATTGGGGCCGCCGGAAAGGATGATGCCTTTGGGGTTGAAGGCTTTGATTTCGTCCAAAGGCATATCGAAGGAATGCAGTTCGCAGTAAACGTGGGCTTCGCGCACGCGGCGGGCGATGAGCTGGGTAACTTGCGAACCGAAGTCGAGGATGAGGATTTTGTCTTGGGTCATGATGGGTTTTACGGTGATTGAAGATAATCGGATGGGTCGGCGGATATGATGCCGTCTGAAGGGGTCGGGGCGATTGTACCATTTCAGACGGCATTTTGTTTATGCCGTCCGGACGGCGGCATCTTTGTTTGAGATATTGCGTAACATCGTGTAGTAGCCGTTTTGGGACATCAGTTGTTCGTGTGTGCCTTGTTCGATGATTTTGCCGTCGTCCATTACGATGATGCGGTCGGCCCCTTCGATGGTGGTCAGGCGGTGGGCGACGATGATGCCGGTGCGGTTTTCCATCAGGCGTTCGAGTGCTTGTTGGACGAGGCGTTCGGATTCGTTGTCCAATGCGCTGGTGGCTTCGTCCAATAATAATATCGGCGCGTCTTTCAAAATGGCGCGGGCAATGGCGACGCGTTGCCGCTGTCCGCCGGATAAGTTGCTGCCGTTCGATCCGATGGGCTGGTGTAGTCCGAGCGGTGATGCGTCGATCAGGCTTTGCAGGTTGGCGGCTTGGAGGGCGGATAGGACTTCGGCTTCGCCTGCGTCGGGACGGCTGTATCGGACGTTTTCAAACAGGGTGTCGTCAAACAGGAATACGTCTTGGGAAACGAGGGCGAATTGGGCGCGCAGGCAGTCGAGTTTGATGTCGGCGATGTCGATACCGTCTATGCAGATGTTGCCGGCAGACGGTTCGACAAAGCGGGGCAGCAGGTTGACGACGGTGGATTTGCCGCTGCCGGAACGTCCGACCAGGGCGACGCGTTCGCCTTGTCTGATGTCGAGGTTGAAGTTGTCGAGGGCTTTGATGCCGTCTGAACGGTATTCGACATCGACGTTGCGGAAGCTGATGCGCCCTTCGACACGCTGCGGCGCGAGCGTGCCTTTGTCCTGTTCGGGCGGGGTGTCGAGAAATGCACATACGCCGTCGGCGGCGAGGAACATCGTCTGCATAGGGATGCTGATGTTGGCAAGGCTTTTGATGGGGGCGTACATTTGCAGCATCGCGACGATGAATGCCATAAATTCGCCGATGGTGGTGTAGCCGTTTTGGCTTTGCCACAGGGCGATGAAGATGACGACGGCGAGGGCGATCGAGGCGATTAGTTCGCTGAACGGGGAATGTGCCGCCGTTGCCTGCGTGATTTTTTTGCTGAGGCGGACGATGGTGCGGTTGACCGCGTCGAACCGGTTTGCCGCCTGCGCCTGCCCGTTGAACAGCTTGACGACGCGGTGTCCCTGATGGGTTTCGGCAATCACGTTGTTCATCGTGCCTATGCTTTTTTGCGAGTCGGAAATGACGTGTTTCAGGCGGTCGCGGTAGTAGCGCGAGAGCAGGGAGAGCAGGGGGAACATCAGGACGACGATAATGCTGAGCTGCCAGTTGAGGTAAAGCAGGACGATGGTCAGGCCGGTAACGATCATCGTGTCGCGCGTGAGGACGGTGAAGATGTCGCTGGCGTTGCTGACCGACTGTTCGGTCAGGTTGAGCATATTCATCAGTACGGTGCCGGACGGCGTTTCCTGATGGTAGCGGGAGGAAAGGGTCAGCATTTTGGCAAACATATCTTTGCGGATTTTGCTGATGGTCATCACGGAGACCCAAGTCATCAGATAGGTGCTGGTAAAGCGGCAGATGCCGCGGATGACGACGAGGATGATGAGGAAGAGCGGGACGGTCCAGATTTTGTTTTCCGTCCCCCAAACCATATAGGTAAACTGTTCGCGCCAGTTTTGCAGGGTGGAAATGATGCCGGCGGCGGCAGACAGCTCGGGCGGCGCGGCGGGTGCGGAAAAGCCGTGGTTAATCAGGGGGGCGATGAAGGCGGCAAGGTAGCTTTCGGTGGCGGCAACGCCGAAAATGGCAATCAGTGCGGCAACGATGCGGATTTTGTAGGGGCGGACGTACGCCATCAGGCGCATAAAGCTGCGCGCGTCTTCTTTTTTAAACAGTCCGAAAGTCAGTTTTTCTATCATATCGGTGGGGCGGGAACTGCAACGGCAGCCGCTGTCGGTGGTTTGGTCGGGATGGATTATAGCGTAAATATGGGGCTGCCGCCGTTTGCGGTACGGACGGGGCAGCCTGCGTTTGAAATGTGGTCAGTGCGCTTCGATAAAGGCGGCAACCTGTCCGGCATCGGTCAGTGCGCTGCACGCGGCGGCCTTGTTGATGCGTTTTGCCAAGCCCGCCAACACTTTGCCCGGGCCGCATTCGGCGGATTCGGCAATGCCGTCTGAAACAAGGGCGTTGACGGTTTCCGTCCAGCGCACGGGGCTGTAAAGCTGGCGGACGAGCGCGTCTTTGATTTTGTCGGCATCATCGTAGGCGGCAACGTCGGCGTTGTGGATAACGCGGATTTGCGGCTGCTTGATTTCGACGGTTTTCAGGGCTTCGGCGAGTTTGTCGGCGGCGGGTTTCATCAGGCTGCAATGGGAAGGTACGGACACGGGCAGCGGCAGGGCGCGTTTGGCTCCGGCTTCTTTGGCGGCAGCCATGGCGCGTCCGACGGCGGCGGCATTGCCTGCAATCACGACTTGCCCGGGCGAGTTGAAGTTGACGGCTTCGACCACTTCATCCTGTGCGGATTCGGTGCAAATCTGCCTTACCTGTTCATCTTCCAAGCCGAGAATCGCCGCCATCGCGCCCACGCCTTGCGGTACGGCGGACTGCATCAGTTCGGCACGCAGGCGCACGAGTTTGACCGCATCAGTGAAATCCAATGCGCCGGCGGCGACAAGCGCGGTGTATTCGCCGAGGCTGTGTCCGGCAACGGCGGCAGGCGTTTTGCCGCCCGCTTCCAAATAGGCGCGGTAAACGGCAACGCCGGCGGCGAGCATGATGGGCTGGGTATTGACGGTTTGTCCGATGATTTCGGCATCGCTGCCGTTAATCATCGCCCACAAGTCTTGACCCAATATGGCGGATGCTTCGTCAAATGTGTTTTTGACGATGGCGTGTTCGGCAAAGCCGTTCATCATACCGAGGCTTTGGGAGCCTTGTCCGGGGAAAAAGAATGCGAAAGACATGGTATTCCTTTGTTTGGTTGGATTGTCAGAGATGTTGCCCGAGTTTTACAAAAAGTTCGGGCGGAACGAAATAATCAATCAGGATGCAGGTCGCCAGGACATTGCCCGAAACAGTCAGACGGAACAGCACAACAAAACGCTTTTTCGCCGTTTTATGCCTGAACATCCTGCTGCCCAAGTATGCGCCCGTCCAACCGCCGAACAAGGCAGGCAGCAGCAGGCGGTATTCGGGAATGCGGTACTTTCCCTGTACGGCACGCCTTTTGTCTATGCCGTAAAGTGCAAACGCATAGAGGGACAATATTGCGTAACACGCGCCCAATACGGGGAGGAGCAGTGAAACGGCAGACAGAAATGCCGCACACGCCATCGGTTTGAAGAAAGCCTGCCGCTTCATAATATGGGAAATGCCGTCTGAAAACCTGCTTCAGACGGCATGGCATTCAATATTGCAACAGCACCGCGCCCCACGCGAAACCGCCGCCGATGCCTTCGAGCAGCAGGTTTTGACCGCGTTTGATTTGTCCGCTGCGGATGCCCGCGTCCAAAGCCAGCGGAATCGAGGCGGCGGACGTGTTGCCGTGGTCTTGGACGGTCAGGACGACTTTGTCCATACTCAGCCCCAAATGTTTCGCGGTCGATTCGATAATGCGGCGGTTTGCCTGATGCGGCACGATCCAGTCGATTTGTTCGGCGGTATAACCTGCTTCTTCGATAACGTCATCGGCGATTTTGGACAGCATTTTGACAGCAAACTTGAACACGCCGGGACCGTCCATCGAAATGTACGGCGAACCGGAAACTTTGCCGCAGGCGATTTGCCCGGGGACGTTTAAGAGTTTCAGATAATTGCCGTCGGCTTTGAGTTTGCTGTGGATGATGCCCGGTTTGTCCGCCGCGCTCAAAACCACCGCGCCCGCGCCGTCGCCGAACAATACGCAGGTTGTGCGGTCGTTCCAATCGACGATGCGGCTGAAGGTTTCCGCGCCGACGACCAGTGCGTTTTTCGCCATACCGCTTTTAATGTAGGCGTTTGCCGTCGTCAGCGCGTACATAAAGCCCGCACACACTGCCTGTACGTCAAACGCGGGACAGCCGTTGGTGATGCCCAATTTTTGCTGCACGATGGTCGCAGTAGACGGAAACTGCATATCCGGCGTTGCCGTTGCCACAATAATCAAATCGATTTCGCCGCTGTCTAATCCGGCTGCATCCAGTGCGCGGCGCGCCGCTTCGGCGGCAAGGTCGCTGGTTTTTTCGTTTTCGGCTGCAATATGGCGGAACTTGATGCCCGTGCGCGCGGTAATCCACTCGTCCGAAGTGTCCACTTTTTGGGCAAGGTCGTCATTGCTGACGCGGTTGGCGGGAAGATAGCTGCCCGTGCCGGAAATTTTTGCATACTGCATGGGAACGGCCTTTTTGGAGAGTTGGTTCAGATTCGGCTATTGTAAGCGAAAACCGATGATTGCCCAATACGGACAGGGTGCAAATGACGGAAACAGGGATGGGGGGTGTGGTTTGGGATACAGATGGTTTTCAGATGCAGATTGCCGTGGACAGGCAGGGCGGGGTTGCCGATATGCTGTTTTAAGCGAAGGAAATGCCGTCTGAAAGCCCAAGCTGCTTCAGACGGCATTTTGATTGCCGGGTTGCTGTCAGGCTATTGGCGCGGGTGTTTGTTTTTGTCTGATAAATTCGGAAATGATATTTTGAATTGTAGAAATATTTTTAGAGATATGCTCAATAGGGTAGGAATCTCCCCAAATTTCCATTGTATTTCCACTATAATTTTCCGTTTTAAGGTTTTTGACTTCAATATTCCCGCCTTCTAAAATTGTTTGAATCATTGGCAAATAATATCCTTTTTCAAAATAGACAGTTAATTCGGTATTGCCAAATTCCGGCTCGGGGATGATTCTGAAAACAAGGACGCCGGCTTTTTTCTCAAAATTTGATACGGAAAAAAAGCGATTGATTTCCCTAATGTCAGGATTTTCCAAAACGGGGATTTGGATTCGCTCCCCGTTGTCTGCCATAAAAAATCCGCCAAAAATGACCGTTGATATTTTCATGTTTATCATCCCGTTGATTTTATTCGCTAATCGAACGTGCTTTCTGTCCTAAATTCCTTGTCAATAAAAGAAATTTCCCGGGATTCTTGTTCCGTCAGCCGGATATCGAAATCTTCAACATAAGTACACAGGATTTCAAAAGCCAAAAAACGTTCCGAATGCGGCTTCGTCACTGATTTGGATATTTTGGGTGTTGATGCCGCTGCGGGTGATGCTGTTTTGGCTGTCGTTGTCCTTGCCGTAACCTATGCTGGCAGATAGACCGTCTTTGGCGTTACCCATCCAGCCACCTTTGACATTGCCATCGGTGCCAATACCGAAACTTTCGCTTTCGTAATGGCTGTGGTTTTGGATGTCTCTGAAGCTGAGTGTGCCGGTGGCGAATTGGTTTCTGCCGTTATCTTCCGCGCTTTGGGTGGAGGTGATGAGTCCGCCTTTGAGGTCGGTGTGTCCTTTGATGTTGATTTGATAGCCGTCTTCACCCGCAAATATGCCGCTTTGCTCATTCACAGACGCATAATCCGCATTCACTTTGGACTTGCTATAACTCGCACTGCCTGAAACGCCGTAACCCATTATTACCATTTTGTTGAATATCCTTTATTATTAAGCATACATCTTGCATTATCCCCAATACAATTTATCGATTTGACTGCATTATCATTGTATTTATTATCATAATATTTTTTTATAATATATTGATAATTACCCTTTTCATCAGGTAATTGATATAATTTATATATTTCAGGACAAGCAACGGAAAGGCAACTTCTGAAATCATCAATTCGTTGTTCGTTAGTCGTATTATTTTTAACAAAATATTCAATATCGTTGTTTGCTCTTGTCGTCATATCATCAAAAGGATAATGACAAGACGAAGTTGCAAAAAAGCAAGGATTACAAGAAGTTGTCATTACCATTATAAAAACAATAATGACAACTTTAATATAGCATTTCATAACAACCACCAATATATAGATAATCAATGACCAGTAATTTTCATAATCGCTTGGATAAAATCCTGATCGACTATATCAGCAATAGCAAACGGTGCGGCGACAGGAATGGCGACGGCGGCTGTTACTGATGAACCTATTGCGTCTTTTTTGTTAGTAGTTCTTCGGTCAAGAGTGGTATTACCCTGTTCATAGCCTGCGTCTTTTCCACGATAAAAGCCCCACATTTGACCGCCCATAAAATCGTGTGTTCCAGCAAAACCCTCTACAAATGAATATAATCCAATGCGGATTCAATCAGACGGGCATCAAGCCTGCCTTCAAGGGATTTTCCGAACTTCATCATCCGTTTGTCTAGAGCTTTCATCCGTTTTTCTAATGTCTTCATTTTTCAAATACTCCTTATTTTACAAGGCGATATTTGGGAAGTGCCGGACAGGCGCATCGCCGTCCGCACCCGCAGGTTTGGTGCGGGCGGATGCCGTCTGAAAGGGGCGGGGGCGTTCAGACGGCATCGTGCGTGTTACAGACCGCCGGCATTTTCGTTTTGGGCGGCTTTGGCAGTTTCGAGTGCGGCGAGCTGTTCGGCTACGCCTTGTTCGATTTTGGAAAGGCTGGCAGACTTGGCTTCATGGTAGGCTTCTTCGAGGGCATAGCGGAAACCGGTTTCGTCTGTGCCGCCGTGGCTTTTGATGACGATGCCGCGCAGCCCGAGCAGGATGGCTCCGTTGAATTTGCGCGGGTCGAGTTTGTTTTTCAGCCCTTTGAGGGCGGGCAGGGCGGCGATAGCGGCGAGTTTGTTGAACAGATTGCTTTGGAATTCGCGGCGGATGGCTCCGCTCATGAATTTGACCGCGCCTTCGATGGTTTTGAGCATGACGTTGCCGACAAAGCCGTCGGCGACGACGACATCTGCTTCGCCGTAGAGGATGCCGTTGCTTTCGATGTTGCCGATAAAGTTGAGTTTGCTGTTTTGCAGCAGTTTGTAGGTTTGTTTGACGGTGTCCGTACCTTTGATGTCTTCCGTGCCGACGTTGACCAGCCCGACGCGCGGCTGTCCTTTTTGAGGATGGAGTGCGTGGACGAGTTCGCTGCCGATAACGGCAAATTGGGCGAGCTGTTCGGGCGTGCAGTCGACGTTTGCGCCAAGGTCGAGGGCGAGGGTAACGTGGTCGGTGTCGGAAGGAAGGAATTTGGCGATGGCGGGGCGTTCGATGCCGGGTATGGTCTTGAGGACGAAGCGTGCGGTTGCCATGAGCGCGCCCGTGTTGCCTGCGGATACGGCGGCTTGGGCTTTGCCTTCTTTAACTTGGTTGACGGCGATGCGCATGGAGGAGTCTTTTTTGTTTTTCAGGGCGGATTGCGGCGCTTCGTCCATGCCGACAACTTGGGTGGTATGGCAGATGTCGATGCGTTCCATCGGTGCGCCTGCCTCGGTCAGGGCTTGGCGCAGCTGCGTTTCGTCGCCGGTCATAATCAGGCGGACATCGGGGTGTGCTTGGAGGAATGCGGTTGCGCCGGGTACGGTAACGGCAAGTCCTTGGTCGCCGCCCATGGCATCTACGGCCAATGTAATCATAGGGGTTTCTCCGGTAGGTTTTCGGTCTGCGGCAGGGATCGGATGGGTTTTCAGACGGCATCGGTTCGGAAAATATGCCGTCTGAAAGGGTCAGCCTCGGCTGCTTTCGGCAAGACGGTTGTGTTCGTCGATATCGAGTGCATCCCATGGATAGTTAATCCACCAGTCGTCTACGGTAATGCCGCTGAAATAGGGAATGCCTTCGGGGATTTTGCCTGCTTTGGCTTTGATTTTTTCGTGCAGGACGGCGACGCCGATGGTGCCGAAGTCTTCTTTGAGCAGCTCTGTCAGGCAAAATTCCATGGTAACGCGGCTGTCGTCCACTTCGTCGACAACAAGGACGTTTTTACCCCGTAAGGCTTCGGGGACGGGGTCTAGCCATTGGACTTTTTTGACTTCTTCGGTAACTTGTCCTTCGTTGTCGCTGTCGTAATAAGCGGTGGTTACGGCATAGATAGGAATTTCCAGAAAACAGCGCAGCATACGTGCAGGAATAAAGCCGCCGCCGCCGATAGCGATCATGGCGTCGTATTTGACGCCGGCGTTCCGGATTTTTTCTGACAATGCTTTGATGACGCGGTGGATATCATCGTAGGTGTACCAGATTTTCTGTTTCATCGGAATTTCCTTGGTGGTTGGGGCTTTTGGAATATTTTCACGGAGTATTATACGGAACGCTTTGCCCCTGTGTGTTGACGTATGGCGAAAGTTTGGACGGATGGTGCGTCCAATGCAAAAAAAGCCAGTAATTGCATGGCAATGTTCTGGCTTTTTCAGTCAGTCGAATAGGGATTATTCGCCTTTGGCTTTGACCACTTTGCGGCCGCGGTACATACCGTTGGGGGAGATGTGGTGCGGGCGGTGCACTTCGCCGGTTGCGCTGTCGACAGACAGTGCGGGCGCGGTCAGTGCGTCGTGCGAACGGTGCATACCGCGTTTGGAAGGGGATTTTTTGTTTTGTTGAACGGCCATTTCAAGCTCCTAGATAAATAAACTGTGTCCTAATTAACTGCTTTTCAAACCTGCCAAAACAGCAAAGGGGTTGGGTTTGTCTTGGTTGGCGGATTCCGGAAGGGTATTGCCGCAGTGTCCGTGTCGCGGCGAAAAGGGCAGGGACATCAGGATTTGGTCTTCTACCAATGCGCGCACGTCGAGTTCTTTTTCAATCAGTATGCCTTCGAGTTCTTCGTCGGCAAGCATGGATTCGTCCAAGGACTCTTCGTCGGAAAACAGGATGATACGGCTGCTTTCATCGAGCATGAACGGCATGGGTTTGATACATCTCTGGCAGATCAGGGGCATATCGGCTTTGACGTTCAGGTCGAGGAACAGGCGTTGCAGCCGGTCGCGGCCGCCGGTCAGTGTAAACGATATTTTGGTCTGCCTGTCGGCGGGATAATCGTGCAAACTGACTCGCTCGTCCAATTCTTCCAGCAGAAAACTGCCTTGCAGGTTCTGCCCTTCGGCGGCAAAAATTTCCGGGTCAATCAAATTAGGGTCTGACATAAACGGGGTATGATATAATTTAGATGTTCTAACGTCAATATTTTTAAGAAAAATGTTGCGGTACGCCGAAAGCGGGTATCCGTGTTTCGGCGCATGGCTGGATTTTAACGCCCGTTTGAGTGTGTTTTCAACGGTAAGGAGGATGGGATGGGTTTGGAACTGCCTTTGGTTTTGGGTACGAGTTCGGTTTTCCGCCGCGAACAGATGGAAAGGCTCGGCATTGCCTTTCAGGCGGCATCTCCCGATTTTGACGAAACGCCGATGTTGGGGGAGTCTGCCCCTCAGACGGCATTGCGCCTTGCCGAGGGTAAGGCGCGGTCGTTGGCAGGGCGTTTCCCCGAGGCGTTGATTGTCGGTGCGGACCAGGTGGCGTGGTGCGACGGCAGGCAGTGGGGCAAGCCGATGAACCTTGCCAACGCGCAAAAGATGCTGATGCATTTGAGCGGCAGGGAGATTGAGTTTTACAGCGCGGTCGTTCTGCTAAATACGGTTACGGGCACGATGTGGCAGCATATCGATAAGACTGTGGTCGTGATGAGGAAGTTGGACGAGTTGCATATACTCCGCTATTTGGAGCGCGAGCCTGATGCGGTTTATTGCTCGTGTGCGCTGAAGAGTGAGGATTTGGGTGCATTGTTGATCGAACGGATTGAAAGCAGCGATCCGAATGCTTTAATCGGTTTGCCGGTTTTCCGTCTGGTCGATTTCTTGAAAAATGAGGGAGTGGATGTTTTGTAACTGCCCGTTTATGCCGTCTGAAGGGTTCAGACGGCATTTTTAACCGATGAGTGAGGGAATGATGGCTGCTGTTTTGTATTTGATTCCTACGCCTTTGGGTACGCCTGACACACCGTGCCTGTTGCCGCATGAACAACAGGCGGTTGTCGGGCTGACAGATTTTGTCGTGGAAGCGGAAAAAACGGCGCGTGCGCATTTGAAACATTTGGGCGTGACTACGCCTATCCGCGAGCTGAATCTGCAAACGTTGAATGAACACACGGATTTGAAGACCTTGCCGGAATTGCTGAAACCTTTGCAAGAAGGGCGCAGTATGGGCATTGTCAGCGAGGCAGGCTGTCCGGCTGTGGCTGATCCGGGTGCGAATTTGGTGGCATTGGCGCATAAACACGGTTTTGAAGTACGGCCTTTGGTCGGCCCGTCCAGCTTGTTGCTGGCGTTGATGGCTTCGGGTGCGAATGGGCAGAACTTTGCGTTTAAAGGCTATCTGCCGTCTGAGAAAAATGAGCGCATTCAGAGTTTGAAGGCTTTGGAGCAACGTTCGCGGCAGTGCGGCGAGACGCAGATTTTTATTGAAACGCCTTACCGCAATGATGCGCTGCTTGCCGATGCGGTAGAAAACCTGCATCCTGAAACGCGTTTGTGCACGGCTACGGACTTGACCTTGCCGACACAGGAAATCATCAGCCAGACGGTTGCGCAGTGGCGAAAAAGAAAAGAAATGCCCAATCTGAAAAAACGCCCGACGATTTTTGTGATGTATGCAGGTTGAAGATTTCCGCTCCGATAGGGGGTGAACAATAAAAATGCCGTCTGAACAGGTTTCAGACGGCATTTTTCATGCTGCGGCATCTAGGAAACAACTTCGCCTTGGGCGCGTTGTTTTTCGATGCTGCGGTTGATGTGCCATTGCTGGGTGATGGTCAGGAGGTTGTTGACTACCCAGTACAATACCAGACCGGCAGGGAAGAAGAAGAACATAACGGAGAAAACCAAAGGCATGATTTTCATCATTTTTGCCTGCATCGGGTCGGTTGGCGGCGGGTTGAGGAATGTTTGGGCAAACATCGTTACCGCCATAATCACGGGCAGGATGTAGTAGGGGTCGGAGCGGCTAAGGTCGGTAATCCAGCCCAGCCAAGGTGCCTGACGCAATTCTACGGAGGCGAACAATGCCCAGTACAAGCCGATGAAGACGGGGATTTGCAACAGCATGGGCAGACAGCCGCCCAGCGGGTTGATTTTTTCGTCTTTGTAAAGCTGCATCATCGCTTGTTGTTGCGCCATACGGTCGTCGCCGTATTTCTCTTTGATGGCTTGCAGTTTGGGTGCGGCGGCGCGCATTTTTGCCATAGAGCGGTAAGAGGCGTTGGTCAATGGATACAGTACGGCTTTGACAATGATGGTCAAAACGACGATTGCCCAGCCCCAGTTGCCGATGATGTTGTGCAGTTGGTTCAGGAGCCAGAAGAGCGGCGATGCGAACCAGTGTACTTTGCCGTAGTCTTTTGCCAGTTGCAGGTTGTCGGCGATGTTTGCGATGACGGATGTGGTCTGCGGGCCGGCGTAGAGGTTGATGGAGGCTTCGGATTTCGCGCCGTTTTGGATAGCGGCTAAAGGCACGCTGACGCCGGTGCTGTACAGGTTGTCGTTGCGGCGTTTGATGTCGATACGGCAGTCTCCAGCGGCGCAAACGCTTTGTCCGCCTTTGGGTTGGAGGATCCAGGTGGACATGAAGTGGTGTTCAATCATGCCGAGCCAGCCGGTTTGGGTTTTGCGGGCGTATTCGGCTTCGTTTTTGCCTGATTTGGCATCGTCGTCCAAGTCGGAGAAGCTGACTTTTTGGAATTTGTCTTCAGGAGTGTACACGACGGGGCCGAGGTAGGAACGTGTGAAGTAGCCTTGGCCTTCCGGTTGGCTGTGGTCGCGTACGATGCGGTAGTCCGCGCTCAGGTTGGTGGGCTTGCCGCTGGTGTTGGTGATGTCGAAACGGACGTTAACCAAGTAGCTGCCTTTGGTGAAAGTATAAACTTTGTCGATTTTCAGTCCGTTGGTTTCGGGTGCGCTCAGGCGGACTTCGACTTTGTCGCCGTTGAGGCTGTATTGTTTTTGGGCGGCGGTAAAGCCGATGCCTTTCAGAACGTTGTTGCCTTGCGCGTCCAAAAGCTCGGATTGGGCAATGTAGGTGTATTCTTTGCCGTCGCCAAACAGGACGAACGGTTTGTTTTCGTCGCCGGTTGCTTTGTATTTGAGCAGGGTCAGCCGGCGCAGGTCGCCGCTTTTTTCATCAATGACGGCTTGTACCGTGTCGGTCGTTACGGTAATCGGCGTTGCGGGCGCGAGCGCGGCTTCGGCGGAAGCGGTTGCGGCGGTTTGCCGCTGTTGCTGCGCGGCTTGTCCGGGCGCGGGCGCGGTTTGGGGGGCGGGGAACATTTTTTCCCAGCCGATCATAATCGCCAGCGCGATGGCGAAGAACGCCGTGAGTCTTTTAAAATCCATATAGAGTTTCCTGAATGGTCGGAAATGCCGCAGGTTGCGTGTTCCGATAGACGGGGAATAAGGGTGGGCTTCATACCCGACGGTCGTGCCGCCAGCCCGAAGTTTCAGACGGCATTATATAGAAACCGATGGGAAATAAAAGGAAAGCGTGCAGTTCGGGCGGCGGGGCGGTTCAGGGGACGGGGTCGTGTCCGTGTCCGCCGAGGGGGTGGCATCGGGCTATGCGTTTTGCCGCAAGCAGGCCGCCTTTGAATGCGCCATATTTTTTGACCGCTTCGACCGCGTATTGCGAACAGGTCGGCGTATAGCGGCAGCGCGGCGGAATCAGCGGGCTGATGCAGTATTGGTAGAACCTTATCAGTCCCAGCAGGAGTTTGGACAATAGAAAGTTCATCGGGATGTTCCTTGTATGGGAAACCCGTTGCCGTCTGAACCTTGCCTGCAGAGTACCGTTCTGATCATACCTGTTTCCCGCATCCGGTTGCGGGGTTGCCGAACATGAGTTGTGCCAGTTCCGCCCTTGCCTGTTTTGCGGTAGCCCTGTCGAATTTACGGCGGACGCGCACGACGAAATCCTGCGGCGGCAGCTGGTTTTTGTTCAATCTGAACCAGTCGCGGATGACGCGTTTCATATAGTTCCGTTCGTTGGCGCGTTTGGCGGTTTTTTTGCCGACCACCAGACCGATGCGGGGATGATTCAGTCCGTTGCCGTTTGAACGGGAGACTTGCAGAAGGTCTCGGCTGCGGCGTTTCCTGAATGCAAAAACGGATGAAAAATCATCCGTTTTTAACAAGCGGTACTGCTTTCCGAAGCGGTAGTCCAAAATTATACCGCCAGGCGTTTGCGGCCTTTGGCGCGGCGTGCGGCCAATACTGCGCGGCCGCCGCGTGTTTTGGAGCGCACCAGGAAGCCGTGGGTGCGTTTGCGTTTGGTAACGGAAGGTTGATAAGTGCGTTTCATGATGTTTCCTAAAAATCGGTAGATAGATAAACTGTGAATTACACTCTAATTTGCCGCTTTTGTCAATCAATATAGAAACTTTGCAGGAGGATTGCCCGATTGCCTGCGGATTTCTGCCGCCTTTCTGTGGATAAATTTTTGCACGGGTTGTGGATAAAATATTCGTGAGTCGGTATAATCGGGCAGTCGCGTTTTGAACCGACGCGCGTTCAACAGATTTGTTTTCTTTTTGAAAATATTATATTTTCTTTGTTTTCGATTTCATTTTTACCGATTCGAGCCTATCCATGACATTAGCAGAGTTTTGGCCGCTGTGCCTCCGCCATCTTCACGATATGTTGCCTCACGGGCAGTTTGCGCAATGGATTGCGCCCCTTACCGTCGGTGAGGAGGGGGGCGTATGGGTGGTGTACGGCAAGAACCAGTTTGCCTGCAATATGCTCAAGAGCCAGTTTGCCGGAAAAATAGAAGCGGTGAGGGAAGAGTTGGCTGCCGGCCGTTCCGCCTTCGTATTCAAACCGGGAGAAGGCGTGTGTTATGAGATGGCGGCGGTTGAAGGTGCTGTCGAACCTGCCGAGCCGTCCTTGCACGCGGGGTCGGAGGAGATGCCTGTGCAGGAGGTTCTGTTGGACGAGCTGCCGTCTGAAGAGCCTGTCAAACCCGCTGCGTCGAAAACGGCGGCAGATATTCTGGCGGAACGTATGAAAAACCTCCCGCATGAGCCGCGCCATACTGCCGAACCTGCTTCCCGTCCGGAATCGGAGGTGCTTGCGAAAGCGCGGACGGATGCGCAGCGTGATGCGGAAGAGGCGCGTTACGAACAAACCAACCTGTCTCCGGATTACACGTTTGATACGTTGGTAGAAGGTAAGGGCAACCGCCTTGCAGCTGCCGCCGCGCAGGCGATAGCGGAAAGTCCGGGACAGAGTTATAACCCGTTTTTTCTCTATGGCAGTACGGGTTTGGGTAAAACCCACCTGGTGCAGGCGGTCGGCAACGAGCTGTTGAAAAACCGTCCCGATGCGAAAGTGCGCTATATGCATTCGGACGACTATATCCGCAGCTTTATGAAGGCGGTTCGCAACAATACCTATGACGTATTCAAGCAGCAATACAAGCAATACGACCTGCTGATTATCGACGACATCCAGTTCATCAAAGGCAAAGACCGTACGATGGAGGAATTCTTCTATCTGTACAATCATTTCCACAACGAGAAAAAACAGCTCATCCTCACTTGCGATGTGTTGCCTGCCAAAATCGAAGGCATGGACGACCGGCTCAAATCGCGTTTCTCTTGGGGTTTGACTTTGGAACTCGAGCCGCCCGAATTGGAAATGCGCATCGCCATTTTGCAGAAAAAGGCAGAGGCGGCGGGTATCAGCATCGAAGACGAGGCGGCATTGTTTATTGCCAACCTGATCCGTTCCAATGTGCGCGAGCTTGAAGGCGCATTCAACCGCGTCAGCGCGAGCAGCCGCTTTATGAACCGCCCCGTCATCGATATGGATTTGGCGCGTACGGCGTTGCAGGACATTATTGCCGAGAAGCACAAAGTCATCACCGCCGACATCATCATCGATGCGGTGGCGAAATATTACCGCATCAAAATCAGCGACGTACTCGGCAAAAAACGCACGCGCAACATTGCCCGTCCGCGTCAGGTTGCCATGAGCCTGACCAAAGAACTGACCACTTTGAGCCTGCCGTCTATCGGCGATTCGTTCGGCGGACGCGACCATACGACCGTCATGCACGGCATCAGGGCGGTGGCGAAACTGCGCGAAGAAGATCCGGAATTGGCTCAGGATTATGAAAAGCTGCTGATTCTGATTCAAAACTGATGGAAAACGTTTTCAGACGGCATGATATTGCCCATGCCGTCCGAAGGGTAAAGATATAGCGGATTAACTTTAAACCAGTACGGCGTTGCCTCGCCTTAGCTCAAAGAGAACGATTCTCTAAGGTGCTGAAGCACCAAGTGAATCGGTTCCGTACTTATTTGTACTGTTTGCGGCTTCGTCGCCTTGTCCTGATTTAAATTTAATCCACTATACAAACTGATTTAAAGGAGCGAACATGTTGATTTTACAAGCTGAGCGCGACAGCCTGCTCAAGCCGTTGCAAGCTGTTACCGGCATTGTCGAACGCCGCCACACCCTGCCTATCCTGTCCAATGTGCTGATTGAGGGCAGGGACGGTCAAACCCGGCTTTTGGCAACCGATTTGGAAATCCAAATCGATACCTCCGGTCCGGAATGCAGTGCGGCGGATTTTCGTATTACGACCAATGCCAAGAAATTTCAGGATATTTTACGGGCATTGCCGGCAGGTGCATTGGTTTCGTTGGATTGGGACGACAACCGTCTGACGTTGAAGGCGGGCAAGTCCCGTTTTGCCCTGCAAACCCTGCCTGCCGAAGATTTTCCGCAAATGAATATCGGCAAGGATGTCAGTGCCGTTTTCGAGTTGGAACAGGAAGCCTTCAAGTCCATGCTTTCACAGGTTCAATACAGTATGGCGGTGCAGGACATCCGCTATTATCTCAACGGTTTGCTGATGCAGGTTGAAGGCGGGCAATTGCGCCTTGTGGCGACAGACGGACACCGGCTTGCTTATTCGGCTTGCGCCATTGATGCGGATTTGCCGCGAACCGAGGTTATTTTGCCGCGCAAAACGGTTTTGGAGCTTTTCAAACTGTTGAATAATCCGTCCGATCCGATTCAGGTAGAACTCTTGGACAAGCAGGTTCGCTTCCGTTGCAACGGCACAACCATCGTCAGCAAAGTCATTGACGGCAAATTCCCTGATTTCAACCGTGTGATTCCTTTGGATAACGACAAGATTTTCGTGTTGTCGAGGGCGGAATTGTTGGGCGCGTTGGAACGTGTGTCCATTCTTGCCAACGAAAAATTCCGTGGCGCGCGCCTGTTCCTGCAACCCAGGCTGTTGAGTGTCGTGTGCAGCAACAACGAGCAGGAAGAAGCGCGCGAAGAAATCGAAATCGCCTATCAGGGCGGCGAACTCGAAGTCGGTTTCAATATCGGCTATCTGATGGACGTGTTGCGCAACATCCATTCCGACGATATGCAGCTTGCCTTCGGCGACGCCAACCGCTCGACGCTGTTTACCGTGCCGAACAATCCGAATTTCAAATATATTGTGATGCCGATGCGGATTTGACGGTTTTCCGGAGCACGATGCCCGTATTGGAGATATGCCCCGAACCGTGCAGACGGATTCGGGGTTTTGTTCGGCTGTCGGAAAGGCAATGCCGTCTGGAATGCGGCGGATTGGGGTTGGGAGCGTATAGGGGAAGTGCTTGTGCGGAAATGGCGAAGGTGTGTTTTTGATTCCAGTCCGCCCTGTTTAGATTGCTGCAAAACCATGCCGTCTGAAACGGAAAGGTTTCAGACGGCATGGTTTTTGATTGGGGCGGTACGGGTCAGCCTCCGAGCAAATCCCACAAATCGTTTTGCAGGTCGGCTTCGCTTTCGCCCTCGGCAGGTGCGGCGCGGATATAGCTGCCGTCCGGCTGCATCAGCCATGCGTGGGTGTTGTCGTCCAGTGCCATGGTCAGTCCTTCATGTATAACGCGCTTTTTGAGGGTCAGCGTGGTAACGGGCGTTGCTACTTCAATGCGGCGGAAGAAGTTGCGCCCCATCCAGTCTGCGCTGGAAATGAACGTATCGTCCGCGCCGTTGTTGTGGAAGCAGTAAATCCGTGAGTGTTCGAGCTGTCTGCCGACGATGGAGCGGACGCGGATGTTTTCGGACAATCCTTTTACACCGGGACGCAGGGTGCACATGCCGCGCACAATCAAGTCGACTTGCACGCCTGCCGCGCTGGCTTGGTACAGCGCATCAATCACGCTCGGTTCGATAAGCGAATTCATCTTGGCAGTAATCCGTGCCGGCTTGCCTGCTTTGGCGTGTGCGGTTTCCTGCCTGATGCGGTTGATGACCATTTTGTGCAGGGTAAAGGGGCTCTGATAGAGCTTGTTCAGACGGCCGGGTTTGCCCAAACCTGTGATTTCCATAAACAAAGTGTTTACGTCGGCGGTAATTTGGTCGTCGTCGGTAATGATGCCGAAGTCGGTGTAGATGCGCGATGTGCCTTGGTGGTAGTTGCCGGTACCGAGGTGGGCGTAACGTTTGAGCACGCCGTCCTCGCGGCGGATGACCAGTGCCATTTTGGCATGAACTTTATAGCCGAATACGCCGTAAACGACGTGTGCACCTGCATTTTCAAGCTGTTGCGCCCAGTTGACGTTGTTGGCCTCATCAAAACGCGCCATCAGTTCGACCACGACGGTTACTTGTTTGCCGGCGAGTGCCGCCTTCATCAGGGCGCGGACAAGTTCGGAGCGCGTGCCGGTGCGGTAAATCGTCATTTTGACGGCAAGCACGGCGGGGTCGGCGGCGGCTTCGCGCATCATTTCGACCACGGGATCGAAGGATTGGTAGGGGTGGTGCAGCAGGATGGGCGATTGGCGCACTAAATTGAAGATTGGGCTGTTTTTGCCCAAGGCTTTCAGACGGCCCGGCGTGTGCGGCGGGAATTTCAAATCGGGGCGGTTGACTAGGTCGGGAACGGCGTTGAGGCGTACGAGGTTGACCGGACCTTTGACTTGGTAAAGTTCGGCAGCGGTCAGTCTGAATTGCGACAGCAGGAAGTCGCGGATGTAGGCTGGACAGGTGTCGGCGACTTCGAGCCGCACGCCGTCGCCGTATTCGCGGTCGTGCAGTTCGTTTTGAATGGCGGCGCGGAGGTTTTGTACGTCTTCTTCGTCAACGGTCAAGTCGCTGTCGCGCGTGAGGCGGAACTGGTGGCAGCCTTTGACGTTCATGCCCGGGAAAAGTTTGCCGACGTGGGTGTGGAGGATGGACGACAGGAAGACGAAGCCGTGTCCGCCGCCACACAGTTCGGACGGCAGGGGAACAACGCGCGGCAGGATGCGCGGTGCCTGGACAATCGCCATACCCGAGGGTCTGCCGAATGCGTCTGTGCCGTCGAGTTCTACGGCAAAGTTCAGCGATTTGTTCAGCGGGCGTGGGAACGGGTGGGAGGGGTCAAGGCCGATGGGGGTCAGAATCGGCAACAACTCACGGTCAAAATAGTCTTCAATCCATTTTTTCTGTGTGTCTGTCCAATTTCGGCGGCGGTAAAAAAAGATGCCTTCTTGTGCCAGTTCCGGTTGAAGGACGTTGTTAAACAGGTCGTATTTGTGCTGAATCAGCGAACGTGCTGCCTTAGTAACGTCCGCAATGGTTTCAGACGGCATTTTGCCGTTGTCCAGCCTGCGCCGGGGGTGCAGCTTGTTTTCACGCTTGAGCCAAGCCATGCGGACTTCGAAGAATTCATCGAGGTTGGATGAAACGATGCACAGGAAACGCAGACGTTCCAGCAGGGGGACGTTTTTGTCTTCTGCCTGCGCCAAAACACGGCGGTTGAATTCCAGCAGGCTCAGTTCTCGGCAGAGGATGCGGTTTTGTTCGTGCATAAGGTTCTCCTAGGTGCTGTCTGATTGTTCTGTTGGAAAAGGTAGGTAATGCCCCTGAAATCTTGAAGGTGTTTTTAACGTTTTTCAGACGGCATATGCATGGCTTTTATCAGGATTTGGGGCATGATGTGAAAACGGATACCGCTATATACGGTATCCGTCTGTTTAAATTACTTCCAATACAAAATAATGGCGCAGTTTTTCGTATACCGCGTCGCTTACGTTGATGCAGCCGTTGGTCATAATCCTGTCGGACACAACCGAAGATGCGATACGTTCGCTCCGTCTTTCCGAAGGTATCTGATTCCAAACGCGGTGCAGGGCAAACAGGAAGTCGCCTTCCTGTTTGAAGCCGATAACTTCGCCGCCGTATCCGGGTTTGTCGGTGCTGTTCAGTGTCAAATCAAACTTTCCTTTGGGTGTGGAAACGCCGATAAGGACAGGATGGCACTGATGGTCATCGGCAAAACAGAGTTCCGCTTTGGATGTGTTTACGATGACTTTTTTCTTTTGAATATAGGCACTGACCGCATCCGGTTGCCCCTGTGCATATACGGGGTCAACCATCGATAGGCAGCATAATATCCCTAAAAACAGGCGGAACGGCATATTGGATTATTGGCGGATACGTTTAGGCGTTGCCGGTACGATTTCGCGGATAATGACTTGCGGCTCGGCTTTAGGTGCAGGTGGTGGGCAGACGGCATCTTTCGGGAATACGGGATTCCAGTAGAAGCTGCGGGCAAATTTGTCTTTATCGAAAATCACTTTGTATTGGCAGGTGGTAATGCCTTCTACACCGGAAGTGTTTTCAGGGTCGATACCCACGCCCGGGGTATGGAAGTGGAACAGGTAATCCCATTCACGTACGCCGTACATGCCTTCATCGTAATGCGGGCGACCCAGGATTTTGTAGATGTCGTCTTTGGTCAGGCCGGGGCGCATCTGATCCAGTTCGTCATAAGTCGGGAATGTGCCGCGCTTGTTGTCGAGCGTTACGGAATAGGGTTTCGGGAAAACTGGATTGTCGGTCGTGCCGTCGGCTTTGACGTTGCTTTTGGTTGCGCAGGCAGACAGAACGCTGGCTGCCAATACTGCTAAGCCAAGTTTAACGATTTGTTTTGTTTTCATGTGCAAAGTCCTTTTTGTCTGATACCTGTTTGCCGTCTGATTTGGCAGACTTGTTACAGGGAGTTTAAACGTTTGATTTTGGTTTGTAATATTAGCATAAAAAACGTGCGTATCAGTAAACGCAGTGTATTTGTACGGCATACGGAATGATGCGCGTGCGAATTTACGCATCCTGCCGGCAATTTGCCGATTCGCCGACATCGGCAACCTGTTATAATTCCTCTTTTAAATTCCTAACGTTTTCAAGCGAAAAACAGAATGACCATGCAAGAACAATATCAACCCGCCGCCATCGAGCCTGCGGCGCAGAAAAAATGGGATGACGCCCGTATTTTCAACGTCTCCGAAGACGCTTCCAAACCCAAATACTACTGCCTCTCCATGTTCCCTTACCCCAGCGGCAAGCTGCACATGGGGCATGTGCGCAACTACACCATCGGCGACGTATTGAGCCGCTTCAAACGCTTAAACGGCTTCAACGTCATGCAGCCTATGGGTTGGGACGCGTTCGGCATGCCGGCGGAAAACGCGGCGATGAAAAACAACGTCGCCCCCGCCGCTTGGACCTACGACAACATCGAATACATGAAAACCCAGCTCAAAAGCCTGGGTTTTGCGATTGACTGGGAGCGCGAAGTTGCCACCTGCAAACCCGAATACTATCGCTGGGAACAATGGCTGTTTACCAAGCTGTTTGAAAAAGGCATCGTCTATCGCAAAAACGGCACGGTAAACTGGGACCCGGTCGACCAAACCGTATTAGCCAACGAGCAGGTCATCGACGGACGCGGCTGGCGTTCCGGCGCATTGATCGAAAAACGCGAAATCCCGATGTATTACTTCAAAATCACCGATTACGCCGAAGAGCTGCTCAATGATTTGGACAAGCTGGAACACTGGCCGGAACAAGTCAAAACCATGCAGCGCAACTGGATCGGCAAATCTCGCGGTATGACCGTGCGCTTCGCCGTTTCAGACGACAGCAAACAAGGCTTGGAAGGTGATTACGCGAAATTCCTGCAAGTTTATACCACCCGCCCCGACACGCTGATGGGCGCGACTTATGTTGCCGTTGCCGCCGAGCATCCGCTGGCAGCCGCCGCAGCCGCCGACAAACCCGAATTGCAGGCATTTATCGCCGAATGCAAAGCCGGCTCGGTTGCCGAAGCCGATATGGCGACGATGGAGAAAAAAGGCGTGCCGACCGGCCGCTACGTCGTCAACCCGCTCAACGGCGACAAGCTGGAAGTGTGGATTGCCAACTATGTATTATGGGGCTACGGTGACGGCGCGGTAATGGCGGTTCCGGCGCACGACGAACGCGATTTCGAGTTCGCCACCAAATACAATCTGCCGAAAAAACAAGTCATTGCCGTCGGCGACAACACATTCGACGCAAACCGATGGCAAGAATGGTACGGCGACAAAGAAAACGGCGTATTGGTCAACAGCGGCGACTTGGACGGCTTGGATTTTCAGACGGCATTTGATGCCGTTGCCGCCAAGCTGCAAAACCAAGGCGCGGGCGAACCGAAAACCCAATACCGCCTGCGCGACTGGGGCATTTCGCGCCAACGCTACTGGGGCTGCCCGATTCCCATCGTCCATTGCGAAAAATGCGGCGACGTACCCGTCCCCGCCGACCAACTGCCCGTCGTCCTGCCTGAAAACGTCGTACCCGACGGCATGGGTTCGCCACTGGCAAAAATGCCCGAGTTTTACGAAACTGCCTGCCCGTGCTGCGGCGGTGCGGCGAAACGCGAAACCGACACCATGGACACCTTCATGGAGTCAAGCTGGTATTTCTTCCGCTACATGTCGCCCAAGTTCGCAGAAGGCATGGTATCGGCTGAAGCCGCGAAATACTGGGGTGCGGTCGACCAATACATCGGCGGTATCGAACACGCGATTCTGCACCTCCTGTACGCGCGTTTCTTCACCAAACTGATGCGCGACGAAGGCTTGGTCAATGTTGACGAACCATTTGAACGCCTGCTGACTCAAGGCATGGTTGTTTGCGAAACCTACTACCGCGAAAACGACAAAGGCGGCAAAGACTGGATCAACCCCGCCGATGTCGAGCTGACTTTCGACGACAAAGGCCGCCCCGTTTCCGCCGTCCTTAAAGCCGACGGACTGCCCGTCGTTATCAGCGGCACGGAAAAAATGTCCAAGTCCAAAAACAACGGCGTCGATCCGCAAGAACTGATTAACGCCTACGGCGCGGACACCGCCCGCCTGTTTATGATGTTCGCCGCACCGCCCGAACAGTCCCTCGAATGGAGCGACAGCGGTGTCGAAGGCGCGCACCGCTTCCTGCGCCGCCTGTGGCGTACCGTTTACGAATACCTGAAACAAGGCGGCGCGGTCAAAGCGTTTGCAGGCAGCCAAGACGGTTTGTCTAAAGAACTCAAAGACCTGCGCCACAAACTGCATTCCACTATCGCCAAAGTCAGCGACGACTACGGCCGCCGCCAGCAGTTCAACACCGCCATCGCCGCCGTGATGGAACTGCTCAACCAATACGACAAAACCGACACCGGAAGCGAACAAGGCCGCGCCGTCGCCCAAGAAGTATTGGAAGCCGCCGTACGCCTGCTGTGGCCGATTGTGCCGCACATTTGCGAAACCTTGTGGAGCGAATTAAACGGCGCGAAACTGTGGGAAGCAGGCTGGCCGGCAGTCGATGAAGCCGCCTTGGTCAAATCCGAAATCGAAGTGATGGTTCAAGTCAACGGCAAACTGCGCGGCAAAATCACCGTTGCCGCTGACGCATCCAAAGCCGACCTCGAAGCCGCCGCCCTTGCCAACGAAGGCGCAGTGAAATTCATGGAAGGCAAGCCTGCGAAGAAAATCATCGTCGTACCGGGCAGACTGGTGAACATCGTGGTGTAAATCTTTTTAAAAACATTAAACAATGTTAAGATGCCGTCCGAAATCCGTTTTGGATTCAGACGGCATTTTTTGAATTTAAATTTTTAAGGGATAAGCCTAATATGAAATTTCCTTCCTTCCTTCCTTCCTTCCTTCCTTCCTTCCTTCCTTTAAACGGATAGTCTGTCTGTCGGCAGCAATCTCGATATTGGGAGGTTGTGCGGTCGTTGCTGATGTTTACGGTCATGATTCCGCCACAATGAACGCTACGGCTGCCAAAGATTATATGAAAACGGTTGAGTTGAACAAGTCTGCCGGCAATGTCGATACCACATCCAGAACAGCCCGCAGGGTGCAGGCAGTATTTCGACGTATGCTGCCTTATGCCGATGCGGCAAATAATACCGGCCATAGGTTTGACTGGAAAATGACGGTTTTCAAAAACGATGAGCTGAACGCGTGGGCGCTGCCCGGCGGGAAAATGGCGTTTTATACGGGGATAGTCGACAAACTCAAGCTGACCGATGATGAAATTGCCGCCATTATGGGGCATGAAATGACGCACGCCCTGCATGAACACGGTAAAAATAAGGTCGGGCAGCAAATCTTGACCAATACGGTGGCGCAGATAGGCACGCAGATTATATTAGACAAAAAACCGGACACTAATCCGGAATTGGTCGGATTGGGTATGGATATTTTGGGGACGTACGGCATTACCTTGCCTTATAGCCGCAGCTTGGAAGAAGAAGCCGATGAGGGGGGAATGATGTTGATGGCGCAGGCAGGCTATCATCCGGCGGCCGCTGTCAGGGTTTGGGAAAAAATGAATCAGGAAAACGACCAAAACGGCTTTATTTATGCTATTACCTCTACTCATCCGACAAACAATGCCCGTATAGAAAATCTAAAACGGTTGTTGCCGACCGTTATGCCGGTTTATGAGCAAAGTGTCAGAAATAAGGGGCGCGTTAATAAAAAACGTCGGCGTTAAGGGAAGGGGATCGAGAATTTGAGCCGTTGTTTCAAAATGCCGTCTGAATCCGTTTGAGATTCAGACGGCATTTAAACAGTTCTGCGCCCCGCCCGTTTTGCCTTCAAGCCCGCGCCGCTTAAATCCAACCCCCCTGCAACGGGCGCAAAAAATCCCCGTGCCTCGCGGTCGGGGATGTTTCGGGTTTCGCGCCCGTCTGCGCCGTGCCTTGCTGTCGGGCTATGCCGTCTGCACCGCTGCCGTTTCGGCTTGGTCTGATGCAGTCGGGACATTTATGCGGCTACGCCCTGATATTCGGTTTGGCGGTCTTACCTGTCTTGGCAGGCATATTCAGCAGCGCGTCTATTGTGAACTTGCTGATTTTGCCGTTTGCCAAGTCGGCTACGCAATGGCTTCGATGCCCTTGTTTTTGACGATGGTCAGCAGCTTCAACGCCGCGCCGCTGGGCTTTTTAACGCCCCTCTCCCAAGCCGAAACGTGGTTTTTCCCCACGTTGAGATAGATGGCGAAAGCGGCTTGCGATAGTGCCTCCTTCTCCCTGATTGCCTTGATGTCTTCGCCACTCAAGGGTCTGATTTCAGTCAGGCAGGACTTGTCAAAGCCGCGCATAGTCTTTTTGTCGATTGCGCCGATGTCGTGCAATCCCTGCATGGTTTCGTGTATTGCTGCGAAAATCTCGCTTTTATATTTCATGGCTGTATCTCCGTAAAAGTGCCGTTTGATTTGGCTTGCTCTATGTCGGTTTCTGTCATTGCCAAGATGATGGCGGCGGCTTTCTTTAATTCTGCAAGTTCTTTGTCCGTGATGTTTTCGCGGTCGTTCTTGGCAAAGGCGGTCATGAAAAACGCCCGTTTTCCCTGCCTGAAAAATATCAGGCTGCGATAGCCGCCGCTTCTGCCTTGTCCTTGCCTTGCTATGCGCTGCTTAATCACACCGCCGCCTAAATCTGCGTCTATCAGCCCATTATCCGCCCTCTCTACCGCTTCCAGCAGCTCGGAATCGTTGATTTTGTGCTTCTTGGCAAATTTCGCTATCCACTGGTTTTTGAATATCCGCATTGTGTAGCCGTTGATTAGTGATACTTGGAATTATACCAGAGACAGACAACACGGCAAGCCGTCTTTTTTATGCCCCGCAATTTCTCCGTTTATGCCGCCTGAAACACCGGCGGCTAACCTGATTATTTTTTAATCAATCGCTTTTAATGGCTCAAATTGTGTTTTTAGCGCGTTTCGCTGTCTTCCTATGCCCCGCAATATATAGTGGATTAAATTTAAATCAGGACAAGGCGACGAAGCCGCAGACGGTACAAATAGTACGGCAAGGCGAGGCAACGCTGTACTGGTTTAAATTTAATCCACTATAACCAAGCGGTTTAACCACCTTTCCTCCCAAAAATTGGCGTATTTCCGTGCGTTTCCGCTTTCTGTCCCGATGCACCCGCGCCGCCAAGACGGCAAAAAAACGCAAACATACAAAACCCGCCACCAATCCGTTACTACTTGTTACTGTAATTGTTACCGATTTTTATTTTTTTATTATTTTATTTCATATATTTATTTTTATAATATCTTTCAGTAACGGCGGTAACGGGTAAGGGTGGTGCATTTCTATATAGGGGTTTCCCGAGAACCAAAAAAACCGCCCTGCATCTTGGACGGTTTCCCCCTCATTCCCTACGGTGCGTCAGTATTTCCCCGCAAGCTCTTTTCCGCTTGGCATTCCTGATTTGGCGGTCGTTCAGCTTTATTTTCGCGGTATTTTTCGGATGCCGTAAAAAATCAGGTTAGTTCAATTAGGGCGGATTGGACGGGATTGCACAGTCAGGAAGGGGACGGCAGGATAATAATCAGCCTGAAAAACCTTGTATTGATTGGAATTGGTTGACAGCGTTGGATGGGATTGAACAAAAAACGCCTGAAATTTTCAGGCGTTTTTTGTATGTTGGTGCCGACAGCGAGATTTGAACTCGCACAGCCTACGGCCACTACCCCCTCAAGATAGCGTGTCTACCAATTTCACCATGTCGGCATTTGAAAAACTGTTATTTCTGCTGCTGAGGAACAGGGGCAGAAGGTTCGGTATTGTTTACGGGTTTGGGTGCTTGCTGCGTTTGCCGCACGTTGCTGAAGTCCAAACCGTGTTTTGTCGTGTGGGTGTGAATATACACCATAGCCATGCAGGTTGCAAAGAAAAATGTTGCTGCAACGGCGGTCGAACGGCTGAGGAAGTTGGCGTTGCCCGCCGAGCCGAATACGCCTTGCGCGCTGCCGCTTCCCGATCCGAAGGTCGCTCCTGCATCCGCGCCTTTACCGTGTTGGAGCAATACTAACACGATGACAGCCAAGGCGGAAATGATATTAATAATCCAAATAAGGGTTTTGAAGGCTTCCATATTTTTCTACGCATTTTGTGCGGCACTGATGATGGCGGTAAAGGAGTCGTACGACAATGACGCGCCGCCGACGAGTGCGCCGTCCACATAAGGTACTGCGAAGATGTCGGCCGCGTTGTCCGCCTTCACACTTCCGCCGTAAAGGACGCGGATTTTAACATCGCTTCTGCACAAAGACAAGATTTCTTTGTAGATGAATGCGTGCATATCGGCAATCTGTCCGACGGTGGCGACTTTGCCTGTACCAATCGCCCAAACCGGCTCGTAGGCAACAGCGATGTTTTTGGTATTCAAACCTTGCAGGATGGAAAGCTGGTGGGCGATGACTTCGTGTTCTTTGCCGGCTTCGCGCTCTTCGAGGCTTTCGCCGACGCACAACAATGGAATCAGGCCGACGTTGAGGACGTTTTCCATTTTGCGGCGTTGGATTTCGTTTTTTTCGCCGAAATAAAGGCTGCGTTCGGAGTGGCCGATGAGGACGATGTCTGTGCCGGTGTCGGCAAGCATTTCGGCGGACACTTCGCCGGTGTATGCGCCGTTGTTGGGGAAGCGGCTCACGTCTTGGGCGCAGGTGAGGATGCGGTTGTTTAAGACGATTTGCATGGCGTTGTGCAGTTGCAGCAGGTAAACGGTCGGGGCGGCGAGTCCGATGAGGACGCGTTCGGCGGTGGGGAGGATGCGGAAGCGGTGCATTAGTGCGTTGTTGTTTTGGAGCCGGCCGTTCATTTTCCAGTTGCCGATGACCCATTTTTGATCCCACATTCCGATTTGGTGATACATCTTTTTTGCTCCGTGTCGTGTTTTTTCTGTCTGCCGCGTGTGGCGCGTTGCAATGTGAAGTTTAGTAGATATGCGGCGGGTTCGCAACTTGGGGCGGGCGGCTGAGGGGGCGGTTTGGAATGTTGTTTCGGGCAGGTTGTTTTATAATGGCCGCCTGATATGTATGCAAATATGGGAGATGTGATGCACGCGCTTCATTTTTCGGCTTCGGACAAGGCCGCGCTTTATCGGGAGGTGTTGCCGCAGATTGAGTCTGTGGTGGCGGACGAGGCGGATTGGGTGGCGAATTTGGCGAACACGGCGGCGGTTTTGAAGGAGGCGTTCGGCTGGTTTTGGGTGGGCTTTTATTTGGTCGATACGCGTTCGGACGAATTGGTTTTAGCACCGTTTCAGGGGCCTTTGGCGTGTACGCGGATTCCGTTCGGGCGCGGGGTGTGCGGCCAGGCTTGGGCGAAGGGAGAGACGGTGGTCGTCGGGGATGTCAACGCGCATCCCGACCATATTGCCTGTTCGTCTTTGTCGCGTTCGGAGATTGTCGTGCCGCTGTTTTCAGACGGCCGCTGTATCGGCGTGTTGGACGCGGACAGCGAACATTTGGCGCAGTTTGATGAGACAGATGCTTTGTATTTGGGAAAACTGGCGAAGATTTTGGAGAAGCGGTTTGAGGCTTCGCGTCAGGCGGTTTGAGACTGGCAAAACGGGCGGGCGGCGCGTGCCGAAGTTGGCGCGGCGGTAGTGTGGTTTTATAATGCCTGCCATTGATAAAACAATTATTTGACGGAGCACTAAATGGATTTTGAAAAAGCGCGGTTCAATATGGTCGAACAGCAGATCCGTCCTTGGGATGTGTTGGATTTTGACGTGTTGGACGCTTTGGCGGAGATTCCGCGCGAGCTTTTTGTCGATGAGGATTTGCAGGGTTTGGCGTATGCGGATATGGAGCTGCCGCTTGCCAACGGGCATAAGATGCTGGAGCCGAAAGTCGTGGCGCGGTTGGCACAAGGCTTGAAGCTGACGAAAAACGATACGGTTTTGGAAATCGGTACGGGCTCGGGCTATGCGGCCGCGCTTTTGGCAAAATTGGCGGGCAAAGTGGTGTCGGACGACCTCGATGCCGAGCAGCAAAACCGTGCAAAAGCGGTGTTGGACGGCTTGGCTTTGGACAATATCGATTATGTGCAAAACAACGGACTGACCGAGCCTTCCGCAGGTGCGCCGTTTGATGCGGTTTACGTCGGCGGCGCGGTAAACCTTGTGCCTGAAGTGTTGAAAGAACAGTTGAAGGACGGCGGTCGTATGGCGGTTATCGTAGGACGCAAACCGGTTCAACGCGCACTTTTGATTACGCGTCAAGGCGATACGTTTGAAGAGAAGGCGCTGTTCGATACTTTGGTGGCGCATTTGGACGATAAGGATACTCATCCTTTCGACAGTTTTAATTTTTGATGTTCGGATTGTGATGCCGTCTGAAAGCAGATTGCGTTTCAGGCGGCATTTTGCTCGATTGGTGAAAGGAAACCCGATGGATATTGTACAACTCTCGCCGTTGGCACTGAAAATTTGGATGGATGAGGGACGGGCGTTCCGACTGTTGGACGTGCGTACGGATGAAGAAGCGGCGATTTGTTCGCTGCCGGATGCGGTACATATCCCGATGAATCTGATTCCGCTACGGCAGAACGAGCTGCCGGACGATGGCGTGCCGCTTGTGGTGTATTGCCATCACGGCATCCGCAGCCTGCATACGGCGATGTATTTGGCGGACGCTGGGTTTGAAAACCTGTACAACCTTCAGGGCGGCATCGACGCGTGGGCGGTTGAGGTTGACGCGGAAATGGCGCGTTATTGAAGGCGGCTTCAGACGGCATTCCTTATCGGATACGGTACGGAATGCCGTTTGTTTATGCTGCCAAAAATTCTTTAAGGAACAATAAGACGCACGCCATTTCGTCGGCGGATTCGCGTTGCGTGCTGTTGCCGGTGTGGCCGCCGCCGTCAGGCGAGTAGAGCCAAGATTGCGGCGAGATTTCGCGCAATTTGGCGTAGAACTTGAGCGCGTGGGCGGGATGGACGCGGTCGTCGCTGAGGCTGGTGGTAATGAGCGCTGGCGGATAATCGATGCCGTCTGAAAGATTGTGATACGGCGACAATTCTCCCAGCCAGCGTTTGCAGACTTCGTATTTCTGCGGGTTGCCGTATTCGTCCGTCCAGCTTGCGCCGGCGGAGAGCAGCGGATAGCGGATCATGTCGGTCAGCGGCACTTCGCACACCAGCGCACCTATGCTTTGCGGCTGGCGCACGAAGGCGGCGGCGGTAATCAGGCCGCCGTTGCTGCCGCCCTGCAAACCGATGTGTTTGGGCGAACTCATGCCGCGTTCGGACAAATCGCGCACGACGGCAAGCAAATCATCGACGCTTTTGTGTTTGCTGATTCCCTGCGCCGCCTGATGCCAGCGCGGGCCGAACTCGCCGCCGCCGCGTATGTTCGCCAACACAAAGGCGTTGCCTTCTTCCAGCCAGTATTTGCCGATGCTGCCCAGATAATGCGGCAGCTCGGGCACGCCGAAACCGCCGTAAGCATAGACTAAGGTCGGCGTGTCGGGGGCGGCGTTTTTGCCGACGTGGAAATAAGGGATGCGTTCGCCGTCGGTCGAAGTCGTCCAAAACTGCCGCACGTTGATGCCGTATGAATCGAACTGCTGCGGTTGGCGGCGCATGACGGTCAGTTCCATCACGTTCAAATCCAGCGCAAATAACGTCAGCGGCGTGGTGAAATCGCCGGCGGCAAGGTAAACCACGTCGCCGCCCCAAGGCTGGTCGGTCATTTCCAACGCGCCCGAAGGCAGGCGCGGCAGTTCGACTTCCTGCCATTTGCCGTCGGCAAAACGCCACGCTTTCAGACGGCCTTGTACGTTTTCCAGCAGGCTCGCCACCACAAAACGCTTGGTCGTTTCCACGCTTTCCAATGCCTGCGTTTCATCGGGCGCAAACAAAAGCTGCGCCGCCCCGAGTTCGCCCCGATTCAGCTTCACCGCCACCAGCGCACCGCTCGGATAGCTTTGGTTCGCGCGGTGCCAGTCCTTGCGCAGCGTCAGCAAAAGATGCCCCGCCAGATAGCCGGCCACGTCGCAATCGTTGGGCAGGTTTAACGGTTTCGCCTCGCCTTCGGCTGAGACCTGCAAATAGGTTTTGGTGTAAAAACCGTCCGACGCTTCAATCAAATCAATCGGCGAACCCTGCGGATCGAGGTAACGCCACGCGTTCACCATCATGCCGTCTTCGGCAATTTGATACACCGGCAGGCTTTCCTCGAAACTTTTGCCGCGTTCAACCAGCCATACTTCGCGCGGATAGCCCGATTCGGTCAACTGCCGTTCGTCCCAAGCCGGACACACCCATACGCTGTTTTCATCGCGCCACGACACATGGTTTTTGCCTGCCGGAAAGTGAAAACCGCCTTCTACCAATTCCCCTGCTTCCAAATCCACTTCCAGCGTATACGCCGTATCGCCACCCGATTTGCTCAAGGTCAACAGCGCGCGGTTGGGCTTTTCCACCAAGTGCGACACACCACCCAGATACACATCGTCGCCGAGCAGCTCATCGAAATCCGCCACCGAAAACAAGATTTTCCACTCGGGATAGCCCGAACGGTAGGTCGCCGCCGTGCACACGCGGTACACGCCCTTCGGATATTCCGCGTCCTGATGGAAATGGTACATCCGCGCGCGGTGTTCCTGACAAAACGGAATCTGCCGTGTGTCCTGCATTTGATTCAAAATGCCGTCTGAAAGCGCGCGTGCCTTGCTGTTGTTTAAAAAACGCGCGCACGTTTCGGCATTCGCTTCAGCAGCGAAGTTTTGCGTTTCGGCGGAATCGAGGTTTTCAAAATGGCGGTAGGGGTCGGGGTAGGATTTCATCGGGGTCCTTGAGGGTTGGGCAGGTCTTTATCATCGGGGAAATGCCGTCTGAAACGGGGTTCGGACGGCATTTCTGCGGCGGCTTTCCGTTGCGGTCAGCGGTGCAGGAGAAGCACCAGAATATGCGAGTTCCGTCCGTTGCTGCGGTAGTCTTTGCGCCGCGCTTCGGGCAACTCGTCTTCCGATGCCGTCTGAAAGCCGCGTTCGGCAAACCATTCGCCGGTATTTGTGGAGAGGGCGAACAGCCTGCTTATGCCCATACTGCGCGCCTTATCGATGATGTGGGCAAGCAGGCGTTCGCCGTAGCCGCCGTCCTGTGCCTGCGGCGAGACGGCAAGGCAGGCGATTTCGCCGCAATCGGCTTCGGCAAAGGTTTTCAGGGCGGCGCAACCGTACAGGTTGCCGTCGTGTTCGAGGATGGAAAATTCGGAAATGTGGTTTTCGAGGTATTCGCGGCTGCGGTGCAGCAGGATGCCCTGTTCTTCCAGCGGGCGGATGAGGGCGGCGATGTGCGGGATGTCGCCGCTGTGCGCCTGCCGGATGGAGACGAAGGCTTCTTTGGCAATGGACGTGCCGATGCCGTTGCGGGTGAAGAGTTCTTGCAGCAGGCTGCCGTCGGCGGTCCCGTTGAGGATTTGGACGCGATGCACGCCGCCTTCGAGCGCGGCAACGGCGGACGAAATCAGCCGTCGCGTTTCGCCGCCGGCGTGTTCCGCCAGCGATTGCGCTTCCTGTGCCGAGAGGGTTTCGGCGAGTGTGCCGTCGGGGCGGGAAATGCCGTCTGAAAGGGTCAGGTAAACGAGTTTTTCGGCCTGAAGCGAGACGGCGACGGAGGCGGCGGTTTGAAGCATATCGAGATAGAAGGTCTTGCCGCCGTAGGAATGTCCGAGCGGCGGCAGCCAGACGATATTGCCCGCGTCGAGTTGGAAACGGAGGGCGGCGGTGTCGGTTTTGCGGATAACGCCCGCGTATTCCATATCTATGCCGTCGATGACCCCGACGGGACGGGCGGTCAGGAAGTTGCCCGATATGAGCGGGACGGAAGGCGCGCGCGCGAACCCGGAAACGCTGCCGCACAATGCGGCTTCAAAACGGCTGCGGACGGTGCCGGCAAACTGCTGCGCCTGTCCGAGCGAGGTTTCGTCGGTAACGCGCAAATCCCGGCAATAATGCGGCGTGCGGTTTTGCGCGGCGGCGAGGCGGTCGAGGAAGTGGCGCGCGCCGTGGATGAGGACGAGCCTGATGCCCAGTTGCGACAACAGCCCGATGTCGGCGGCGAGCTTGTTTAAGGTATCGCCTTCGAGCAGGCGGTCGTCTATGCCGGCGACCAGTGTCGTGCCGCGCATTTGGCGGATGTAGGGGGCGGCTTCGCGGAAGTGGGCGACAAAGAGGTCGGGCGCGCTCATAGGATGACGAGGTAGGAAAGCTGCATAATGAGGACGATAAGGGCAAACAGGGTTGCAATAGTCCAGTTGAACCCTTCCTGACGTACAGGGGCGGCGGCAGGCACGGCAACCTGCGGTGCGGCAGCAGGGGCGGCAGCAGGCGCAGGCGGCGTATCGTGCGGGTTTGTACCGCCGTTGAGGATATCGGCGATTTCGTCGCGGGAAATCTGTTTCTTGCCAATGGCGTGCGTGCCGATACGGTGAACGAGTTTGACATCCGAAACAGCTTCGGGCAAATCGTTGAATATAGGTTCTTTCGTGCTTGCCAAATGGTCTTTGGCTTTAAACATCCCTTCGCATTTTTGGCAGACGACGAAGCCTTGGGCGACATTGAGCTGGGTTTCTTTGACCCAGAGACGGGTTTTGCAGTGAGGGCAGAAACAGGCGGGCATGGTATTTCCTCGTGTGTGTCAGGTTTGATGCCGTCTGAGGCGTAAGGTGGTTCAGACGGCATATGCTTTGTTTTTATTCTACGCCGTACTGCCGACGGTAGGCTCGGACGGGTTCGAGGAACTGTCCGAATTCGGGGTTGTTTTGCAACAGGATAAACAAATCGTTCAGGCTGGCGATGGGGGCGACGGGCAGACCGTATTGTTTTTCCACTTCCTGAACCGCGCTCAATTCGCCGGTGCCTTTTTCCATGCGGTCGAGCGCGATGGCGACACCGGCGGGGGTTGCACCCTCCGCTTCAATCAGTTTGATTGATTCGCGTACGGATGTGCCGGCGGAAATCACATCGTCGATAATCAGCACACGCCCTTTAAGCGGCGCACCGACCAACACGCCGCCTTCGCCGTGGTCTTTGGCTTCTTTGCGGTTGTAGGCAAACGGGACGTTTACGCCTTTTTCCGCCAGCATCATCGCGGTTGCCGCCGCCAAAATAATGCCTTTGTAGGCGGGGCCGAACAGCATATCGAATTGGATGCCGCTTTCAATGATGGATTGTGCATAGAATTTTGCCAGTTGCAGCGTGGACAAGCCGTCGTTAAAGAGGCCGGCATTGAAGAAGTAAGGCGACTGCCGTCCTGCCTTGGTGGTAAATTCGCCGAATTTTAAGACGTTTTGGGCGAGGGAGAATTTAAGGAAATCTTGGCGGAAATCAGTCATTTTGTGCTTTCTGTCAGATATTGGGACGCAGTTGCGATTCTACCGCCCCGTGCGGCGCGCTTCAACTGCCGCCGCCTTGCGCCAAGACACGTTTGAGCTGCTTGAGCGTCTGCCAGGCGCGGGCTTTGAGTTCGGGTTGGCGCAACAGCCGGGCGGGATGGTCGATGATGAAGAAGGGGCGGCCGGCGCACAAAGTTTCAATCATCGCCTGCCGTTCCGGTTTGACAAACGCCTGTCCGAGGAACAGGACGGCAGGCGCGCGGCAGCCGTCGAGTTCCCTGGCGATTTGACCCAGCGCATCCGTGACGGTCTGTTCAGACGGCATCGGGTTGCCGACGGCGGCGGTTTTCACCCAACAGGTTTTGTGGACGTATTCGGAACCGAGTCCGACAGCTTTGAGTATGTTGTCGAGCAGGATGCCGGGTTTGCCGTGGAACAGCTCGCCGTAAACCATATCTTCGGTCGGCGGACACAGGCTGACGACGGCAAGCTTGGTGATGCCCGAAGCGGCAGGAACGGGGGCAATGCCGTCTGAAAGGTCAGGCAGCAGGTCGGCTTCGGGTGCGGGAACGGGTTTACGATCGTGTTCGGGTGCGGCGGTTTTCAGTGCCGCCATCGTTTCGAGCCGCGCCTGACCGTTATGGGGCTGGGAAGGGCGAATCGGCGCGGCACGGACGGTTTGGGGACGTGCCTGTGTCGGGGTTGCGGGTGTGTTTTTGGGCGGCAGGACGGCGGCGGTCTGTTTCAGCCACATCGGGCCCAAGCCCAAAGCCTCGTGCAGGTGGAGGTAGCGCGCGCTTAACATATTTTCTCCATCAAGACGGCATCTTCGGTTTTACCGTCGGCTGTACGGTAATAGTTTTTCCGCCTGCCCGCATCGGTAAAGCCGTGCGCCGTGTATAGCGCCTGCGCGGCGGTGTTGCCCGCGCGGACTTCAAGCAGCAGGCGTTGCGTGCCTTCGGGCAGGTGTGCGAACCAGTATTCGAGCAGGGCGGACGCGACACCCCGGCGGCGGTATTCCAAAGCGGTGGCAATCAGGTGCAGTTCGGATTCGTCGGGCAGGTTCTGCCAAACGATAAAGGCGGCAATCCCGCCGTCTTTTTCCGCAAGGAAAACCTGTTCGGACGGCGAAACCAGTGCGGATTCGAATTGGCGTTGCGTCCATGCGGACGGGTTGCAGACGGCATCGAGCGCGGCGAGTGCCGCGCAATCGGCATAAACGGCACGGCGGATGTTCACGGGCGCGCCCTCCGTTCGGCCTGTTCTTTGGCGGTCAGGGCGATTTTGTCGCGGACGTAGAGCAGTTCGGCGTGTGCCGCAGCGACGGCGGGAAAACCGCCTTCCGCCGCCAGATTGAGGAAGTCGGCGGCGGTCGGCATATCGGGTTTGCCTGAGAAGGGCGGACGGTTTTCCAGCGCGAACGCGCTGCCTATGCCGTCTGAAAAGACGTGTCCCTCGGGGAGGGCGATGTCTGCCGCCCTACCGACTTGATAATCGCTCAAACGGCGGCGGTTCAGCGTGTCGAACCACGCATAAAACACTTCGCCCATACGAGCGTCCGCAGCGGCGAGTATGCAGCTTTGCGGCGGCGGCAGCGAGGCGGCGGCATCGAGCGTGGGGATGCCGATTAAAGGCGTATCGAACGGCGTTGCCAAACCTTGCGCCACGCCGATACCGATACGCAGTCCGGTAAACGCGCCGGGGCCTTTCGCATAAACAATCGCCCCCAAATCGGCGGCGGTAATGCCCGCATTTCGGAACAGGGTGCGGATTTCCGTCAGGATCAGTTCGGATTGGCGGCTGCCGGCCTCCTGATGGAACAGACGGGTTTCACCGTCGGCACGCAGAGCGAGCGACAAATAGGAAGTTCCGGTATCGACGGCGAGGACGGGGCGGTTGAAATCGGCTTGCATGGTGTGGTTCTCGTTGGTTCAGACGGCATTATATAGTGAAACCGGCTTGCCTGCCGTGCCGTCGTGTCCTAGGGCGGTATGGCGCAAAAATGCCGTCCGAACGGTAAATTATCGTGTTCGGACGGCATTTTTCAAATGCTACTGTTTGCCGGCGATGCCGATTTCGTGAACCTTTTCCCCTATCTTCACGGTTGCCGAGCCGGCGATTTCTTGGGCGCGGTAGGTGGTAAGTGCCTTTTTCTTCGCTGCCGTAGCGCGTGTCGCCCAAAATGACGGCGTGTGATTTTTCATCTGCTTTGAGTTCGGCGGAGGCCAGATCGACATTGAGTTCGGGCGTTTTCAGGTGTCCGATTCTGCCGTAACCCTGTTTGTTGGTAAAATCGATGGTGTAGTGCAGCCTGCCGTTCGGGTCGTCGGAGCTGAATGCTTTGCCGTGATACTCGGCTTTGCCGCCGGGCAGTTGGTTGAAGGCGGTATGTTCTCCGCCCAAACCGCTGACAAGGAAGGAGCGTTGGTTTATCAGGCTGTCGATTTTGTCGGGGTTGTTGATTTTTTCAATCTGTAGGGCAACGACGGCGGAGTGGTCCTGTTTGTATATTTGAAATTCGCCGCTTGCCAGCGTGATGGTTTGTCCGTCCACTTCGATTTTTTGCACGAAGTCGAAGCGGCTGATTTTGTCGTTCTTCAGTTTGCCCGTGTTGAGGCTGTTGTCTTTACCGCCGGCTTTGAAAGTTTTTTCCGCACCTTGTGCCGACAAGGTCAGTGTTCCGTTTTGGGGAATGGAGTCTTCCAATGTCAGGGATTTCAAACCTTTGTCTTTATGGTCGAGCGGCGCGGTTAATGCATCGGCAAGCCCCGTGCCGATGTCGGCGGCGACACCGCCGCCTCCGCCTCCGCTTCCGCCGCCTCCGCTGCTGCAGGCGGTCAGAATCAGGGTGGCGGTCAGGGAAAGGCAGCAGAAGGCAGTTCGGTTCACAGGTTTGCTCCCAGTCATACACAGAATAGATAATATATAAACGTTTTGGTTGCGGTATCTTTTTTGCATACTGCATCAATGAGGCAGGTCAAAGAAGCAAAAATCAAATACCGTCCGAACAACGGTTCAGACGGTATTTTGTTTACAGGCAACCTGTTATTTGACGATTTGCTCCAATTCGCCCTTGGCATAACGGTTTGCCATTTTTTCCAAGGAAACCGGTTTGATTTTGCCTGCCTGACCTTCGCAGCCGAACGCAAGATAACGGTCGAGGCAGATTTGTTTCATCGCTTCAATGGTTTTGCTCAGGTATTTGCGCGGGTCGAATTCGGACGGGTTTTCGGCAAGGTAGCGGCGTACCGCGCCGGTGGAAGCAAGGCGCAGGTCGGTATCGATGTTGACTTTGCGAACGCCGTGTTTAATGCCTTCGACGATTTCTTCAACCGGCACGCCGTAGGTTTCGCCGATATTGCCGCCGTATTCGTTGATGACTTTCAGCCATTCTTGCGGAACGGAGCTGGAGCCGTGCATCACGATGTGTGTATTGGGCAGGGCTTGGTGGATTTCTTTGATGCGGTCGATACGTAATACGTCGCCTGTGGGCGGACGGGTGAATTTGTATGCGCCGTGGCTGGTACCGACGGCAATCGCCAATGCGTCAACGCCGGTATCTTTAACGAAACGCACGGCATCTTCAACGCTAGTGAGCATTTGGTCGTGGGAAAGTTTGCCTGCCGCACCCACGCCGTCTTCTTCGCCTGCTTCGCCGGTTTCGAGGTTGCCCAACACGCCGATTTCGCCTTCAACAGATACGCCGCAGGCGTGGGAGAAGTTAACCACGGTACGGGTGGCGTTGACGTTGTATTCGTAAGAAGAAGGGGTTTTGCCGTCTTCGAGCAGCGAGCCGTCCATCATCACGGAGGAGAAGCCCAGTTGGATGGAACGTTGGCACACGTCGGGCGATGCGCCGTGGTCTTGGTGCATCACGACGGGGATGTGCGGAAATTCTTCGACAGCCGCCAGAATCAGGTGGCGTAAAAACGGCGCGCCCGCGTATTTGCGCGCGCCTGCGCTCGCCTGTACGATGACGGGCGCGTTGACTTGGTCTGCGGCTTCCATAATGGCGCGCATTTGTTCGAGGTTGTTGACGTTGAAGGCGGGCAGGCCGTAGCTGTTTTCGGCGGCGTGGTCGAGCAGTTGGCGCATGGATACGAGTGCCATTTTTGTCTCCTTGGGCAGTGGGGGTAAATAAGTTGGATTATAATGTTTTTTGCGGCAAAAAACTACAAACCGCTACATTGATTTTATGTTAACGATAACGGCGGGCAGACGGGTCGGATTTTGGGCGGTTCGGGGTTTTGGTGTGTCGTTTATGATAATGTTTTCACTGGTTTTCTGATATTTGTGTGGGACGGTTATGGTTTTGGACGGGTTTGCGGCGCATTTTGACGTTTATTTGGAAAACATCGTGCGCGAGGGCAAGTCGGAGCACACGGTTGCGGCATACCGGCGCGATGTGGAAGAACTGTTTGTGCTGTTGGCACAAATGCCGTCTGAAGATGCAGGCGGCGTGCCGCAGGATTTGTCGCGGCGCGATTTTACGGCGGCGTTGCGGCGGCTGTCGCAGCGCGGTTTGGCTGGTCGGACGCTGGCGCGCAAGCTGTCGGCGTGGCGGCAGTATTGTGTCTGGCTGGTCAAACGAGGTCTGCTGCATACCGACCCGACCGCCGATATCAAACCGCCGAAGCAGCCGGAACGTATCCCGAAAGCACTGCCTCAGGAATGTTTGAACCAGATGCTCGACCTGCCTGTAGATGACAGCGACGCATTGGCATTGCGCGACCACGCACTGTTCGAACTGATGTACGGCAGCGGTTTGCGCCTGAGCGAGATACACGGCCTGGATACAGGCGATGTGTGGTTGGACGAAGGCTGGGTGCGCGTAACCGGCAAAGGGCGCAAGCAGCGGCAGGCACCGCTGACCGGCAAAAGCGTAGAAGCTTTAAAAAACTATTTGCCGCTGCGTCAGACGGCATCGGACGGCAAAGCCCTGTTTACCGGCAGGAACGGCACGCGCCTGAGCCAACGCCAAATCCAAAAACGCCTCGAATCATGGGCGGCGCAAAACGGCGACGGCAGGCACATTTCCCCGCACATGATGAGGCACAGCTACGCCAGCCATCTGTTGCAGTCCTCGCGCGACATCAGGGCGGTACAGGAGCTGCTCGGGCACAGCAGCCTTTCAACCACGCAGATTTACACCAAACTCGATTTCGACCACATCGCCCGCCTCTATGACGAAGCCCACCCGCGCGCCAAGCGGCAGGACGAATGACATACGGCAAAATCAGCCGTCAGCCGCACACTCTTGATATATAATTGACCGTTGCACCCGGACGACACATAAAAAAAGACACACCATGAACCCAAGCCCCCTACTCGACCTGATTGACAGCCCGCAAGATTTGCGCCGCCTGGATAAAAAACAGCTGCCGCGCCTTGCCGACGAGCTGCGCGCCTTTCTGTTGGAATCCGTCGGGCAGACCGGCGGACATTTCGCCAGCAATTTGGGCGCGGTCGAACTGACGGTTGCGCTGCACTACGTTTACAACACGCCCGAAGACAAGCTGGTGTGGGATGTCGGACACCAAAGCTATCCGCACAAAATCCTGACCGGCCGCAAAAACCAGATGCACACGATGCGCCAATATGGCGGTTTGGCGGGTTTTCCGAAACGTTGCGAGTCGGAATACGACGCGTTCGGCGTGGGGCATTCCTCCACCTCCATCGGCGCGGCATTGGGTATGGCGGCGGCGGACAAACTCTTGGGCAGCGACCGCCGCAGCGTCGCCATCATCGGCGACGGCGCGATGACGGCGGGGCAGGCGTTTGAAGCCCTGAATTGCGCGGGCGATATGGATGTGGATTTGCTGGTCGTCCTCAACGACAACGAAATGTCGATTTCCCCCAACGTCGGCGCGTTGCCCAAATACCTCGCCAGCAACGTCGTGCGCGATATGCACGGACTGCTCAGCACCATCAAAGCCCAGTCGAGCAAGGTTTTGGACAAGCTGCCCGGCGCGATGGAGTTTGCCCAAAAAGTCGAACACAAAATCAAAACCTTGGCAGGCGAAGCAGAACACGCCAAACAGTCGCTGTCGCTGTTTGAAAACTTCGGCTTCCGCTACACCGGCCCCGTGGACGGACACAACGTCGAAAATCTGGTGGACGTATTGAAAGACCTGCGCGGACGTAAAGGCCCTCAGCTTCTGCACGTCATCACCAAAAAAGGCAACGGCTACAAACTCGCCGAAAACGACCCCGTCAAATACCACGCCGTCGCCAACCTGCCCAAAAACGTTTCAGACGACCTCAAAACCGCAACGTCGTCTGAAAAAGAAAACAAACCCGCCGCCAAACCGACCTATACGCAAGTGTTCGGCAAATGGCTGTGCGACCAGGCGGCGGCTGATTCCCGATTGGCGGCGATTACCCCCGCCATGCGCGAGGGCAGCGGACTGGTCGAATTCGAACAACAATTCCCCGACCGCTATTTCGATGTCGGCATCGCCGAGCAGCACGCCGTTACCTTTGCCGGCGGTTTGGCTTGCGAAGGCATGAAGCCCGTCGTGGCGATTTATTCCACCTTTTTACAACGCGCCTACGACCAACTGGTGCACGACATCGCCCTGCAAAACCTGCCCGTTTTGTTTGCCGTCGACCGCGCGGGCATCGTCGGTGCGGACGGCCCGACCCACGCCGGTTTGTATGATTTGAGCTTTTTGCGCTGCGTGCCGAACATGATTGTCGCCGCGCCGAGCGATGAAAACGAATGCCGCCTGCTGCTTTCGACCTGCTATCAGGCGGATGCGCCCGCCGCCGTCCGCTATCCGCGCGGCACGGGTACGGGCGCGCCCGTTTCAGACGGCATGGAAACCGTGGAAATCGGCAAGGGCATCATCCGCCGCCAAGGCGAGAAAACCGCATTCATCGCCTTCGGCAGCATGGTCGCCCCCGCATTGGCGGTTGCTGAAAAATTGAACGCCACCGTCGCCGATATGCGCTTCGTCAAACCGATAGACGAGGAACTCATCGTCCGCCTTGCCCGAAGCCACGACCGCATCGTTACCCTTGAAGAAAACGCCGAACAGGGCGGCGCTGGCGGCGCGGTCTTGGAGGTGTTGGCGAAACACGGCATCTGCAAATCGGTTTTGCTGCTGGGCGTTGCCGATACCGTAACCGGACACGGCGACCCGAAAAAACTTTTGGACGATTTGGGCTTGAGTGCCGACGCGGTGGAACGGCGTGTGAACGGTTGGTCGGCACGTCAGGTCTGAACGGATACGGAAATGCCGTCTGAAACCCGATTCGGGCTTCAGACGGCATTGTCGCGGTTGCGGCGGGCGTGTTTACCAGATTCCGCCAAAGGTTTTCGCGCCGCGCCAAAATTTCCACCTGTCTGTGGGTTTGAAGGTCAGCGTACCGCCGTGTTGTCCGTCCGTGGTGATGTCCAGCCGTTTGATTTTGCCTGTGCGGACGGCTTCGTAAAGCGGCGCGAACCAAGACGTTTCCCACTGCTGCAATATTGCCGCATACCGTTCCCTGTCCCCTGTCAGGGCGGTCAGGCGCAAATCGTCCATAAACAGGATGTGGTGCGCGTCGGGCAGGTGTGCCGCCGTTTCTTCGTAGGTGCGGAAGCTGTCGGGCAATGCGCGGCGGTCGGGGTGAAAACGGCTCCAAACCGTATCGGCGAAAAGCGTGCCGCCTTGTGCGCTGCCGTTTGTGCAGTCCCAAAGCCATAAGCCGTTCAATTCGGGCAGCCCGCGTTTTTTGCGGTTATGGTTGACGGGGTGCGCCGCCAGCCACATTTGGATTTCGGTTTGGACGCGCAGCCATTCCAACGCGTCTTCCCCGTCCGGCTGATCGTCCGCGCCCAATAATCCGCCCAAGTCCAAAACGGGCTTCGCGCCCCAGCGGTACGCGCAGGGAAGGGAAACCAGCCATAATTCGGGCAGGACGGGAACGAAACGCCACGGAATGTCGCCGTAAAACGCCGACAGATCGCGGCAGAGCCGTTCCGCTTCATCCGTACCGACATCCAAATATTCCGCCGTCAGCACATTTGCCTGATGCAGCCCCATTTTTTGCCACACGGGCGTGGCGAGCGCGACGGCTTCAGACGGCATATTCAGGCTTTGCGCCGCGCGTTCCGCCAGTCTGCCGCACCACAAATAACGCGCGTAAAATGCCGAAGCCGTGCAGCTTTGGCGGTGCAGCGAGCCGTATTGCAGGATTTTGTTGAAGGCGTGCAGGCAGAGAGGTATTCGGGTTTCGTCTTCATCCAAATTGAGCGAGGGGAGGGCGAGGGTGAGTTTCATCGTTTGACGTTTCAGAAATGCAGGTCAGGCGCAACATTATAGAGGATTCGGCGCAAACGCCGTCAAAAAGGAACAATATGGCTGTCTTCCCACTTTCGGCAAAACATCGGAAATACGCGCTGCGCGCGCTTGCCGTTTCGATTATTTTGGTGTCGGCGGCATACATTGCTTCGACAGAGAGGATGGAGCGCGTCAGACCGCAGCGCGTGGAACAAAAACTGCCGCCGCTGTCTTGGGGCGGCAGCGGCGTTCAGACGGCATATTGGGTGCAGGAGGCGGTGCAGCCGGGCGACTCGCTGGCGGACGTGCTGGTGCGTTCGGGTATGGCGCGGGACGAGATTGCCCGAATCACGGAAAAATATGGCGGCGAAGCCGATTTGCAGCATTTGCGTGCCGACCAGTCGGTTCATGTTTTGGTCGGCAGCGACGGCAGTGCGCGCGAAGTGCAGTTTTTTACCGACGAAGACGGCGAACGCAATTTGGTCGCTTTGGAAAAAAAAGGCGGCATATGGCGGCGGACGGCTTCTGAGGCGGATATGAAGGTTTTGCCGACACTGCGTTCGGTCGTAGTCAAAACCTCGGCACGCGGCGCGTTGGCGCAGGCGGAAGTACCCGTCGAAATCCGCGAATCCTTAAGCGGGATTTTCGCCGGCCGCTTCAGCCTTGACGGTTTGAAGGAAGGCGATGCCGTGCGCCTGCTTTACGACAGCCTGTATTTCCACGGGCAGCAGATGGCGACGGGCGATATTCTGGCGGCGGAAGTCGTCAAGGGCGGCACAAGGCATCAGGCGTTCTATTACCGTTCGGACAAGGAAGGCGGAGGGGGCGGCAATTATTACGATGAAGACGGCAGGGTGTTGCAGGAAAAAGGCGGCTTCAACATCGAGCCGCTGGCCTATACGCGCATTTCTTCGCCGTTCGGCTACCGTATGCACCCCATCCTGCACACTTGGCGGCTGCACACGGGCATCGATTATGCCGCACCGCAGGGAACGCCGGTCAGGGCTTCCGCCGACGGCGTGATTACCTTTAAAGGCCGGAAGGGCGGATACGGCAACGCGGTGATGATACGCCACGCCAACGGTGTGGAAACGCTGTATGCGCATTTGAGCGCGTTTTCGCAGGCGGAAGGCAATGTGCGCAGCGGAGAAGTAATCGGCTTCGTGGGTTCGACAGGGCGTTCGACCGGCCCCCACCTGCATTATGAGGCACGTATCAACGGACAACCCGTCAACCCCGCCTCGGTCGCATTGCCGACACCCGAATTAACGCAGGCAGACAAAGCGGAGTTTGCCAGACAGAAACAGGAAGCTGACGCGCTGCTTGCGCGCTTGCGCGGCATACCGGTTACCGTGTCGCAATCGGATTGAAGTTTGAACCGCGACGACAAAAACAATGCCGTCTGAAAATCTGCAAACAGGTTTTCAGACGGCATTTATAGTGGATTAACAAAAACCGGTACGGCGTTGCCTCGCCTTGCCGTACTACGCGCCTCCAATGCAGAAGAATAGAAAATGCCGTCTGAAAAAATCAGACGGCATTTTATCGGAAGCGCATCAGAAAAAACGGATAGCGATATATGCGGTAAAAGCAAGGGCAACTACATAGATAAACCCCTTTATAAATTCAAAAGTCTCATCTATATCGCTATATTTTTCTTTCAGTTTGTCAGATTTTCGATAACGTTTCATTTTCAAGACCACTTTATGACCGACAAGACCATAAATATTATTCTCAAAGCCGCCGACAAAGCAAGCGGACAGTTCCAGCGCGTCAGCAAAGCCGCAAGCGTCTTGGTTTGTACTGTCTGCGGCTTCGTCGCCTTGTCCTGATTTTTGTTAATCCACTATACAGTCAATTAAAATAAAACTAAGCCAAGGAAGCACTGCCGTCATTCCCGTACCGGCGGGAATCCGGACACCGCGGCACGGAAGCCCATCCGCCGTCATTCCCGCGAAAGCGGGAATCTAGAAACACAACGCGGCAGGAGTTTATCGGAAATGACTGAAGCCCAACGCACCGGATTCCCGCTTTCGCGGGAATGACGAAGTGGGCAGGAATCCGGATTTATCCGTTCCGGCAGTGTTTGCAAATATAGTGGATTAACAAAAACCAGTACGGCGTTGCCTCGCCTTAGCTCAAAGAGAACGATTCTCTAAGGTGCTGAAGCACCAAGTGAATCGGTTCCGTACTATCTGTACTGTCTGCGGCTTCGTCGCCTTGTCCTGATTTAAATTTAATCCACTATAAAAGAAAACCCAACCGTCCCGATTCCCGGCAGGGCTGTTTACGGATTTTGCAGCGAGGGCGCGGGGCGGTCTTGCGCCTGTTTGGTTTGCAGGGTTGTCAGTTTTTTCGTCAGCAGATTCAGAATCACGCCGTAGGCGGGCAGGAAAAACAGACCGCAGACGGTGAGTTTGAACAGGTAATCGACCAAGGCGATGCCCTGCCAGTTTGCCGCCATAAATCCATCGCTGCTGGCGTAAAAGGCAACGGCGAAAAATACCAACGTATCCAAGGCGTTGCCGATGACGGTTGATGCGGTCGGGGCAACCCACCACGCTTTCAGACGGCGTAATTTGTCGAATACGAAAATATCGAGGATTTGTCCGAGCGCGTAGGCGGCAAAACTTGCCAGTGCGATGCGTCCGACAAAGGTGTTGAATTCGGACAGTGCGTCCAAGCCTGTCCAACTGCCGTTGTGGAACAAAACGGAAAAGACGTAGGAAAGCAAAAGGGCGGGGAACATCACCCAAAAGATAATCCGCCGTGCCAAGTGCGAACCGAAAATGCGGACGGTCAAGTCAGTGGCGAGGAAGATGAAGGGAAAGGAAAACGCGCCCCAAGTGGTGTGGATGCCGGAAATTTGGAAGGGGAACTGCACCAGATAGTTGCTGGCGGCGATGATGAGGATATGGAAAAGCACCAGCCGGAAGAGTGCCTTCTGTTGCTGTGCGGCGGTAAATGCGTACATAAAAACCTTTCGGAAAGGCGTTCAGACGGCATACCGTATCGAAGGAATGCCGTCTGAAATATGGGAAGGATGGTTTATTGTGCGTCGTGCTCAAACAGGCGTTTACACGCCAATGTTTCGAACTCGGTGCCTGCTTTGCCGTAATTGGCGAAAGGATGAATGGCGATGCCGCCGCGCGGTGTGAACTCGCCGAATACTTCGATGTATTTCGGATCCATCAGGGCAATGAGGTCTTTCATGATGATGTTGACGCAGTCTTCATGAAAATCGCCGTGGTTGCGGAAGCTGAAGAGGTAGAGTTTCAGGGATTTGCTTTCCACCATTTTGATGTGCGGAATATAGCGGATGTAGATGGTGGCGAAGTCGGGCTGCCCGGTCATGGGGCAGAGGCTGGTGAATTCGGGGCAGACGAATTTGACGAAATAGTCGTTGTCGGGATGTTTGTTGTCGAATGCTTCCAAAATTTCGGGCGCGTATTCGGCCGGATATTGGGTTTTTTGATTGCCCAAAAGCGAGATGCCTTGCAGCTCTTCGTTGTTGCGGGACATAGGGTTTCCTTAGTTTTTTAGTGTGGGAGGTTTTCGAACCACGGGCGGTGATTGTAATATAAGCGGCGGTATCTGTGTAGTTTTCTTCAGACGGCATGGTTCGGGCGGCGGTGTTTTCCGTGTCATACCTGCGCGGCACGTTCGGCCAGCGCGGCGAAGTGGCGCACCAGCAGGAACAGCAGCATTTCGCGCTCTTCCGGCTTTTTCACAATGCTGTGCTCGGTGTTGTCCAGCAGGCTTTCGGCCTGCGCGAACCACATTTCGAGCTGCGCGTCTGTTGCCTGTACTTCGGGATAGGCCGTCTGAAAGCGCGCTTTATCGAAGACGACGGCAGGCATATCAGTCTTCCTTGGCGGTGATTACGCCATTGGCCTTGTCATCCGGCTTGATGGCTTCCAATTTGGTTTCGTTGCCGGTTTTTTCCCGTGCTTCGGCTTTGGTGTCCTTGGCATCTTCGTGGGCGAAAACGAAGCCGTTTTTGACCATATCGCGGTCTTGGTGCGCTGCCATCCAAGCGTTGAAGAAATCGGCATCCACGTTATAGGTAATGCCGTGTCCGCCGATGATGTTGGAGGCGTTTGCGCCGTTCAACTCTACCGACTTGCCGCCGGCTTCGATAATCAGGCCGTTGGGCAGTTTGCAGCCGACGGTTACAGTTTTTTGTTTTGCCATTTGGGTTCTCCAATAAAAAAGCAGCCTGAAATCTTTCAGGCTGCTTATATGCAGGTTACTATTTCTTTTCGGGCGGATCGGGCGGAATGAAAAGAAAAGCCGCACCGAGAATAAGGGGAAGCAGAAATCGGGCATAGGGATACAACGGATGATCGACATGCCAATAGCCGTATCCCCTACGACTAGGAATAATGTCGTATTCGTAAGTATCGGGGAAGAAGTTGATCCATACTGTCACAATTACCCAGATAGTGAGCTTTCTATGGTTGGCTACCCACCGCACCGGCTTGCTGTTGCGGATGCTTTCCGGTACCACTTTTCCCCATATCCAATGCAAAAACAGCAGAGTCCACCTACCCCGCATACCTGCCCCCCTGCGGTTACAAACCCAGCAGTTCGATTTCGACTTTTGAACGCCAACGGGCTTGTGCCGTAACAATACACATTCTTAATTTTCGGTCTGCCGCGCTGTATTTAATCCAGCTTTCAATAAAAGCCTCCAATACTTTGAGCGCGTTGTTAAGGCCGACTGCTTTATTATACTCCAAGCGTTTATAGTGGATTAAATTTAAACCAGTACGGCGTTGCCTCGCCTTAGCTCAAAGAGAACGATTCTCTAAGGTGCTGAAGCACCAAGTGAATCGGTTCCGTACTATTTGTACTGTCTGCGGCTTCGTCGCCTTGTCCTGATTTTTGTTAATCCACTATATAAACGAAATATATTTTCAGTTTTGCCGCCTGAAGCGTTATTTTTTGAATATTGCATCTAAAATACTGACTTGATTGCGTTATTGCGCGGATATAGAATCTGCCTCCTATTGAAAGAACATTGTTTATATGAAATCAGGAAATTCGGAACCCAATCTTATGGATACGCACACGGACGAAACAAAACTTCAAAACACGCAAGCCAAACGCAAACGCCGCCTGACGGCATTGACGCTGCTGTTCGCGCTTGCCGCCGCAGCCGCCGGGTCGGCGTTTTTTTTATGGTGGCAGCACGAAGAGGAAACGGAAGATGCTTATGTTGCCGGACGCGTGGTTCAGATTACGCCGCAAACGGGCGGTACGGTGCGGAAGGTGTTGCATGATGATACGGATGTTGTGAAGAAAGGTGATGTGTTGGCCGTATTGGATGATGGTAATTATGTGTTGGCGTATGAACGGGCAAAAAACGAGCTGATTCAGGCGGTGCGGCAAAACCGCCAGCAAAATGCCGCCACTTCTCAGGCGGGGGCGCAGGTTGCTTTGCGCCGAGCGGATTTGGCACGTGCGCAGGATGATTTACGCCGCCGGTCTGCTTTAGCGGAATCAGGAGCCGTGTCCGCCGAAGAGCTGGCACATGCCCGTGCGGCAGTGTCTCAGGCTCAGGCGGCAGTTAAGGCGGCTTTGGCGGAAGAATCTTCGGCGCGTGCGGCTTTGGGTGGTCAGGTCGCTTTGCGCGAACAGCCGGCGGTTCAGACGGCAGTCAGCAGGTTGAAAGATGCGTGGTTGAACCTTCAGCGGACGCAAATCCGCGCGCCGGTGGACGGTCAGGTGGCAAAGCGTTCGGTACAGGTTGGACAGCAGGTGGCGGCCGGTGCGCCGCTGATGGCGGTGGTGCCGTTGTCGGATGTGTGGGTTGATGCCAATTTTAAAGAGACGCAGTTGCGGCATATGAAAATCGGACAGCCTGCCGAGCTGGTGTCCGATTTGTACGGTAAACAAACCGTTTATCGCGGCAGGGTGGCAGGGTTTTCGGCAGGTACGGGCAGCGCGTTTTCGCTGATTCCGGCGCAAAATGCCACGGGTAACTGGATTAAAGTGGTGCAGCGTGTCCCTGTCCGTATCGAATTGAACCGTGAAGATGTAGACAGGCATCCGTTGCGCATCGGTTTGTCGATGACGGTAAAAGTGGATACTTCCGCAGCAGGCGCGCCTGTTTCAAAAACGCCGGATGCCGTGTTGCCGGAAACTGAAGGCACGGATTGGTCGGAAGCTGACAGACTGGTGGACGAAATTCTTGAGCAATACGCGCATTGATGCCGTCTGAAACGGAGAACGCAATGGATTATCCACCGCTTAAAGGTGCGGCATTGGCATGGATTACGCTATCTTTGGGGCTTGCCGTATTTATGGAGGTTTTAGATACGACTATCGCCAATGTCGCCGTTCCCGTTATCGCCGGCAATCTCGGTGCGGCAACCACTCAGGGGACGTGGGTTATTACTTCTTTTGCTGTGGCAAACGCCGTTTCCGTGCCGTTAACGGGATTTTTGGCAAAACGTATCGGCGAGGTCAAATTGTTTACCGCCGCCGCCGTCGGTTTCGTCATCACATCGTGGCTGTGCGGCATCGCGCCCAACCTTCAGGCTTTGGTAATTTTCCGTATCTTGCAGGGCTTTATCGCCGGGCCGTTGATTCCCTTGTCGCAAAGCCTGTTAATGGCATCCTATCCGCCCGCAAAACGGACGCTGGCACTGGCATTGTGGGCAATGACCGTCGTTGTCGCCCCTGTTCTCGGGCCGATACTCGGCGGCTGGATTTCCGGAAACTGGCATTGGGGTTGGATTTTCTTCATCAATATCCCCATCGGTATCATATCGGCATGGATTACATGGAAACATTTGAAATGTCGGGAAACGGAAACCGTTAAAATGCCGACCGACTATGTCGGGCTTACATTGATGGTAGTCGGTATCGGCGCGTTACAGATGATGCTGGACAGGGGGAAGGAACTCGACTGGTTCGCCTCTGGAGAAATCATTACCTTGGGCGTAGTCGCACTGGTGTGCTTGTCGTATTTTATTGTTTGGGAATTGGGAGAAAAATATCCGATTGTCGATTTATCGCTGTTTAAAGATCGGAATTTTACCGTCGGCGTAATAGCCACATCATTGGGTTTTATGGTGTATATGGGGACGCTGACCCTGCTGCCGTTAGTGTTGCAGACCAACCTGGGCTATACCTCCACGTGGGCAGGGCTTGCCGCCGCGCCCGTCGGCATCCTGCCTGTTTTCCTGTCACCCATTATCGGCAGATTCGGCAACAAGGCCGATATGCGCCTGCTCGTAACTGCCAGCTTCCTGACCTTTGCCTTTACTTTCTATTGGCGTACGGATTTTTATGCCGATATGGATATTGGCAACGTCATCTGGCCTCAGTTTTGGCAAGGTGTCGGTGTCGCCATGTTTTTTCTGCCGCTGACGACCATCACCTTGTCACACATGAAGGGAGGGCAGATTGCCGCTGCCAGCAGCTTGTCGAATTTCTTGCGCGTGCTTATGGGCGGTGTCGGCGTATCATTCGTCAGTACCCTGTGGGAACGGCGTGAAGCGTTGCACCATACACGCTTTGCCGAACACATCACGCCATATTCCGCGACATTGCATGAAACGGCGGCGCATTTGTCCCAACAAGGCATTTCCGACAGTCAAACCCTAGGCATCATCAACAACACCATCACGCAACAGGGCTTCATCATCGGCTCGAACGAAATATTCCTCGCCGGCAGTATCTTGTTTATCGCCCTGATCCCCATTGTCTGGCTGGCAAAACCGCCGTTCCACAGCGGCGGCGGAAGACATTGAGGGATTTGAAAACTTGAAATGCCGTCTGAAAATACTGGAAATATGTTCGGACGGCATTTTGAATGCAGCAGTTCCCGAAATCCGCTATAATCGCGCGCCATCTGTTTTGCACCTGCAAACGTTCCGCAGATGCGACACTCGGGCGGCTTACCCGCGCAAAACAGCAGTTTTTCTTTAAAACACTTGAACTAACACTGTTTTTCGTGGTATAAATCGCGTTTTACTATTTTAGAAGTTTGGAGACTGATTATGGCACGAGTTTGCAAAGTGACCGGCAAACGCCCGATGTCCGGCAACAACGTATCGCACGCCAACAACAAAACCAAACGCCGTTTTTTGCCCAACTTGCAATCACGTCGTTTTTGGGTAGAAAGTGAAAACCGCTGGGTTCGCCTGCGCGTTTCCAACGCTGCATTGCGTACCATCGACAAAGTAGGCATTGATGTCGTATTGGCTGATTTGCGTGCTCGCGGTGAAGCTTAATTTAAACGCTATTTAATTAAGGATTACTGCAATGCGCGATAAAATCAAACTGGAATCCAGTGCAGGTACTGGTCACTTCTACACCACTACCAAAAACAAACGCACTATGCCCGGCAAACTGGAAATCAAAAAATTCGATCCGGTTGCCCGCAAACACGTAGTGTACAAAGAAACCAAACTGAAATAATTTCAGTTTGAAAAAAGCCTCCGACTGTTCGGAGGCTTTTCTATTTTTATCGTGTTTCCTTTCTGCTTGAAACATCTGCCGTCTGCAAATCTGCTGCAAACCGTCTGTCAAGGATATGGAAACCGCAAAACGGTTCATATAGTGGATTAACTTTAAACCAGTACGGCGTTGCCTCGCCTTAGCTCAAAGAGAACGATTCTCTAAGGTGCTGAAGCACCAAGTG
>NZ_CAUJAJ010000010.1 GCF_962747995.1 Neisseria viridiae | reverse complement strand
TCGGTGCGCGCAATATATTCCCCCCCCCCCCGACTTTGCCAATTCGTCCAGCCCGATGTTTAAAGAGGGAATCAGGCCGGAATTTTGAGCTTGTGCAAGGATTTTGATACGGCTGTCCCGCTTTTGGAAATCTTTGGCAATGGCAAGCGTGCCGTCTGTCGAGCCGTCATCGACAATCAAAATCTCCAAGTTGCGCCAAGTCTGATTCACGACGGCGGCTAATGATTGGGCGAAATATTTTTCTACGTTGTAGGCGCAAATCAATACGCTGACTAAAGGCTGCAATTTATTCTCCCGATAGGCACGATGCCGTCTGAAGGCTTCAGACGGCATTTGGACTGTACAACGGTTACTCGCCCAAAAGCGCGATGTCGGCTACCGCGTTCATTTGCTCTGCCAAGCGGTTCAGCAGGTTCAGGCGGTTTTGTTTTACGGCGGCATCTTCCGCCATTACCATCACGCCGTCGAAGAAGGCATCGACTTGCGGCTTGACGGAAGCCAGTTCGGACAAGGCGGTTTGGAAATTGCCTTCGGCGACGGCGGCGGCGATTTTCGGCTGCAAGCCTTGCGCGGCGGCAAAGAGGGCTTTTTCTTCGTCCTGTTGCAACAGGCTTTCATCGACTTCGCCCAACGCGGCATCGGCTTTTTTCAGCAGGTTTTGCACGCGTTTGTTGGCGGCGGCGAGCGCGGCGGCTTCGGGCAGTTGTTTGAACGCGGCGACAGCCTGCAGTTTGGCGGTCAAATCGTCCAAACGGCGCGGCTGTTTGGCGAGTACGGCGGCAACGATGTCTTGCGGATAATCGTTTTGCAGCAACACAGCAAGGCGCGCCTGCATAAAGTCGGCGGTTTCAGACGGCGTTTTCTCGTTGAGCAAACCTTTGGGGAAGCTGTCGAATGCCGTCTGAATCAGTTCGTTCACGTCCAAACCGTACTGCATCAGCATCCGCAAAATACCCAATGAGGCGCGGCGCAGGGCGTAGGGGTCTTTGTCACCGGTCGGAATCAGACCGATGCCCCAAATGCCGACCAGGGTTTCCAGTTTGTCGGCAAGTGCGACGGCGGCGGCAATTTTGCTTTCGGGCAGCTTGTCGCCGGCAAAACGCGGCTGATAGTGCTGCTCGACTGCTTCGGCGATTTCTTCGGTTTCGCCGTCCAAACGGGCATAGTATTTGCCCATCGTGCCTTGCAGTTCGGGAAACTCGCCGACCATTTCGGTTACCAAGTCGGCTTTTGCCAGACGCGCGGCGCGTTCGGCTGCCGCGGCATCCGCACCCAATGCTTTGGCGATGTGGGCGGCAATGCTTTGCAAGCGTTCGATACGCTCGGCCTGCGAACCGATTTTGTTGTGGTAAACCACGCTGGACAATTTCGGCAGGCGGCTTTCCAAAGTCGCTTTTTGGTCTTGTTTGTAGAAAAACTCGGCATCAGACAGGCGCGCGCGCAATACGCGTTCGTTGCCTCGGATGATGTGCGACGGGTCTTCGGTTTGCAGGTTGGAGACCAGCAGGAAGCGGTTCATCAGCTTGCCGTTTTGGTTGAGCAGCGGGAAGTATTTTTGGTTTTGCTGCATCGTCAGAATCAAACATTCTTGCGGCACGGCGAGGAAGTGTTCCTCAAAACCGGCTTCCAAAACAACAGGCCATTCGACCAGCGCGGTTACTTCGTCCAACAATGCTTCATCGGCGGCAACAGTCGCGTTCAGACGGCGTGCCTGCCCTTCCAGTGCCGTCTGAATCGCGGCTTTGCGTTCGGCAAACGAAGCTTCCACTTTGCCTTGCTCGCGCATTTGTTCGGCGTAGCTGTCGGCGTTTTCAATAGTGATTTCGCCGTTGGACAAGAAGCGGTGTCCCAAGGTTTTGTTGCCGCTTTGCAGACCCAAAACGCTGACGTTTACGACATCGCCGCCGTGCAGCACAATCAGCCCGTGGACGGGGCGCACGAAAGTAAACGTGCTGCTGCCCCAACGCATGACTTTTGGAATCGGCAGTTTCTTAACGGCTTGATTGATAATGTCTTCCAAAAGCTCGCCCAGCGGTTTGCCGGTTTGGACGTATTCGTAGGCATACACATCCTGCTTGCCGTCGTGGACGATGGTCAGGTCTTCGATTTTCGCCCCTGCACCGCGTGCAAAACCTTCCAAAGCCTTGGTCGGCGCACCGTCTTTTACGGCATTCGCCACGGCAGGGCCTTTTTTCACGATTTTTTGGTCGGCTTGAACGGCTTTGACGTTTTTGACTTGAACCGCCAAACGGCGCGGAGAAGCGTAGGCGGTAAGTTCGGCTGCGCCGTCAACCAGTTGCGCTTTTTCCAAGCCTTCGGCAACGGCGGCGGCAAAATGGTTGCCCAGATTATTAAGGGCTTTGGGCGGAAGTTCTTCGGTAAGGAGTTCGATTAAAAGGGTTTGGGTCATCATTCGGCTTTCTTTGAATTTGGTTAATCTGCCTGTTTATAGGTTTCGCTGTAACTTTCCCAGCCGTCATCCCCGTAAAAACCGTCAACCAGCGGGGTGGCGTACAAAGTGGCGACATCTTCTCGGCCTGCCAGCCAAGAGATAATGGCTTTTTTCTCGGTTTCTCCCAAGCTTCGGGTGCCGGATTTTTGAAACAGGCAAGAAAAATCGCCGCAATCGCCCCCGCCCGCCATTTCCAAGCCGTTTACCACAAGATACGCAATCAGCTCGTCCATAAAGCGGCCAAACGCTTCGGCATCGTCCGCAGCTTGGTGCAAACTGCCTTGAACGCCGAAAATCAATGTTTGAAACTCGCCCAAATGTAGCTTTTTATGCTGGCGGCGGTTCATTTTGTGCAGGCGTTTCCTGCTCGGGGTGCGGAAATAGACAGGCATGATTTTCCTAAAATATATAATGGTTTACGGACGGCTACCATATCGGGCCGCCCGAACGTAAAAAATCGTCGCCCCCTTAGGCGGCATTTGCCTTCATTAAGGGGAAGCCCAGTTTTTCGCGGCTTTCGACATATTTTTGCGCCACAGCGCGGCTCAATGCACGAATACGTCCAATATAAGTTGCCCGCTCAGTTACGGAAATCGCGCCACGCGCGTCCAGGAGGTTAAACGTATGCCCCGCTTTGAGGACGAGCTCGTAGGCAGGCAGGGCAAGGCTGACGTTTTCTTCGGCGAGCAGACGTTTGGCTTGCGCTTCGTAGTCGTTGAACTGGCGCAGCAGCCAATCGGCATCGCTGTATTCGAAGTTGTAGGTGGATTGTTCGACTTCGTTTTGGTGGTACACGTCGCCGTAAGTTACTGTATTACCGTCCAGCGTTTTTGCCCAAACGAGGTCATAGACGTTTTCCACGCCTTGCAGGTACATCGCCAAGCGTTCGATGCCGTAGGTGATTTCGCCGAGTACGGGCGTGCAGTCGATGCCGCCGACTTGTTGGAAATAGGTGAACTGGGTTACTTCCATGCCGTTGAGCCAAACTTCCCAGCCCAAACCCCATGCGCCGAGGGTGGGGTTTTCCCAGTCGTCTTCGACAAAGCGGATGTCGTGGACTTTGGGATCGATGCCCAATTCGCGCAGGGAGTCGAGATAAAGGTCTTGGATATTGGCGGGGGCGGGTTTAAGGGCGACTTGGAATTGGTAATAGTGTTGCAGGCGGTTGGGGTTGTCGCCGTAGCGGCCGTCTTTGGGGCGGCGGCTGGGTTGGACGTAGGCGGCAAACCAAGGCTCGGGGCCGAGTGCGCGCAGGCAGGTGGCGGGGTGGGAAGTACCTGCGCCGACTTCCATGTCGAAAGGTTGGATGACGGTGCAGCCTTTGTCTGCCCAGAATGTTTGCAGTTTAAAGATGATTTGTTGAAAGGTGAGCATGACTTATTGTTCGATAAAATAAAGGTTTTATTTTACTGTTTCCATAGCTGCTTGAATAGATTTATCTCGAAGACAGCCTGATTTGAAACCAGGGGATGGATAATTTTTTAATTTAAATCCGGAAAATAAAAAGCACGGCCAAACGACCGTGCTTTCCCAAACCACACAAGTTTTATTTTTTGTGCGAACGGATATAGTCCAAAGTCTTGAGCTGTGCAATTGCGGCAGCCAATGCCTTGTGTGCCTCTACCAAATCCTTATCGTCTTTGGCTTGAGAGATACCGGCTTCGGCAGCTTTTTTCGCTTCTTCCGCACGTGCCTGATCCATCTCCGCACTACGGACGGCAACGTCCGCCAAAACGGTAACTTTATCAGGCTGTACTTCCAAAACACCGCCGGAAACAGCAACCAAGACCTCCTTATCCTCGCCGGGAACAGTCAAACGCAAAGCTCCCGGCCGCACCAAACTCATAATCGGCTCGTGTCGCGGGTAAATACCAAGCTCACCTTGAACGGTCGGAACCACTACAAATCCGGCTTCGCCCGAATAGATGTTTTGCTCGCTACTGACCACTTCAACTTGCATGACGCTCATGCCGACCTCCTCAGTTTAAGGTTTTCGCTTTCTCAACCGCTTCTTCGATGCTGCCGACCATATAGAATGCCTGTTCGGGCAGATGGTCGTATTCGCCGTTCAAGATGGCTTTGAAGCCGGCAATGGTATCGCGCAGGGCGACATATTTGCCCGGAGAACCTGTAAACACTTCGGCAACGTGGAACGGTTGGGACAGGAAGCGTTGGATTTTACGCGCGCGCATCACAGTCAGTTTGTCTTCGTCAGACAATTCGTCCATACCCAGAATGGCGATAATATCGCGCAATTCTTTGTATTTCTGCAGGGTGGACTGTACGCCGCGCGCCACGTCGTAGTGCTCTTGACCCAAAACCATCGGATCCAATTGGCGTGAAGTAGAGTCAAGCGGATCGACTGCCGGGTAAATACCCAAAGATGCAATATCACGGCTCAATACGACGGTCGCGTCCAAGTGGGCGAAAGTTGTCGCCGGAGACGGGTCAGTCAAGTCATCCGCAGGTACATATACGGCTTGGATGGAAGTAATGGAACCGGTTTGGGTAGAGGTAATACGCTCTTGCAAACGGCCCATTTCTTCGGCCAATGTCGGTTGGTAGCCCACTGCAGACGGCATACGGCCCAGCAATGCGGATACTTCGGTGCCGGCCAGGGTGTAACGGTAGATGTTGTCCACGAAGAACAATACGTCGCGACCTTTGCCGTTTTCATCTTTTTCGTCACGGAAGTATTCCGCCATCGTCAAACCGGTCAATGCGACGCGCAGACGGTTGCCCGGAGGTTCGTTCATCTGACCGTAAACCATCGCCACTTTATCCAATACGTTGGAATCTTTCATCTCGTGGTAGAAGTCGTTACCTTCGCGGGTACGCTCGCCCACGCCGGCAAATACGGACAGACCGCTGTGTGCCTTGGCGATGTTGTTGATCAACTCCATCATATTGACGGTTTTACCTACACCGGCACCGCCGAACAGACCTACTTTACCGCCCTTAGCAAACGGACACAGCAAATCAATCACTTTAATACCGGTTTCCAACAATTCGGTCGTGGAAGACAGCTCGTCGAATTTCGGGGCGGTTTGGTGGATGGCGCGGCTCTTGTCGGTATCGATCGGGCCTGCCTCATCAACAGGCGTACCCAATACGTCGACAATACGGCCCAACGTACCTTTACCTACCGGTACAGTAATGGGCGCACCGGTATTGCTCACAGTCATGCCGCGTTTCAAACCGTCCGAGCTGCCCATCGCAATGGTACGGACTACGCCGTCGCCCAAAAGCTGTTGGACTTCCAAAGTCAGACCGTTCTCGTCCAATTTCAGGGCATCGTAAACATGCGGAATCGCGTCGCGTGGAAATTCCACGTCAACTACCGCACCAATAACTTGCACGATTTTGCCTTGGCTCATTATCGTATCCTAATTTCCTGTTCAGGCTTCAGACGGCATCAAACTGCCGCCGCACCTGCTACAATTTCTGACAATTCCGTGGTAATCGCGGCTTGGCGCGATTTGTTGTACACCAGGCGCAATTCTTTGATGGCATTGCCCGCATTGTCTGTTGCAGCTTTCATGGCAACCATGCGGGCTGCCTGTTCGGATGCCATATTGTCGCTCAACGCCTGATAAACCACAGACTCTAAATAGCGGCGAACCAGATATTCCAACACTGCAAGTGCAGTCGGTTCGTAGCGGTATTCCCAGCTGAACGGTGATTTGGGAGCTGAATCGCCAATCACGTTCTCACCGATAGGCAGCAATACTTCCATTCTCGGTTCCTGACGCATGGTATTGACAAAACCCGAATACACCAGATGGATTCTGTCAATTTCATGTTTCTCATACCGTTGGAAGAGTTCTGTCAAAGGTCCGAGCAGCATTTCCATTTTTGGGGTATCGCCCAAATTTACGGCACTGGCAACCACATTCAGACCAATGCTCTGACACGCCATCAGACCTTTACTGCCAAGGCATACGATTTCCTCTTCAATACCTTGATTCTGATACTCTTGAACTTGTGCCAAAAACTTTTTCAGTACGTTGGCGTTCAAACCGCCACACAAACCCTTATCAGACGTAATCAAAATAAAACCGACACGTCCGATCTCCCGATGAGATTCCAGTAACGGAATACCATGATCGGTATTGGTTTGCGCAAGATGGCTCATCACCATACGCACTTTTTCGGCATACGGACGCGCCAAACGCATCCGTTCCTGAGTCTTCCGCATTTTAGAGGTTGACACCATTTGCATCGCTTTAGTGATCTTTTGGGTATTCTGAACACTGCGGATTTTGGTGAGAATCTCTTTTCCTACTGCCATTTCAGACTCCTTTCACTTCAAGCCTTATGCCTGATAGGCGTAAGAAGATTTGAAGGATTTCATGGCTGCTTCAAGCGTTTTCTCGCTCTCGTCGGACATTGCACCTGAAGCATTGACGGCTTCCAAAACTTCCGGATGTTGGGTACGGACAAAGCTCAAAAATTCAGATTCAAAAGCCAGAGCTTTGGCAACCGGAACATCAGAATACGAACCGTTGTTGATTGCCCAAAGGGTCAAAGCCATTTCAGCCGTATTCAACGTACTGAACTGTTTCTGTTTCATCAGTTCGGTTACGACTTCGCCATGCTCCAATTGTTTGCGCGTAGCTTCATCCAAATCGGATGCAAATTGCGAAAACGCCGCCAATTCACGATATTGCGCCAATGCCAAACGGATACCGCCACCCAGCTTTTTAATCACTTTGGTTTGTGCAGCACCGCCTACGCGGGATACGGAAATACCGGCATTGATTGCAGGACGAATACCGGCGTTGAAGAGGTCGGTTTCCAAGAAAATCTGACCGTCGGTAATCGAAATGACGTTAGTCGGAACGAAAGCAGATACGTCGCCCGCTTGGGTTTCGATAATCGGCAACGCGGTCAGAGAACCGGTTTTGCCTTTTACTTCGCCGTTGGTCAATTTCTCCACTTCGTGTTCATTGACACGTGCCGCACGCTCCAACAGACGGGAGTGCAGGTAGAATACGTCGCCGGGATAGGCTTCGCGGCCGGGCGGACGGCGCAAAAGCAGGGAAATTTGACGGTAAGCCACAGCCTGTTTGGACAAATCGTCATAAACAATCAAGGCATCTTCGCCGCGGTCGCGGAAGAATTCACCCATCGTACAACCGGAGTAAGGTGCGATATATTGCAATGCCGCCGCTTCAGATGCAGTCGCAGCAACCACGATAGTGTGTTCCATCGCACCATGCTCTTCCAATTTGCGCACTACGTTGGCAATAGAAGATGCTTTTTGACCGATAGCCACATAAATACAGATAACGCCTGTACCTTTTTGGTTAACGATGGCATCCAGTGCTACGGCTGTTTTACCGGTTTGACGGTCACCAATGATCAGCTCACGTTGGCCACGACCAACCGGAACCATAGAGTCAATAGCTTTCAGGCCGGTTTGCATGGGTTGGTCAACCGATTTACGTGCAATCACACCCGGTGCGATTTTTTCGATTGGAGCAGTCAAAGTTGTATTGATTGGACCTTTACCGTCGATAGGACGACCCAATGCATCAACTACGCGACCAACCAATTCGCGACCGATCGGCACTTCCAAAATACGGCCGGTACGGGTAACTGTATCGCCTTCTTTAATATGTTCGTACTCGCCCAACACTACGGCACCGACGGAGTCGCGCTCCAGGTTCATCGCCAAGCCGAACGTGTTGCCCGGGAATTCGAGCATCTCACCTTGCATTGCATCTGACAAACCATGGATGCGAACGATACCGTCAGTTACCGAAATCACCGTACCACGGGTACGCACTTCAGCATTTACAGACAGATTTTCGATCTTGGCTTTAATCAGATCGCTAATTTCAGCAGGATTAAGCTGCATGAAAACTCTCCTAATTCGTCATAGTCGTGTACAAGGCACTCAGTTTGCCTTGTACAGACAAATCCAAAACCTGATCACCCACTTCAACTTTTATGCCGCCAATCAGCTCCGGTTCGATTTCGACAGAGATTTTCAGCTCGCTGTCGAAACGCTTATTCAGCATTTGCGCCAACTCGCCAACCTGTTTGTCGGTCAACGGATAGGCACTGTAAATGACGGCAGATTTGATATGGTTGAATGATAAGGTCAAGTCTTGATATTGAGCATATACTTCCGGCAATATCGACAAACGTTTCTGCCCGGCCAAGACGATAACAAAGTTTTTCAACTCCTTGTCTTTCAAACCGACCAAATCGATGAGGATATCTGCTTTTTCTGAAGCATTCGTTTCAGGACGGTCAATCAATGAAGCCACCTTCCCTTCCTGAACAACCGCCGCAAGTTTTTCCAGTCCGCCCAACCAAGACTCAATTTGGTTTTTTTCCTGAGCCAGACCGAACAATGCCTTTGCATAAGGTCTGGCGATCGTTGCGAACTCTGCCATAAGATTACAGCTCCTGTTTCAGGGTATCGAGCAGTTTTGCGTGTTTGGAAGCATCGACTTCGCTGCGCAAAATAGATTCGGCACCTTTGACAGCCAACACGGCAACCTGCTCGCGCAGGGATTCGCGCGCGCGGAACAATTCCTGCTCCACATCGGCCTTTGCCTGAGCTGCAATGCGCGCCGCCTCGGAAGAAGCCTGTTCTTTGGCTTCTTCGACAATTTTGGCGGCACGTTTTTCGGCGTTGGCAACCATTTCGGAAACCTGATTACGCCCTTCTGCCAAGAGTTCTGCAACCTTTTTTTCAGCCTGCTCGAAATCGCTCTTACCGCGCTCGGCGGCAGCCAAGCCTTCGGCGACTTTTGCGGCACGCTCATCCAAAGCTTTTGCAATCGGCGGCCACACAAATTTCATGGTAAACCATACCAAACCGAAAAAGACGATGATTTGAGCGAATAATGTTGCATTGATATTCACGTTACTTAACCTTCGTATTGGGGTTAATCAAACAGGCTGCGCCTGTACGGAACGGACGAATCCGTCCTGATTATGCACCTGCAAACGGGTTAACGAAGGCGAACAGCAGTGCAATGGCGACACCGATCAAGAAGGCCGCATCAATCAAACCGGCAATCAGGAACAGTTTGGTTTGCAGCGGACCGATCAGTTCGGGCTGGCGGGCAGAAGATTCCAAATATTTAGAACCGACCATTGCGATACCGATAGAGGCACCCAGTGCGCCCAATGCAACGATCAAACCACATGCGATAGCAATCAAACCCATTTTAAACTCCTTAAAGAAACAAAGGTTAAACTACAAAAACAAACTACTTGGGAAAATCAGTGTGCATCGTGCGCCTGCCCGATATAGACGAACGCCAACGCCATGAAAATAAACGCCTGTAGGGTAATCACCAAAATATGGAAAATCGCCCATGCCAAACCGGCAATAATGTGGAATACAAACAGAATCGGATCCATGACTTCAACGCTGCCGGAAGCCGCCCAAGCACCGCCAAGCAAGGCTATCAGCAGGAATACCAACTCACCCGCATACATATTACCGAACAACCGCATACCGTGTGATACGGTTTTAGAAAGAAACTCGACCAAATTCAGCAGGAAGTTCGCAGGTGCGAGTTTTGCACCGAACGGCGCGCTGAACAGCTCGTGAAACCAGCCGCCCAATCCTTTGATTTTGATGTTGTAATAGATACAAATCAGCAACACGCCGACAGCGAGTGCCAAAGTAGTGTTCAAATCGGCAGTAGGTACGACGCGTAGCAGGGCGTGATGATTGCCGGTAATGCCCTGCCATACCATCGGCAGCAAATCGACCGGCAGCATATCCATCGCGTTCATCAGGAAAATCCAGACAAACAGCGTCAGACCCAACGGCGCGACGGCTTTTCTAGACTTTTCGTTGTGAATGATGCTCTTACACATATCGTCCACAAACTCGAACAGGATTTCCACCGCAGCCTGGAAACGCCCGGGAACGCCTGCCGTTGCTTTTTTTGCACCGCGCCACAACAGGAAGCTGCCGATTACGCCCAACAGGACGGCGAAAAAGACGGCATCAAGGTTAATAAACGAAAAATCAGCAATGTTTTTCAGTCCCTGACCCTGAGTAACGTCCGACAAACTGGTCAAGCTCTGCAAGTGGTGCTTGATGTAGTCGGCAGCGGTAATGGTTTCACCTGCCATAATCTTTCACTCTCAACAATACTAAAAAAACCAAATGGCTGACACCGAACAGCCCCATCAAAAACGGGGCGAACACCAGCGATTGATGCCATATTGCAAATACGGCGAGCATAGACAACAGCGACAGCACTACTTTTAAAATCTCTCCGAAGACGAACATCCTGCTTTGCAGGAAGGGGTTTCCCCTGAAAAGTTTTAAAAGTAAAACTGCAACAAACGTGGGAAGCAGGTAGGACAAACCGCCCCCGACCGCCGAAAGGAATCCGGCAAAACCCCATACGGCAAAGGCAACTGCGGCGCATATGGACAATACGGCGGATTGTAGGATGATAATCTGCTTCATAAAGGGAATGTTTCCGCCTCGGATTTGAGGCGCGGCTAATATAATTTAGAAGCCTTATTACGTCAAGCGACAGTTAATCTTTGTGAAACAACGTATCCCAATCCGCCGCACCCGCCGCCTGAATAACGGCGGCAGGTGTCATTCTAACACACATTACATATAATTACAGATTATTGGAAAGTTTGTCCGAATTTCTTTACGTTTTATGTTTCAGACGGCATATCCCGCAAAATTAAGGCAGGTAATCTATTCCCAACTGCTCCAACAGGTGGCCGAACGTTTCAGGCGTATCGAAATACAGGACAATCCTGCCTTTTTTGTGGTTGGCGGTTTTGACTTCAGCGTTGACACCCAGTTTTTCAGTCAGCAAATCATTCAGGCGGCCGATGTCGGCGGCGGCAGTTTTTTTGGGCTCGGGACGTTTGTTTTGAAGGGCGGCCTGGCTGCGGCGTTCGACTTCGCGCACCGACCAGCCGTTTTTGACGGCCTTTTGCGCCAATTCGAGCTGTTCGACGACGGGCAGGGTCAGCAATGCGCGGGCGTGCCCCATTTCGAGGCGGCGTTGGTAAAGCATTTCCTGCACGGGTTCGGGCAGGCTTAAAAGGCGCAGGCTGTTGGAAATCGCGCTTCGGCTTTTGCCGACGGCTTGGGCGATGGTTTCGTGGGTCAGCCCGAACTCGTCGGCAAGGCGTTTCAAGCCTTGTGCTTCTTCGATGGGGTTGAGGTTTTCGCGCTGGAGGTTTTCGATCAAACCCATTGCCAACGCGGTTTCGTCGCTGATGGTTTTGATAACGGCGGGGATTTCGGTCAGGCCGGCAATCTGTGCGGCACGCCAACGCCGCTCCCCCGCAATCAGTTCGTATCGGGACAGTCCGTGTTCGCGCACGATGACGGGCTGTATCACGCCTTGCGCCTTAATCGAATCCGCCAGCTCCTGCAAGGCTTCGTCATCGATTTGAACACGCGCCTGATAGCGGCCGGGCCGGATATCTTTAACCGCAACCGTAGTCAATCGGTCGCCGCTGCTGTTGTCCGCGCCGTTGGCGAGCAGCGAATCCAAACCGCGCCCCAATCCGCCTTTTACTTTTGCCATACCGCCCTCCCGTGCCTATTCAGATAGGATGTTAAATCGGGTATTTTATCGGATATTGGGTGTTGCCGACAATTTGTATCCGTGTTTATCGGATTTCTGTTTTTTCACTATAATAGCCGGTTTGCCGTTGCAGGCGGTTTTATGGGAAAGGCGGATGATGGTACGGCGTTTGATAATCGGCATCAGCGGGGCGAGCGGTTTCCAATACGGCGTGAAGGCTTTGGAACTTTTGCGCGCGCAAGATGTCGAAACGCACCTTGTGGTATCGAAAGGCGCGGAGATGGCGCGCGCTTCGGAAACGGCTTATGCGAGAGACGAAGTGTATGCCTTGGCGGACTTCGTGCATCCGATCGGCAATATCGGGGCGTGCATTGCCAGCGGTACGTTTAAAACGGACGGGATGCTGGTCGCCCCCTGTTCGATGCGGACGCTTGCCTCGGTCGCGCACGGCTTCGGCGACAACCTCTTGACGCGTGCGGCGGATGTGGTTTTGAAGGAAAGGCGGCGGCTGGTGCTGATGGTGCGCGAAACGCCGCTGAACCTTGCCCATTTGGACAATATGAAGCGGGTAACGGAAATGGGCGGCGTGGTGTTTCCCCCTGTTCCTGCGATGTACCGCAAGCCGCAAACCGCAGACGATATTGTTACACACAGTGTCGCACACGCGCTGTCGCTGTTCGGAATCGATACGCCGGATTCGGCGGAATGGCAGGGGATGGCGGATTAAAGGACAAAAATGCCGTCTGAACACGGAATGCGGTTCAGACGGCATCATTTTATACGACTGCCTTATTTGGCTGCGCCTTCATTCCATGCGGCAGGGTATTTGTAGCCCTCGAAGCGTTTGTGCGCGTAGGCTTTGAACGCGTCGGAGTTATAGGCCTCGGTTACGTCTTTGAGCCATTGGCTGTCTTTGTCGGCGGTTTTGACGGCAGACCAGTTGACATAGGCAAAGCTCGGTTCTTGGAACAAGGCTTCGGTCAGCTTCATGCCGCTGCTTATGGCGTAGTTGCCGTTGACGACGGCAAAATCCACGTCGGCACGGCTGCGCGGCAGTTGCGCGGCTTCAAGCTCGACGATTTTGATGTTTTTCAGATTTTCGGCAATGTCCGCTTTGGATGCGGTCAGCGGATTGATGCCGTCTTTGAGTTTGATCCAACCCAATTCGTTCAGCATCACCAAGGCGCGTGCGAAGTTGGACGGGTCGTTGGGCGCGGATACGGTGCTGCCGTCTTTGACTTCTTCCAGCGATTTCAGCTTGCCCGGATACAGTCCCAAAGGCGCGGTCGGCACTTGGAAAGCTTCGGTGATGTCCAGGTTGTGTTCTTTTTTGAAATCGTCAAGATAGGGTTTGTGTTGGAAGACGTTGATGTCCAACTCACCCTCAGCCAATGCCAGATTCGGGCGCACATAGTCGGTAAACTCGACCAATTTGACAGTGTAGCCTTTTTTCTCCAACTCGGGTTGGATTTGTTCTTTGACCATATCGCCGAAGTCGCCGACGGTCGTGCCGAAGACGATTTCTTTTTTCGCCGCGCCGTTGTCGGCGGCGGCAGAAGCGGATGCGGCGGGCGCGCTGTCTTTTTGACCGCCGCAGGCGGCGAGGACGAGCGCGAGTGCGGCGGCGGAAAGGGTTTTGAAGAAGGTTTTCATATTTTCTCCTGATGTTGTGGCGGTTTCAAACAAAAATGACGGGCAGGAAACCCTGCCGTCCGGATTCGGCGTTCAGACGGCATTTGCCGCGAACAGGGGGATTTTATAGCATTTTTCGGATAGCGGTGGGGATTTTGGCGTTCAGACGGCATTCGGGTTTAACGTTTGTCCAATTTCCGCGCCAACGCGTTGCCGGTGCTTTGAATCAGGATGACCAGCAGCACGAGGAGGGCGACGATGAAGACGATGACTTCGGTTTGGTAGCGGTAGTAGCCGTAGCGGATGGCGAGGTCGCCCAAGCCGCCGCCGCCTATCATCCCTGCCGCCGCGCTGTATGACAAAAGCCCGATGGCAAGCACGGTAATGCTGGAAACCATACCCGCGCGCGCTTCGTTTAAGAGGACTTTGCGGACGATGGCAAGCGGCGGCGCACCCATCGCGGCGGCGGCTTCAATCACGCCTTTGGGGACTTCGCGCAGGTTTTGTTCCACCAAACGGGCAAAATAAAACAATCCCGACACGCTCAACACCAGCGAAGCGGCAACCGGGCCGATGGTGCTGCCGACGATGGCGCGTGTCGCGGGTATCATGGCAATCATCAGGATGACGAAGGGGAAGGCGCGCATTAGGTTGACTAAGTTGTCGAGCAGGAAATTTACCGGCTTGTTGTAATGCAGCTGGCGGCTGGAAGTTACGAAGAGCAACACGCCCAACAGCGTGCCGAAAATGACGGCAAACGTGGTGGACAGCCCGACCATCACAAAGGTTTCGCCCAATGCGCGGACGATTTCGCCTTTCATACCGATGATGTTGGAAACGGCTTGTTGGAATGTTAAGTCTGCCATATCAGTCCTCCCGAATCAGTTCGCGCCCGATTTCGGATTGGGCGTGGATTTGGTTGCCGCGTACTTCGACGATTTCGACGACTTTGCCTTTATCCAAGAGGGCGGCGCGGTCGCACAGTCGTCTGATGACGCTCATTTCGTGGGTTACGATGACGATGGTTACGTTGAAGCGTTTGTTGATGTCTTCCAAACATTCCAAGACGCTGCGCGTGGTGGCGGGATCGAGGGCGGAAGTGGGTTCGTCGGCGAGGATGACTTGCGGCTTGGGCGCGAGCGCACGGGCGATGCCGACACGTTGTTTCTGCCCGCCGGACAGCTGGGCGGGATAGTGGCCGGCGCGTTCGGTCAAGCCGACGATTTCAAGGCATTCTTTAACGCGCGCTTTGATTTTTTCAGACGGCCATCCGGCGATTTCCAATGGGAAGGCGACGTTACCGGCGACGGTGCGGTTGTTCAACAGGTTGAACTGCTGGAACACCATACCGATATTTTGCCGCGCCCGGCGCAATGCGGCGGCATTCAGCTTGGTTAAATCTTGTCCGCACACGCCGACCGTGCCGCTGTCGGGGCGTTCCAACAGGTTAATCAGGCGCAGCAGAGTGGATTTGCCCGCGCCGGAATAGCCCATCAGCCCGAAGATTTCGCCGTCGCGGATTTCGAGGCTGGTCGGCTCGACGGCGGCAAAACGGGTCTTGTCGCGCGTTTGGTAATGCTTGGAAACCTTGTCCAAAATAATCATTGTCTTTCCCATACAACAAAGCCCGATGTCGGACACAACGGGCGCGGAAGATAAAGCTGAAATTGTCGGAACGCTTTAGCTGTTATGCCCGCAAGCTGTGTCAAATCGGCAGGTTAATTTTCGTAGGATATTATCGGGAAAGCGTTTTTTTGTCAATAAAGCAGGAAGCAGGCAACCATTTCGGACAATGCCGTCTGAAACGGGCAAAGGCAGCGGTTCGCACCAAAACGGCAAATAATTGAAAAATATATAGTGGATTAACAAAAATCAGGACAAGGCGACGAAGCCGCAGACAGTACAAATAGTACGGAACCGATTCACTTGGTGCTTCAGCACCTTAGAGAATCGTTCTCTTTGAGCTAAGGCGAGGCAACGCTGTACTGGTTTTTGTTAATCCACTATAAATTATGTCGGAAACATTCCAAAGGCGGTGCAGTTTCGGCATATAATTCGGGCAAACGCCTGTTCAGACGGCATTTTGTCTTTTCCAACCCTGACCGTTCAGGGTTCTGATTCTTAAGGAAATCCGATGTACCTACCCTCTATGAAGCATTCCCTGCCGCTGCTGGCGGCTCTGGTGCTTGCCGCGTGTTCTTCGACACACGCGCCCAGCGGCAAGACCCTGGCAGACAATATAGAAACTGCCGGTCTTTCGGCAAGCGTTCCCCCCCGCCCTGCCGAACCCGAAGGAAAAACGCTGGCAGATTACAGCAGCTACCCTTCCGCACTGGATGCAGTGAAACAGAAAAACGATACCGCCGTCGCCGCCTATTTGGAAAACGTCGGCGACAGCGCGATGGCGGAAAATGTCCGCAACGAGTGGCTGAAGTCTTTGGGCGCACGCAGACAGTGGACGCTGTTTGCACAGGAATATGCCAAACTCGAACCGGCAGGGCGCGCCCAAGAAGTCGAATGCTACGCCGATTCGAGCCGCAACGACTATACGCGTGCCGCCGAACTGGTCAAAAATACGGGCAAACTGCCTTCGGGCTGCACCAAACTGTTGGAACAGGCAGCCGCATCCGGCTTGTTGGACGGCAACGACGCCTGGAGGCGCGTACGCGGACTGCTGGCCGGTCGCCAAACCACAGACGCACGCAACCTTGCCGCCGCATTGGGCAGCCCGTTTGACGGCGGCACACAAGGTTCGCGCGAATACGCCCTGTTGAACGTCATCGGCAAAGAAGCACGCAAATCGCCGAATGCCGCCGCCCTGCTGTCCGAAATGGAAAGCGGTTTAAGCCCCGAACAACGCAGTTTCGCGTGGGGCGTATTGGGGCATTATCAGTCGCAAAACCTCAATGTGCCTGCCGCCTTGGACTATTACGGCAAAGTTTCCGACCGCCGCCAACTGACCGACGACCAAATCGAATGGTACGCCCGCGCCGCCTTGCGTGCCCAACGTTGGGACGAGCTGGCTTCCGTTATCTCGCATATGCCCGAAAAACTGCAAAAAAGCCCGACCTGGCTCTACTGGCTGGCACGCAGCCATGCTGCGCTGGGCAACTTGCAGCAGACAGCAAAACTCTATGAACAGGCGGCAGCGACGGGCAGGAATTTTTATGCCGTACTGGCAGGGGAAGAATTGGGTCGGAAAATTGATACGCGCAACAATGTTCCCGATGCCGACACAAACAGCGTCCGCCGCATGGCGGAAGACGGTGCAGTCAAACGCGCGCTGGTGCTGTTCCAAAACAGCCGAACCGCCGGCGATGCGAAAATGCGCCGTCAGGCTCAGGCGGAATGGCGTTTTGCCACACGCGGCTTTGACGAAGACAAGCTGCTGACCGCAGCGCAAACCGCGTTCGACCACGGCTTTTACGATATGGCGGTCAACAGCGCGGAACGCACCGACCGCAAACTCAACTACACATTGCGCTATATTTCGCCGTTTAAAGACACCGTAATCCGCCACGCGCAAAATGTTAATGTCGATCCGGCGTGGGTTTACGGGCTCATCCGTCAGGAAAGCCGCTTCGTTATGGGCGCGCAATCCGGCGTAGGCGCACAGGGGCTGATGCAGGTTATGCCTGCCACCGCGCGCGAAATCGCCGGCAAAATCGGTATGGATGCCGCACAACTTTACACCGCCGACGGCAATATCCGTATGGGGACGTGGTATATGGCGGACACCAAACGCCGCCTGCAAAACAACGAAGTCCTCGCTACCGCAGGCTATAACGCCGGCCCCGGCAGAGCGCACCGATGGCAGGCGGACACGCCCCTTGAAGGCGCGGTATATGCCGAAACCATCCCGTTTTCCGAAACGCGCGACTATGTCAAAAAAGTGATGACCAATGCCGCCTACTACGCCTCCCTCTTCGGCGCGCCGCACATCCCGCTCAAACAGCGTATGGGCACCGTTCCTGCACGCTGACGTACCGATGCCGTCTGAAACCCGCCCGGTCTTTCAGACGGCATTTTTATCCCGAACGGCATTGACGGCGAACCATAAATATAAGATAATCCGAAAATTGTTTTTCCTGCTTTTTCAAGCAGCTTGACACGGCACAAGCCAACCCGTTAGGAGGTGATGTTTCCGTCACGGCGCGTATCCCGCCGCCGCAAGGCACAGCGATACGGTAAACCTTCAACACCGTCTGCCCTACCCTTTCCACCGATATGATGGGCAGATGAAACAACCGAATTTATTAAAGGAAATAAAATGCCTGCAATCCGCGTAAAAGAGAACGAACCCTTTGAAGTCGCTATGCGCCGTTTCAAACGCGCCGTAGAAAAAACCGGCCTGCTGACCGAGCTGCGCGCCCGCGAAGCCTACGAAAAACCGACTACCGAACGCAAACGCAAAAAAGCGGCTGCCGTAAAACGCCTGCAAAAACGCCTGCGCAGCCAACAACTGCCGCCCAAAATGTACTAAACGTTCAAGTACAGATTACAGGTCAGCCCTGTGATATGAGGACACACCGCAAGACCTGCTCTGCGGTGTGTTTTGCTTTTCAGACGGCATCGAAACCCGCCGTTTCCATCCGACATCCCAGCGAGGACATTATGAGCCTGAAAATCCGCCTTACCGAAGACATGAAAACCGCGATGCGCGCCAAAGACCAAGTTTCCCTCGGCACCATCCGCCTCATCAACGCCGCCGTCAAACAGTTTGAAGTGGACGAACGCACCGAAGCCGACGATGCCAAAATCACCGCCATCCTGACCAAAATGGTCAAACAGCGCAAAGACAGCGCGAAAATCTACACTGAAGCCGGCCGCCGGGATTTGGCAGACAAAGAAAACGCCGAAATCGAGGTACTGCACCGCTACCTGCCGCAAATGCTCTCCGCCGGAGAAATCCGTACTGCGGTCGAAGCCGCCGTTGCCGAAACCGGCGCGGCAGGTATGGCGGATATGGGCAAAGTGATGGGCGTATTGAAAACCCGCCTCGCCGGCAAAGCCGATATGGGCGAAGTCAACAAAATCCTGAAAGCCGTGCTGACCGCCTGATTGCCCGAATATCAGACAAAATGCCGTCTGAAGCCCGTATCGCAGGTTCAGACGGCATTTTCAATATCCCAATATCGAATCGGCAGGGGCAACACGGTTTTGATACGCCGAAACGGGTTTTGCCGATAAACGGATTCCGTTTGCGCCCCATCGGACAAAATGCCGTCTGAAACACGATTCCGTTCAGACGGCATAGATTTATTTGACCAATTTCAAACCTTTTTTGGCGGGCCGGGGCGCGGTTTCGGCAGAAGTGTTTTCAGGCGGCGTATCGGGGCGGTACTCCTCCAATTCAAACCCCATACCTTCGCCGGTCTCCCGTGCGAAAAGGCTGAGGACGTGTCCGACAGGTATCCATATGTCGTGCGCCTGTCCGCCGAAACGGGCGGAAAAACTGATCCAATCGTTGTCGATTTGAAGGTTTTGCGTGGCGGTCGCGCCGATGTTGAGCATAATTTCGTTGTCGCGGACGTACTGCATGGGAACGCGCGTGTGTTCGTTGACCCAGACAAGAATGTGCGGTGTGAGGCTGTTGTCGCTGCACCATTCGTAAAGTGCGCGGAGGATGTAGGGTTTGGTGGAAGTGGGCATAATGGGTTCCGTGTTGTACGCCAAAATAGGAAAATGCCTGCAAAACGGCGGGTTTTGCAAGCATTCCGAGCTTATTTGCGCATGGCTTTTTCGGCGGGTGTCAGTGCTTCGATAAAGGCTTCGCGCTGGAAGATGCGCTCGGCGTATTTGAGCAGCGGCGCGGCACTTTTGCCCAGTTTGACATCGTAGTGGTCGAGCCGCCACAGCAGCGGGGCAATGGCGACATCAATCATAGAAAAATCTTCGCCGAGAATGTATTTGCTTTTGCTGAACGAAGGGGCAAGCATCGTCAGTCCGTTGCCGATGGCTTCGCGCGCTTTTGCCTGTTCCTTGTTGGTGGCGGCGGGGTTTTCCAAAACTTGGACGTGGTTGAACAATTCTTTTTCCATACGGTACAGCACCAGCCGCCCCCGGCCGCGCATAACGGGATCGCCGGGCATAAGCTGCGGATGGGGGAAGCGTTCGTCGATGTATTCGTTGATGATATTGGACTCATGCAGCACCAAATCGCGCTCGACCAGTACGGGGACTTGGTTATACGGATTCATGACGGCAAGGTCTTCGGGTTTGTTGTAAATATCGACGTCTTTGATTTCAAAATCCATACCTTTTTCGTACAAAACGAAGCGGCAGCGGTGGCTGAAGGGGCAGGTAATGCCGGAATAGAGGGTCATCATAATAATTGTCGCTCCTGTGTGATGCCTGCAAAACGGCTGATTTATAAAGGTTTAATCGCGCAATTATACGCGTTTTCCGGCACTTAATCCAGAAATTCGGCTCAATCTGTTGTTTTTAATATATTTTCCCCGGTTTTCCGTATCAGTGCGAACTTACTGTCTTTGTTGCGCGGGCGCGCACCCTGCCAGACCGTCTGCCAGCCTTGCGGCGCATCCGCGTTTTGGGGCAGGCGGACGATGCGGTAGCGGCAATGGGTATCGCCGACGCGGTGCGGCAATGTGCCGTACTGTGTCCAAACAATCCGCGTGTGCAGGTCGCCGCTGTCTATGCCGATACACTCGATGCCGTCTGAAAGCTCCCGTTTTAATTCCGGGGAAAGCGATGCCTCCATACTCCGGACGACCGGCGCGTGGCTTTTCGCCGCGTCCAGCCACGGCAGGAACAGCGTCATCAGCAAAGCCCAGGTCAGGGTAACGCCTGCCGCCCAGTTGGTAACCGCCTGCCTGCCGCGTATGTTTTTGCGGGTAATCGCCCACAGCCACAAGGGTGTGAACAGTACGGCAACCGCCATCGGAATGGGATCGATGTCGGGAACGTAATACGGGCTGAAGTAGGCGGCGCGTTCGGCAAGCTTGGCGGGCCAGCCGTAATTCATGGCGAAAAAGCCCGTCCACAGGAACACGGCAAACAGTCCGAACGCCATAATGCCGAACCAGTTGACAAACGCCGCCGCGCCGCGCCTCAGGCTGTCCAGTTGCGCCGCGCCGAACAGGGCAAGCGGCGGCAGCAGCCAGACGAGGTTGTCTTGAAAACGCTGCGGATTAAAGGCGAGCAGCACCAAAACGGCAAGCATCCACACAACACCCAAAATCCCCCAATCGGTCGAAAACAGACGCGTGCGGCAAACCGTCCAAACCGCCAGCGGCAGCGCGGGCAGTGCAAACCAAAGCAGATTTTTCAGATAGTAAAACAAACTGAATGCCGTCTGAATGTGCCGCACGCCGCCGAACGTACCGAAAACGTGATAGTCGAGCCATTGCGCGAACAGCGCGGGCTGCGTTTTTGCCAAGAGCAGCGGGTAAACGGTCATAAGCGGCAGGGCAAAGGCAAGCGAGGCGACTGCCGTCAACATCAAACGCCTGCTTTGCCACGGACGGAAAAACATCAGTACGGGCAGGGGCAGCATCAGGGCAAATGCTGCCGGATAAGCTGCCGCCAGCGACATCAGCGTCCAACCCGTACCGAGCAGGAAAGAGGCGGCAATCACACGGCGGCGTGCCAGCGAGTAGCCGTGCAGCACCAGTCCGGCGGCGGCAAAGGCGGCGGCGGCGGGATTGAGGAAATGGGCAACCGGAATCAGCCCGATACAGCCGATGAGAATCAGGACGACGCTGCGCCCGTGGTGTCTGCCCAAAAAGTTGAAACCGGCAAAGCCGCAGGAAGTCAGTCCGATAACGGCAAAAAATACGCCTGCAAAGCGTGTGGCATCGTATGGGTCGGCAGCCCACGGCGACAGCAAATGTTTGAACGCGGCGGCAACCCAAAGATACACGGGCGGTATGCCGAAATCGGCATGCCCGAACAGATGGGCAACCAAAGGAACGCGGCTGTCTGCCAACGCTTCGACGGCGGTATAAACGGCAGGTTCGGCAGGATTCCATAAATCATGTGAAAATACACCCGGCCACAACCAGGCAAACGCCATCAGCATCAGCAGCCACGGTTTTTCGTGGGTTTTGGCGGGCGGGCGGGTATCGGGCGGGGTATAGGTCAACATAAGCGTAAGAAGAAATGGATGGATTGCCAAGTGTAGCAAATATTTGCACAAAGGTCGTGCAGAGACTGCTTCAGACGGCATCAGACACAAAAAGACCGGCAACAAAAAAGACTGCACGGGGCAGTCTTTGCAGATACTATCTTTTTCATAATATTTTTTCCTGGCCCAACACAGTCCATAGCATATCAAAACTGTTGTTTTCAATCAGGATATATATCCCCAATCCTAAATAAACAACAGCAACAAACCATCTGCTATATTTTTCCAAAGTTTCTCCAACAGAAGGGACTTGTGCCAATTTTTGGGCAGAAAAAACCAAGAGATAAATCATGACTAGAAAGGTAAGTAAAGCCACTATCAAATTCGCTAAATTTAAGGTAGTAAAATATGGGACAAAGACACCAATATTGTCAGCGCCACAACTTGCAAAAGTAATCATAGCGACTAGAAAAATCAGGTTTTTATTATCTTTGCGCAAACCCTCTTTAGCAATAGCCTCTCCATCAGAATCTCCTAAAAGCAAAACTTTGATGCCTAGGAAAATTGGAATAAAGCCGAGCAAACCTAAAATCTCTTTACTAGGAATATAATCTAAGACAAATGCAAAAAGCAAACTTAGCAATATCAGACTAACAGAGCCTAGAAATTGTCCTAAATAAATGTTAATGATGTCTTTTCTGCTTTTTCTTTTGGCAAAAAATAACATTAGGATAATAAGTAAGTCTACGGCTGTCCCAGAATACAGGATTATTGAAGTAACAACATTTTGAATCATAAAACATCTCATTCAAATATATTTTTGAATGTATTCAAACATTAAACTTTGTAGATGTCAACTTCAACCCCGTCAAAATATAGTGGATTAACAAAAACCAGTACGGCGTTGCCTCGCCTTAGCTCAAAGAGAACGATTCTTTAGGGTGCTGAAGCACCAAGTGAATCGGTTCCGTACTATCTGTACTGTCTGCGGCTTCGTCGCCTTGTCCTGATTTTTGTTAATCCACTATATAGATAAGAAGTCAGTGTGCCAAATATTAAAAAGCCCTGCCATCGAAATGATGGCAGGGCTTAATTCTTGCAAAGCGGCAATCAGCGTTTGAACAGGTTGCCGAATTTGTTGTTGAATTTGTCCACGCGACCGGTGGTATCGACGATTTTTTGAGTGCCGGTATAGAACGGGTGGCACAGGGAGCAAACCTCGATATTGAAGTTTTCTTTTTCCATCGCGGATTTGGTTACGAATTTGTTGCCGCAGGAACAGGTAACGTTGACTTCGTGGTAGTTCGGGTGAATACCTTGTTTCATTTGATTTCCTTTCAAAAAAGCGGGCATAGGGGATGTACCTATGCTTCAGACAAGCTCGGCATTCTCGCTATTTTCTGTTGTTTCGTCAAGAGGATATTCGATAAAATGTAAAAAGTTCTTTTGAGGGAGGTTTGATGGGGTCAAAATTCTTTTTCCTGCTGCTGCGTTTTGCCGGTTCGGTGCTGCCGCCGTCGCATATGCGCGGCATCGGCATCATCGGCAAAAGCGTACGCGTATTTCTGGCACGGCGGATTTCTCCGCATATCGGACGCGGGGTCAATATCGAACGCGGGGCGTATGTGTTTCCGGATACGGTTTTGGGCGACGGCTCGGGCATCGGGGCAAACTGTGAAATCTGCCGTGGGCTGGTGGTCGGCAAAAATGTGATGATGGGGTCGGAATGTCTGTTTTATTCAAATAACCACAAATTTGACCGTTCAAAAAAACGCTTTGAGGGCTATACGGAAATCCGTCCGATTACGTTGGAGGACGATGTCTGGCTGGGGCGCAGGGTGATTGTGATGGCGGGCGTAACCGTCGGACGCGGCTCGGTCGTGAGCGCAGGCGCGGTGATTACAAAAGACATTCTGCCCTACTCTTTGGCGGCAGGCAATCCGGCAGTAGTGAAAAAGAATCTGCCGGAAGGTTGAATGCCGTCTGAACGTGTCGGGGCGGATGATCTGAAAAAACAGGAACATCGTTCCTGTTTTTTTTACGTTTCAGACGGCATCGCTATTGCGCCAGCGCGGTATCGATTTCTTGGTAGAGTTTGCCGAAATCGGGTTCGCCGACATAAGTTTTGAGGATTTCGCCTTTTTTGCCGATAAGGACGGAAGTCGGATAAACCTGTGTGCCGAACGCCTGTCCGACGGCTTTATCCGCATCATACATGACGGCAAAGGGCAAGCCGTAGTCTTTGATGTATTGGCGGACGCTTTCTATCGGATCGATAGGTTGTGCAACGGCGAGGACTTGGAAGTTTTTGTTTTTATAGTCATTTGCCGTTTTAATGATTTTGGGCATTTCGCTCACACAACCCGGACAGGAGGGAAACCAAAAATTAATCAGGGTTACTTTGCCTTGCAGGTCGGCGTTGGAAACGGTTTTTCCGTGCAGGTCGGGCAGGGAGAAGGCGGGCGCGGTTTTGCTGTCGGGGGTGAGGACGATGGCAAGGAGGATGCCGATCAGTGCGACGGCGGCGGCGGTGAGTATTTTTTTCATTCGGACAAGGCTTCCAATGCGCGGGCAAGGGTGGCGGGCAGGCTGACGGTGCGTTGTGTGGCGGCGTGGACGGGCATCAGGGTGATGTCGGCTTCTGCGGCGGTTTTGCCGTTTGGCAGTGTAATCTTCTGGGTCAGCACAATGCGGCGCGTACCCGGGGTTTTCAGACGGCATGAAAACTGCAATACGTCGCCTTCGACGGCGGAACGGCTGTATCGGATGTCGATGCGGGCGACAATCAGTATGAGGCCTGCCAACTCGTGCAGCAGTCCGCGTTCTTCAAAAAACGCCCAGCGCGCTTCTTCGAGAAATTCGAGGTAGCGCGCATTGTTGACATGGCCGTAGCCGTCGAGATGGTAGTTGCGGACGGTCAGCTTCATCAGTTCAGGTTGATGGGTTGGAAGGCTTCGCGGGCAAGCGGTTCGTGTTCGAGGTCGGTGATGACGGTAGAAAGCTGGATGTCGAACCATTCGTTGAAAATGTCGGCATCGAGCGCAGGCCACTCGCGTTCGTCTTCGCACCAGTCGGCAAGTTCGGCGGCGAAAATGTCTTCAAAACGGGCTTCGATTTCGTCCCATACTTCGTCGGCGGTTTCACACGGACGGACAAGGTAGGAATTGGCATCGGCTTGGATGTCTTCGAGGGTCAGTCCGTCGAGGTGGTTGCCCGGCAGGGTTTGCAGCCAGTTCCAGAAGGGTTCAAGCGGAATGAGGACGAATACGCTGCGGTTGACTTCGTACATGGTTTTTCCTTTGCTGTCGCGCGGTATGCGCAAAAAAGGGATTATAGCCCAATCTGTAGTGTCGGACTGTCCGTTCCGACAGAAGGGAATGCCGTCCGAACACGGATTTTCAGACGGCATGGCTTTAGGGTTGTGTTCCGGGTTGCGTTTCGGCTTCCCCTGCTGCTTCTGCCTGTGTTTCGGATACGGAATCTTCTTGAACGGCAGTTTCCGCCGCCCCGGTTTCGGCACTTTCGACCAATTCGTCGATGTCGATGTTATCTTCCGTACCTTCGGCAGGTGTTGCACCGGTCTGCCGCGCGCGGACCTTCATATAGAAATCGCGCATATAACTGTATTTGTCGATGGCGGCATCATCAAGGCTGTCGGTCAAATCGAGCAGGCCTTCGCGGGTGCTGACGGCGGAGGCGGCAGCCGTACCCCAACGTCCGGCGGGGGTGCGGAAGACGATATTCTTGGGCGGGTAAACGGAGGTAATGCCCGTGCCGAGCGCGTCGCGGACGGTGGACGGCCCTAAGACGGGCAGCACGAAATAATTGCTGTTTTTCCATCCCCACGAGGCAAACGTGTCGCCCAAAGTGTTTTTATTGTCGGGAACGCCGCCCGCGCCGGCGATGTCGATCAGTCCGCCCAAACCGAAAGTGGTGTTGATGCCGACGCGGACAAGGTCTTCGCTTGCGCGTTTGATATCCAAGCGCAAGATATTGCTGCCGAAGCTGACTACGTCGCGCAGGTTGTTAAAAAAATTGGACACGCCGGCGCGGACGGGTTTCGGCGTGACTTTGCGGTAGCCGCGCGCGGCAGGGGCGAAAATGTAGCGGTCGGCTTGGTCGTTGAATTTGGAAACGGCGCGGTTGTAGCCTTCATAAGGGTCGGCAGGGCGGGTTTCTGCAAATGCAGGGACGGAAGCGAACCCGATCAGCAGGAGGACGGCGTAGGCGGTTTTTTTCATGATTTCAACCAGTCTTTGATTTCGTACAGTTCGGACAGCGCGCGCACGGATTCGGGAATGCCGGTCAGACCGATGCTGTCTTTGCGTCGGCGCAATATTTCGAGCAGCAGCGACACGCAGGCGGAATCGGCACGCTTTACACCGCCGAAATCGACGGCAATGGTTTCTTTCAGACGGCATTGTTGCCGGAAACGCTCAAATGCGTCCCTAGTCAGGGTTTTGACAGTGATGTCGCCGCCGATGTGCAGTGTTCCGTTGTTGAGTTCTGTATGCATAGTGTTCGGTAGGAAAAAATCCATGCCGCCTTCAGACTGGCGGCATGGCTTATGGATTACTTGCTGCCGTTTTTGGCTTTCAACTCGGCAATCAGTCCGTCCACGCCTTTCGCCTTGATGATTTCGCCGAATTGGTTGCGGTACACGGTAACCAGGCTCGCGCCTTCGATGGCGACGTTGTAGGCACGGTATTTGCCGCCGCTTTGGTAGGTGGTGAAGTCCATATTGACGGGCTTCTGACCGGGGATGCCGACTTCGGCGCGGACGACGATTTCCTTGCCGCCTTTATTGACGATGGGATTGTCTTTGACGTTGACGGTCGCGTTTTTGAATTTCAGCATCGTGCCGGAATAAGTGCGGATCAGCAGGGTTTGAAATTCTTTGGCCAACGCTTGTTTTTGCGCGTCGGACGCGGTGCGCCAAGGGTTGCCGACCGCCAATGCGGTCATGCGTTGGAAATCGAAATAAGGGGCGGCGTATGCTTCGGCTTTTTGGCGGGCAGTGTTGGCATCGCCGTTTTTTAAGATGCTCAATACTTGAGTGGCATTTTGACGGATTTGGTTCACTGCGTCGGCAGGGGCGGCAACCGCCATGCTGATGCTCAAGATGCCGATGCTTAGTGCGCTGATGAAAGAGGTTTTTTTCATGATTAAGTGTCCTAGTTTGAATATGATGGTGTACGTTTATTCAGTGGCTTTTGCCGCATCGTCGCCGCCCGCCGCGTTTTTCTCGGCGAAGCTGGTCATGAATTTACCGATTAGGTTTTCCAGAACCATGGCGGAGCTGGTAACGGAAATGGTATCGCCTGCGGCGAGATTCTCGGTGTCGCCGCCTTGTTGCAGGCCGATATATTGTTCGCCCAACAGACCGGAAGTCAGGATTTGCGCGGAAACGTCGCTGCTAAACTGATATTTGCTGTCCAAATCGAGGCGGACCTTCGCCTGATAGGATTTCGGGTCAAGCTCGATGGAACCAACGCGTCCGACCAATACGCCTGCGGATTTAATCGGCGCATTGGCCTTCAAACCGCCGATGTCGCTGAAATCGGCATATACGGTATAAGTCTTGCCGGAATTGCCGAACGCCGCGCCGCCCGCCACGCGGAAAGCGAGAAAGGCAACCGCCGCCACGCCGAGCAGGACAAACAGTCCGACCCAAAATTCCAATACATTCTTTTTCATTAAAGTTCCTTGAATATCCAAATGTTTTTTATTTCGTTTTCAGACGGCCTGTCAATCTGTAAACATCCACGCGGTCAACACAAAGTCGATCGCCAAAATCGTCAGGGCGGACGAAACCACCGTGCGCGTGCTGGCGCGCAAAATGCCTTCCGAAGTCGGCACGCAGTGAAAGCCCTGATGCACGGCAATCAGCGTTACCGCCATGCCGAACGCGGCGGATTTAATCAGACCGTTGATTACATCGTAATGTATCGTGATATTGTTCTGCATTTGCGACCAGAAAATGCCGCTGTCCAAGCCCAGCCAGGTTACACCGACCAAATACGCGCCGAAAATACCCGCCACGTTGAAAATCGAAGCCAAAAGCGGCATGGAAAACACGCCCGCCCAAAAGCGCGGCGCAACCACACGGGCGACAGGGTTTACCGCCATCACGTTCATCGCTTCGAGCTGTTCGGTCGTTTTCATCAAACCGATTTCGCTGGTCATCGCACCGCCCGCACTGCTGGCAAACAAAATCGCTGCCAATACCGGACCCAGCTCGCGCAACAGCGAAGCCGCGACCATATAGCCCAAAATATCGGCGGATTTGAATTTTGCCAGCTGCGTATAGCCCTGCAAACCCAAGACCATGCCGACAAACAACCCTGAAACGGCAACAATCAACACCGACAACACGCCAGCAAAATACACTTGGCGCACGCTCAGGCGCGGACGGACGAAAGCCGTACCGGATTTCGCCAGAATATTCAGCAGAAACAGCGTAATACTGCCGATGGATTGAATAAAGCCGAGGGTTTTCGCCCCGACGGAACGGATAAAATTCATAAATTTCTATATGTAAAGTTCAACGGTTTCAGACGGCACCTGCTCATTTACCCGAGCAAATCCTGCTGCAACGACGTTTGCGCCGGATAACGATATGCTACGGGGCCGTCTGCCAGCCCGCCGACAAACTGGCGTACCCAAGGAGAATCCAGTTCGCGCATTTCCTGCGGCGAGCCGGAGAACATAATTTCGCCGTGCGCCAAGAAAATCACCTGATCGACGATTTCCAAAGATTTTTCAATGTCGTGCGTTACCATAATGCTGGTCGAACGCAAAGCCTTGTTGACGCGGCTGATCAAGTGGGCAATCACGCCCAAGGAAATCGGATCGAGGCCGGTAAACGGCTCGTCGTACAACATAATTTCGGGGTCGAGCGCGATTGTGCGGGCAAGTGCGACACGGCGCGACATCCCGCCGGACAACTCGGACGGCATCAGGTTTTCCACGCCGCGCAGACCGACCGCGTTCAGTTTCAACAAAACCAAATCCCGAATCACCGCTTCCGGCAGGCGCGTCAGTTCGCGCATCGGAAAAGCGATATTGTCGAATACCGACAAATCGGTAAACAGCGCGCCGTGTTGGAACAATACGCCCATACGGCGGCGGTGTTCATACAACTCGTCAGCCGAAAAGCCCGCCAAATCCCGTCCTTCAATCAAAACCTGCCCGGACTGCGGACGAATCTGTCCTGTAATCAGCCTCATCAGCGTGGTTTTGCCGCTGCCCGAACCGCCCATTACGGCAGCAAAATTGCCTTGCGGAATACTGAAATTGATATTCTTCAGAATCGGGCGGTCGCCATATGCAAAGGCGACATCTTTCATTTCGATAAAAGGGAAGGGACTCATGTGCAGGCAAAACGATAGGTTTGACGGCGTGTATTTTAAGGCTTATCGGAAAGACGGGCAATTTTCAGACGGCATACGGACGGTAAGTGTTGTGAAAATGCCGTGCCCGGCAGCGGATTGTTTACCGAAGTGAAAAATGTTATCTTTCAAATGATAATTTTTCTCAAGAAATAACCATGGCAGAAGAATATTTGAACAGCAGCCAATTCGTCAACCTGGTTAACAGCGGGGGTGGAGATTATGTCGAAGGCAGCTACCGTTTCGATACTTTGTCCAACGGCATTTCCATCCACGGCGGCACAGTAACGGCACGGTGTGATTTTTGCAGCAGCCGCCTCGCCGAACCTTATGTGTCGTTCGTACTTTTGCTGGAAGGCTCTTTGAGCTTCGGCATCAACCGGAGCCGCTTCCAAATCGATGCGGACGGCGGCAAGGTCATCCTGATTTCAGTCGGGGAAGAAGTCCTGTTCAGCCGCTATCTTTATCGCGGCGGCAAAACGGTCAAAATGACAATTAAAGGTATGGAGCAATGGCTGCTGCGTCCGGAGTATGCGGGTTTTACACCCATACTTTACCGCGAACCGGTCAGGATATGGGATTTGTCCCCAAACCTGCGCGGCTTGGCGGCATCCTGCCTGCAACCTGCCCCAAGGGGGCATTTGGGCAAAACATTGCGCCGCGAGGCAGACGTTTTGCGGCTGCTGTCGGATTTGTGGGACACGGTGTCGGACAGCATCGGATCGGCGGCAGGAGAAACAGCGGAAGCAAACACCATGCCGTCTGAAAACTTCAGCCGCATCCTGAACGGGGCATTTGCCAACGGCGCACACCAAGTCAACCGGCTGACAGACGCACTGAACATCAGCGAAAGGACGCTGCAACGCCGTATGCGCGACCATTTCGGCATTACGGCAAGCGAGTGGCTGCACCACAAACAAATGCAGCACGCGCTCTATCTGTTGCAAAACGGGGAGAAAAGCATAGGCGAAACCGCATATTTATGCGGCTACCGCCACGTTTCCAGCTTTACTCAGGCATTCAGGCAATATTTCGGCAGCACGCCTGCGGAAACCAAAAAAGAAAACCGGTAAGCCGCATTTAATTTAAAACCCGAAATCTGCATGTAAAGAAACTTGTACGATAATTTATTTGGGAATAAACTAAAACTACATCTGACTACAAAACTGGAGAACCCGAAATGAAACAATTGGCCATGTACATCAACGGTCGCTTTGAAAACGACTTCGACGGCGAATGGCGCGACGTATTGAACCCGTCCACCGAAGAGGCCATCGCCCGCGAACCCAAAGGCGGCAAAGCTGACGTTGACCGCGCCGTAGCGGCGGCACGCGCGGCACAACCGGCATGGGAGCGGCTGCCTGCGGTCGAACGCGGCGCGTATTTGCGCAAAATCGCCCAAGGCATACGCGAACGCGCCGACGAGCTGACCGACACCATCGTTGCCGAAGGCGGCAAAACCAAAGACTTGGCGCGCGTGGAAGTCATGTTCACCGCCGACTATCTCGATTATCAGGCCGAATGGGCGCGCCGTTACGAAGGCGAAATCATCCAAAGCGACCGCCCGCGCGAAAATATTTTATTGTTCAAACGTCCGCTGGGCGTAATCGCCGGCATTTTGCCGTGGAACTTCCCCTTCTTCCTGATTGCCCGCAAAATGGGCCCCGCCTTGGTAACGGGCAACACCATCGTCGTCAAACCCAGCAGCGTAACCCCGATCAACTGCCACATCTTCGCCGAAATCGTCGATGCGGTCGGATTGCCCGCAGGCGTGTTCAACGTAGTGAACGGCCCTGGTGCGGAAATCGGCAATGCCTTGTCCGCCCATCCGCAAGTCGATATGGTCAGCCTGACCGGCTCCGTCGAAGCAGGCCGCCAAGTGATGGAAGCCGCTTCCGCCAACATCACCAAAGTCTCGCTGGAACTCGGCGGTAAAGCGCCTGCCATCGTTTTGAAAGACGCGGATGTAGACTTGGCAGTGAAATCCATCTTGGCTTCGCGCGTCGGCAACACCGGTCAAATCTGCAACTGCGCCGAGCGCGTTTATGTCCACAGCAGCCTGAAAGACGCGTTTATCGAAAAAATGACCGCCGCCATGAAAGGCGTGCGCTACGGCAACCCTGCCGAAGCCGAAGCAGGTGCGCTGGAAATGGGCCCGCTGATTGAAGAACGCGCCGTCAAAGCCGTTGCCGAAAAAGTGGAACGGGCAGTCAAACAAGGCGCGAAACTGGTTTGCGGCGGCAAACGCGCCGAAGGACGCGGCTATTTCTTCGAGCCTACCCTGCTGACCGACACCGACAACAGTATGGACATTATGAAAGAAGAAACCTTCGGCCCCGTACTGCCCGTTTCCGCTTTCGACACGCTTGACCAAGTCATCGCACTGGCTAACGATTGCGAGTTTGGTCTGACCAGTTCTGTTTATACGACTAATTTAAACGAAGCCTTCTACGTTACCCGCCGCCTGCAATTCGGCGAAACCTACATCAACCGCGAAAACTTCGAAGCTATGCAGGGTTTCCACGCCGGTTGGAAAAAATCCGGTATCGGCGGCGCGGACGGCAAACACGGTTTGGAAGAATATCTGCAAACCCAAGTCGTTTATCTGGAAACCGATATTTAATACCGCTTTGAAACCCCGATAGAAAATGCCGTCTGAACCCGATTTCAGGTTCAGACGGCATTTTTACGGTTTCACCGGTAATCAGTCATGACCGATATCGATGGTTTTCTCTTTGTAACGCGTATCGGGGACGAGGACGATTTTTTCATCCACTTTGCCGATGGCTTTCACGTCTTTACCCGGGTAGTCCAACTGGTGCAGGAAGTAGCGGATACAGTTCAAACGGGCGCGTTTTTTGTCGTCGGAACGTATAATGACCCAAGGCGCGTCGCCGGTGTGGGTATGGAAGAACATCGCGTTTTTGGCTTCGGTGTAGTCGTCCCAGCGGTCGAGCGACTGGATGTCCACAGGGGAGAGTTTCCAGTGTTTCAGCGGATCGTCGCGACGGGAGATGAAGCGGCGCAGTTGTTCTTCGCGGGATACGGAGAACCAGAATTTAAACAGGTGGATGCCGCTGGCGACGAGCATACGCTCCAATTCGGGGGTTTGGCGCATAAAGAGCATATATTCGTTGGGTTCGCAGAAGCCCATCACGCGTTCCACGCCGGCGCGGTTGTACCACGAGCGGTCGAAGAATACCATTTCGCCTGCAGTCGGCAGGTTTTGGATGTAGCGTTGGAAATACCATTGTCCGCGTTCGGTAGTGGTCGGTTTTTCCAGTGCGACCACGCGCGCACCGCGCGGGTTTAAATGTTCCATAAAGCGTTTGATCGTGCCGCCCTTGCCTGCCGCGTCGCGGCCTTCAAACAGGCTGACGATGCGCTGGCCGGAGTCTTTGACCCAGCTTTGCACTTTCAGCAATTCGATTTGCAGTTTGGCTTTTTCGGCTTCGTAGGCGGCGCGGCGCATACGTTTGCGGTAGGGGTAGTTTTCGGGCAGCGGGGCTGTGCCGGAATCTTCGGCAGAACCTTTGCCTTCATGTTCCAAAACAGCTTTTTCAAATACTTGGAGCTGGTCTTGCTTTTCGCCCAATTCCACACTTTCAAACGGTTGCAGCTGGTGGTCTGTCATAAAGGTCTCCTTATTGTATTTCAGGTTGGAAATCGAAATTTGTTTTCACAATTTTACACCTTCGCCCCCACTTTCTCTACATAAAATTACATTTTACCGATATTTGCCGAATCGTCTGAAAATATGTGTAAAAAGGGCGTATAATCAAACCATTTGACTGAACCGCCATGCCCTATTTCGCCCTATTTGACGATGCCGTAAGCGGCCGCGCAAAACGCTATCAAAATCATGTAGAAAGCCGTTTTTTCCGTCCCGAAGAACTCGATGCTTTGGACGGCGCGCTGCAAAAGGGCTGGCAAAAAGGGTTGCATTCGGTGTTGTTTGCAGACTACGGATTCGGTTTGCCGCTGATGGGGGTTGAGTCCGAACGCGGCGGCAATCTTGCCCTGCACTGGTTTGCCGACTGCACCGACACCGATGCCGCAAGCTGGCTTGCCCGACATTCAGACGGCCTCCCCGCCGGCATTTCCACGCCGCAATCCTCCGTATCCGAAACCGATTACCTCGACCACATCCGCCAAATCCACGAAGCCATCCGGCGCGGCGACACCTATCAAATCAACTACACCACCCGCCTGCACCTGCAAGCCTACGGCAATCCCGTCAGCCTCTACCGCCGCCTGCGCCAGCCCGTCCCCTATGCCGTCTTGTCCCACCTGCCCGATGCGGAGGGGCAATCCGCGTGGACGCTGTGTTTCTCGCCCGAACTCTTCCTCAAAATCGGTTCAGACGGCACCATCAGCACCGAACCGATGAAAGGTACCGCGCCGATTTTGGGCGACGGACAAGACGAACGCCGCGCCGCCGAGTTGCAAGCAGACCCGAAAAACCGCGCCGAAAACGTGATGATTGTCGATTTGCTGCGTAACGACCTCGGCAAAATCGCCCGAACCGGCAAAGTATGCGTGCCAGAGCCGTTTAAAGTGTCGCGTTTCGGCAGCGTCTGGCAGATGACCAGCACCATCCGGGCGCAAGCCCTGCCGCACACCTCGTTCGCCGACATCCTCCGCGCCGCCTTCCCCTGCGGCAGCATCACCGGCGCGCCCAAAAAAATGAGTATGCAGATTATCGAATCGCTCGAAACCGAAGCGCGCGGACTTTATACGGGCAGCATCGGCTATTTGAACCCGTGTTCCGGCGGCTTGGGGTTTGAAGGCACGTTCAACGTCGTTATCCGCACCTTGTCGCTCACGCCGCTTTCAGACGGCATTTATCAAGGCGTATACGGTGTCGGTTCCGGCATCGTCATCGACAGCGACCCCGCCGCCGAATATCGCGAATGCGGCTGGAAAGCCCGTTTCCTCAACGAATTGCGCCCCGATTTCGGCATTTTTGAAACCCTGCGCGTGGAAAACGGACGCTGCGCCCTGCTCGACCGCCACCTATGCCGTCTGAAAGCCGCCGCCCAAGCCCTTAACCTGCCCCTGCCCGAAGGCTGCGAAAATCAAATCAAACAATACATCGCCCGCTTGCCCGACGGCGCGTTCCGCGTCAAAGCCCTGCTCGCTTCAGACGGCATCAGCCTGTCCCGCGCCGTTTTAAACCATTTGGCTGACAAACAACGCGTCATCATTTCGCCGACCATCCTGTCCGCACAAAACTACCTGCGCCGCTTCAAAACCACCTGCCGCGCCCTCTTCGACCAGGCGTGGCAAACCGCCGAAACACAAGGCGCGTTCGACAGCCTGTTTTTCAATTCAGACGGCATCCTGCTCGAAGGCGGCAGAAGCAACGTGTTCATCAAACATCGCGGACAATGGCTTACGCCCTCTTTAGATTTGGACATTTTAAACGGCATAATGCGCCAAGCCGTATTGGACGAACCGCAAAAATATTTGCACACAAATCAAGTAATCGAAACACATATCACACAAAAAACACTGCAAGAAGCCGAAGAAATCCGCCTCTCCAACGCCCTGCGCGGCGTATTTGCCGCCGCCCTTGCCTGAACGCGCAAAAATGCCGTCCGAACCTGTTTCCAAAGTTCGGACGGCATTTTCCCACCATTCAAAACCGCCAATCCGCCGACACAAACACCTCGCTGTTGCGGCGTTTCGCATACGGCACATTACTTTCCGTCCTGCCGAAACGATAATTCAACGCGGGCACGATACCTTTGTACGACAACTTGTCGTGGCTCAAAGCCAGCGAGACATTCCATTCGCGGTTGCGTTGCGCCTCTGTCGAGAAAGCCGCAACGCCCTTATAGTTGCGGCGGGCATAAGACGCGGAAACCCGACTGTTCAAACCGCCCAACTGCCGCCACTCCTGCACCCAACCGGCATAAACACCGTTGCGCCGGTAGGCGGCATTATTGACCGCGCCGCCCACCGTTTCGCGTTTCGGCACAAACCGCACAAACTGCCAGCCGCCGAACACAGTTGCCGATTCGCCCAAACGTTTTGCCGACGAAACATAAAACCCGTCCTGCCTGCCGTTATTGTATTCCGCCCTATCCTGTTCGCGGTAGCGTTGGCGGTAATGTTCCAGCGCGACCGAAAATTGCCATCCCGGGTTTGGGCGGTAAGTATGGGACAGCTGCACGCCGACTCCGTGCGCCAGCATATACGGCGACAGGCGGCGGTTGTTTACCCGTTTTGTTTTCGCATCAAAGCCGTCGCTGCCCGACAACTGCACCTGATAAAACGGCAAAATCCCCACCGTCTGCCGCGCATTTTTATACTGCCAACCCAAATACGCCCTGCCGAACCCGTCGTCATAAGCTGATTTTTTACTGAAATAATAGCTCGTGCCGCCGATATTGGAACGGAACAACAAATAATGATTATCTGCCAACGCCGTCAGTTTTTCCGCCTCGATTTCATAATTCAACCCTGCCGCCCGCTCCGCCCGGCTGACACTGCATATCTGACTGCCTCCGTTTTGCCAGCAATACTGCGGCGCGGCATTATTGGCATTTCTATTGACCGCCGGGCTGATGCCGCCCGAAAAACGCCAGCCCGTCAGCCCCTCCGTTTTTTTCCGGAAACGCCCCACATTTTCCAAAACCGGCGACGGCAAATCCAATTTTGCCGCCTCCGCAAAATGCCTTTCTGCCGACTTCAGCCGGAAATCGTCAAACTCCGCCGCCGCCAAATCCAGCAAAATCCGCTCGTCTGCCGCATTTTCCCCGTGCAGTTCCCGATACCGCGCCACCGCCTCCGCCGGCCTTCCCGCCAATTTCGCCAGCAAAGCCCGCGCCCTGCCGTACAAAACCGCGTCATAATCCGGCAGCTTGGCATACAAATCCGCCAACGAAGCAATCAAATCCGCCTGATTGCCGTTGAGCGCGTCGCGCAAACTATGTTCCAACATTTTCGGATGCGCCAACAAAAAATCCCCGTCAACCACGCGCGGGGCATCATTTTCAACTTTCCAATCCGATTCCGCCCACTTATCCGACACCGACCGCTGCACCTGCAACAATGCCTTGTCATCCAAAATCGCGGGCGCATCCGCCCCATAGGCGGCAGAAACACCTGCCGCACACCAAACAACCAAAAAACCGTATCTGAAATACAACATATCCTGTCATTTACCTTTCCGGCAAACACGCCGCCGAAACACGTCAAACCATCCGAAAAACAGGCAGAAAACCGTGAAAACCGGTTTTGCATCGCCTCACAAAACAGTTGACATCATATAACATTTAAATTGATAATCAAAACTATTATTAACACATCATCAAGATTGAGTATGCGATGAAATACAAAGCCCTGTCCTTACTGCCGCTTGCCGCCGCCCTTGCCGCCTGTGCCGGGGGGGGGGTAGCCGAACCGCACGTCCCCGTGTCCATCCCCACCGCCACGCCGCTGACCGGTGAGGTAACGTTATCAAGCGATAGCAACAATATCGAAAACATCAACACCGCCAACACTGGAAACACATCCGGCATTTCCATTCAGCAGCGGGAATATCAAGTAACCAGTTACGGCTTCACAAGAACAGAAAAAGCATTCATCTTCAAAACACCTGGCGGTGCGCAATACACCCTTTCATCCTACTCCGACCCCATTGTCCCCAGCTCCTTCTCCCCCGACTACAAAATTCCCGACCGCCACGCAGGGCAGCGGCTCGCCGACGGCAGCCGCATCTTTATCTGCTGCAGCGACTCCGGGGCAACCGATGAAGCGGAAATTACCAAACAAGATTATATGAAATTCGGGGCGTGGATAGGTTCCAACGGCGAAATCGACCTCTTCGCCGGCGGCTTCCCCATCGGCAAAACGCCGCCTCCTGCGTTCTCCTGGGGCAGCCCCACGACCGAAACCGCATTGTCAAAAGGCAAAATCACTTATCAGGTTTGGGGCATCCGCGTCAGAAACGGGCAATTTGTTACTTCCTCTTATACGCCGCCCAAAGGCAGCTCTTGGAGCGGTTATCAAAACACCCCCGTCCTTTCCTTTATCACTGCCAATTTCAACAGCAACAAACTGGCAGGCGAAATCATCGGCAACAGCGATTACGGGCCGAGTGTGAAAATTGAAGACGCAACGATTAACCAATTATCCTTTTCCGGCACTGCCACATCCGGCGGACAAACCGGCAACTTGGAAGGTAAGTTTTTTGGAAAATTCGACGGCGGCTACGGCAACACCGAAACCAGCATAGGCGGCAAAATCACCTTTAAAGACGACCGCTCCCTCGATACCGTATTCGGCGGTGTGAGTTATGAGAAAGACCTTAATAACAGCACCAATCAAGATACCACCCATCTCACAAAATAATAATTAATCCGCTTTTAAAAAGGTTTTCTTATGCACATCCCCTTCAAACCCGTATTGGCTGCCACCGCCATCGCCCAAGCGTTTCCTGCCTTTGCGGCAGACCCCGCGCCGCAGTCCGCCCAAACGCTGAACGAAATCACCGTTACCGGCACGCACAAAACCCAAAAACTCGGCGAAGAAAAAATCCGCCGCAAAACCTTAGACAAGCTCTTGGTCAACGACGAACACGACCTGGTGCGCTACGACCCCGGCATTTCCGTCGTCGAAGGCGGCAGGGCGGGTTCTAACGGCTTTACCATACGCGGCGTGGACAAAGACCGCGTCGCCATCAACGTTGACGGGCTGGCGCAGGCGGAAAGCCGCTCTTCCGAAGCCTTCCAAGAATTGTTCGGCGCGTACGGCAACTTCAACGCCAACCGCAACACTTCCGAGCCGGAAAACTTTTCCGAAGTTACCATCACCAAAGGCGCGGACTCGCTCAAATCCGGCAGCGGCGCATTGGGCGGCGCAGTCAATTACCAAACCAAATCCGCAAGCGATTATGTTTCCGAAGACAAGCCCTACCATTTGGGGATAAAGGGCGGCAGCGTCGGCAAAAACAGCCAAAAATTCAGCAGCATCACCGCCGCCGGCAGGCTCTTTGGTTTGGATGCCTTATTGGTTTATACCCGCCGCTTCGGCAAAGAAACCAAAAACCGCTCGACCGAGGGCGATGTCGACATTAAAAACGATGGATATGTCTTTGACCCAACCAACCCCTCGCCCAGCAAGTACCTGACCTATGTAGCCACAGGGGTTGCGCGCTCCCAACCCGACCCGCAGGAATGGGTAAACAAAAGCACCCTGTTCAAGCTGGGCTACAACTTCAACGATCAAAACCGTATCGGCTGGATTTTTGAAGACTCGCGCACCGACCGTTTTACCAACGAGCTGTCCAATTTGTGGACGGGTACGACCACGTCTGCCGCAACGGGCGACTACCGCCACCGCCAAGACGTGAGCTACCGCCGCCGCACCGGCGTCGAATACAAAAACGAATTGGAACACGGCCCGTGGGACAGCCTCAAGCTGCGCTACGACAAGCAGCGCATCGATATGAACACCTGGACTTGGGACATCCCGAAAAATTACGATACAAACGGCATCAACGGCGAGGTTTACCATTCGTTCCGGCATATCCGCCAAAACACCGCGCAATGGACTGCCGATTTTGAAAAACAACTCGACTTTTCCAAAGCCGTTTGGGCGGCGCAATACGGCTTGGGCGGCGGCAGAGGGGACAATGCCAACTCGGATTACAGTTATTTTGCAAAACTGTACGCCCCCAAAATCCTCGCTTCCAACCAAGCCAAAATCACAATGCTGGTCGAAAACCGGTCGAAATATAAATTTGCCTATTGGAACAATGCGTTTCACTTGGGCGGCAACGACCGCTTCCGCTTGAATGCGGGCATACGCTACGACAAAAACAGCAGCAGCGCGAAAGACGATCCGAAATACACCACCGCCATCCGGGGCCAGATTCCCCATTTGGGTTCGGAACGCGCGCACGCGGGCTTCAGCTACGGCACAGGGTTCGACTGGCGGTTTACCAAGCATCTGCACTTGTTGGCAAAATACAGCACCGGCTTCCGCGCACCGACTTCGGACGAAACCTGGCTACTGTTCCCACACCCCGATTTCTACCTGAAAGCCAACCCCGAACTGAAAGCGGAAAAAGCCAAAAACTGGGAATTGGGTCTGGCGGGCAGCGGCAAAGCGGGCAACTTCAAGCTCTCGGGCTTCAAAACCAAATACCGCGACTTTATCGAATTGACGTATATGGGCGTTTCGTCAGACAACCCTAACAAGCCCACCTACGCCCCGCTTTCAGACGGCACAGCATTGGTCAGCTCGCCCGTTTGGCAAAACCAAAACCGCACCGCCGCCTGGGTGAAAGGCATAGAGTTTAACGGCACTTGGAATCTCGACAGCATCGGGCTGCCCAAAGGGCTGCACACCGGCCTCAATGTCAGCTACATCAAGGGCAGGGCAACGCAAAACAACGGCAAAGAAACGCCCATCAACGCGCTTTCGCCGTGGACGGCGGTTTACAGCCTGGGCTATGACGCGCCTTCCAAACGCTGGGGCATCAACGCCTACGCCACGCGCACCGCCGCCAAAAAGCCGTCCGACACCGTACACAGCAACGACGACTTGAACAACCCGTGGCCTTATGCCAAACACAGCAAGGCCTATACGCTGTTCGACCTTTCCGCCTACCTCAACATCGGCAAACAGGTTACGCTCCGCGCCGCCGCGTACAACATTACCAACAAGCAGTACTACACTTGGGAATCTTTACGCAGCATCCGCGAGTTCGGCACGGTCAACCGCGTTGACAACAAAACCCACGCCGGCATCCAACGCTTTACCTCGCCGGGCAGGAGCTACAATTTCACCATCGAAGCGAAGTTCTAAGCTCCTGATGTGCCAATGCCGTCTGAAACCCGATGATTTGGGTTTCAGACGGCATTTTTTACGGTCGCACCGCCGCCCCCTTTCAGGCTTGTACCAAGCCCAATCCCGCAACTCTCCGTCATTCCCACGGAAGTGGGAATCTAGAAACGCAAAGCTGCAAGAATTTATCGGAAATGACTGAAACTCAACGAACCTGGATTCCCGCCTGCGCGGGAATGACGAAGCCATCCGCACGGAAACCTGCACCACGTCATTCCCACGAAAGTGGGAATCTAGTTCGTTGAGTTCCAGTTATTTAAAATAAATTTTGAAACTTTAATCCCGTCATTCCCACGAAAGTGGGAATCTAGTTCGTTGAGTTCCAGTTATTTAAAATAAATTTTGAAACTTTAATCCCGTCATTCCCACGAAAGTGGGAATCTAGGACGTAACATCTAAAGAAACCGTTTTCCCGATAAGTTTCCGTGCCGACAGGGCTGGATTCCCGCCTGCGCGGGAATGACGGCGGAGCGGTTTCTGTTTTTTCCGATAAATTCCTAAAACTTAAAATTTCATCATTCCCACAAGGACAGAAAACCAAAAACAGAAACCTAAAATTCGTCATTCCCACGAAAGTGGGAATCTAGTTCGCTGAGTTTCAGTTATTTAGAATAAATTTTGAAACTTTAATCCTGTCATTCCAGCGAAAGCGGGAATCTAGGACGTAACATCTAAAGAAACCGTTTTTCCCGATAAGTTTCCATGCCGACGGGGCTGGATTCCCGCCTGCGCGGGAATAACGGCGGAGCGGTTTCTGTTTTTTCCGATAAATTCCTAAAACTTAAAATTTCATCATTCCCACAAGAACAGAAAACCAAAAACAGAAACCCAAAATTCGTCATTCCCACGAAAGTGGGAATCTATTTCGTTAAGTTTCAGTTATTTAGAATAAATTTTGAAACTTTAATCCCGTCATTCCCGCGAAAGTGGGAATCCGGAACGTAAAATCTAAAGAAACCGTTTTTCCCGATAAGTTTCCGCACCGACGGGGCTGGATTCCCGCCTGCGCGGGAATGACGGTATTTCAGTTTTCTGTTTTTGATTTTTTTGTTTTTACAGGAATGACGGTCTTTTCATATCGAAAAAAGTTGCCGTACCGCACCGATAATTTCCACCTGCGCGGAATGAAGATTCAAGTGTTGCCCGAAATTCAAAAAAAAACCAAAACCAAACGGATCGGATTCCCGTTTTTATGGGATAACGGAATGTTCAGCCGGACACCGCCACGATGCTTTCGATCCGTTTATTTTCCGATACAAAACCTCGAAAAAATCACGCCGAGCAGGTCGTCCGCCGTAAACTCGCCCGTAATTTCGCCGCAAGCGACCTGCGCCAGCCGCAAGTGTTCGGCAAACAGCTCGATTTGATGGTTGCCGCACAATGCCGCCAGCGACAATTCTTCCTGCGCTGCTTTGAGTGCGTTGACGTGCCGCGTCCGCGCCAAAAACAGCCCTTCGCTTTCGCCCTGCCAACCGGCCTCGCGCAACAGCGTCCGTTTCAGCGCGTCCAAGCCGTCGCCGGTTTTCGCCGACAGCGCGATGACGGTTTCCGCGCCCGTACCGAACCCGCCTGCCGCGTGTGCATGTAAATCGGATTTGCTGTGGATTTCGATGCGTTTCAAATCCGACGGCAGCGCGTCCAAAATCGCCCGTGTCTTGTCGTTCACGCCTTCGCGCGGATCGACCAACACCAGCGCGACATCGGCTTCGGATACGGCTTTGCGGCTGCGTTCGATGCCGATGCGTTCGACCACGTCGTCCGTCTCGCGCAAACCTGCCGTATCGACAATATGCACCGGAACGCCATCAATCAGGATACGTTCCCTGACCGCGTCGCGCGTCGTTCCGGCAATATCGGTAACAATCGCCACTTCGTCGCCCGCCAACGCGTTCAGCAGGCTGGACTTGCCCACATTCGGCGCGCCGACCAATACGACATTCAGACCTTCGCGCAAAATTGCGCCCTGCTGCGCGTTGGCAAGCACATCATCCACGGCGCGGCGCAAGCCGTCCAATTTGCCGCGCGCATCCGCCGCTTCGAGAAAATCAATGTCTTCCTCGGGAAAATCCAGCGTCGCTTCGACCAGCATCCGCAAAGTAATCAAATCTTCGACCAGACCGTGTATCCGCCGCGAAAAATCGCCCTTGAGCGAGCGCAACGCCAGACGCGCCGCCGAACGGCTGGATGCGTCAATCAAATCCGCCACGCCTTCCGCCTGTGCCAAGTCCAGTTTGTCGTTCAAAAACGCACGCTTCGTAAACTCGCCCGGCTCGGCAAGGCGCGCGCCCAGTTCCAAACAGCGGTTCAGCAGCATATCCATCACCACCGGCCCGCCGTGTCCCTGAAGCTCGATGACATCTTCGCCCGTAAAACTTGCCGGTGCGGCAAAAAACAGTAGCAGCCCGCTGTCGATTGCCTGTCCGTCCGCGTCCGTAAAATCAGCATAGGTTGCCACGCGCGGCTTGGGCGTTTTCCCGCACAAAGCCTGCGCCATCGGCAGCAGGTTTTTCCCCGATATGCGTATCACGCCCACGCCGCCGCGTCCGGGCGCGGTAGCAACTGCCGCAATCGTTGGAACGTTATCCGACATAAAACCCCCGAAAAACAATCAAAAACAGCCGCGATTATAGCAAATGCCGTCTGAAGTCCAACGGTTCGGCTTTCAGACGGCATAAAACCGCAAAAATGCTTGATAAACCCGTCCGCCTGACCTAATATAACCATATGAAAAAACGAAACACATACGCTCTCCTGCTCGGCATAGGCTCGCTGTTGGGCCTGTTCCATCCCGCAAAAACCGCCATCCGCCCCAATCCCGCCGACGATCTCAAAAACATCGGCGGCGATTTTCAACGCGCCATAGAGAAAGCGCGAAAATGACCGAAAACGCACAGGACAAGGCGCGGCAGGCTGTCGAAACCGTCGTCAAATCCCCGGAGCTTGTCGAGCAAATCCTGTCCGACGAGTACGTGCAAATAATGATAGCCCGGCGTTTCCATTCGGGACCGTTGCCGCCGCCGTCCGACTTGGCGCAATACAACGACATTATCAGCAACGGAGCAGATCGCATTATGGCAATGGCGGAAAAAGAACAAGCCGTCCGGCACGAAACCATACGGCAAGACCAAACCTTCAACAGGCGCGGGCAACTTACGGCTTCATCAGCGTCATCCTGATACTGCTTTTTGCCGTCTTCCTCGTATGGAGCGGCTACCCCGCAACCGCCGCCTCCCTTGCCGGCGGCACAGTGGTTGCCTTGGCGGGTGCTTTCGTGATTGGAAGAAGCCGAGACCAAGGCAAAAATTAATTGCAAATCCTAGGGCGGGCTTCATATCCGCCCGACACGCCGAACCGCACATATAGCCACATCCCGCGCGCCGCGCGGAAGCGGAAGCCGCGTCCTCCCAAACAAACCCGAATCCCGTCAGATAAGGAAAAATAATGAAAACAACCGACAAACGGACAACCGAAACACACCGCAAAGCCCCGAAAACCGGCCGCATCCGCTTCTCGCCTGCTTACTTGGCCATATGCCTGTCGTTCGGCATTCTGCCCCAAGCCCGGGCGGGACACACTTATTTCGGCATCAACTACCAATACTATCGCGACTTTGCCGAAAATAAGGGGAAGTTTGCAGTCGGGGCGAAGGATATTGAGGTTTACAACAAAAAAGGGGAGTTGGTCGGCAAATCAATGACAAAAGCCCCGATGATTGATTTTTCTGTGGTATCGCGTAACGGCGTGGCGGCATTGGTGGGCGATCAATATATTGTGAGCGTGGCGCATAACGGCGGCTATAACAATGTGGATTTTGGTGCGGAGGGAAACAATCCCGATCAGCACCGTTTTTCTTATCAAATTGTAAAAAGAAATAATTATAAGCCTGACAATTCACACCCTTACAACGGCGATTACCATATGCCGCGTTTGCATAAGTTCGTAACCGATGCAGAACCTGTCGAAATGACGGGTGACATGAGGGGAAATACCTATTCCGATAAAGAAAAATATCCCGAGCGTGTCCGCATCGGCTCAGGACACCACTATTGGCGTTATGATGATGACAAACACGGCGATTTATCCTACTCCGGCGCATGGTTAATTGGCGGCAATACACATATGCAGGGTTGGGGAAATAATGGCGTAGTTAGTTTGGGCGGCGATGTGCGCCATGCCAACGACTATGGCCCTATGCCGATTGCAGGTGCGGCAGGCGACAGCGGTTCGCCAATGTTTATTTATGACAAAACAAACAATAAATGGCTGCTCAACGGAGTTTTACAAACCGGCTACCCTTATTCCGGCAGGGAAAACGGTTTCCAGCTGATACGCAAAGATTGGTTCTACGATGACATTTACAGAGGCGATACACATACCGTCTTTTTCGAACCGCGCAGTAACGGACATTTTTCCTTTACATCCAACAACAACGGTACGGGTACGGTAACAGAAACCAACGAAAAGGTTTCCAATCCAAAGCTTAAAGTACAGACAGTCCGACTGTTTGACGAATCTTTGAATGAAACTGATAAAGAACCAGTTTACGCGGCAGGGGGTGTTAATCAGTACCGTCCAAGGTTAAACAACGGTGAAAACCTTTCTTTTATCGATTACGGCAACGGCAAACTCATCTTATCAAACAACATCAACCAAGGCGCGGGCGGTTTATATTTTGAGGGTAATTTTACGGTCTCGCCTGAAAACAACGAAACGTGGCAAGGCGCGGGTATCCATACCAGCGAAGGCAGTACCGTTACTTGGAAAGTAAACGGCGTGGCAAACGACCGCCTGTCCAAAATCGGCAAAGGCACGCTGCTGGTTCAAGCCAAAGGAGAAAACCAAGGCTCGATCAGCGTGGGCGACGGTAAAGTAATCTTGGATCAGCAAGAGGATGAACAACACAAAAAACAAGCCTTTAGTGAAATCGGCTTGGTCAGCGGCAGGGGTACGGTGCAACTGAATGCCGATAATCAGTTCAACCCCGACAAACTCTATTTCGGCTTTCGCGGCGGTCGTTTGGATTTGAACGGGCATTCGCTTTCGTTCCACCGCATTCAAAATACAGATGAAGGGGCGATGATTGTCAACCACAATCAAGACAAAGAATCCACCGTTACCATTACAGGCAATAAAGATATTGCCACAACCGGCAATAACAACAGCTTGGATAGCAAAAAAGAAATTGCCTACAACGGCTGGTTTGGCGAGAAAGATGCGGCCAAAACGAACGGGCGGCTCAACCTTGTTTACCAGCCCGCCGCAGAAGACCGCACCCTGCTGCTTTCCGGCGGAACAAATTTAAACGGCAACATCACGCAAACAAACGGCAAACTGTTTTTCAGCGGCAGACCAACACCGCACGCCTACAATCATTTAAACGACCATTGGTCACAAAAAGAGGGCATTCCTCGCGGAGAAATCGTGTGGGACAACGACTGGATTAACCGCACGTTTAAAGCGGAAAATTTCCATATTCAGGGCGGACAGGCGGTGGTTTCCCGCAATGTTGCCAAAGTGGAAGGCGATTGGCATTTGAGCAATCACGCCCAAGCAGTTTTTGGTGTCGCACCGCATCAAAGCCACACAATCTGTACACGTTCGGACTGGACGGGTCTGACAAGCTGTACCGAAAAAACCATTACCGACGATAAAGTGATTGCTTCATTGACCAAGACCGACATCAGCGGCAATGTCAGCCTTGCCGATCACGCTCATTTAAATCTCACAGGGCTTGCCACACTCAACGGCAATCTGACCGCAGGCGGAGACACGCACTATGAGGTTACGCACAACGCCACCCAAAACGGCAACCTTAGCCTCGTGGGCAATGCCCAAGCAACATTTAATCAAGCCACATTAAACGGCAACACATCGGCTTCGGGCAATGCTTCATTTAATCTAAGCAACAACGCCGCACAAAACGGCAGTCTGACGCTTTCCGACAACGCTAAGGCAAACGTAAGCCATTCCGCACTCAACGGCAATGTCTCCCTAGCCGATAAGGCAGTATTCCATTTTGAAAACAGCCGCTTTACCGGACAAATCAGCGGCGGCAAGGATACGGCATTACACTTAAAAGACAGCGAATGGACGCTGCCGTCGGGCACGGAATTAGGCAATTTAAACCTTGACAACGCCACCATTACACTCAATTCCGCCTATCGACACGATGCGGCAGGCGCGCAAACCGGCAGTGCGGCAGATGCGCCGCGCCGCCGTTCGCGCCGTTCCCTATTATCCGTTACACCGCAGGCTTCGGCAGAATCCCGTTTCAACACGCTGACGGTAAACGGCAAATTGAACGGTCAGGGAACATTCCGCTTTATGTCGGAACTCTTCGGCTACCGCAGCGACAAATTGAAGCTGGCGGAAAGTTCCGAAGGCACTTACACCTTGGCGGTCAACAATACCGGCAACGAACCCGTAAGCCTCGAGCAATTGACGGTAGTGGAAGGGAAAGACAACAAACCGCTGTCCGAAAACCTTAATTTCACCCTGCAAAACGAACACGTCGATGCCGGCGCGTGGCGTTATCAGCTTATCCGCAAAGACGGCGAGTTCCGCCTGTATAATCCGGTCAAAGAGCAAGAGCTTTCCGACAAACTCGACCAAGCGGGAAAAACAGAAGCCGCCCTGGCGGCGAAACAGGCGCAACTTGCCGCCAAACAACAGGAGGAAGAAGAAAAGGTGCGCTTGAAAAAGGCGGCAATTTCCGGTGCTGTGCCGTCTGAAAGCGAATTGAACCTCCTCAATGCCGAACTTGAAGAGGCAAAAAAACAAACCGCCGCCGCCCAAGCCGCACAGGCGGAAAAAGAAGCCGCGTGGGCGCAGGCAAAAACGGCGGCAGCCGAAGCAGGCAGGCGCGCCGAAGAAGCCGATGCCGGCTACCGGCGCGGCAACACCTTGGAAGGTGCGGAAAATGCGGACGCGGCAAACCTTGCGCTGGCGAAGGAGCAAATTGCCGAACAAACCGCCAAAATCGATTGGGCGGAAGCCAAATTGACGCGCCTGAACCGAATCAGGGACGAACGTGAAAAAGCCGTTGCCGCCGCCGGGGAGGCAAAAGCCCTTGCCGACAAAATCGCGGAAATAGCGAAAGAAAAACAAGATTTGCAATCAATGGTGCTTTCACTGGCGAACGTGAAGGAAGAGCTGGTTATAACGGAGGCGGAACTGCAAAACGCCAAAGCCGAACGCGCAGGGCTGGAGGCAAAACGGGCATTGTTGGAACGCAGGCAGTCCGATAAAGCGCAAAAAGAACAGGAGGCGCAAACCGCCCTAACCGCCGCCCGGCAATCGGAAGCGGCGCGAGAAGGCGCGGCGGAAGCCAAGAAACAGGCGGAAAAAGACAACGCGCAAAGCCTTGACGCGCTGAATGCGGCCGGGCGCGATGCCGCCGAAAAGGCAGAAAGCGTTGCCGAACTGGCCCGGCAGGCAGGCGGGGAAAATGCCGGCATTATGCAGGCTGAGGAAGAGAAAAAACAGGCGCAGGCGGATAAAGACACCGCCTTGGCGAAACAGCGCGAAGCGGAAACCCGGCCGGTTACTACCGCCTTCCGCCGCGCCCGCCGGGATTTGCCGCAACCGCAGCCCCAACCGCAACGCGACCTGATCAGCCGTTATGCCAATAGCGGTTTGAGTGAATTTTCCGCCACGCTCAACAGCGTTTTCGCCGTACAGGACGAATTGGACCGCGTGTTTGCCGAAGACCGCCGCAACGCCGTTTGGACAAGCGGCATCCGGGACACCAAACACTACCGTTCGCAAGATTTCCGCGCCTACCGCCAACAAACCGACCTGCGCCAAATCGGTATGCAGAAAAACCTCGGCAGCGGTCGCGTCGGCATCCTGTTTTCGCACAACCGGACCGAAAATACCTTCGACGACGGCATCGGCAACTCGGCACGGCTTGCCCACAGCGCCGTTTTCGGGCAATACGGCATCGGCAGGTTCGACATCGGCATCAGCGCGGGCGCGGGTTTCAGCAGCGGCAGCCTTTCAGACGGCATCGGAAGCAAAATCCGCCGCCGCGTGCTGCATTACGGCATTCAGGCACGATACCGCGCCGGTTTCGGCGGATTCGGCATCGAACCGTACATCGGCGCAACGCGCTATTTCGTCCAAAAAGCGGATTACCGCTACGAAAACGTCAATATCGCCACCCCCGGCCTTGCGTTCAACCGCTACCGCGCGGGCATTAAGGCAGATTATTCATTCAAATCGGCGCAACACATTTCCATCACGCCTTATTTGAGCCTGTCCTATACCGATGCCGCTTCGGGCAAAGTCCGAACGCGCGTCAATACCGCCGTATTGGCTCAGGATTTCGGCAAAACCCGCAGTGCGGAATGGGGCGTAAACGCCGAAATCAAAGGTTTCACGCTGTCCCTCCACGCTGCCGCCGCCAAAGGCCCGCAACTGGAAGCGCAACACAGCGCGGGCATCAAATTAGGCTACCGCTGGTAAGCAAACAAAAGGGGTTATCATTAAAATAGAAAATAGCCATATCGCCATTCCCGCGAAAGTGGGAATCCGGTTTTTTGAGTTTCGGTCGTTTCCGATAAATTCTTGCCGCTTTGAGTTTCCGGATCCCCGCTTTCACGGGAATAACAAATTAAAAGTTACTCAAAACTCAAAAGAAACCGAAACCGAACGGACTAGATTCCCACTTTCGTGGGAATGACGGATTTTAGGTTTCTGTTTTTGGTGAAAATAACGGGATTTTAGCTTGTGGGTATTTACCGGAAAAAACAGAAACCGCTTCGCCGTCATTCCCGCGCAGGCGGGAATCCAGCCTCGTCGGCACGGAAACTTATCGGAAAAAAGGTTTCTCCAACCCTGCATCCTAGATTCCCACTTTCGTAGGAATGACGAATTAAAAGTTACTCAAAGAAACTGAACAGACTCAATTCCCACTTTCGCGGGAATGACGGCGGCAAGGTTTTTTCAGATAAGTTTCTGCAACATTAATGCGCCTCTTCCCAATTCATACCCGACCCACTGCCGCTATAATCTGCGGCAGTTTTTCTTTCACCAAATCCAACTCGGCTTCAGGGACTTCCAACATCGGTTTGGCAGACCGGATTCTCGAATCCGACGGCTATTTGAGATGGCAGACTTTTGTCGGATACAAGTATCCGACCTACGGCTTGCTGCGATTCCTCTGATGCCAATGCAATTTCTAAGAATTCTTTACCTACACCATGCCGATAAGTTGTGTGTGGCGGAGATGTGTTGCTACGTGTTTCATATTGTTGTAGCATGGACTTTGCACACGGGGAGATTATTGCTAACAAGGTCGTCTGAAAAGCGTTTTCGGACAACCTTTTGTTTTGATGGCGTAGATGGTAGAACCCCGCTATGCGGCTAATGACTTAATCCTCCCTTCGTAATACCTGCTTTACTTGAATTTCACTTCCTCCCCGAACACTTCCCGCCACAATTTCCTGACATTGCCGTAATGGGACAGTAATTCGTCGGTTACTTCGGTTTTTTCCGCATCGCGCAGTTTGGTGTTGTGTTGTTGCTGGCGGTAGAAGCGGTAGGCGGTGCGGCTTTGTTCGGCGAGGGTTTTGTCGATGAGGCCGCAGTCGGTGGCGATGTTCAACAGGGCGATGTTGCCGTAGTTGTCGAGGAGTTGCGGATACTGGCGTGCATGGGCAAGTATCAGATATTGGACGATAAATTCGACATCGACCACGCCGCCGCGCGCGTATTTGACGTTGCTGTCAACCGGCGGATGGGTGGGGAACATTTTTTCGCGCATTTCGATGATTTCACCTGCCAAGGCGGTTTGGTCGCGTTCGGCGGTGAGGATTTCGGTGCGGATGCGGTCGAATGCCGTCTGAATTTCGGGCGTGCCGCAGATGAAGCGGGCGCGGGTAAGGGATTGGTGTTCCCACGTCCATGCGTTTTCGCGCTGGTATTTTTCAAAGGCGGCGATGCTGTGGGCGAGGAAGCCGGTGTCGCCATTGGGGCGCAGGCGCAGGTCGGTTTCGTAGAGGCTGCCCGCGCCGGTGGCGGCGGAAAGCCAATTGGTCAGGCGGCGGGCGAGCCGTCCGTAAATATCGCCTGCTTCGGGATGGGGGTCGTCGTAAAGATAGACCAAGTCGAGGTCGGAGGAATAGCCGAGTTCTTTGCCGCCGAGCTTGCCGTAGCCGACAACGGCGAATTGCGGCGTGTCGCGGTGTTTTTTGGGCATATCCGCCCACGCGCACGAAAGAGCGGCGGCAATGACGGTGTCGGCAAGAGCGGAGAGTTGGTCGGAGAGGGATTCTACCGTCCACAATCCGGCGAGGTCTTGGACGGCGAGGCGGAAGACTTGGGCGTGTTGGAAGCGGCGCAGGGTGTCCATTTGCGCTTCGGTGTCGCCGCCGCAGGCTTCGATGCCGTCTGAAAGGGCGGCGGCGAGTGCCTGCCAATCAAACGCGGTATCCAAAAGCTGCGCGCTGATGAGTTCGTCCAACAAAATCGGATATTTGTTCAGATACGCCGCCACCCACGAGCTTTGGCTCATAATCTGCGCCAGTTGCGCCAAGGTTTGCGGATGTTCGTTGAGGAAGGCGAGATAGGCGGAGCGGCGGCTGATGTTTTCGAGGAAGTCAAACAGCCGCATCAGCGTATCGGTCGGGTTGTTCTGCTCTGCCGCCGCCTGTACGAACAGCGGCACAATGGCGTCAAAACGCGGCTGGGCGTGTGCGGAAAGATGGCGGTATTTATGGCCGTTGCGGATTTGGTCGAGCCGCGTGGCGATGGTTTCGGCATCAAACCCATATTCTTTCAGACGGCCTAGCCGTTCTTCTTCATCAGGCTTTTCCTGCCATGTCCATTGCCATTCGCTGTTGCTTTGCGTTTGTTCTTCGGGTTCGCTCAAAATTTCGTTGAACAACTGATTGACCTTGTTCCGATGAACGTTGAGGTCGTCTGAAAAGGCGGCGTAGCTGTCGAAGCCCATGCTTTCGGCGAGCAGTTGCTGCTGTTCGGGCGAAGTAGGCAGGGTTTGGGTTTGTTGGTCGTCCCAGTATTGCAGGCGGTGTTCGACATCGCGCAGGAAGCGGTAGGCGGCAAGCAGGGTTTCGACGTTTTCAGACGGCATGATGCCCAATTCGGCAAGTTTTTTCAGCGTTTCCTGCGTGCCTTTCAGTTGCAGCGTGCGCATTTGTCCGCCGCGTATCATCTGGAAAATCTGGGCGATAAATTCGACTTCGCGGATGCCGCCCGCGCCGAGTTTGATGTTGTCCGCCATGCCTTTTTTGCTGACTTCGCTGCGGATTTGGCGGTGCAGGTTGCGCATCGCCTCATACGCGCTGTAATCCAGATATTTGCGGAATACAAATGGGCGCACCAACGCTTTGATGTCGTTCGGATACGGCGTAACTACGCGGCCTTTGCACCACGCGTAGCGTTCCCATTCTCGCCCTTGCGTAATTAAATATTGCTCCAGCGCGGTTTCACTCAACACCAGCGCGCCCGAATCGCCGTCCGGCCGCAGCCGCATATCGACGCGGAACACCTGCCCGTCGGCGGTAATGTCGTTCAGCAGCGCAATCAGTTTCTGCCCGACTTTGGTGAAAAACTCCTGATTGCCGCGTTCGCGCCTGCCGTCGGTATCGCCCGATTCGGGATAGATGAAAATCAAATCGATGTCGGAAGACACGTTCAACTCATAGCCGCCCGCCTTGCCCATCGCCACCACGCTCAAATGCTGCGGCGATTTCGTATAACGCCCGATTGGCGTACCGTACATATCCTGATAATAGGCGTAGGCGAAATCCAGCGCGGTATTGACGGCAAAATCGGCAAACAGCGTAATCGTACGGGTTACTTCGTTCAAATCGCTGATGCGGTTGATATCGCGCACGATAATCTGCGACACGACATAACGGCGCAACTCGCGCAACTGCCGCGCCAATTCTTCCTCGTTTTCTTCCGCGCGGATTTTGTCCCAATCGGCAAAAGCTTGGAAATCCGCTTCGGTCAACACCTTGTTCAACATCGGCAGGAAAATTTCGGGCTTGAGTTTGCCGTTGTCGAGCTGGCGGGCGAGGAAGAGGGAATGGCGGCGGGCAGTGTCGAGGCGGTTGTCGGACATTTCGGATTCCGTTTGGAAGGATGGCGGGAATGGGATAGTGGATTAACTTTAAATCAGGACAAGGCGAGGGGATGCCGTACCGGTTTAAAGTCAAGCTACTATATCATAGCAACCTTCGATGCCGTCTGAAACCTTGCCCCGATATTCGGACGGATGCCTGCCGATAAAAAACAGCGGCAAATGCCGCTACCCTTGTTTAGCCTTCGCCACGTTCTTTCAGAACTTTGCGGGCAATGGCTTTTTCTTGTGCCGAATTACCGAAAAAACCTTCGCTTTTTACGACACGGCGTAATTTTTCACTGGATTCCTGCTGATATTCGTTCTGCAATTTACGGCTTCTCTCGTTAAATCGCTTTACGCCTTCTCCTGCTTCTTTTGCCAAATTTGCCGCGCTATCCCAAAAGCCCATAATCATGTTCTCCAATCGTTTCAAATAAATAAGGTCGTTGTTTCTGTCAAGAAACAACGACAGTTTATAAACTGTCGGAAAACAAAATGCCGTCTGAAGACAGATTCTGACTTTCAGACGGCATTTCAAAACAGATTAAGCGTTCAGCAGGCTTTCATCCAAAGCCAAATCGTCGTTTCGGTTAACCGCCACTTTGCGCGCCAACACGTTTTGCGCGATTTGCTGCGCTTCGGCAAGCGAGTGCATCAGATAGGTGCCGCATTGGTATTCGTTCAACTCGGGGATTTTGCTTTGGTCTTGGACGGTCAAAACATCCTGCATTGAAGCGAGCCATGCGTCGGCCACTTTTTGCTCGTCGGGCGTACCGATGAGGCTCATGTAGAAACCGGTGCGGCAGCCCATCGGGGAAATGTCGATGATTTCCACGCCGTTTCCGTTCAAGTGGTCGCGCATAAAGCCTGCGAACAAATGCTCCAGCGTGTGAATGCCTTTTTCAGGCAGGATTTCTTTGTTGGGAACGCAAAAGCGCAGGTCGAATACGGTAATGGTGTCGCCTTTGGGCGTGGTCATGGTTTTCGCCACGCGTACGGCGGGGGCGTGCATACGGGTGTGATCGACTTTGAAACTGTCTAACAGGGGCATCGTGTTATCCTTTTGAGTAGGTTATGTAGATTTTCGGGATAGGATTTTGTCCAGCAATTCATCGTCCAAGACGCGGTCTGTGACTTTCGGCCATTCGCCTTGTGCTTCAGGGAAGCCGTTGCGGCAATATCCTGCCTGCGCGACAAAATCATAGACGGCATGGATGTAGTCGTTGATGCACAAAGCTGCCAAAGTGCAGGCTTCGTCCCATAAGATCAAAACATGATTGGGGATATGTTTGTCGGATACATCTTCGACATTGTAGATATGTAAAGCATCCAAAATCCCATCTTTCGAGGAAGCATAAAAGTAGCCTGTGTCGCCGTCGTCTTCAAAGACGACGCCATAAGGGACATGTTCGAAAAATGATTCTAAAACTTCGGGCGTGCCGACAGTAAAGTCTCTGATTTCGGCAGTCCGATATAGAGGTAATTGTGCCATTGGGTAACAATCTTTTTATATCGAAAATTGAATCACAATTCGGCAATTGCCACCGCTTCGCCCGAAGCCGCGCTTAAGGTTTCGTTCAAAACATCATAAAAATCGCGATTGTCGCGCGTTGCCAGCCATTTGCCGTTTTGCTCGGCGAAATGGTAGCCGCCGCTTTTTGCGGCAATCCACAATTCTTGGTTGGGCGTGTGGCGGTTGACGATGATTTGCGTGCCGTCTCCGGCTTCGATGGTCAGGACGTTTCCGGCAAACCGGCAGTCGAAATCCCAGCCGTTTTCGTCGATTTGGTCTTCGATGTGTTCGAACAATGCTTCGCTCGTGCGGATAAACTCGCTTTCGGTCATCATAGCTTTTTGCGTGTTTTTTGTTTAAGATGCCGAATCTTGCCACATTCGCGCTTATGAAGGAAGTTTACCGATGAAATACGGCGTATTTTTTGCGGCGGCAACCGCCCTCCTGCTTTCCGCCTGCGGTTACAAAGGCGATCTCTACCTGCCCAAAGAAGGCGACAAGGCGCGCTTCGGCGTAATCCAAACCGGTTTGCAGCTTCAAAGCAAACCGCAATCCGCTTCACAAACCCAAAAATGAAAACGAAAACATGACCCTATTTTGCGAACAAGTCCCCTACCCCCGCCTTGCCGAAGCATTCGGCACGCCGCTTTATGTGTACAGCCAATCCGCGCTGACCGAAGCATTTGAACACTACCAAACCGCGTTTGCCGAGCTCTCCCCGCTCGTCTGCTATGCGGTTAAAGCCAATGGCAACCTAAGCATCATCAAGCACTTTGCTTCTTTGGGAAGCGGTTTTGACATTGTGTCCGGCGGCGAATTGGCACGCGTTTTGGCGGCAGGCGGCGACGCGGCGAAAACGATTTTTTCCGGCGTGGGCAAGAGTGAGGCAGAAATTGAATTTGCGCTGAATGCCGGCGTGAAATGCTTCAATATGGAAAGCATTCCCGAAATCGACCGCATTCAGAAAGTTGCCGCGCGTTTGGGCAAAACCGCGCCCGTCTCCCTGCGCGTCAACCCCGATGTCGATGCGAAAACCCATCCCTACATCTCCACAGGTCTGAAAGCCAACAAATTCGGCATCGCCTACGCCGACGCGCTCGAAGCCTACCGCCACGCCGCACAACAGCCCAATTTGAAAATCGTCGGCATCGACTGCCACATCGGTTCGCAACTGACCGACTTAAGCCCGCTCATCGAAGCCTGCGAACGCATTTTGATTTTGGTTGACGCGCTTGCCGCCGAAGGCATTGTTTTGGAACATTTGGACTTGGGCGGCGGCGTCGGCATTGTTTACCAAGACGAAAAAGTGCCTGATTTGGGCGCGTATGCCCAAGCGGTTCAAAAACTGATCGGCGCACGCCGTCTGAAACTCATTCTTGAGCCCGGCCGCAGTTTGGTGGGCAACGCAGGTGCATTGCTGACGCGCGTCGAGTTCGTCAAACACGGCGAAGAGAAAAACTTTGTGATGGTCGATGCGGCGATGAACGATTTGATGCGCCCCGCCCTATACGATGCCTACCACCACATCGAAGCGGTTGAAACCAAAAACATCGCGCCGCTGACCGCCAACATCGTCGGCCCGATTTGTGAAACCGGCGACTTCCTCGGCAAAGACCGCACCATCACCTGCGAAGAAGGCGATTTGCTGCTTATCCGCAGCGCAGGCGCATACGGTGCCAGCATGGCGAGCAATTACAACGCGCGCAACCGTGCGGCGGAAGTGTTGGTTGACGGCGGCGGATACAAGCTCATCCGTCGACGCGAAACCTTGGAACAACAAATGGCAAACGAACTCGCCTGCCTGTAAGCCGAACATCAAAATGCCGTCTGAAGCCTTCAGACGGCATTGCCCGTTTAAAGTTACATCTTAGGGCTGCATCGGCGGAATATTCAAACACAGCCTGTTTTCAAATGACGACGCAACAAATCCCCGTCTCGCCCGGCTGACGAAGGGAATTGTTGAAAAAAATTACGCGCCCCTTTTATGGGGTGCAATATCTAAGGAATTGAAATGAAGCACGCCCCGATTATCCTCCTGCTTGCCGCTTTGTCTGCCCTCCTTTCGGCGGGCTGCACCGCCCTTCCCTCCGACCAGCCGCCGCTTCACACCCTGCCGAAAAGCGCGCCCATCCGACCCGCCAACCCATACAGCCGGCCGCCTTCAGGCACGCCGGACGGCGCGTACAGCATCCGTTCTTCAAACGGGCGCGTCTTGAAAAGCATCGTCAAAAACGGCGTGTTCGACCGCTTTGTCGATATTTACCACCCAAACGGCAAACTGCATTCGCACACGCCGGTTGAAAACGGCGTGGCGCAAGGCTGGTCGCAAGGCTATACCGAACAGGGCATATTGCGGACGCGCATCCTGTACCGGGACGGGCATATCGTCCGAGCGCAAACTTTGGATGCGTCGGGCAAGGTGGAACGCGAATGGCAGCCGTAAAGGCAAATGCCGTCTGAACAGTTCAGACGGCATTTTTAACGCTCTAAAGGCTTACTCTTCCGGCAGCCTTAACAGGGAAAGCAGCAGACCTCCCCAGATTATCACGATTGAGACAATCATCATCACAATGGCGGAAGTACTCATTTTTCTCCTCCTTGTTCATGTTCGTGTTCGTCTTTGACATTAAAATCCTGACCGTGTTTCCAAGGCAGCAGCGACAGCAGCAGCCCGAACACGATTAACGCCGCCGACATCCCCCAGCCGAAAATATTGAGGAAACCATCCGGATAGTCGCCGTAGTTTTTCTCCAACAATCCGGCGGTGTCCTGATACAGGATATAGCCGAGCATCACGACGGTAAACACGACGCAGACCGTCCACAAGCCGCCGACGCGGATGGAAGACAAGGCGTTCAGGTGCTTGCGTAATTCCGGCAGCCTGCCGCTGATGATGATGGCGGCAACATAAACAAAGCCGGCGGCAACAATGCCGTAAGTATTGACGAATTTGTCCAACACGTCCAAAACGGGAACGCCCGTAGTCGTACCGAACAGCAGGGTGGAAACGATGCCCATCGGAATGCAGACAAGCAATGTGGCGTTGACGCGGCCGATGTTCAGCTTGTCCTGAATGGCGGCGATGATGACTTCGAGGATGGAAATCATCGAAGTGATGCCCGCAAACACCAGCGAACCGAAAAACAATATGCCGATCAGCCAGCCCATCGGCGCTTGGTTGATAATGGTCGGAAAAGCGATAAATGCCAAACCGATACCGCTGGAAGCGACCTCATTAACCGCCTGCCCGTTTGCCTGCGCCATAAAGCCCAGTGCGGCAAACACGCCGATACCGGAGAGCAGCTCAAAGCTGCTGTTGGCAAAGCCGACCACCAGCCCCGTTCCGCCCAAGTCGGTTTTTTTCTTCAAATAAGAAGAATAGGTAACCATAATGCCGAAACAGATGGAAAGCGAGAAGAAAATCTGCCCGTATGCGGCCACCCAGACCTTGGGGTCGGAGAGCTTCGACCAGTCGGGCGTAAACAGCGCGTCCAACCCCTTTGCCGCGCCCGGCAGCGTCAGCGAAATGCCGACCATAATCAAAAACATCACCAAAAGCAGCGGCATAAAGAACGACGATGCGCCCGCCACGCCCTTTTGCACACCCAAAGCCATAATGACGGAAGTGAAAATCCACACGCCGATCAGCGGACCAACAACTTTGCCGACAAAATCCAAGCCCAACGCGTCCGCACCCGCCATTTGCAGGAAATCTTTAAAGAAGAAATCCTGCGGATTCGCACCCCAGGCGGCATCAAACGAATAATAGGCATAGCTTGCCGACCAGCCGATAATCACTGCGTAATAGATGCAGATGACGATATTGGTCATCACATTCCACCAGCCTACTGGTTCAAACCAGCGTCCGAGGCGGCGGAAAGCCAAGGGCGCAGAACCACGGTAACGGTGGCCGATGGCATAATCGAGCAGCAGCAGCGGGATGCCCGCCGTCAGAAGTGCGACCAGATAGGGCAGGATGAACGCGCCGCCGCCGTTTTCAAAAGCAATATAGGGGAAACGCCAAATATTGCCCAAGCCGACGGCGGACCCGATGGCGGCAATCATAAACGCGCGACGCGTGCCGAATGTGGCGCGTTCTTTCGTTTTGGAATCAGACACGTTGATACCTCTTGAATTATTTATTAAAAACAAGCCGTTATAGGCGAAATATATAGAAACAGCGTCTGACAGGGATAATGTCTTCTGAAAAAACAAACCGGCTTGTGGCCGATTGTTTACAATCTATGTGCTTATCGTAAAAAAATTTAACGCCGATGGCAAGCGGTGAAGGCTTGAAAACGAAAAAATTTTTTATCCAAATACAAAAACCACTTCATAAGAAACAACCGCAAACTTCCCCGTCATTCCCGCAAAAACAGAAAAACAAAAACCTAAAGTCCCGTCATTCCCGCGCAGGCGGGAATCCAGACCCCCAACGCGGCAGGAGTCTATCGGAAATAACCGAAACCGGACGAACCTAGATTCCCGCTTTCGCGGGAATGACGGCGGAAAGGTTGCTGTTTTTCCGATAAATTCCTGCCGCTCTTCGTTTTGGGGATGGCGGGAAATAAAACAAAAGCACGCGTATCAAAAAACAACAATGCAAAGAACGGCGTTGGCAATTTTAAGGTTTGCGCCTTAGCTGCACTTATTCGCAAAAAAACCGCACGGCGTTGACCGTGCGGCTTGTTGTCTGAAGGCTTCAGACGGCATTTCTTACATCATGCCGCCCATACCACCCATGCCGCCCATGTCAGGCATAGCAGGTTTTTCTTCAGGGATTTCTGCAATCATGCAGTCGGTCGTCAGCATCAGGCCGGCGATAGACGCGGCGTGTTGCAGCGCGGAACGGGTTACTTTGGCAGGGTCGAGTACGCCCATTTCGATCATGTCGCCGTATTCGCCGCTGCCAGCGTTGTAGCCGTAGTTGCCTTTGCCTTCCAACACTTTGTTCACGACTACGCTAGGCTCGCCGCCTGCGTTGGCAACGATTTGGCGCAGCGGAGACTCGACGGCGCGCAATACGATTTGTACGCCTGCGTCTTGGTCGGCATTGCCGGTGTGCAGGTTTTCCAAAGCAGCACGGGCGCGCAACAGGGCTACACCGCCGCCTGCAACCACACCTTCTTCAACGGCTGCGCGGGTAGCGTGCAACGCGTCTTCCACGCGGTCTTTTTTCTCTTTCATTTCGACTTCGGTAGCGGCACCAACTTTGATGACTGCCACGCCGCCTGCCAGTTTGGCAACGCGCTCTTGCAGTTTTTCTTTGTCGTAATCGCTGGTCGCGGTTTCGATTTGTTGGCGGATTTCGGCAACACGCGCTTCGATTTGGGCTGCGTCGCCGAAGCCGTCGATGATGGTGGTGTTTTCTTTACCGATTTCGATGCGTTTGGCTTGACCCAAGTCGTCCAAAGTCGCTTTTTCCAGAGACAGGCCGACTTCTTCGGAAATCACCGTGCCGCCGGTCAGGATGGCGATGTCTTGCAGCATCGCTTTGCGGCGGTCGCCGAAGCCCGGGGCTTTTACGGCAACGGTTTTCAGGATGCCGCGGATGTTGTTCACGACCAAAGTCGCCAAGGCTTCGCCTTCTACGTCTTCAGCGATAATCAAGAGCGGACGGCTGGCTTTGGCCACTTGTTCCAAAACAGGCAGCAGGTCGCGGATGTTGCTGATTTTTTTGTCGAACAACAATACAAACGGATTGTCCAGACCGGCGATTTGTTTTTCCGCGTCGTTGATGAAGTAAGGAGACAGGTAGCCGCGGTCGAACTGCATACCTTCTACGACATCCAATTCGTTTTCCAAAGATTTGCCGTCTTCAACGGTAATCACGCCTTCTTTGCCGACTTTTTCCATCGCTTCGGCGATAATCGCGCCGACTTGTTCGTCGGAGTTGGCGGAAATCGAGCCGACTTGGGCGATTTCTTTAGAAGTGTCGCAAGGTTTGGCGATGTTTTTCAGCTCTTCAACCAAAGCGGCAACGGCTTTGTCGATACCGCGTTTCAGGTCGGTCGGGTTCATACCGGCGGTAACGTATTTCATGCCTTCGGCAACGATGGATTGCGCCAATACGGTGGCGGTAGTCGTACCGTCGCCCGCCACGTCGTTGGTTTTGGATGCGACTTCTTTCACCATTTGCGCGCCCATATTTTCAAACTTGTCTTTCAGTTCGATTTCTTTGGCGACGGTTACGCCGTCTTTAGTGATGTGCGGGCCGCCGAATGCGCGGTCAACCACTACGTTGCGGCCTTTGGGACCCAAGGTTACGCGCACGGCGTTTGCCAGAATGTTCACGCCGTTTACCATTTTTTGGCGGACTTCATTGCCGAACTGTACGTCTTTTGCTGCCATTTCAATTCTCCAAAAATCATTAAAACTGTCTGATAAAACCGTTTATGCCGTCTGAAGGCGGTTTGCCGTTTCAGACGGCATCGTGTCCGTATTTATTTTTCAACGATGCCGAAAATATCTTCTTCGCGCATTACCAACAGCTCTTCGCCGTCGGCTTTAACGGTTTGGCCGCTGTATTTGCCGAAAATGATTTTGTCGCCAACTTTGACATCCAGCGGACGGCGCGCGCCGTCTTTGCCGATTTTGCCCGCGCCCACGGCGATCACTTCGCCCATATCGGGTTTTTCGGCGGCCGCGCCCGGCAAAACGATGCCCGATGCGGTTTTTTCTTCAGCTTCCAAGCGTTTGACGACGACGCGGTCGTGTAAAGGACGGATGGTCATATTTATGCTCCGATAAATGGTTTGAAAACAATCATCTGCCCGAACGGTTCGGACAGATTGAAGTGGAAACCGGGCTGCCGCCTGCCGGCCCGCCCGTATAAGTCGGCAAAATTAGGGTGTGTGCGGGCAAATTCAAGTGAGGCGGAAAAAAATTTATAGTGGATTAACAAAAACCAGTACAGCGTTGCCTCGCCTTAGCTCAAAGAGAACGATTCTCTAAGGTGCTCAAGCACCAAGTGAATCGGTTCCGTACTATCTGTACTGTCTGCGGCTTCGCCGCCTTGTCCTGATTTCCGTTCGTTTTCGGTTATTCCCGATAAATTACCGCCGTTTCTCGTCATTTCTTTAACCCTTCGTCATTCCCGCTCAGGCGGGAAGGACGCGGAAAGGTTGCTTTTCGTCATTCCCGCGCAGGCCTCGTCATTCCCGCGCAGGCGGGAATCCAGTCTGTTCGGTTTCAGTCATTTCCGATAGATTCCTGCCGCGTTAGGGGTTCTAGATTCCCGCTTTCGCGGGAAGGACGCGGAAAGGTTGCTTTTCGTCATTCCCGCGCAGGCTTCGTCATTCCCGCATTTGTTAATCCACTATATTTCCGCCGTTTTTTACATTTCCGACAAAACCTGTCAACAAAAAACAACACTTCGCAAATAAAAACGATAATCAGCTTTGCAAAAATCCCCCCCCCC
>NZ_CAUJAJ010000009.1 GCF_962747995.1 Neisseria viridiae | reverse complement strand
TGCCCCCCCCCCCCCCCGAAGAAAGGTAGAATCGGGCTTGGTTTGGGCAGAAGCATCCATCTGATTCCAGGGATGGATGATGTTTTATTCTCAAGTAAATAAAGGAAAGATGATGAGCCTACTTAATGTCTTTAAAGATATTTTGAACAACAAAGAATTGAATTCGGAAGAACGGCATGATTTGGAGCGGGCGGTTAAGATCTTGCAGGACACGCACGTCAATATTTTGATTACCGGAGCCACCGGTTGCGGAAAATCATCCACCATCAATGCCTTGTTCAGCATAGATCAGGCAACGGGAAAGAGCGATGGGCCGGTAAAGGAAGTCGCAAAAGTAGGCGTGGGTGTAGATCCTGAAACTATGGATATTGCCAAATATGAATTGGAGAATATGACGATTTGGGATAGTCCGGGCTTGGGTGACGGAGAGAAGGCAGACCAACGGCACCGGCGAAATATCATCAATAAGCTGTTGGAGAAAGACAGTAACGGCAATGCCGTCATCGACTTGGTTTTGGTGCTGCTTGACGGCGGTTCCAGAGACTTGGGGACATCATACGAACTGATTAACAATGTCATCATCAATACATTGAAGAAGAGCGGGGAAGGTCGTACAGACCGGTTGCTTGTTGCGATTAATCAGTGTGATATGGCGATGAAAGGGCGAAATTGGGATGCGGAAGCCGGCCGTCCGAACGCCGCCTTGGAAAACTTTTTGGAGGAGAAAGTGTGTTCGACGCGCAAGCGCATTCAGGAAGCTACCGGAGTTACGGTCAATCCGATTTATTTTTCAGCAGGCTTTAAGAGTGAGGATGAGGAGCAGCGTCCCTATAACATAACCCGCCTGTTGCGTTACATCATTACTGCTATGCCGTCTGAAAAACGAGTGATTGTGGCAGAGAAGATCAATGTGGAAGAAATCGAACGAGATACCAGCCGCCGCAAACAGGAGGAGCGGCAAGAAATCGACAGCAGTATCGGCAGTGCGCTGGAGAAAATATTGGGGGCTGCGGGAGGCGTGGTTAAAGAAGCTGTTTCAACGATAGCGAGCGGTGTCGGGACTCTGATTGATAGTGCTGCAAGAGCGATTGGAGGGATGATTAGAGGGGCGATTAGCACGTTTACCTCTTGGTTTAGCTGATAGGAGCGTATATGCATCGTTACCGAATTTCTGAAATCGGGCAAAAAGTCGCAGCAGCCGGTTTCCGTCCTCTGGATGTCTTGCTTGTCGGTGCGACAGGTGTCGGCAAGTCCTCAACCTTAAATGCCTTGTTTGGCGAACAAAAAGCCAAGGTAGGTACAGGCGTGGATCCTGAAACGCAATTAGTCGAAAGCTATATGCTGAACGATGTGTTGCGGTTTTGGGACAGCGCAGGCTTGGGCGACGGGAAGGAGGCTGACCGCGCCCATCGGAAAAAACTGATTGATGTCCTGTCCAAAACCTACACTCATTCGGATGGGCAGTGGGGCTGGATAGATTTGGTGTTCGTTATCCTTGACGGCAGCTCCCGCGATTTGGGTACGGCTTATGATTTATTGAGGGACGTTATCCTTAAAATGATTGATCCGGATAGGGTTATTGTTGCGATTAATCAGGCGGATATGGCGATGAAAGGACGTTATTGGGATAAGGTGCTGTATCAGCCGCAGCCGGCTTTGCAACAGTTTCTAGACGAGAAGGCCGAATCGGTACAAAAAAGGATTCTGGAAGCGACAGGTTTGCAGATTTCCAAACCCGTTTACTATTCGGCATACGAAAACTACCATCTCGAAGAAATAATGGATGCAGTCATCAACCATATTCCGGTTTGTCGGAGAAAGATGCATACGCCGCGATAATCGGATACCGATCCTTTAAAATAGCTCGACCCTATGCTGTCTGAAGATTCAAAACGCTTCAGACGGCATATTGAAGATATTTCTGATATTTCTGTTGATATTTCTTTGACTTGTCAGATATAATGCCGAGCTTGGTACATTTGTGCCAAGTTTAACTTTGTCTGAAAGACAGGCCAATCGTAGCCTGTCCCTTTACTTTAAAAGGAAAATAATCATGACTTTAGGTCTGGTTGGACGCAAAGTTGGTATGACCCGTGTGTTCGACGAACAGGGTGTTTCTGTTCCGGTAACCGTTTTGGATATGTCTGCCAACCGCGTTACACAAGTAAAATCCAAAGATACTGACGGTTATACCGCCGTTCAAGTTACCTTTGGTCAGAAAAAAGCCAATCGTGTCAACAAAGCCGAAGCCGGGCATTTTGCAAAAGCAGGTGTTGAAGCCGGTCGCGGTTTGGTCGAATTTGCTTTGACTGAAGAAAAACTGGCTGAATTGAAAGCCGGTGACGAAATCACCGTTTCTATGTTTGAAGTCGGTCAACTGGTTGATGTAACCGGTACCTCTAAAGGTAAAGGTTTCTCCGGTACGATCAAACGTCATAACTTCGGTGCCCAACGTACTTCCCACGGTAACTCCCGTTCTCACCGTGTTCCGGGTTCTATCGGTATGGCGCAAGACCCGGGCCGCGTATTCCCCGGTAAACGCATGGCCGGCCAATACGGCAACACCAAAGCAACTGTTCAAAAACTGGAAGTTGTCCGTGTTGATGCAGAACGCCAACTGCTGTTGGTCAAGGGTGCTGTTCCAGGTGCGGTCAACAGCGATGTTGTAGTTCGTCCCAGCGTGAAAGTAGGTGCGTAATGGAATTGAAAGTAATTGACGCTAAAGGACAAGTTTCAGGCAGCCTGTCTGTTTCTGATGCTTTGTTCGCCCGCGAATACAATGAAGCGTTGGTTCATCAGCTGGTAAATGCCTACTTGGCAAACGCCCGCTCCGGTAACCGCGCTCAAAAAAACCGTGCCGAAGTAAAACACTCAACCAAAAAACCATGGCGTCAAAAAGGTACCGGCCGTGCCCGTTCCGGTATGACTTCTTCTCCGCTGTGGCGTAAAGGCGGTCGCGCGTTCCCGAACAAGCCCGACGAAAACTTCACTCAAAAAGTAAACCGTAAAATGTACCGTGCCGGTATGGCGACTATTTTGTCCCAATTGGCGCGTGACGAGCGTTTGTTTGCGATTGAGGCGTTGACTGCCGAAACTCCTAAAACCAAAGTTTTTGCCGAACAAGTGAAAAACTTGGGTTTGGAGCAAGTGCTGTTTGTAACCAAACAGCTCGACGAGAATGTTTACTTGGCTTCACGCAACTTGCCAAACGTGTTGGTTTTGGAAGCTCAACAAGTTGATCCTTACAGCTTGCTGCGTTACAAAAAAGTAATCATCACTAAAGATGCAGTTGCACAATTAGAGGAGCAATGGGTATGAATCAACAACGTTTGACTCAAGTGATTTTGGCACCTATCGTTTCTGAAAAAAGCAACGTATTGGCTGAAAAACGCAACCAAATGACGTTTAAAGTTTTGGCAAATGCAACCAAACCTGAAATCAAAGCGGCTGTCGAGCTGCTGTTCGGTGTTCAAGTTGCTTCTGTAACTACCGTTACCACTAAAGGTAAAACTAAGCGTTTTGGTCGTACTTTGGGCCGCCGCAGCGATGTTAAAAAAGCTTATGTAAGCTTGGCTGCCGGTCAAGAGTTGGATTTGGAAGCCGCTGCTGCAGCTGCAGATAAGGAATAAACAAAATGGCAATTGTTAAAATGAAGCCAACTTCTGCAGGCCGTCGCGGCATGGTTCGCGTGGTAACAGAAGGTTTGCATAAAGGTGCGCCTTATGCACCTTTGCTCGAAAAGAAAAATTCTACTGCCGGTCGTAACCATAATGGTCATATCACCACCCGTCACAAAGGCGGCGGTCATAAACACCATTACCGTGTTGTAGACTTTAAACGTAACAAAGACGGTATCCCTGCAAAAGTAGAGCGTATTGAATACGATCCTAACCGTACTGCCTTCATTGCACTGTTGTGCTATGCAGACGGCGAGCGTCGCTACATCATCGCTCCTCGCGGTATTCAAGCCGGTGCTGTATTGGTTTCCGGTGCTGAAGCTGCTATCAAAGTAGGTAACACCCTGCCGATCCGCAACATCCCCGTTGGTACGACTATCCACTGTATTGAAATGAAGCCTGGTAAAGGTGCGCAAATTGCACGTTCTGCCGGTGCTTCTGCGGTATTGCTGGCTAAAGAAGGCGCATACGCTCAAGTCCGTCTGCGCTCTGGCGAAGTTCGTAAAATCAACGTAGATTGCCGTGCAACCATCGGTGAAGTCGGTAACGAAGAGCAAAGCCTGAAAAAAATCGGTAAAGCCGGTGCCAATCGTTGGCGCGGTATTCGTCCGACCGTTCGTGGTGTTGTCATGAACCCTGTCGATCACCCGCATGGTGGTGGTGAAGGTCGTACCGGTGAAGCTCGCGAACCGGTTAGCCCATGGGGTACTCCTGCTAAAGGCTACCGCACTCGTAATAACAAACGCACGGATAACATGATTGTTCGTCGCCGTTACTCAAATAAAGGTTAATTAGTATGGCTCGTTCATTGAAAAAAGGCCCATATGTAGACCTGCATTTGCTGAAAAAAGTAGATGCTGCTCGCGCAAGCAACGACAAACGCCCGATTAAAACTTGGTCTCGTCGTTCTACCATTCTGCCTGATTTTATCGGTCTGACCATTGCCGTGCACAACGGTCGCACCCATGTGCCTGTGTTTATCAGCGACAATATGGTTGGTCATAAATTAGGCGAATTCTCATTGACCCGTACCTTTAAAGGCCACCTGGCCGATAAAAAGGCTAAAAAGAAATAAGGTGAATCATGAGAGTAAATGCACAACATAAAAATGCCCGTATCTCTGCTCAAAAGGCTCGTTTGGTAGCTGATTTGATTCGTGGTAAAGACGTTGCCCAAGCTTTGAATATTTTGGCTTTCAGTCCTAAAAAAGGTGCCGAGCTGATCAAAAAAGTATTGGAGTCAGCTATTGCTAATGCCGAGCATAATAACGGTGCGGACATTGATGAACTGAAAGTGGTAACTATCTTTGTTGACAAAGGTCCAAGCTTGAAACGTTTTCAAGCTCGCGCCAAGGGTCGCGGTAACCGCATCGAAAAACAAACTTGTCATATCAATGTGACAGTGGGTAACTAAGGAAAAGCTATGGGACAAAAGATTAACCCTACAGGCTTTCGCCTGGCGGTAACTAAAGACTGGGCTTCAAAATGGTTTGCTAAAAGCACCGACTTTTCTACTGTTTTGAAGCAGGATATCGATGTTCGCAATTATTTGCGTCAAAAATTGGCTAATGCTTCAGTTGGTCGCGTAGTGATCGAGCGTCCTGCTAAATCTGCACGCATTACCATTCACTCCGCTCGTCCGGGTGTGGTTATCGGTAAAAAAGGTGAGGATATCGAAGTTTTGAAACGTGACTTGCAAGCCTTGATGGGTGTGCCTGTTCATGTAAATATTGAAGAGATCCGCCGTCCTGAGTTGGATGCTCAAATTATTGCTGACGGAATTGCCCAGCAGTTGGAAAAACGCGTTCAATTCCGTCGTGCTATGAAACGAGCAATGCAAAATGCAATGCGTTCTGGTGCTAAAGGCATTAAGATTATGACTTCAGGCCGTCTGAATGGTGCGGATATTGCCCGTAGCGAATGGTATCGTGAAGGTCGCGTGCCACTGCATACTTTACGTGCAAATGTAGATTATGCAACCAGCGAAGCACACACCACATATGGTGTATTGGGTCTGAAAGTTTGGGTTTATACGGAAGGCAATATTAAATCTTCCAAACCCGAACATGAGAGTAAACAAAGAAAGGCAGGTAGACGTAATGCTGCAGCCAACTAGACTGAAATACCGTAAGCAACAAAAGGGTCGTAATACCGGCATCGCTACTCGCGGTAATAAGGTAAGTTTCGGTGAGTTCGGCTTGAAAGCCGTAGGTCGTGGTCGTTTGACTGCCCGTCAAATCGAAGCTGCTCGTCGTACAATGACCCGTCACATCAAACGTGGTGGTCGTATTTGGATTCGTGTATTCCCTGATAAACCGATTACTGAAAAGCCTATTCAAGTTCGTATGGGTGGCGGTAAAGGTAACGTGGAATATTACATTGCCGAAATTAAACCAGGTAAAGTGTTGTATGAAATGGATGGCGTTCCAGAGGAACTGGCTCGTGAAGCATTCGAGTTGGCTGCTGCCAAATTGCCTATTCCTACAACCTTTGTAGTAAGACAGGTGGGTCAATAATGAAAGCAAATGAATTGAAAGACAAATCCGTTGAGCAGTTGAATGCAGATTTGTTGGACTTGTTGAAAGCTCAGTTTGGCTTACGTATGCAAAACGCTACTGGTCAATTAGGCAAACCAAGTGAATTGAAACGTGTACGTCGCGATATTGCTCGTATTAAAACCGTTTTAACTGAAAAAGGTGCTAAGTAATGAGCGAAACTAAAAATGTTCGTACTTTGCAAGGCAAAGTAGTAAGCGACAAAATGGATAAAACCGTAACAGTATTGGTTGAGCGTAAAGTAAAACATCCGCTGTATGGTAAGATTATTCGATTATCTACTAAAATCCATGCCCATGATGAAAATAATCAATATGGAATTGGTGATGTAGTTGTTATATCGGAATCCCGTCCATTATCAAAAACTAAATCTTGGATTGTCAGTGAGCTGGTTGAGAAAGCACGTTCTGTTTAAGAATTAAAGCAACGTGCTTGAAATGGGAAACGAAGTATTGCAGCAAATTTAATTTGCGTGTAAACTTCGTTTCCTGTCTTTCAGTTTCTTCTGGAAGTTTCTTCCCTTTCGGGGTCCAAGACTGGTTTACTTGAACCGTAAGGTTTCATTTAATAAGCAGCGGCTTTGCTGTAAGTTATCTGAAAGTGGTAAATTAAGTTGGTTAATTTAAAGGTAATAACATGATTCAAATGCAGACCATCTTAGATGTGGCTGATAACTCTGGTGCGCGTAGAGTAATGTGTATCAAGGTATTGGGTGGGTCTAAGCGTCGCTATGCTTCGGTTGGCGATATTATTAAAGTTGCAATTAAAGATGCGGCTCCGCGTGGTCGTGTCAAGAAGGGCGATGTTTACAATGCTGTTGTTGTTCGTACTGCAAAAGGTGTTCGTCGTCCTGATGGGGCTTTGATTAAGTTTGATAACAATGCTGCTGTGTTGTTAAATAATAAGCTCGAACCTCTGGGTACTCGTATTTTTGGTCCTGTAACTCGTGAGCTGCGTACTGAGCGATTTATGAAAATCGTTTCATTGGCTCCTGAAGTATTGTAAGGGGTGGTGGAATGAATAAGATTGTTAAAGGCGATCAAGTTGTTGTTATCGCAGGTAAAGACAAGGGTAAGCGGGGTCAGGTCATCCGTGTACTTGGTGGTAAGGTAATTGTTTCTGGTGTAAATGTTGTTAAGCGTCATCAGAAGCCGAATCCAATGCGCGGAGTTGAGGGTGGTATTATTGTAAAAGAAATGCCTTTGGATATTTCTAATGTTGCAATTCTGAATCCCGAGACAAACAAAGCAGACCGTGTTGGTATTAAATTGATTGAAACTGAAGGCAAAATTAAGCGCGTTCGTTTCTTCAAATCTAATGGCTCTATCATTGGAGCATAAGGAGATAACATGGCTCGTTTGAGAGAGTTTTATAAAAGTACTGTTGTTCCTGAGTTGGTTAAACAGTTTGGTTACAAATCGGTTATGGAAGTGCCTCGTATTGAAAAGATTACTTTAAATATGGGTGTTGGCGAAGCGGTTGCTGATAAGAAAGTAATGGAACACGCTGTGTCTGATTTGGAAAAAATTGCCGGTCAGAAACCTGTTGTAACTGTAGCCCGTAAATCTATTGCTGGTTTTAAAATTCGTGACAACTACCCTGTCGGTTGTAAAGTTACTTTGCGCCGTGATCAAATGTTTGAATTTTTGGACCGTTTGATTACTATTGCATTGCCTCGTGTTCGAGATTTTCGTGGTGTAAGCGGTAAGTCATTTGATGGTCGTGGTAATTACAATATGGGTGTTCGCGAACAAATCATTTTTCCGGAAATTGAGTACGATAAAATTGATGCTTTGCGTGGTTTGAATATTACTATTACAACTACTGCAAAAACTGATGAAGAAGCGAAAGCTTTGTTGTCACTGTTCAAGTTTCCGTTTAAAGGATAATTATGGCTAAGAAAGCACTTATTAATCGTGAGCTGAAACGTCAAGCATTGGCGAAAAAGTTTGCAGCTAAACGTGAGGCAATTTTCGCTGTTATTAATGATGCTAATGCGACTGAAGAAGAACGCTTTGAAGCACGTTTGAAATTTCAATCCATTCCGCGTAATGCAGCACCTGTACGTCAACGTCGTCGTTGTGCTTTAACAGGTCGTCCTCGTGGCACTTTCCGTAAATTTGGTTTGGGTCGTATTAAAATCCGTGAAATCGCTATGCGTGGCGAGATTCCCGGTGTTGTTAAAGCTAGCTGGTAATAGGAGTATAAATAATGAGTATGCATGATCCTATTTCCGATATGTTGACTCGTATTCGCAATGCGCAACGTGCTAATAAAGCAACTGTTGCCATGCCTTCTTCAAAATTGAAATGTGCAATTGCAAAAGTTCTGAAAGATGAAGGCTATATCGAGGATTTTACGGTTTCTGCTGATGCAAAACCGGTATTGGAAATTCAATTGAAATACTATGCAGGTCGCCCTGTGATTGAGCAAATTAAACGTGTTTCACGTCCTGGTTTGCGTATTTACAAAGCATCAAGCGAGATCCCTAGCGTAATGAATGGCTTGGGTGTCGCTATTGTTAGTACTTCTAAAGGTGTGATGACTGATCGCAAAGCCCGTTCTGAGGGTGTTGGTGGTGAGTTGTTGTGCATCGTAGCCTAGTGGAGAAATGTAAATGTCACGCGTCGCAAAAAACCCAGTGACTGTTCCTGCTGGTGTAGAAGTAAAATTCGGAACAGATGCATTGGTAATCAAAGGTAAACATGGCGAACTGTCCTTTCCTTTGCATTCCGATGTTGCTATTGAACTAAACGATGGTAAATTGACTTTTGCTGCAAAAAATGACAGTAAACAGGCTAATGCTATGTCTGGTACTGCTCGTGCATTGGTTAATAACATGGTTAAGGGTGTTTCTGAAGGTTTTGAGAAAAAACTTCAATTGATTGGTGTGGGTTATCGTGCCCAAGCGCAAGGCAAAGTTTTGAACTTATCTTTGGGTTTCTCTCATCCAATCGTATATGAAATGCCTGAAGGTGTTTCTGTTCAAACTCCTAGCCAAACAGAAATCGTTTTGACTGGTGCAGATAAACAAGTGGTTGGCCAAGTCGCTGCTGAAATTCGTGCATTCCGTTCTCCTGAGCCTTATAAAGGCAAAGGTGTTCGTTATGTAGGTGAAGTAGTAGTGATGAAAGAAGCCAAGAAAAAATAATTGAGGTTCACTAATGGATAAACATACAACCCGACTCCGTCGTGCACGCAAAACCCGTGCGCGTATTGCGGACTTGAAAATGGTAAGATTATGTGTGTTCCGCAGCAATAATCATATTTATGCTCAAGTAATTAGTGCTGAAGGTGATAAAGTATTGGCTCAAGCCTCTACATTGGAAGCTGAAGTACGTAGTAGCCTGAAATCAGGTAGCAACGTTGAAGCAGCAGCTGTAGTTGGTAAGCGTATTGCTGAAAAAGCTAAAGCAGTAGGTGTTGAAAAAGTTGCTTTTGACCGTTCAGGTTTCCAATATCACGGTCGTGTGAAAGCTTTGGCTGAAGCTGCACGTGAAAATGGTTTAAGCTTCTAATATTTGGAGACTTTCAGATGGCAAAACATGAAATTGAAGAACGCGGTGACGGCCTGATTGAAAAGATGGTCGCAGTTAATCGCGTGACTAAAGTAGTTAAAGGTGGCCGTATTATGGCTTTCTCTGCACTGACTGTTGTTGGTGATGGCGATGGTCGCATCGGTATGGGTAAGGGTAAATCAAAAGAAGTGCCAGTTGCTGTTCAAAAAGCAATGGATCAAGCACGCCGCTCTATGATTAAAGTACCTTTGAAAAATGGTACGATTCATCATGAAGTTATTGGTCGTCATGGCGCTACTAAAGTATTTATGCAACCTGCTAAAGAAGGTAGCGGTGTAAAAGCTGGTGGTCCAATGCGTTTAGTATTTGATGCTATGGGTATCCATAATATCTCAGCCAAAGTGCATGGTTCTACTAACCCTTACAATATTGTACGTGCTACATTGGACGGTTTGTCTAAACTGTATACCCCTGCTGATATTGCTGCTAAACGTGGTTTGACAGTAGAAGATATTTTGGGAGCTAACCATGACTGAGCAAAAAAAGATTAAAGTTACATTGGTTAAGAGCCTGATTGGTACAATTGAATCTCATCGTGCTTGTGCTCGTGGCTTAGGTTTGCGTCGCCGTGAGCATACAGTAGAGGTTTTGGATACCCCTGAAAACCGTGGTATGATCAATAAAATCAGCTACTTGTTGAAAGTGGAGTCTTAATATGTTTTTGAATACTATTCAACCTGCTGAGGGTGCTACTCACGCTAGTCGTCGTGTAGGCCGTGGTATTGGTAGTGGCCTGGGTAAGACAGGTGGTCGTGGTCATAAAGGTCAAAAGAGCCGGTCTGGTGGGTTTCATAAGGTGGGTTTCGAGGGTGGTCAAATGCCCTTGCAACGACGCCTCCCTAAAAGAGGTTTTAAATCTTTAACAGCATCAGCTAATGCACAGCTTCGTTTAAGTGAACTGGAATCAATTACTGTTAATGAGATTGATATTTTGGTCTTAAAGCAAGCAGGTCTGATTGCATCTACAGTCTCTAATGTTAAAGTTATTGCTTCTGGTGAAATTTTTAAGGCAGTTACTTTGAAGGGTATTAAAGTTACCAAAGGTGCGAGAGCTGCTATCGAGGCTGCTGGTGGTAAGATTGAAATGTAAGGTTTAATATTGTGGCTAATCAACAAACGTCATCAGGTTTATCCAAGTTTGGAGATCTTAAGAAACGTCTTTTGTTTCTATTTGGGGCATTGATTGTTTTTCGAATTGGTGCCCATATACCCGTACCTGGAGTTGATGCTGTTGCTTTAGCTAAATTATACGAAAGCGCTGGAAACGGCATCCTGGGAATGTTGAATATGTTTTCCGGTGGGTCGTTAGAGCGCTTTAGTATATTTGCAATAGGAATCATGCCATATATTTCAGCTTCTATTATTGTACAGCTCGCTTCTGAAATTTTGCCATCATTGAAAGCTTTAAAAAAAGAAGGGGAGGCTGGTAGAAAGGTAATTACGAAATATACTAGGTATGGTACTGTTTTGTTAGCAATTCTTCAAAGTCTAGGTGTTGCATCTTTCGTATTTCAGCAAGGAGTTGTTGTAACAAGTTCATTTGAGTTTCATGTTTCCACGGTAGTTTCTTTGGTAACGGGAACCATGTTTCTTATGTGGCTTGGGGAGCAAATTACTGAAAGGGGTATCGGGAACGGTATTTCTTTAATCATTACGGCAGGTATTGCTTCAGGTATTCCTTCGGGTATTGCAAAGCTGGTTACACTGACGAACCAAGGTTCTATGAGTATGCTTACGGCGTTGCTTGTTGTATTTGGTGCCTTATTATTAATTTATTTGGTTGTATACTTTGAAAGTGCACAGCGGAAGATTCCTATTCATTATGCAAAACGCCAGTTTAATGGCGGGGTGGGTAGTCAAAATACGCATATGCCTTTCAAGTTGAATATGGCTGGTGTTATTCCCCCAATTTTTGCTTCCAGTATTATTCTATTTCCATCTACTCTTTTAGGTTGGTTTGGTTCGGCTGATACAAATAGTGTTTTGCACAAAATAGCTGGATTGTTACAACACGGTCAATTGCTGTATATGGCTTTATTTGCAGCGACAGTTATTTTCTTTTGTTATTTTTATACGGCTTTGTTTTTTAGCCCTAAAGAAATGGCAGAGAATTTAAAAAAGAGTGGTGCTTTTGTTCCTGGGATTAGACCTGGTGAGCAGACCTCTAGGTATTTAGAAAAAGTTGTATTACGTTTGACATTGTTTGGAGCTCTTTATATTACAACTATTTGTTTAATTCCAGAGTTCTTAACTACGGTTTTAAATGTACCTTTTTATTTGGGTGGCACGTCTTTGTTGATTCTAGTTGTTGTAACGATGGATTTTAGTACACAAATAAATTCGTATAGGCTTACTCAACAGTATGATAAGTTAATGACTCGTTCAGAAATGAAATCATTTTCTCGGAAATAGAATTATGGCGAAAGAAGATACTATCCAAATGCAAGGTGAAATTCTTGAAACTTTACCTAATGCAACATTTAAAGTAAAACTTGAGAATGACCATATTGTATTGGGTCATATTTCTGGGAAGATGCGGATGCATTACATTCGTATTTCTCCGGGAGATAAGGTCACAGTAGAGCTGACACCTTATGATCTAACTAGGGCTCGAATTGTTTTCAGAGCAAGATAAACCAATAAAAGGAAAATAAAATGCGTGTACAACCATCTGTTAAGAAAATTTGCCGAAATTGCAAGATTATTCGTCGAAATCGTGTAGTTCGTGTAATTTGTACTGATCCCCGTCACAAACAGCGTCAAGGTTAATGGAATATTTCTTTTAATGTGATTCTGTGATATAGTGACACACTTTGCCCTAAAAAGGAAAAAATATGGCTCGTATTGCAGGGGTAAATATCCCTAATAACGCACACATCGTAATTGGTCTTCAGGCTATTTACGGTATTGGTGCTACTCGTGCTAAATTGATTTGTGAGGCTGCAAATATTGCGCCTGATACTAAAGCAAAAGATTTGGACGAGACTCAATTAGATGCTTTACGTGATCAAGTTGCCAAGTATGAAGTAGAAGGTGATTTGCGTCGTGAAGTAACTATGAGTATCAAGCGATTGATGGACATGGGCTGCTATCGTGGCTTCCGTCATCGTCGCGGCTTACCATGCCGCGGTCAACGCACTCGTACAAATGCGCGTACCCGCAAAGGTCCGCGTAAAGCGATTGCTGGTAAGAAATAAATTTTAAGGAATTTTATTAATGGCTAAAGCAAACACAGCTTCACGTGTACGTAAAAAAGTACGTAAAACCGTGAGTGAGGGTATTGTGCACGTTCATGCATCTTTCAACAATACCATCATTACAATCACTGACCGTCAAGGCAATGCGTTGTCTTGGGCTACCTCTGGCGGCGCTGGTTTTAAAGGTTCTCGTAAAAGTACACCATTTGCAGCACAAGTTGCAGCAGAAGCAGCTGGTAAAGTTGCCCAAGAGTATGGCGTTAAAAATTTAGAGGTTCGTATTAAAGGCCCAGGTCCTGGTCGCGAATCCTCTGTACGTGCTTTAAACGCTCTTGGTTTCAAGATTACCAGCATTACTGACGTTACCCCGTTGCCTCATAACGGTTGCCGTCCGCCTAAAAAACGTCGTATTTAATATTGGAGTGATTTGAAACATGGCACGTTATATTGGCCCTAAATGTAAGTTGGCACGTCGCGAAGGTACGGATTTGTTTTTGAAGAGTGCGCGCCGCTCTTTGGATTCTAAATGTAAAATTGATTCCGCTCCTGGTCAGCATGGTGCAAAAAAACCGCGTTTGTCAGACTATGGTTTGCAGTTGCGTGAAAAACAAAAAATCCGCCGTATTTATGGCGTATTAGAACGTCAGTTCCGTCGTTATTTCGCAGAAGCTGATCGTCGTAAAGGTTCTACTGGCGAGTTGCTGTTGCAATTGCTGGAATCTCGTTTGGATAATGTCGTTTATCGTATGGGTTTCGGTTCTACCCGAGCTGAAGCAAGACAGCTTGTTTCTCATAAGGCGATAGCTGTAAATGGACAAGTTGTCAATATTCCTTCTTTCCAAGTGAAAGCTGGTGATGTTGTCTCAGTTCGTGAAAAAGCCAAAAAACAGGTACGTATTCAAGAAGCATTGGGTTTGGCAACTCAAATCGGCTTGCCGGGTTGGGTTTCTGTAGATGCGGATAAACTTGAGGGTGTGTTCAAAAACATGCCGGATCGCTCGGAATTGACCGGTGATATTAATGAACAGCTGGTGGTAGAGTTCTACTCTAAATAATGCTAGCTCAGTGAGGGACAGTTAAATGCAGAATAGCACAACCGAATTTTTGAAACCTCGTCAAATTGATGTAAATACTTTTTCTGCAACTCGTGCAAAAGTATCTATGCAGCCATTTGAACGTGGTTTCGGTCATACTTTAGGTAATGCTTTGCGCCGTATCTTACTGTCATCCATGAATGGTTTTGCTCCTACTGAAGTGGCTATTGCCGGTGTATTACACGAATATTCTACTGTTGATGGTGTTCAGGAAGATGTTGTTGACATTTTGCTGAATATTAAAGGTATTGTATTTAAGCTCCATGGTCGTAGCCAAGTTCAACTTGTGTTGAAGAAATCAGGTTCAGGTGTCGTATCTGCCGGTGATATTGAGTTGCCGCATGATGTAGAAATTCTGAATCCTGGTCATGTCATTTGTCATTTGGCTGATAACGGTCAAATTGAGATGGAAATTAAAGTAGAGCAAGGTCGTGGTTATCAATCTGTTTCAGGTCGTCAGGTAGTTCGTGATGAGAACCGTCAGATTGGTGCAATCCAGTTGGATGCGAGCTTTTCGCCCATCAGCCGTGTTAGCTTTGAGGTTGAACCTGCACGTGTAGAGCAGCGGACGGATCTTGATAAGTTGGTTTTGGATATCGAAACCGACGGTTCTATTAATCCTGAGGAAGCTGTACGCAGTGCAGCACGTATTTTGATTGATCAGATGTCTATTTTTGCTGATTTGCAGGGTACGCCTGTGGAGGAGGTTGAAGAAAAAGCACCTCCTATCGACCCTGTTCTTTTGCGTCCGGTGGATGATCTGGAATTGACAGTACGTTCAGCTAATTGTTTGAAAGCTGAGGATATTTATTATATTGGCGATTTGATTCAACGCACTGAAACCGAGCTTCTTAAAACGCCGAATTTGGGACGTAAATCTTTGAATGAGATTAAGGAAGTATTGGCATCTAAAGGTTTGACACTGGGTTCTAAGTTGGAAGCATGGCCACCTGTAGGCTTGGAAAAGCCTTAATGAAGAATTAAAGGATAATTGATATGCGTCATCGTAATGGCAATCGCAAATTAAACCGTACCAGCAGTCATCGTGCTGCAATGCTGCGTAATATGGCGAATTCATTATTGACTCACGAAACTATTGTAACAACTCTGCCTAAGGCCAAGGAATTGCGCCGTGTAGTAGAGCCGTTGATTACATTGGGTAAAAAACCGTCATTGGCAAACCGCCGTTTGGCATTTGACCGTACTCGCGACCGTGATGTTGTGGTAAAACTGTTTGGCGATTTGGGTCCTCGTTTTACTGCTCGTAACGGTGGTTATGTTCGAGTGTTGAAATACGGATTCCGTAAAGGTGATAATGCACCTCTGGCACTGGTTGAATTGGTTGACAAACCGGCTGCTGAGTAATTTTAGTCGTATAACGCCATCTGCCGAAAAGCAGGTGGCGTTATTTTTGCAATATCTGATAGGTAATAGGGTATTGGCTATTATGTTTAAAATATTAATTGAATAGCTAGGGTTTGCGCGGTAAACTTACATCATTAAAAAATTCTATGATGGTCTATATGATGAATGCCTTCGATATAAAGTCGACAAAGATGGACGTATTGTCTATATCTTTGCATACATCAGACTTGTTTAATTTGGAAGATGTGTTGGTCAAATTAGGCAAGAAGTTTCAAGAGTCTGGTGTTGTTCCATTTGTTCTGGATGTTCAAGAGTTTGATTATCCCGAGTCTTTGGATCTTGCTGCATTGGTTTCGTTGTTTTCAAGGCATGGTATGCAAATTTTGGGTCTGAAGCATTCTGATGAACGTTGGGCTGCTGTGGCTATGAAGTATCATTTGCTGTTTTGTCTGTCTCATTCGGAAAATGTCAAAGAACTGGGTCAGGTTGAGGTGCAGAAAACGGAGGATGGTCAGAAAGCAAGGAAAACAGTATTGATTACATCCCCTGTCCGTACTGGTCAGCAGGTTTATGCCGAAGATGGCGATTTGATTGTTACAGGGGCGGTCAGTCAGGGGGCGGAATTGATTGCGGATGGCAATATACATATTTATGCGCCGATGAGGGGGCGTGCTTTGGCCGGTGCCAAGGGTGATACTTCTGCCCGCATATTTATCCATTCCATGCAGGCAGAACTGGTTTCTGTGGCGGGTATTTACCGTAATTTTGAACAGGATTTGCCGGATCATCTGCACAAGCAGCCGGTACAGATATTGTTACAGGATAACCGGTTGGTTATCAGTGCAATTGGCTCAGAGTAATTGTTTGATATTTTAAAAAGGAAATATTGTGGCAAAAATTATTGTAGTAACTTCAGGTAAGGGCGGTGTCGGTAAAACGACTACCAGTGCCAGTATTGCGACAGGTTTGGCATTACGCGGATATAAAACGGCGGTAATTGATTTTGATGTGGGCTTGCGTAACCTCGACCTCATTATGGGTTGCGAGCGTCGTGTCGTTTATGACCTGATCAATGTCATTCAGGGTGAGGCGACACTCAACCAGGCTTTGATTAAAGATAAAAATTGTGAAAACCTGTTTATTTTGCCGGCTTCCCAGACTCGGGATAAAGACGCTTTGACACGCGAGGGTGTCGAAAAAGTGATGCAGGAGCTGTCCGGCAAGAAAATGGGTTTTGAGTATATTATTTGCGACTCTCCCGCCGGTATTGAGCAGGGTGCATTGATGGCGTTGTATTTTGCTGATGAAGCCATTGTAACGACCAATCCTGAGGTTTCCAGTGTGCGTGACTCCGACAGGATTTTGGGAATTTTGCAAAGCAAATCCCGTAAGGCAGAGCAAGGCGGTTCGGTTAAAGAACATCTGTTGATTACGCGTTATTCTCCCGAACGTGTGGCAAAAGGCGAAATGCTGTCTGTACAGGATATTTGCGATATTCTGCGTATTCCTTTGCTGGGTGTGATTCCCGAATCCCAAAACGTCTTGCAGGCATCCAATTCCGGAGAACCGGTCATCCATCAGGACAGCGTAGCGGCTTCCGAGGCATATAAGGACGTTATTGCCCGTCTTTTGGGCGAGAACCGTGAAATGCGTTTCTTGGAAGCTGAGAAAAAAAGCTTCTTCAAACGTCTGTTCGGAGGATAAGGTATGTCATTGATCGAACTTTTATTCGGCAGAAAGCAGAAAACGGCAACCGTTGCCCGCGACCGCCTTCAAATCATCATTGCCCAAGAGCGCGCCCAAGAAGGTCAGGCTCCGGATTACCTGCCGACTTTACGTAAAGAGTTGATGGAAGTCCTGTCCAAATATGTGAATGTTTCATTAGACAATATCCGTATTTCCCAAGAAAAGCAGGATGGTATGGATGTGCTTGAGTTGAACATTACTTTGCCGGAACAGAAAAAGGTATAGGACATGACCTTAACCGAATTGCGGTACATCGTCGCAGTCGCCCAAGAACGTCATTTCGGTCGGGCGGCGCGGCGTTGTTTTGTCAGCCAGCCCACTTTGTCTATTGCCATTAAGAAATTGGAAGAAGAGCTTGCCGTCTCTTTGTTTGACCGGAGCAGCAACGATATTATTACGACCGAGGCGGGGGAACGTATCGTTGCACAGGCGCGTAAGGTATTGGAAGAGGCGGAGCTTATCAGGCATTTGGCAAATGAAGAACAAAACGAGCTGGAGGGTGCGTTCAAACTCGGGCTGATTTTTACGGTTGCGCCGTACCTGCTGCCGAAATTGATTGTTTCGTTGCGCCGTACTGCACCGAAAATGCCTTTGATGTTGGAAGAGAATTACACGCATACTTTGACCGAGTCGCTCAAACGCGGGGACGTTGACGCGATTATCGTTGCCGAACCGTTTCAAGAGCCGGGCATTGTTACCGAACCCTTGTATGACGAACCGTTTTTCGTGATTGTCCCGAAAGGGCATTCATTTGAGGAACTGGATGCCGTTTCGCCCCGGATGCTGGGTGAGGAGCAGGTTTTGCTGCTGACGGAAGGCAACTGTATGCGGGATCAGGTACTCTCAAGCTGTTCCGAATTGGCGGCGAAACAGCGCATACAGGGGCTGACCAATACATTGCAGGGCAGCTCGATCAATACAATCCGCCATATGGTCGCCAGCGGTTTGGCAATCAGCGTGTTGCCGGCAACCGCGCTGACCGAGAACGACCATATGCTGTTCAGCATTATTCCGTTTGAAGGTACGCCGCCAAGCCGGCGGGTCGTATTGGCATACCGCCGCAATTTTGTCCGTCCGAAGGCGTTGTCGGCGATGAAGGCGGCGATTATGCAGTCGCAGCTTCACGGGGTAAGTTTTATCTACGATTAGGCGCAGGCAATGCCGTCTGAAACGGGTTTCAGACGGCATTTGTTATCTCTGCCGTCAATCAGGCAAACCGATTTGACCTGCAATCGTGTTTTACTTCACTTTCGTACATACCTCACGGGAAATTCCGTCTTCAGACACCAATTTTCCTGTTTTATCCGCTTGATATATTTCATCTTTTCCGGGTTTGTCCATCTGCGCGACCAATCCGGTGTGCATCATGCTTTCCAAGAGTCGTCCATCCTCCGACTTTTCCAACCACGCCAGTGTTTCGGGGCTGTGTTGCCGTGAAACTTCGCTATATTTGATTTGGCTTTGCGTCAAGGCATTGTTTTCAAGACGCCATTTCCCTTCGCCGACAACACGGTATGCCAAGATATTGCCGTCATCATCAATTTTGAGTATGGCATCGCCACGGAAACTGCCGTCCTGAAGATATTCGACTTTTGTATCACTGTGAATGTTTTCATCAGTGCCGATGCAATGCCATGTACCGACAATCGGAGAAGCCAAGGCGGTTGTTGCGGATAAAAGTACCGGCAGAATAAAGAGTTTCATCGTATTTCCTTTTCGGTTGAAACCCCGCCCTTTAGGGCGGCAGGATTAGACTTTATTTGGGAGGGGCGTAACCCTTGGCAACACATAGGGCGACGCTTTATGTGTCGTCCTGTATGTTGAAACATCTATTTCCTTTCTTAAAAGAGGCCGTCTGAAAAACATTTTTCAGACGACCTTTGCGGGTATTCTGCCACAGGCGGACGTTCAAGAAATATAAATCACGAGGCCGGCAATCAGCACCAGTTGGACACCCAGCTTCATCAGTGCGGTACGGCTGACGAAGTAGATAAACCAAGTGCCGGTCAGAATCAACAATAGAATAATCAGCCACGGTCGCCATTTGTTGAGGTGGACGGCTTCGGTAAAGCAGGTATGAATATGAAGTACGACGATGGCGACGACGAGCAATATAGGCACGATGAAGTCCATCATTTGATTTCCTTTTGATGAGGCCGTCTGAAAACTCTGGTTTCAGGTTTTCAGACGGCCTTGTCTATTCAATCAAATCAGTCTTTCAACTTCGCCAACTGAGTTTGCACTTTTGCCATTTTGTCTTCCAATTCCACCAAATCGGCTTTGTCTTTTTCCACCAGATGCGCCGGGGCTTTTTCGGTGTAGCCGGGTTTGGAGAGTTTGGTGTTGAGTTTGTCCAAGGCTTTTTGCAGCTTCTCGGCTTCTTTGCTCAAGCGGGCGGTTTCGGCGGCTTTGTCGATTTCGACTTTCAGCATCAGGCGCGCGCCGTTGCAGACGGCGACGGGCGCGTCTTCGCTTTCGGGCAGGGCGGCGACTTGCCGTGCTTCGGTCAGGCGGGTCATCATCGGCAGGTATTTGAGGTAGTCCGCCAAGTCGTCCGCGCTTTCGACAAACAGCGGAGCTTTGACATTAGGCTGGATGCCCATTTCGCCGCGCAGGTTGCGGACGGCGCCGATCAAATCCTGCAACACGGTCATTTGCTCGAATGCCGTCTGAACAATATCGCCGCCGTCAGCTTCGGGGAAGCGGGCGAGCATGATGCTGTCGGCGGTTTTCGCGTCGCACATAGGAGCGACGGTTTGCCACAGTTCTTCGGTAATGAACGGGATAATCGGGTGCAGCAGGCGCAGGGCGGCTTCGAGTACGCGCAATAAGGTATGGCGTGTGGCGCGCTGGCGGCTGGCGCAGCCGGTTTGGAGCTGCACTTTGGCGAGTTCCAAATACCAGTCGCAATAGTCGTTCCACACGAAGCTGTACAGGGTTTCTGCCGCCAAATCAAAGCGGTAGGTTTCGTAGGCTTGCGTAACCTGCTCGATGGTTTGATTCAGACGGCCTACAATCCACATATCGGGGAAGGAATAGCCGCGCGGTTCGGTGGCGGTTGCGCCGTAGCCGCAGTCTTGGTTTTCGGTGTTCATCAAGACGAAGTTGGTGGCGTTCCAGATTTTGTTGCAGAAGTTGCGGTAGCCTTCGGCGCGTTTGAAGTCGAAGTTCACGCTGCGGCCGAGGCTGGCGTAGCTCGCCATGGTGAAGCGCAATGCGTCCGCGCCCATGCTCGGAATGCCTTCTGGGAAGAGTTTTTTCGTGGCTTCTTCCACTTTCGGCGCGGTTTCGGGTTTGCGCAGACCGGTGGTGCGTTTCACCAGCAGCTTGTCCAAGTCGATGCCGTCAATCAAATCGACGGGGTCGATGACGTTGCCTTCGGATTTGGACATTTTTTTGCCTTCGTGGTCGCGCACGATGCCGTGGATGTACACGTCTTTAAACGGTACTTTGCCGGTGAAGTGGGTGGTCATCATAATCATGCGCGCCACCCAGAAGAAGATGATTTCGTAGCCGGTTACCAAGACGTTAGACGGCAGGAAGGCTTTGAGTTCGTCGGTTTCAGACGGCCAGCCGAGCGTGGAGAACGGCACGAGCGCGGAGGAGAACCATGTGTCCAATACGTCTTCTTCGCGGGTCAAGCCTGTTTTGCCGGCTTGTTTTTCAGCTTCTTCCTGATTGCGGGCGACGTACACATTGCCTTCGTTGTCGTACCACGCGGGGATTTGATGCCCCCACCACAGTTGGCGCGAAATACACCAGTCTTGGATGTTGTTCATCCATTGGTTGTAAGTGTTGACCCAGTTTTCGGGGATAAAGCGCACTGCGCCGCTGTCGACGGCTTTTTTGGCTTTGTCTGCGAGGCTCAAGCCTTTGTATTCGCTGTCAGGTTCGCCGCCGTTTGGCGTGGCGGACATGGCGACAAACCATTGGCTGGTCAGCATAGGTTCAATCACTGAGCCTGTACGGTCGCCTTTTGGCGTCATCAGCGTGTGCGCTTTGATTTCGACCAACAAGCCTTGTTCCTGCAAATCGGCAACCATTTGTTTGCGCGCGGCAAAGCGGTCTAAACCTGCATATTTTTCAGGCAGGGCAAAGCCTGATTGCGCTTCGCCTTTGAAGTTGAACACTTCGGCGTTTGCCAGCACTTTGGCTTCCAAATCGAACACATTAATCAGGCGCGTGTCGTGGCGTTTGCCGACTTCATAGTCGTTGAAGTCGTGTGCAGGCGTGATTTTCACGCAACCGGTGCCGAAGTCTTTTTCAACGTATTCGTCGGCAATCACGGGGATGGTACGGCCGGTCAGCGGCAGGATTAATTCTTTGCCGATTAAGTGGGTGTAACGTTCGTCTTCGGGATTGACGGCAACGGCCACGTCGCCCAGCAACGTTTCGGGACGGGTGGTCGCCACGATAACGGCTTCGGCAGGATTGTCGGCCAGCGGATAGCGGATGTGCCACATAGAGCCTTGTTCTTCCACGCTTTCCACTTCCAAATCAGACACTGCCGTGCCAAGCACGGGATCCCAGTTCACCAAGCGTTTGCCGCGGTAAATCAAGCCCTGTTCATACAGGCGCACGAACACTTCGGTTACGGTTTCGGCGCGCACGTCGTCCATCGTGAAATACTCGCGCGTCCAGTCGGCAGAGCAGCCCACGCGGCGCATTTGTTGGGTAATCGTGCCGCCGGAAACTTCTTTCCATTCCCACACTTTTTCCAAGAATTTTTCGCGCCCCAAGTCATGACGGGACACGTTTTGCGCGGCAAGCTGACGCTCGACCACGATTTGCGTGGCGATGCCCGCGTGGTCTGTGCCGGGAATCCAGGCGGTGTTGCAGCCTTTCATGCGGTAGTAGCGGGTCAGGCCGTCCATGATGGTTTGGTTGAAGGCATGGCCCATGTGCAGCGTGCCGGTTACATTCGGCGGCGGCAGTTGGATGGAGAAAGACGGTTTGGTTAAATCCATATCGGGCTGGAAATAACCTTGGGTTTCCCAGTTTTGATAGTGTTTGGATTCGATTTCGGCGGGATTGTATTTGTCTAACATATGAAGCCCTGAGAAATAAGATGATTTGATGGTTTGAATTATAGCGCAAATGCCGTCTGAAACGCTTTTGGAGGTTTCAGACGGCATCAAAAGGGTACGGTTAGCGGATGATGCCGCGCGTCGATTGTGCGAAAAAGTCTCGGAATACGGCAAGCTCGGCTTGGGTTTCGGCGCGGCGGAGGATGTCTGCCTTGGCTTCTTCAAACGGAATGCCGCGATGGTAGAGGGTTTTGTACACGTCTTTGACGGCGGAAATCTGCTCTGCGGTAAAACCGTTGCGGCGCATGCCTTCGCTGTTGAGCCCCGCCGGTTCGGCGCGGTAGCCCGATGCCATAAAGTAGGGCGGTACGTCTTTGTGTACGCCTGCGGCGAAGGCGGTCATGGCGTAGTCGCCGATGCGGCAGAATTGGAAAACCAGCGTGTAGCCGCCCAAAACGACGTAGTCGCCGATGGTAACGTGTCCGGCAAGCGAGGCGTTGTTGGCGAAGATGGTGTAGTTGCCGACCACGCAGTCGTGCGCGAGGTGGCAGTACGCCATAATCCAGTTGCCGTCGCCGACGCGGGTTTCGCCGATGCCGGTTACCGTGCCTAAATTGAAGGTGGTGAATTCGCGGATGGTGTTGCCGTTGCCGATAATCAGCTTGGTCGGCTCGTCGCGGTATTTTTTGTCCTGCGGGATTTCGCCGAGGCTGGCAAATTGGAAAATGCGGTTGTTTTCGCCGATGGTGGTATGACCGTTGATGACGGCGTGCGGGCCGATTTCGGTATTCGCGCCGATTTGGACGTTGGGGCCGATGACGGTGTATGCGCCGACTTTGACGCCGGAGTCGAGTTCGGCTTTGGGGTCGATGACGGCGGTCGGGTGGATGAGGGTCATGTTTTTAATACTCCGCTGCTTGTTAAGACAAATAATAGAAAATCACAGTTTGTCGATTTCATCGCAGACCGCAATCACTTGATCGCCAAAATGGCTAAATACTGAAGCAGTATCTACATCCATGTAATTAAGCAGTTCAAAAATAGATTGGTGAATATTTCTAGCGTAGCCGGTATCTTTTATTGCACCTTTAAAACAAATCGGCTCGTGATGTGCCAAACGATTACGGAAATTGTTAATATTGGAAAGTTCTCGAAAAATCCATTTTTGGTTATATTGCACACTTGGTGTAGATTTGGGCTTTTTGGGAAAAACTTTCATCAATACTTTCCCTGTAGCATCAAATTGGGCATCTTTCCCTCCTGCAAACAGATACCGCCAAAAACCGAATCCTAGTCCTGCAACCAATTGGTTGTGGTCAAACTTTCCTCCGCTATTATTTTGTATTTTAGATAATGCAACCTTGATTAATTCAGCAGATTCTTTCGTACCATTTCTTAAAAAGCAACCTTGATATTTCAATGCAGGATTCGTTTGTGGCTGTATGCTATCATATAACCAGTTTCCGTCTTTAAACGCCTGCTGAAGGCAAATGTCAATTTTGTTTCTTAAAACAATCTCAAATATTGAAACAACATGAAAAAGTTCTCTTGATAAAGATAAATTCAATAAATACAATTCAGCTGCTTTGTCTTCCCCAACGGCATTTTTATACCGTTCCATTCTGAAATCAGAAAAAATACTACAGCATTCCTTATAATTCACGCTAACCCCTGATTCTTTATTTTTAAATTGACGTTTCAAACTATATTTGATATAGTCAGATGAAACTAATCCCCACCGTGTCCCTGGGTTTGAATAAACCTAAACCGGTGGGTTTTCTTTTTATTAGGTCGTCTGAAACTTTCAGACGACCTTTTTCTGAACACTCAAACCACGCGTTTGGCGCACATAATCACGGCTTCGACAGCGACTTGGCCGTCTACTTTGGCAACGGCGTTGAATTTGCCGATGCCGCGCCGGCTGGTCAGCAGCTCGACTTCAAAGACGAGTTGGTCGCCGGGGATGACTTGGCGTTTGAAACGGGCTTCGTCTATACCGGCGAAGAAGAAGAATTCGTTTTCCTTGCGCCCGCCTTCGCTTAAAATCGCCAACGTGCCGCACGCCTGCGCCATCGCTTCGATGATGAGTACGCCGGGCATAACGGGCAGGTCGGGAAAGTGGCCTTGGAACTGCGGCTCGTTCATGGTGACGTTTTTAATCGCGGTCAGGGTTTTCATCGGCTCGAAGGCGGTGATGCGGTCGAGCTGGAGAAACGGATAGCGGTGGGGGATGAGTTTTTGGATGTCTTTGGCTTCGATGGGGAGTTGAACGTCCATGTTTTTGTGTTCCTTGGAAAAATCGGTTTGGATTTATTGCGTGTCTTTGCCGTCTGAAAGCTGCTGCTCCAGTGTTTTGAGGCGTTTGTTCATTTCGCTTAAGCGGTGGATATGGACGGCGTTGCGCGCCCATTCTTTATGCTCGGACATCGGGAAGATGCCGGCGAGGTGTTTGCCGCTTTCGGTAATGCTGTGGGTCACGGACGTGCCGCCGCCGATGGTGGTTTTGTCGGCGATTTCGATGTGTCCGACCGTGCCGACACCGCCGCCGATGATGCAGTAGCTGCCTATGGTTACGCTGCCGGAAATGCCGGTTTTGGCGGCGATGACGGTGTGCGAACCGATTTTGCAGTTGTGTCCGATTTGGACTTGGTTGTCGATTTTGGTGCCGTTGCCGACGGTGGTGTCGCTCATCGCGCCCCGGTCGATGTTGGTGTTCGAACCGATTTCCACGTCGTCGCCCAGCGTTACCGCGCCGGTTTGCGGGATTTTAAACCACGAGTCGCCGGCGAAGGCGAGTCCGAAGCCGTCTGCGCCGATGACTGCGCCGCTGTGGATTTCGACGCGTCTGCCGAGTGTGCAGCCGTAATAAACGACGGCGTTGGGATGCATGACGACTTCGTCGCCCAGTTTGCAATCGTGTTGGACGACGGCGTTTGCCAAGATGCGGCAGCCTTCGCCGAGTACGGTGTTCGCGCCGATGTAGGCGTTCGCGCCGATTTCGCAGCTTGCGGGAACGGTTGCGCCCGGTTCGACGACGGCGGTCGGATGGATGCCGCCGCGCGCTTTGACGACGGGTGAAAACAGGCGCGCGACTTTGGCGAAATAGAGATAGGGGTCGTCGGCGACAATCAGGTTGCGCCCTTCAAATCCGTCTGCCGCTTTGGCGGAAACGATGACCGCGCCCGCGCTGCTGTCGTGGACTTCGGCTTTGTATTTCGGGTTGGCGAGGAAGCTGATGTGTTCCGCCTGCGCGTCTGCGAGCGGGCGCACGGCGGTAACGGAAATGTCCTCGCCGCGCCATTCGCCGCCGAGCCGCGCGGTGATTTGGGACAGGGTGTAGGTGGCCGGAATCATGGTTTTCCTGTTCGGTATGCCGTCTGAAAGGGTCAGCGGGCGTTCATTTCTTTAATGACGCTGTCGGTAACGTCGTATTGGGTGTTGACGTAAATCACGTCCTGCAAAATGACATCGTAACCTTCCTGTTTGGCGATTTTGACGATGACGCGGTTGGCGTTTTGCTGGAGGGAGGCAAACTCTTCGTTGCGGCGGAGGTTGTAGTCTTCTTCAAACTGCGCCTGTTTTTTGCGGAACGCCGCGACCAGTCCGCGCCATTTTTCTTCGGCTTGCGCCTTTTTTGCGTCTTTGAGTTTGCCTTCGGCAAGCTGCCTTTCCAAATCCAAACCTTCGCGTTGCAGTTTTTGCAATTCGTCCTGGCGGGCGGAAAATTCGCCGTCCAGCGTTTTTTGAATCTCGCGCGCCTGCTTGGATTCGAGGTAGATACGCTCGGTGTTGATAAAGCCGATTTTTTGGAAGGTGTCGGCGTACGCGCCTGCGGTGCAGCACAAACCGATCAGGGCGGCGGCAAACGCGCGGGTAAAACGGGTCATGGTAAAACTCCTTCGGATGTTGCCGCGAAATGCCGTCTGAAGGGCTTCAGACGGCATTTGCGGGATTAGAACGTCGTGCCGAGTTGGAATTGGAAGCGTTGGATTTCGTCTTCCGGTTTTTTCTTCAGCGGGTAGGCGTAGCTGAATTTCATCGGGCCCAAAGGCGAGAGCCAGGTAACCGCGCCGCCGGCGGAATAGCGCAATTCGGTGGCGAAGGTCGATTTGTGGGTATTGCCGGCGCCGTAAACGTTTTGAACCCTGCCGCCGGACGTGCCGGCAGCGCCGGTGCCGCCGGTCGCGGAATTGCTGCTGTTGTCGTCGTAGGTTTTGCCGTCCCACACGCTGCCTGCGTCGGCAAACAGGCTCAGGCGGACGGTGCGCGCGTCTTTTGCACCCGGCATCGGGAAGAGCAGCTCGGCGGAGACGTTGGCTTTTTTGTTGCCGCCGTAGCTGATTTTTTCGCCGTATTCGTCATACACTTTCGGGCCGAGCGTGCCGCTTTCGTAGCCGCGCACCGAACCCAGACCGCCGCCGTAGAAGTTTTCAAAGAAGGGGATTTCTTTGGTTTTGCTGTAGCCGTTGGCATAGCCGGCTTCGCCGCCGAGCATCAGCGTGAAGGTTTTGCTCAGGGGGAAGAACCAGGTTTGGTTGTGGGTGGCGGAGTAGTATTGCAGTTTGCTGCCGGGCAGGGCGATTTCGGCGTTCACGCCCGTCAGGTAGCCGCGCGTCGGCCATAACGCGCTGTCGGTTTTGTTGCGCCCCCAGCCGACGGTACCTTTGTACAGCCAGCCTTTGAAGCTGCCGTCTGCGCCGTCGGTTTTGCCGTATTGTTTGATAAAGTCGGCATAGCGTTTGGGTGCTTTGTTGTAGGTGTTGACGGTCAGGTGTTCCGCCGCCAGCCCGAAATTGACGCGGTCGTATTCGGTAACAGGGATACCCATCCTTACGCCGCCGCCGGCCGTGGTGGTTTTATATTGTTTGATGCTGGTCGATGCTTTGCGCGGGTCGAAGGCTTTTCCGTAAACATCGTAGCCCAGGCTGATCCCGTCTGCCGTGAAGTACGGGTCGGTAAACGACAGCGAGCCGTTGAGCGTGGTTTTGCTTCGTGAGGCGCGCAGGGCGGCCGACTTGCCCGTACCGAAGAGGTTGTCCTGCGATACGCCGGCGGACATGACCAAGCCGGTATCCTGCACCCAGCCCGCGCTCAAGTCGAGCGAGCCGGTGGAGCGTTCGGTCAGGCTCATGTTCAAATCGACTTTGTCGGGCGTGCCGGCAAGCGGGACGGCATCAAACTGTACGTTGTCGAAGTAGCCCAACAGCTCGACGCGCTCTTTGGAACGTTGCAGCTTGGAGGTGTCGTAAGGCGCGGATTCCATTTGGCGCAATTCGCGGCGGACGACTTCGTCGCGGGTTTTGTTGTTGCCGGTGATGTGGATTTCGTTGACGTAGATTTTCCGGCCCGGTTCGATGTGCAGGACGAAATCGACGGTTTTGGTTTCGGCGTTTGGCAGCGGCTGTACGCTGATTTCGCTGTAGGCGTAGCCTGCCGAACCCATACGGTTCTGAATCTCATCCAAAACGGCGGTCATCTGCTGACGTTCGTACCATTTGCCGGGTTTCATGGTCAGCAGTTTTTCCAGTTCGGCCTTGGGGACTTCGTTGGTATCGCCTTCAATGGAGACTTTGCCCCAGCGGAAACGTTCGCCTTCGTGGACGGTGATTTTGATGGTCTGCTTGGTTTTGTCTTCGTTGGTTTGGATGTCGGTATCGAGGATGCGGAAATCGAAGTAGCCGTTGTTCTGGTAGAAGTCGGTTACTTTTTCCATGTCTTGGGCAAATTTCTGCTCGTTGAATTGGTTGCTTCGTGTCAGCCATGTCCAAATGCCGCCTTCGGTCAGCGACATCTGCCGCATCAGTTTGCGGTCGGAATAGACTTGGTTGCCTTCAAATTCGATGTCGGTGATTTTGGCGGATTTGCCCTCGTCAATCGTGATGTCGATGTCGACGCGGTTGCGGGCGAGTTTGGTCACTTTGGGCGTGATTTGGATATTGAGTTTGCCGCGTCCGAGGTATTCTTCTTTCAGTCCGGCAACTGCCTGGTTGAGTGTCGCCTGATTAAAGTATTGAGACTGCGCCAGCCCGAACGATTCGAGGTTTTTCTTGATGGCGTCGTTTTGCAGCATTTTTGCGCCGGTGATGTTGAGCGAGCCGATGGTGGGGCGTTCGATGACGGTCAGCAGGAGCTGCCCGTCCGCAGTTTCGACGCGCACGTCGTCAAAGAAACCGGTGGCGTACAGGCTTTTGATGATGGCACTGCCGTGTGTGTCGTTGTAGGTATCGCCGACTTTGACGGGCAGGTAGTTGAATACGGTGCTCGGCTCGGTACGCTGCAAGCCTTCGACGCGGATGTCTTGGATGGTGAAGTCGGCAAATGCCAAAGGCGATATGCCCAACATCATCAGTGCGGAAGCAATCTGTTTCAGTTTCATCGTAAGTTCCTTGTGGTGCGGAATGCGGTTTCAGACGGCATTCCGAAACGTAAAATCTAACCGAGCAGCCGGGTAACGTCGTTGAAGAAGGCGACCGCCATCATCAGCATCATGAGGGCAAGCCCGAAGCGCAAACCGATGTTTTGGACGCGTTCGCTCAAAGGTTTGCCGCGTATCCATTCGGCAGTATAAAACACGAGGTGGCCGCCGTCCAAAACGGGGACGGGCAACAGGTTCAGCACGCCGAGGCTGATGCTGACCAGTGCTAAAAATTCCAAATAACTCTGCAAACCGAGTTCGGCGGACTGCCCGGCAATATCGGCAATGGTCAGCGGCCCGGAAATATGGCTGACAGAGGCGTTGCCGCTAATCAGTTTGCCGAAAAATTTGACGGTTGTCCACGAGTGGGAAACGGTTTTTTCCCAGCCCATACCGAATGCTTGTGCAACTGTCGGGCGGTAGCTGCGGCGGATTTGCGCGTCCCACGCCCTGTCGGGCCGGGGGAACACCCCGACGCGCCCGATCAGGGTGTGGTCGGACTGTTCGACAGTATCGGGGCGGATGTCGGCGGTGCGGGTTTGTCCGGCGCGTTCGTAGGTCAGGGTGATTTTTTTGCCGGGGCTTTGGCGGGTCAGGTTTGCCCATTCCTGCCATGAGGCGATGGGTTTGCCGTCGGCGGCAGTCAGCCTGTCGCCCGGTTTCAGGCCTGCTTTTTCGGCGGGGCTGCCTTTTTCCACGCCGCCGGCAACGGTTGTGATTTTAAAGGGCATCAGTCCGATGTAGCCTTGGTTTTTTGCGATTTTGCCGGCTTCCGGCGTGCCTGCGGCATCGATGGTGCGGACGGTTTGCGCGCCCGATGCCGTCTGAACGCCGACGGCGACTTTGCCGGCTTCGAGGTTGAGGACGATTTCGGTTTGCGCGCCGCCCCAGTCTTGGACGGCAACGCCGTTGACGGATTGTATTTTGTCGCCGCTTTGGAAGCCGGCACGGGCGGCAATGGTGCCGGGTTCGACTGTGCCGACATAGGGGAGGATTTCGGTTACGCCGAAGGAAAAACTCAAGCCGTAAAGCAAAACCGCCAGTGCGAGATTGGTCAGCGGGCCGGCGGCGACGATGGCGATGCGTTTGGCGGGGTGTTGTTTGTCAAAAGCGTAGGGTAAATCGGCTTCTGATACTTCGCCTTCGCGCGTATCGACCATTTTGACGTAGCCGCCCAACGGAATCGGGGCGAGGCACCATTCGGTGTCGCCGCGCTTTCGGGTGAAAAACGGTTTGCCGAAGCCGATGGAAAAACGCAGCACTTTTACGCCGCACAATCTGGCGACGATGTAGTGTCCGAATTCGTGCAGGCTGACCAAAATCAGGATGGCAACGATAAAGGCAAGTAGGGTGTGCAAATGGTTTTCCTTTGATAACGGTGTTCAGACGGCATCAGCGCAGTGTGCCGATAAATGCCCGCGCCTGTGCGCGTGTCCGGGCATCTTGCGCCAAGAGCCCCCCTATATCGCCTATGCCGTCTGAAAAGTCTTGTGCGAGACAATGGGCGACGGTTTTGGCAATATCGGTAAACTTAATCTGTCCGTCCAAAAAGGCGGCGACGGCGGCTTCGTTGGCGGCGTTCAACACGCAGGGCGCGGCTCCGCCCGCATTCATGGCTTCATAGGCGAGTTTCAGGCAGGGGAAGCGGTCAAAGTCGGGCTTTTGGAAAGTCAGTGCGGACAATGCGTCGAAATCCAGGTCGCCGACACCCGAATCGATGCGCTCGGGCAGGCCCAAACAATAGGCGATGGGCGTACGCATATCGGGATTGCCCAGTTGCGCCAACACAGAGCCGTCGCGGTAGCGCACCATACTGTGTATCACGGATTGCGGATGGATGACGACTTCGAGCTTGTCAGGCGGACAGTCGAACAGCCAATGCGCTTCAATCAGCTCCAAACCTTTGTTCATCATGGTGGCGGAATCAACGGAGATTTTGCGCCCCATGCTCCAATTGGGGTGTTTGACCGCCTGGGCGGGCGTAATGCGGTCGAACGTGTTTAAATCGGCGGTCAGAAACGGGCCGCCGGAAGCAGTCAGGATAATCGAACGGATGCCGTGTTCGTTCAGACGGCCTGTGTAATCGCGCGGCAAAACTTGGAAAATGGCGTTGTGTTCGCTGTCGACGGGCAACACTGCCGCGCCGTTTGCGCGCGCGGTTTCCATAAACAACGCGCCGGAAACCACCAGCGTCTCTTTGTTCGCCAGATAAATGGTTTTGCCTTTTTGCGCCGCTGCGAGCGCGGAAGGCAACCCCGCCGCACCAACAATGGCGCACATGACACCGCCGCCTTCGCCGGCAGACGCAACATCGACCAATGCCTGCGCGCCGTGTAAAACCTGAGTTGCCGTGCCGTCGCGTTTCAACAGGGTTTCGAGCCGGGCGGCGTGTTCGGCATCGGCAACGACGGCATATTCGGGGTGGAACGTTTGACATTGAGCCGCCAGTTTCTCGACCTGCTTATGCCCTGCCAGCGCGAATACGCGGAATTTTTCGGGGTGGCGGGAGACAACGTCCAGCGTGCTTTCGCCTATGCTGCCGGTACTGCCTAATATGGTCAGGACTTGTGGTGTCATAATGAGGATAACTTTATACCGGATGCCGTCTGAAGCGTTTTCAGACGGCATAGAATCAATTTAAAACCGACATCATCGCCGCATAGACGCTGATAACGGCAATCAGGCTGTCGGTACGGTCGAACACGCCGCCGTGTCCGGGCAGCAGCTTGCTGCTGTCTTTGATGCCCGCCGCACGTTTGAGCCAGCTTTCCAACAGATCACCGCATACGCTGACAACGGTCAACACCAAACCGATTAACACGGTATCGAACCAACCTGTATCGAATGCCAGCCAGCCGGCACTTCGTACGGCAGTCATGTACACGGCCACGCAAACCGCACCGCCGATTGCGCCTTCCCAGCTTTTGCCGGGGCTGATTGCCGGTGCGATTTTGTGTTTGCCGAACGCCTTGCCGCTGAAATACGCGCAAACGTCGGCAACCCAGACTAGACCCATGACGGCGAGCAGCGGCAGGGCGTCATCGGGATGCGGGCGCAGGGATACGAGCGAGAACCAAAACGGCATGACCAAAAGCCAGCCGACGGCATAAACCTGCCAACCGCCGTTGAGCCTCCATTTGAATCTCAACCATAAAGGCATAACGGCGAGCCAAAATGCCAAAACAACATACCAAACCAAATTAGGCAGCATCCAGCCGCCCGCATAGGCAACCACGCCGAAAACCAAGGTTGCGGCGAGGTAATGGTTGGTTTTGATTTTGCACAAGCCGCCCATACGGGCATATTCCCACAAGGCAATCAGGGCAATCAGTCCGCAAAATGCAGCCCACAACCATTGCGGTGCGTAAAACAGCATGCCCAGCATCAGCGGCAGCAGCCACATGGCGGTCATTACCCGTTGTTTCAGCATATTCAGTTCCTTTGCTGTTCGATAGGCAGTTGCTCGGAGGTGCGTCCGAACCGCCGTTCGCGTTTTTGGAACGAAGCGACGGCGGTATCTAAGGCGGTTTCGTCGAAATCGGGCCACAGGATGTCGGTGAAATACAGTTCGGCATAAGCCATTTGCCAGAGCAGGAAATTGCTGATGCGCGTTTCGCCGCCGGTGCGGATGAACAAATCCGGTTCCGGTGCATCGCCCAGCATCAAGTGTTTCGCCAGCGTGTCTTCCGTAATCTCGGATACGCCTTCGGCAATCAGTTTGTTTGCCGCCTGCAAAATATCCCAGCGGCCGCCGTAATCGGCGGCAATGCTCAGGGTCAGGCCGGTATTGTTTGCCGTCAACGCTTCCGCTTCTTCGATGCCTTGCAGAATCTGCCAGTTGAAGCGTTCGCGGCTGCCCAATATCTTCAGGCGCATATTGTTTTCGTGCAGGCGGCGTACCTGTTTTTGCAAAGCCTGTAAAAACAGCCCCATCAGGAACGAAACTTCGTCTTCGGGGCGGCGCCAGTTTTCGGTTGAAAAGGCAAATACGGTCAGATATCGCACACCCAGTTTGGCGCAATGCTTCACCATATTTTCCAACGCGTCCAAACCGCGTTTGTGTCCCATTATGCGCGGGAGGAAACGCTTTTTCGCCCAACGGCCGTTGCCGTCCATAATCACGGCGATATGCCTCGGGATGGCGGTGTGTTCCAAAACGGCCTGCGTGCTGCTTTTCATGTCTGCCTTTCGCGGTTCGGCGTTCAAATGCCGTCTGAACGCCGGACCGTGCAGGTTAAACCGCCATCAAATCTTCTTCTTTGGCAGTCAGGAGTTTGTCGGCTTCGGCAATGTATTTGTCGGTCAGTTTTTGAACCGCCTCTTCGCCCCGGCGTGCCTCGTCTTCGGAAATTTCTTTGTCTTTGAGGAGTTTTTTGATGTGGTCGTTGGCATCGCGGCGCACGTTGCGGATAGAGACGCGGCCTTCTTCCGCTTCGCCGCGTACGACTTTAATCAGGTCTTTGCGGCGTTCCTCGGTCAGCATGGGCATCGGCACGCGAATCAGGTCGCCGACCGCTGCCGGGTTCAGTCCCAAGTTTGAATCGCGGATGGCTTTCTCGACTTTGGCCGCCATATTGCTTTCAAACGGTTTCACGCCGATGGTGCGCGCGTCCAGAAGCGTTACGTTGGCAACCTGGCTGACGGGGACCATGCTGCCCCAGTATTCGACTTCCACTTGGTCGAGCAGGCCGGTATGCGCGCGGCCAGTACGCACTTTCGCCAGATTTTCTTTCAGTACTTCGACCGAACGCTGCATCTTGCTTTCGGCTGTTTTTTGAATATCGTTGATCATATTGTTCTTTCGGTAAGATAAGGTAAGCGGGCAGCCGTCTGAAACGCGCTTCAAACCTTTCAGACGGTATGAAAACTGTTAACTGCGAATAGTACCGTTATTCGGGCATAACGACAAGGTAGGTGGATTGGGGATGCCGTCTGAAGCGGTAGGCGTTTCAGACGGCATCGTGTCCGGCCGTCAGCCGTGTTCCCGCGTTTCAAGCAGGCTTTGGCGCAGGTGTTGGCGTTCGTGGGCATCCAGCCATTTGCGGCGGGTGCGTTGCAGCAGGATGACGAGGGCGGAAATTTCCTGACGCATATTGGTGCTGAGCCAGAGGAAGCCCTGCCATTGGTAGTGGAGGTGCTCGGCGAGGGTTTCCAGTTCGGGGTTGATGGTGGTGTCGATGCGGATGCGGCGGGCGTGTCTGCCGTTGATAAGGGCGACGGTTTGTTGCAGGTCGGTTTGGAGCAGTGTGAAGTGGCGGTCGAGCAGCCGGATTTCGCTGCCGTTGAGTTTGGGAGATTGCAGCTTGGCGGCGGTGGTCAGGAGCAGTTCGGTGGTGTTGACGATTTTACGGTGGGCGTGCTGCATGGCTTCCATCATGGCGGGGCTGATGCGGCTTTCGCCCGATGTGGCGGCGAGGTGGCTGCGGCTTTTGACCATGCGTGCGTTGATTTGGCGCATTTTCGCCATGTTCTCTTCGAGGCGTTCGCGGGTCATGCGTCTGCCGTTGCTGATTTCGGCAATCATTTTGCTGCAGTCGGTCAGGTTGTCGGCAAGCATGAAACGCCACATCAGTGTGGATTTCAGCGGCAGCAGTTTGGCGGCGGCAATGGCGATGGCCGCGCCGATGAGGACGTTCATGGCGCGCATCAGGCCGCTGTCGAGCCAGTGGAGGCCGTTGTCGCCGATGAGCATACACATGGTCAGTCCCGCCAGCATAGGGACGTAGCCGTTTTTGCCGACCGCCGCCCAACCGGCCAGTGCGCTTGCCGTGCCGACGGTGAGGTAGAAGAGGAGGTTGCCGTGGAAATAATGCTGGTTCAGCCATAAAACGCCCAAACCCGCGCCCAGCCCGATAACTGTGCCGAGCATACGTTCCACCGCCTTGGAGTAAATCGCGCCTTGGAACTGGAGCATACCAAGGACGACGAAGACGGTCATACCTATCCATTCGCCGTGTTGGAGGTGGAACAGCCGGGCGGAGGCGGTGGCGAACAGGACGGCTCCGCCGAGCCGGACGGAGTGGATGAGGCGGCGGTGGCGGTAGCGTTCGTAGGAGTTGAGCCAGCGGCTGACGAGGCGGTTGCGTTGCGAGGTGTTCATATCGGTTGCCGTCTGAAGCGGAAATGCGAAAAAGCACAGGCTTCCCGGGGAAGGGAGGGTCTGTGCTTGGTATTGGTGCCGGAGAAGGGAATCGAACCCCCGACCTTCGCGTTACGAATGCGCTGCTCTACCGACTGAGCTACACCGGCGTTTTTCGTTATGATATATATGAACGGTTGTTTGTGCAACTTTTCGGGCGGGCGGCAAGGCAGTGCGCGGTATAGTGGATTAACAAAAACCAGTACAGTGTTGCCTCGTCTTAGCTCAAAGAGAACGATTCTCTAAGGTGCTCAAGCACCAAGTGAATCGGTTCCGTACTATCTGTACTGTCTGCGGCTTCGTCGCCTTGTCCTGATTTTTGTTAATCCACTATATAATTCGGTCTGTTTCGGAAGAGGGGGACGGCGATGTTTGTGAACGAGAAATATCCCTATGCGGCTTTGTTTGCGGGGCTAGTGTTTTTGACGCTGCCGTTCGCACTGTCGGTGCATGATGCCTTGGCATTTGCGTTCGGACGGACGGGGCTGCTGGTGTCGGTGTCGGACGGCGGATTCGGCTGGCGTGGCGGTTGGGACGGCACTGTTTGGTTTGTGTTCGGTGTGTTTGCGTTTTTGAATGTGGTTGTATCGGCGGGTCTGACGAAACTGGCATACAAAAAGATGATGCGGCGGCATTCCCGTTACGCGCTGTTTCTGTCGGGCGTGGCGGCTTGCGCGGCAGCAGCGGTGGCTTGGATTTTCGAGCTGTTGTTGGGCAGTGAGGCTTTGGGCGGGCTGCGCGGGGAGGCGGTGTCGGAATATGCGTTTGCCGTGTGGCTGGTGGCGATGCTGACGCTGCCCAAACGCCTGACGCGCGCGCCGGTGCAGCCGGTGGTGTTTCACAGGAAAAAATAGGTTGGAACGGGAATGCCGTCTGAAACGCCGATACGCGGTTTCAGACGGCATGTTTTTCCGTTAACATTACGCCTGAACATGGACAGGATAGGGATATGGAACGCAAAGAACGCCTGCGTGCAGGCATTGCCGCGATGGGGCTGGATATTTCGGAAACGGCACAGGACAGGCTTTTGGCCTATGTGGATTTGTTGAAAAAGTGGAACAAAACCTACAATCTGACCGCCCTGCGCGACGAGGAAAAAATGATTGTCCATCATCTTTTGGACAGCCTGACGCTGCTGCCCCATATCGAGGGTGTGCAGACGATGCTGGATGTCGGTTCGGGCGGCGGACAACCCGGCATTCCGGCAGCAGTGTGCCGTCCGGATGTGCAGATAACCCTTTTGGATGCGAATACGAAGAAAACAGCTTTTTTACAGCAGGCGGTTATCGAGTTGGGATTGGACAATGTGCGCGTGGTGTCGGGGCGCGTGGAGGCGGTTTCGGACGTGCGTGCCGATGTGGTTACCAGCCGTGCGTTTGCAGAACTGGCGGATTTTGTGTCTTGGACGGCGCATCTGTTGAAAGACTGCGGCTACTGGGCGGCGATGAAGGGCGTGTATCCGCAGGAAGAAATTGACCGCCTGCCGCAGGATGTGTGCGTCGAAAAAGTCCAAAGGCTCGACGTGCCGGGCTTGGATGCGGAACGCCATATCGTTATCCTGAGCAAGCGTTGAGCGCGCTTCAGACGACATGAATACCTTTTTTGTGCGGATAAAGGTAAAATTCCGCACTGTTTTTCTTTTTTCAACATCAGACGGGACACGGGCGGGACATGAGTGTGAACATCCTTGCCATCGCCAATCAGAAGGGCGGTGTGGGCAAAACGACGACGACGGTAAATTTGGCGGCTTCGCTGGCATCGCGCGGCAAACGCGTGCTGGTGGTCGATTTGGATCCGCAGGGTAATGCGACGACGGGCAGCGGTATCGACAAGGCGAGTTTGCAGTCCGGCGTTTATCAGGTCTTATTGGGCGATGCGGACGTGAAATCGGCGGCGGTACGCAGCAAAGAGGGCGGATACGCTGTGTTGGGTGCGAACCGCGCGCTGGCCGGCGCGGAAATCGAGCTGGTGCAGGAAATCGCCCGGGAAGTGCGTTTGAAAAACGCGCTCAAGGCAGTGGCGGAAGATTACGACTTTATCCTGATAGACTGCCCGCCTTCGCTGACGCTTTTGACGCTTAACGGGCTGGTGGCGGCGGGCGGCGTGATTGTGCCGATGTTGTGCGAATATTACGCGCTGGAAGGGATTTCCGATTTGATTGCGACCGTGCGCAAAATCCGTCAGGCGGTCAATCCTGATTTGGACATCACGGGCATCGTGCGTACGATGTACGACAGCCGCAGCAGGCTGGTTGCCGAAGTCAGCGAACAGTTGCGCAGCCATTTCGGGGATTTGCTGTTTGAAACCGTCATCCCGCGCAATATCCGCCTTGCGGAAGCACCGAGCCACGGTATGCCGGTGATGGCTTACGACGCGCAGGCAAAGGGTACCAAGGCGTATCTTGCCTTGGCGGACGAGCTGATGGCGAGGGTGTCGGGGAAATAGGTCAATCCAAATCGGGCTGCCCGTGCCTTTATGCTGTTTGGCCGAGTGCGTTAATATGGCGGATTAAAATAAAAATACTTATATCGTCATTTATAGTGGATTAACAAAAACCAGTACGGCGTTGCCTCGCCTTAGCTCAAAGAGAACGATTCTCTAAGGTGCTCAAGCACCAAGTGAATCGGTTCCGTACTATCTGTACTGTCTGCGGCTTCGTCGCCTTGTCCTGATTTTTGTTAATCCACTATATCGTCATTCCCGCAAAAACAAAAAAAATCAAAAACAGAAAACTGAAATATCGTCATTCCCGCGCAGGCGGGAATCTAGGTCTGTCGGTACGGAAACTTATCGGGAAAACGGTTTCTTTAGATTTTACGTTCCGGATTCCCGCTTTCGCGGGAATGACGGGATTAAAGTTTCAAAATTTATTCTAAATAACTGAAACTCAACGAACTAGATTCCCGCTTTTGCAGGAATGGCGGTTTGGAAGTTACCTGAAATTCAAAAAAAAAAAAACGGAAACCGGATGGATTGGATTCCCGTCTGCTCGGGAATGATGGCTTTTAGGTTTCTTTTTTGATTTTCTGTTTTTCGCGGGAATGACGGTTGGGAAGTTTTCTGAAACTCAAAAAAAACGGAAACCGGACGGATTGGATTCCCGCCTGCGCGGGAATGACGGATTTTAGGTTTTTTTTGATTTTCTATTTTTCGCGGGAATGACGGTTTGGGTTCTTTCTCTTTGAAGTTGCGATGCTGAAAATGCCGTCTGAAGTTCAGACGGCATTTTTGTGCAGGTTTAAAACAAGGCCTGCTGCGCGAGCAGGTTTCTGACGGGGGCGAAGTCGCGGCGGTGTTCGGGCAGCACGCCGTATTTTTCGAGGGCTTCCAGATGCTGCTTCGTGCCGTAACCTTTGTGTTTGTCAAAACCGTATTGGGGATGGCGTTGCGCCAGTGCGTACATTTCCGCATCGCGTGCGGTCTTTGCCAAAACGGATGCGGCGGAGATTTCGATGATTTTGCTGTCGCCTTTGACAACGGCTTCGGCGGGGATGCCTAAATGTTCTGGAATGCGGTTGCCGTCGATGAATATTTTTTCGGGACGCACAGCCAAACCGTCAACGGCGCGTTTCATGGCGAGCATGGTGGCGTGCAGGATGTTGAGGCTTGCGATTTCTTCGGGCGTGGCGGCGGCGACGTGCCACGCGGACGCCTGTTCTTTAATCATTTCGGCAAGCGTGTCGCGTTTTTTCTCGCTGAGTTTTTTGGAGTCGGTCAGTCCGGGCAGGTCGAATGTTTCCGGAAGGATGACGGCGGCGGCAAACACGCTGCCGACTAAAGGCCCGCGTCCTGCCTCGTCCACGCCGGCGGTCAGTATGTGCATGATGTTTCCTGTCGGGATGGTACGATGCCGTCTGAAAAGGGTTTCAGACGGCATCGCGCCGATGTGTTTATTTCGCGTCTTTAAACCCGCGCTTCAAATGCACCATCAGCAATGCCACTGCCGCAGGCGTTACACCGGAAATGCGGCTTGCCTGCCCGACGGTTTCGGGTTTGTGCTGATTCAGTTTTTGTTGCACTTCGGCGGATAAGCCTTTGACTTTGCCGTAATCGATGCCGTCGGGCAGCTTTAAGGTTTCGATGTCGCGGCGGCTGTCGATTTCTTCGTTTTGGCGGTCGATATAGCCTTGGTATTTGACTTGGATTTCGACTTGTTCGACCACTTCGGCGGAGAGATTTTCAGACGGCATCGCGCCTTCGAGCGTCATCAGCGCGGCGTAGTCGAGGTTTGGGCGGCGTAACAAATCGTGCAGGTTGGCTTCGCGGCTGAGTTTTTGTCCGAATACGCGGATTTGTTCGCTTTCGGCGAGTTTCTGCGGTGTGTACCACATTGTTTTCAAACGTTGGATTTCGCGTTCGATGGCTTCGCGTTTTTCGTTGAACATGCGCCATTGCGCTTCACCCACCAAGCCGACTTTGTAGCCGTCTTCGGTCAGGCGCATATCGGCGTTGTCTTCCCTGAGTTGCAATCGGTATTCGGCGCGGCTGGTGAACATTCGGTAAGGTTCGTTCACGCCTTTGGTGATGAGGTCGTCCACCAATACGCCGAGATAGGCTTGTTCGCGGCGCAGCAGGAGCGGGTCTTGTTCGCGGACGTATTGCACGGCGTTCACGCCTGCAAGCAGGCCTTGCGCGGCGGCTTCTTCGTAGCCGGTGGTGCCGTTGATTTGTCCGGCGAAAAAGAGGCCTTGGATGGTTTTGGTTTCGAGGCTGGCTTTGAGGTTGCGCGGGTCGAAGTAGTCGTATTCGATGGCGTAACCGGGGCGCAGGATATGGGCGTTTTCGAGGCCTTTCATGCTGCGCACGAGGGCGATTTGGATGTCGAACGGCAGGCTGGTGGAAATACCGTTGGGGTAGTATTCGTGGGTGGTCAGGCCTTCGGGCTCAAGGAAAATCTGGTGGCTGTCTTTATCGGCGAAACGGTTGATTTTGTCTTCGATAGACGGGCAGTAGCGCGGGCCGACGCCTTCGATTTTGCCGGTGAACATGGGGCTGCGGTCGAAGCCTGAGCGGATGATGTCGTGGGTTTGCGTGTTGGTATGTGTAATCCAGCAAGACACTTGGCGCGGGTGCATATCGGCGCTGCCGCGTACAGACATTACCGGAACGGGTGTGTCGCCGGGCTGTTCGGTGAGCTGGGAAAAATCAATCGTGCGTCCGTCAATACGCGGCGGCGTGCCGGTTTTCAGACGGCCTTGCGGCAGGTTCAATTCGCGCAAACGGCCGCCCAAGGATTTGGCGGCGGGGTCGCCCGCGCGTCCGCCTTCGTAGTTTTCCAAACCGATGTGGATTTTGCCGGACAAAAACGTGCCGGCGGTCAGCACCACGGCGCGGGCTTTAAATTCCACGCCCATCGCGGTGATTACGCCGCCGATGCGTTCGCCCTCGAGCGTTACGTCTTCGACGGCTTGTTGGAAAAGGTCGAGGTTTTCTTGGTTTTCCAACATCTCACGGATGGCGGCTTTATATAGGATACGGTCGGCCTGCGCGCGTGTGGCACGAACCGCCGCGCCTTTGCTGGCGTTCAGGCGGCGGAATTGGATACCTGATTTGTCGGTTGCCAACGCCATTGCGCCGCCGAGCGCGTCGAGTTCGCGTACCAAATGCCCTTTGCCGATGCCGCCGATGGAAGGGTTGCACGACATTTGTCCGAGCGTTTCGATATTGTGTGTGAGCAAAAGCGTTTGCGCGCCCATACGGGCGGCGGCGAGTGCGGCTTCCGTGCCGGCGTGTCCGCCGCCGACGACGATAACGTCGTAGGTTTTGGGGTAAATCATGTGGGTCATGTGTGTCTTGCCTGACGGTGTTTCAGACGGCATTCCAAGCAGGATGCCGTCTGAAAAACGAAACGGATTCAAAAGTAAAGGGTTGGGATTGTACGCTTGTTCGCCCTGTTTTTATAGTGGATTAAATTTAAACCAGTACAGCGTTGCCTCGCCTTAGCTCAAAGAGAACGATTCTCTAAGGTGCTGAAGCACCAAGTGAATCGGTTCCGTACTATCTGTACTGTCTGCGGCTTCGTCGCCTTGTCCTGATTTAAATTTAATCCACTATACAGTGCGCGGAAAGGGAAAAGCCGCTTCGTGAAGAAGCGGCTCGTGTATGTTCAGGATTTACCAGATGTCAGATTTGATGCGGCGTTTCAGACCAGGATGTTCGGAAAGTTTGAATTCGGGGTCTTTGCCCATTTTCAGCTTGGCGGTGTAATCGCGCAGCAGCATAAACGCCAGTGGCGAGAGCAGCAGGATGGCGACGAGGTTGATCCACGCCATGATGCCCATCGCCATATCCGCCATATCCCAGACCAAAGGCACATTGGCAACCGCGCCGAAATAGACCCACGCCAAAACCAGCATACGGAAAACGGCGGTAATCAGCCAATGGCTTTTGATGAATTGGACGTTGGACTCGGCATAGGCATAGTTGCCGATAACGGTGGAAAAGGCAAACATAAACAGGATGACGGCGAGGAAGCCCGCGCCCCATTGCCCCACTTGGCTGACGATTGCCGCCTGCGTCAGCGCCGCACCGCTCAAATCGCCATAAGGCTGTTGGTAAATCAAGATGATGAAGGCGGTGCAAGAACAAACGATGATGGTATCGACAAACACGCCCAGCATTTGAATCATACCTTGCGAAACAGGGTGTTTCACTTCGGCGGCGGCGGCGGCGTTCGGCGCGGAACCCATACCCGCCTCGTTGGAATACAGGCCGCGTTTGATGCCCATCATCATCGTTTGCGAAATCAGACCGCCGAGGAAGCCGCCTGCTGCCGCGTCGAATTTGAACGCGCCCGAAAAAATCTGACCGAACACGTCCGGAATCATCGGAATATTGGTCAAAATGATGAAAAGCGCGATAAAGAGGTACAAAACCGCCATCAGGGGCACGACGATTTCCGCCGCTTTAGATACGCGCCGGATGCCGCCGAAGATAATCGGCGCGGTTAAAATCACCAGGGCAACGCCGACATAATGAGGCTCCCAGCCCCACGCCGCTTTGACGGTATCGGCGATGGTATTGGTCTGAACCGCTTCAAACACAAAGCCGAAACAGAAAATCAGGCTCAGGGCGAACAACACGCCCAGCCATTTCTGCCCCAGCCCTTGAGTGATGTAGTAGGCGGGGCCGCCCCGGAAATGGTGGTTGTCGTAGTCGCGGACTTTAAAGAGCTGCGCCAGCGAAGATTCGACAAACGCCGAACTCATACCGATTAAGGCGGTTACCCACATCCAAAACACCGCGCCCGGCCCGCCGACTTTGATGGCGATTGCCACGCCCGCGATATTGCCCACGCCCACGCGGCTGGCAAGGCCGGTTACAAATGCCTGAAACGGCGTGATGCCGTGAGGGTCGTCCCCCTGTTTGCGGCCGCCGAGCATTTCTTTGATGCTGCGTCCGAACAGGCGGAATTGGACAAAGCCCGTGGTTACGGTGAAGAAAAGCCCCGTACCCAAAAGCATATAGACCAAGTACGACCACATCGGATCGTTGATGGCGCCGACCCAGCCGTGCAGCCATTCGGTAAAGTTTCCGTTCATATTGCTTCCTTAAAGTTGAAACCCGCACATATTGGCGGTATGTAAGCAGGGTTTAAATTTTGTAAACGCCCATTCTAGCAGATTGTCAACAAAATCAGAAAAATTTACATCGCCGCGCGGCTGCGGCGTTAGAATCGCATTTTGTTTGGAGCAAACACGATGAAACAGCCTGTTTTTGCCGTTACTTCCGGCGAGCCTGCCGGCATCGGCCCCGATATTTGTTTGGACTTGGCATTTGCACGCCTGCCCTGCCGCTGCGCGGTATTGGGCGACAAACACCTTTTGCGCGCGCGCGCCGAAGCCTTGGGCAAAAGCGTCGTCCTGCGCGATTTCGATCCGGAATCAGGCGGCGCGGCATACGGCGAGCTGGAAGTGCTGCACATCCCGACCGCCAAAGCGGTTGAGGCGGGCAAACTCAATCCCGCCAACGCCGCCTATGTGCTGCAACTCCTAGACACCGCGCTCGCAGGCATTTCAGACGGCATTTTCGACGGCATCGTTACCGCGCCGCTGCACAAAGGCATCATCAACGACGCGCGCGCAAGCACAGGTTTTTTCAGCGGACACACCGAATATCTGGCGGAAAAAAGCGGCACGGGGCAGGTCGTGATGATGCTTGCCGGCAAAGGCCTGCGCGTCGCCCTCGTAACGACCCACCTGCCGTTGAAAGACGTTGCCGCCGCCATCACGCAACCGCTGATTGAAAGCGTCGCACGCATTTTGCATCACGACTTAAAACACAAATTCGGCATCAAAAATCCCAAAATCCTAGTCGCCGGACTCAACCCCCACGCCGGCGAAGGCGGACACCTCGGACACGAAGAAACCGACACCATTATCCCCGCGCTCGAAAACCTGCGCCGCGAAGGGATAAACCTTGCTGGCCCGTATCCGGCGGACACATTGTTCCAGCCGTTTATGCTCGAAGGTGCGGATGCCGTATTGGCGATGTACCACGACCAAGGGCTGCCCGTGTTGAAATACCACAGTTTCGGGCAGGGCGTGAACATCACGCTGGGTCTGCCCTTTATCCGCACCTCCGTCGATCACGGCACCGCACTCGATCTGGCGGCAACCGGCAGGGCGGATTCCGGCAGCCTGATAACTGCCGTGGAGACCGCCGTCGAGATGGCGCGCGGCAGCCTTTAAAGATAATAAAAGACCCGTCATTTCCGCGCAGGCGGGAATCCGGACCTTTGGGCAGCGGCAATATTCAAAGATTATCTGAAAGTTTGAGGTTCTAGATTCCCGTTTTCACGGGAATGACGAAAGGTTGCGGTAATCCGGTTTGTTCGGTTTCGGTTTTTTTTTTTTTGAGGTTTCGGGCAACTTCTAAACCGTCATTCCCGCGCAGGCGGGAATCCAGACCTTGAGATAGCGGCAATATTCAAAGGTTAGCTGAAGCTTTAGAGATTCTAGATTCCCGCTTTCGCGGGAATGACGAAGAGTTGCGGGAATGATGGAAAGCTATGGAAATAACGAAGTGTTAAAGTAATCACGGGATGGTGTTCGTAGGAATATAAATTTAAATAATTCAAAAGGATATCATATGCAGCCTGCGGTTTATATTTTAGCAAGCCAACGTAATGGCACGTTGTATGTTGGAGTTACATCTGATTTGGTGCAACGTATTTACCAACATAGGGAGCATTTGGTTGAGGGATTTACATCACGGTACAACGTTACTATGCTGGTTTGGTATGAACTGCATCCTACGATGGAGAGCGCAATTACTCGGGAAAAACAGTTGAAGAAATGGAACAGGGCTTGGAAATTGCAACTAATTGAAGAAAATAATGTTTCTTGGCGGGATTTATGGTTTGATATTATTTAGCCCGTCATTCCCGCGTAGGCGGGAATCCAGACCTTTGGGCGGCGGCAATATTTAAAGATGATAAAAGCCCCGTCATTCGCGTATGCCGTAAAAAATGCCGTCTGAAATTGTTTCAGACGGCATTGCAGGTATACGAAACCATGTAAAAAAGAGGTTCTGCGGAACAGAACCTCTTTTTGCCGCCGTCGGTTCAGCCTTGCCGGGTTTCGACTTGGATCATTTCTTCGGCAGGGACGCTTGCGGCTTCAGACGGCTTGGGCTGTTCGGAACGGCGCAAACCGCGTCCGGCTTGGACTTCGGGTTGTGCCGCCCATGCCTTCAATGCGGCAGGGTCGGTTTCGATCAGGACGAGTCCGCCGGTTTGTGCGGTTTCCCGTGCCTGTTCCGCCGCAGCCGTAAAGGTTGCGGTTTCAGACGGCATTTCCTGTGTTGCGGCTTTCGGTGCCGCGCCTTCGGGCAGGATGGCGGCGGCGGCACGGCGGATTTTTTCCGCCGCATCATAAACCAGTGCGTCGCCGTTTGAAACGGCGGAAGATGCCGTCTGAACGGGTGTGGCGATGAGCGGATCGGCAATGCTGACGGTAATCGGCGCGTTTGCGTCGGTTTCGCCGAAAACGTGTGCGGCGGCGGAACGGACTTTGTCGGCGGTGTCGTGAATATTCAGGTACTGCTCGATTTTGGCGGCAGACGGAATATTGCGTTTTTTGCCGTTTTGACGGCGGTCGCGCTGATTGTTGCGTTCGCGGCGTTCTTTGGCATCTCGGCTGTCGCGTTCGCGGCGGTTGCGTTCGGATTTGGGCTTGCTGCCTTTGCCTTCTGCGGTATGCGTTTCGGACGGTGTGTTTTCCGCTGTCTGAACGGCTGTTTCGGCAACGGCGGCGGTTTCCGGCGCGGTTTGGTTGCGTTCGTTGCGGTTGCCGTTGCGGCGGCGTTTGCCGGTTTGCACTTCGGTTTCGGACGGTGCGGCATCTGCAACGGTTGCGGCAGGCTGTACGTTGCGGCCTTGGATTTCCGCTTCGTTGGCGCGTTCGGCGGCACGGTCGCCGCGTTCGCTGCGTTCGCTGCGGCGGAGGTTGCCGTTGTTGCGCGTTTCGGCTTTGTCGGCACGCGCTTCCTGTCCGGCAGTTTTGCCTGCCACTTCGCGGACTTCTACTTTGCTGCCTTCGCGTTTGCTGCGGCGCGGGTTTTGGCGGCGGTTGTTGGCGCGGCTGCCGCTGCGGTTTGCCGTGCTGCGTTTTTCGGAGGTTTCGGCAGCGGGTGCGGCTTGGGTTTCGCTGCCGCCGAAAATGCGTTTGAGCCATGCTTTGAAGCTGTCCCACCAAGAGGTTTTTTTCTCGGGGGCGGCAGTCGGGGCGGGGCTGGTGTGGCGCACGCCTTTGACGGCGGGTTCGGGACGGGCGGCTTTGGCTTTTTCGCCGCCGAACGGTTTGGCGGATTCGTCTTCTTCCGGCTCGGCAACGCGCTTGTAGCTCGGTTCGCCGTCTTCTTCTACGTCGTCGATGCGGATGCGGTTGATTTCGTAGTGCGGATTTTCGAGGTGGATGTTCGGAATCAGGACGACGTTCACATCCAAACGCTCTTCCATCGCAAACAGCTCGGCGCGTTTTTCGTTCAGCAGGAAGGTGGCGACATCGACGGGCACTTGGGCGCGCACTTCGCCGGTGTTGTCTTTCATCGCTTCTTCCTGAACCATACGCAAAACGTGCAGGGCGGTGGATTCGATGCCCCGAATCACGCCGGTGCCGGCGCAGCGCGGACAGGCGACGTGGCTGCTTTCGCCCAAGGCGGGTTTCAGGCGTTGGCGGCTCAATTCCAAAAGTCCGAAACGCGAAAGTTTGCCCATTTGCACGCGGGCGCGGTCTTTTTTGAGCGCGTCGCGCAGGACGTTTTCCACATCGCGCTGGTGTTTGGGGTTTTCCATATCGATGAAGTCGATGACGACCAAACCGCCCAAGTCGCGCAGGCGCATTTGTCGGGCGACTTCTTCGGCGGCTTCCATATTGGTTTTGAACGCGGTGTCTTCGATGTCCGCGCCGCGTGTGGCACGGGCGGAGTTGACATCGATGGAGACGAGGGCTTCGGTGTGGTCGATGACGATCGCGCCGCCGGAAGGCAGGCTGACGCTGCGCGAAAACGCGCTTTCGATTTGGTGTTCGATTTGGAAGCGGGAGAACAGCGGCGTATGGTCTTCGTAGAGTTTCAGACGGCCTGCGTTGCCCGGCATAACGTAGCTCATAAACTCGGCAACCTGGTCGTAAACTTCTTGGTTGTCCACCAGAATTTCGCCGATGTCGGGACGGAAGTAGTCGCGGATGGCTCGGATGAGCAGCGAGCTTTCCATAAAGAGCAGGTAGGGGTCGTGATGCGCTTCGCCGGCTTCTTCAATCGCCTGCCAGAGTTGTTTGAGGTAGTTCAAGTCCCATTCCAACTCTTCCGCGCTGCGGCCGATGCCTGCGGTACGCGCGATGATACTCATCCCGTTCGGAATGTCGAGTTGCGCCATAGCGGCTTTGAGTTCTTGACGCTCTTCGCCTTCGATACGGCGGGATACGCCGCCGCCGCGCGGGTTGTTCGGCATCAATACCAGATAGCGTCCGGCGAGGCTGATGAAGGTGGTCAGTGCCGCGCCTTTGTTGCCGCGCTCGTCTTTTTCGACTTGGACGATGACTTCCATGCCTTCTTTGAGCACGTCTTGGATGCGCGCGCGTCCGCCTTCGTAGTCTTGGAAGTATGAGCGGGAGACTTCTTTAAACGGCAAAAAGCCGTGGCGGTCGGTTCCGTAATCGACGAAACACGCTTCCAGCGACGGCTCGATGCGGGTAATGATGCCTTTGTAGATATTGCCTTTGCGCTGTTCTTTGCCCAGCGTTTCGATGTCCAAATCCAGCAGGTTTTGTCCGTCGACGATGGCAACGCGCAGCTCTTCGGCCTGCGTTGCGTTGAATAACATTCTTTTCATGATCACCTCGTGGACGGGCGGCATTCGGGCGCGCCGGTCCGGTTCGGCATTCCGTAAGGCTGGGTTTTCCGATGTTTTCGGATAAAACCGGTAATCAGTTTTTGAGTTGAAAATCCGCAGGGATGCACGTTCCGGAGAACCGTGTGCGGAAGGGTCGGATACAGAAGGCTATAAAGATCGATGCGGCGGTTTGTCTGCCGCGTTCCGAACGCTGCGGTCGGAAAAATGGGTGCCGGCTTCTTCTTGTTATCGTGATGCCTGTGTTTTGGGCGGTTTGCGTTTGGGACTTGGGGTCCGGCTGCCGTCTTACTTCCGCACCGAAACGGCAAAATCAATTCAAACTTGACTACGTTCTGCGCCTGCCGGCTTGGAACAGGCGCAGGGAAAATGCTTTGCGGAGTGCTTTTTTAATATAAAATTCCGTTTTAAAGTAAACCGTTTCAGGGGGCGCGGCGGGCGCGCTTTCTGCTGAAACGGATGTTCGGATTATAGATGAAAACGCACGAAATAAGCAAAGGTTCGGTCAGCCTGATAGCGGTTGCCGAACACGAGGCGGGGCAACGCCTTGATAACTATCTGATAAAAATCCTCAAGGGTGTGCCCAAGAGCCATATCCACCGCATTATCCGCGCCGGCGAGGTGCGCTTGAACAAGAAACGCTGCAAACCCGACAGCCGTATTGCGGAGGGGGATACGGTGCGGATTCCGCCTGTGCGCGCGGCGGAGAAGGAAATGCCGTCTGAAAGGCGTGCCGCCGTGCCGGCGCGCGAATTTGACATTGTTTACGAAGACGACGCGCTGTTGGTGATCGATAAGCCTTCCGGCGTGGCGGTACACGGCGGCAGCGGCGTGAGTTTCGGCGTTATCGAACAGTTGCGCCGTGCCCGTCCGGAGGCGCGTTATCTCGAACTCGTCCACCGTTTGGACAAGGATACGAGCGGTTTGTTGATGGTGGCGAAGAAACGCAGCGCGCTCGTCAAACTTCACGAAGCCATCCGCAACGACCACCCCAAAAAAATCTACCTTGCGCTGGGGGTGGGCAAACTGCCGGACGACAATTTCCACGTTAGGCTGCCGCTGTTCAAATATACCGGCGCACAAGGCGAAAAGATGGTACGCGTTAGCGAGGACGGGCAGGCTGCGCATACGGTGTTCCGTGTGTTAAGCCGTTTTTCAGACGGCATTTTGCACGGTGTCGGGCTGTCGCACCTGACTTTGGTGCGGGCAACGCTGAAAACGGGTCGTACGCACCAAATCCGCGTCCACCTGCAATCTCAAGGCTGTCCGATTGCGGGCGACGAACGCTACGGTGATTATCAGGTGAACCGGCGTTTGCAGAAGTTGGGTTTGAAGCGGATGTTTTTGCACGCGTCCGAGCTGCACCTGAACCATCCGCTCACGGGTGAGCCGCTGGTGTTGAAGGCGGAGCTGCCGCCGGACTTGGCGCAGTTTGCGGTGATGTTGGAAAACGGGACGAAAATGTGAACCCCGATGCCGTCTGAAGCCTTCAGACGGCATCGGGAGGTGAAAGTATGTGGGGACAGACGAATATGGCTGATAAAAAAAGCCCTTTGATTGCCGTCAGTGTCGGCGAAGCGTCGGGCGACCTATTGGGGGCGCACCTGATACGCGCCATCCGAAAGCGTTGCCCGCAGGCGCGTTTTGTCGGTATCGGCGGCGAACTGATGAAGGCGGAAGGTTTCGAGAGCCTTTATGATCAGGAGCGGCTGGCGGTGCGCGGCTTTGTCGAAGTGGTCAGGCGGCTGCCGGAAATTTTACGGATACGCAGGGGGCTGGTACGGGATTTGCTGTCGTTGAAACCTGATGTGTTTGTCGGTATCGATGCGCCCGATTTTAATCTGGGTGTGGCGGAGCGGCTCAAACGGTCGGGGATTCCGACCGTGCATTATGTCAGCCCGTCGGTGTGGGCGTGGCGGCGCGAACGCGTGGGCAAAATCGTGCATCAGGTCAACCGCGTGCTGTGCCTGTTCCCGATGGAGCCGCAGCTTTATCTCGATGCGGGCGGACGTGCGGAGTTTGTCGGTCATCCGATGGCGCAGCTTATGCCCTTGGAAGACGACCGTGAAACGGCGAGGCAAACTTTGGGCGTGGATGCCGGCATTCCCGTATTCGCCTTGCTGCCCGGCAGCCGCGTCAGCGAAATCGATTATATGGCGCCGGTGTTTTTTCAGACGGCATTATTGTTGTTGAAACGCTATCCTGCCGCACGCTTCCTGCTGCCTGCCGCAACTGAGGCGACGAAGCGGCGTTTGGCGGAAGTTTTGCAGCGGCCGGAGTTTGCCGGCCTGCCGCTGACGGTAACCGACAGACAGTCTGAAACGGTGTGCAGGGCGGCGGATGCGGTGCTGGTAACGAGCGGTACGGCAACTTTGGAGGTGGCGCTGTGCAAGCGTCCGATGGTCATCAGCTACAAGATTTCGCCGCTGACCTATGCTTATGTGAAACGCAAAATCAAAGTGCCGCATGTCGGCCTGCCGAATATCCTGTTGGGTAAGGAGGCCGTGCCGGAATTATTGCAATCTGAAGCAAAACCGGAAAAACTGGCGGCGGCGTTGGCGGACTGGTACGAACACCCCGATAAGGTTGCCGCGCTGCAACAGGATTTCAGGGCGTTACACCTGCTATTGAAAAAAGATACGGCGGATTTGGCCGCGCGCGCGGTTTTGGAAGAGGCGGGATGTTGAGCGGTTAATGGATTATCTTCTTGAAGCAGCACGTGTTACAAAAAAAGGGGGAGAAATTGTGATTAATGGCACATCAAACAATAAGTATTTAAGAGGAATTCTAAATGAAGCAGAACTGGCCCGAATGGGATTAAGGTCAAAATATAATGGGCCGTTAAAGGAAGAGTTTAAACAACTGAAATTTCATAAGAGTAGTGGAACTAACTTGGACTTAAAAAATCTTAAAACCATTGTTTTTGAAAAGGTAAAATAATATGACAACTTATACTATTCCAAGAAAAGATTATCAATTTCTGTATATATTTGAAGGTGCTCTATTAAACTATACTTTAAAAAACAATGAACTTCATATCATCGTCAATTGTGTGGATTATCCAGATTTACCTCAAGAAATCCCTATGCCTAATTATTCAGACTGGGTAAAAATTAAATTCAAGCAGTTCAGCTATCTAAAATTTAGATATGAATACGCTACGAAGAACCAAGATAAAAAGATCACAAATGTATTAGAGCTTGGCGAATTAAAGCAAGATGATGAAATCTGGGATTATGGAGGTACGTTGGAATTGATAGGCGGTAGGTATGATCTTCCGACCGGTTTTATCATAGATATAGTTTGCCGGGAAATAGAGTTGGAATTTTTAGATCAGGAGAGTTTCAATTAAACGAGCCGTAGCTTGTTATGCCGCGCAGGCAACTTTATCGTATTTCCTTTTCGGTTGAAACCCCGCCACTCGGACATCTGTCCTTCGGGGCGGTAGAATCAGACTTTATTTGGGAGGGGCGTAACCCCTTCCGAATCAGGGCAACACATAGGGCGACGCTTTATGTGTCGTCCTGTGTGTTGAAACATTGATATGCCGATACGGAGCCTGTCGGCAAAATGCCGTCTGAACAATATCTTTTCAGACGGCATTTTGTATGGGGGTTAACGGTTGTTCAGCCCGAGTACGTCCTGCATATCGTACAAACCCGTTTTGCCGTTTACCCAAACTGCGGCGCGGACGGCACCGGCGGCAAAGGTCATGCGGCTGCTGGCTTTGTGGGTGATTTCCACGCGTTCGCCGTCGGTGGCGAAGAGGGCGGTGTGGTCGCCGACGATGTCGCCTGCGCGGACGGTGGCAAAGCCGATGGTGGAAGGATCGCGCGGACCGGTGTGGCCTTCGCGGCCGTAAACGGCGCATTGTTTGAGGTCGCGGCCGAGTGCGCCGGCGATGACTTCGCCCATGCGTAATGCGGTGCCGCTGGGGGCATCAACTTTGTGGCGGTGGTGGCCTTCGATGATTTCGATGTCGTAGCCTTCGTTTAATACGCGGGCGACGGTGTCGAGGATGTGGAAGGTGAGGTTGACGCCGACGCTGAAGTTGGCGGCGAAGACAACGCCTGTTTTTTCGCCTGCGGCTTGGATGGCGGCTTTGCCCGCATCATCGAAGCCTGTTGTGCCGATGATGATGTTGACTTGTTTTTCAACGCATTTTTGCAGGTGTTTGAGGGTCGGCTCGGGGCGGGTAAAGTCGATGAGTACGTCGCTTTGTGCGAGTACGGTGTCAACGTCGTCTGAAATGGCGATGCCGGTTTTGAGTCCGACGGCGTAGCCTGCGTCCAGTCCGAGGGCTTCTGAGCCTGAGTGTTCGAGCGCGCCGGAGAGGACGGTGTCGGGATGGTTGTTGACGGCTTCGACGAGGACGCGCCCCATACGGCCGTTTGCGCCTGCGATGGCGATTTTGAGCGGTGTCATGTGTGTTCCTTATTGTTTGTCTGCGTTTTGTTTCGCGCGGAGGGCTTCGGCGGCATTTTGGAGGGCGTCGCCTTCGGCGCGGACGAGTACGCCGTTTTCAAAATAGACGGTCAGGTTGCTTCGGTCTTTGATGATGCCGTTGCGGCCGGTGTTGAAGGTATAGTCCCAGCGGTCGGTATGGAATGTGTTGTGCAATATGGGGCTGCCGAGCAGTAGCAGGACTTGGTCTTTGGTCATGCCGGCGCGGAGGGAGGCGACGGCGCGGGGTTCGAGTTCGTTGCCTTGGATGATTTTGAGTTTGTAGGAGGGAAACAGTGAAACGCGTTCGACGCTGCACGCGGTCAGGCTGAACAGGGTGGAAAGGACGAGTATGAGGGTTTTGTTCACGGGAGAACCTTTCTGTGCAAATCGGGATGTCTAGTGTAGCACTGCTTGAATATTTTATAAAAGCGAACGATAATCATACGCTTAAGCGGTATTTCACCCTGTTTGTGTCCGACTGCCCGTCCGCCGTTGCGGTTTTGCTATTGCAAACTGCTATGGCGTGATAGTGGGCAAGCAGGCTGAAATTGCGTATTATAGCGTCTATTATTTTACAGGGATATTGAATATTATGGAAAAATTCAGCAACATTGCGCAACTGAAAGACAGTGGACTGAAAGTTACCGGTCCGCGTTTGAAGATTTTGGATTTGTTCGAGACTCATGCGGAAGAGCATTTGAGTGCCGAGGATGTGTACCGTATTTTGTTGGAAGAGGGTGTGGAAATCGGCGTGGCAACGATTTACCGCGTGCTGACCCAGTTTGAGCAGGCGGGTATTCTGCAACGCCATCATTTTGAAACGGGCAAGGCGGTTTATGAGTTGGATAAGGGCGACCACCATGACCATATCGTCTGTGTGAAATGCGGCGAGGTAACGGAGTTCCACAATCCCGAAATCGAGGCCCTGCAAGACAAAATCGCCGAGGAAAACGGCTACCGCATCGTCGATCACGCGCTTTATATGTACGGCGTGTGCAGCGACTGTCAGGCCAAGGGCAAACGTTAAATCCGGACGGTTTGTTGTTCAGACGGCATTCGTCATTTCGAATGCCGTCTGTGTTTTATGGAGGACTGCCATGCGTATTCCGCTGCTTGCGCCTGACGATTATGCCTTTCCCGATTCTGCCTATGCTTTGGCCCGGTGCGACGGGCTGGTCGGCGTGAGCGGCGATTTGGACGCGGGTCGGCTGCTTGAGGCGTATCGGAACGGCGTGTTTCCGTGGTTTTCCCGGGACGGGTGGTTTTTTTGGTATGCGGTCGGACCGCGTGCGGTGATTGTTCCTGAACGTCTGCACGTTCCGCGCTCGCTGGCAAAAACGCTGCGCAACAGAGCATATAGGGTTACGGCAAACGGCTGTTTTGCGGAAGTTGTCGCGCATTGTGCGGCAGCGGCGCGCCCGAATCAGGATGGGACTTGGATTGCGCCCGAGTTTCAGACGGCATATTTGAAGCTGCACGAAATGGGACACGCGCATTCGTTCGAGTGCCATTATCCCGATGAAAGCGGTAAAACGAGGTTGGCGGGCGGTTTTTACGGCGTGCAGATCGGCAGGGTGTTTTACGGCGAATCGATGTTCGCATTACAACCGGATGCGTCGAAAATCGCTTTTGCCTGCGCCGTGCCGTTTTTGGCGGATTTGGGCGTGGAACTGATAGACTGTCAGCAGGACACGGAACATATGCGCCGTTTCGGTTCGGAGCTGCTGCCGTTTGCGGATTTTGCCGCCCGGCTCCGAAGCCTGAATGCCGTACCTTTGAAAGAGGCGGTAGGCTGCTGCGAAGTGGCGTGCAACAGGTTGGGATAGCGGTTCTTGTGTGAAAATGCCGTCTGAAACTTGAAAACATCAGGTTTCAGACGGCATTTTGTTTGACGGGTTATTTGAGCGGGCGTACTTCGAGACCGAACATGCGGCGTGCAGTGTTCAGCATTTGACAGCTGAATCCCCATTCGTTGTCATACCATGCGAAGACTTTGACCATGTTGCCGTCAACGACTTTGGTCAGTGTGGCGTCGAAGTGGCTGGCTTGCGTGGTGTGGTTGAAGTCCATGGAAACCAATGGCAGGGTGTTGTAGCCTAAAACGCCTTTGAGCGCGCCTGCTTCCGAGGCGGCTTTCATCAGTGCGTTGATTTCTTCGACTGTCGTGTCGCGCGCGGCTTGGAAGCTCAAATCTACCAATGATACGTTGACGGTCGGCACGCGGATGGCAAGCCCGTCGAGCCTGCCTTTCAATTCGGGCAGTACCAAACCGACGGCTTTTGCCGCGCCGGTTTTGGTCGGAATCATGTTTTCCACGCCGCTGCGGGCGCGACGCAGGTCTTTGTGGCGCACGTCGGTAACGGTTTGGTCGTTGGTCAGCGCGTGGATGGTGGTCATCGCGCCTTTGACGATGCCGACGCTTGCGCTCAATACTTTGGCGACGGGGGCGAGGCAGTTGGTGGTGCAGGAGGCGTTGGAAACGACGGTCATGTCGTCGGTCAGGATGCCGTCGTTTACGCCGTAAACGACGGTCGCATCGACATCGTCGCCGCCCGGTGCGGAAATGAGGACTTTTTTCGCGCCGCTTTCGAGGTGGATTTTGGCTTTTTCTTTGCTGGTGAACGCGCCGGTGCATTCCATGACCAAATCGACACCGAGTTCTTTCCACGGCAGTTCGGCAGGGTTGCGGGTCGAGAAGAAGGGGATTTTGTCGCCGTTGACGATGAGGTTGCCGCCGTCGTGGGATACGTCGGCTTCAAAGCGTCCGTGCACGGTGTCGAATTTGGTCAGATGGGCGTTGGTTTCAAGGCTGCCGCTGGCGTTGACGGCGACGATTTGGAGTTGGTCTTGAATCTGATAATCGTAGATGGCGCGCAAAACCTGGCGGCCGATGCGTCCGTAGCCGTTGATGGCGACTTTGATGCCCATGGTTTGTTCCTTTGTTGAGGGGTTGGGTAGATTTCCGGGGCGGATTATAGCAAATTTGTAGTGGCGTGTAATTAATATTTTATTGAAAACGGCGCAGCCGGAAGGGTGGGCGGCACGGGTGCGGCGGACGGAGAGCTTGATAAAATGCCGTCTGAAACGGTTTTCAGACGGCATTTCGGGGAAGGGTCAGGAGGCGGTGTTTTGTGCGGTTTCCTGCTTGGCTTTGTATTGTTTGAGGTATTCGAGGGCGGCGGCTTTTTCGCTGTCGCTGCCGTATTTCATATCGCGTTGGGCGCGGCGCAACTCGGCGCGTTCGCGGGCTTCGGCTATCTGTTTTGCCTGATAGCCTTGGCGGTTGTCGGCAGCAACGAGGCGGTCTTGTTGGGTTTGCGCTTTTGCCATGGCTTTGGCGATGAGGTCGGCGGGGTTGAACGACGGTTTTTCCGGTGTGTCGGGCGTTTGCGGACGCGCGTTGCGGACGGCGGCTTCGCGTTCGGCAAGCATGGCTTTGCGTTCGTCGGCTTCGCGCTGTTTGCGTTCGTTGCGTTTGAGGTAGCGTGCGCGCGCGTGTTCGGCGGCGGCAAAACGGCTGTCGGCGGACAGGCTGAAACGGCGTGCGCGCGGCAGGAAGGTATCGGAAACGGGCTGCATGTGGATGCAGTCGACGGGGCAGGGGGCGACGCAGAGTCCGCAGCCGGTGCATTCGTCGGCGATGACAGTGTGCATAAGTTTGCCTGCGCCCATAATGGCATCGGCAGGGCAGGCGCGGATGCAGGCGGTGCAGCCGATGCAGGCGGTTTCGTCTATCCGGGCGAGTGCTTTGGCTTGGGTTTTGGCGGGTGCGACAAGGGGTTTGCCGAGCAGGGCGGCAAGGTCGCGGACGACGGCCTCACCGCCCGGAGCGCAGAGGTTGTACGCTTCGCCTGTTGCGACTGCCTGTGCGTAGGGCAGGCAGCCGTCGTAGCCGCATTCGCGGCATTGGGTTTGGGGAAGCAGGCGGTCCAGGGCGGCGGCTGTGGCGGTCATGTCGGTGTGCGGCTCAAAATCGAAAGGGCGTATTTTAGCAGAATTGTATGCCGCAACTGTTTCGGACGATGTGATGTGTAGTGTTTTGTTATAATGCGGCGGCGTGTGCCGTTTCAGACGGCATTTTGTCTGTTTTTCCTGTTCGGACGGTCTATGAACGAATTTTCGCTTGCCCCTATTGTGATTGTTTTGCTGGTGTCGGTCATTACGGTGATCCTGTGCCGCAAGTTCAACATTCCCTCCATGCTGGGCTACCTGCTGGTGGGCTTTTTGGCGGGGCCCGGTATGCTCAGCCTGATTCCGAAAAGCCATGCGACGGATTATTTGGGCGAAATCGGGATTGTGTTTCTGATGTTCAGCATCGGTTTGGAGTTTTCGCTGCCCAAACTGAGGGCAATGAGGCGGCTGGTGTTCGGGCTGGGCGGTTTGCAGGTCGGTATTACGATGCTGTCGGTGATAGGCATCCTTATGTTGACGGGTGTGCCGTTCAATTGGGCGTTTGCCGTGTCAGGTGCGTTGGCGATGTCGTCTACGGCGATTGTGAGCCGGATTTTGTCGGAAAAGACGGAATTGGGGCAGACGCACGGACAGATGGTAATGGGCGTGTTGTTGATGCAGGATATTGCAGTTGTTCCGCTGATGATTCTGATTCCTGCGTTGTCGGGGAATGGCGGGGAAGGCAGCCTGTGGGTGGCACTCGGCCTTGCCGGATTGAAAATGCTGATTACGCTGGGCGTATTATTCGTCGTAGGCAGCAAAGTCATGTCGCGCTGGTTCAGGATGGTGGCAAAACGCAAGTCGTCTGAACTGTTTATGATAAATGTCCTGCTGGTAACCTTGGGTGTGGCTTATCTGACTGAGCTGGAAGGTTTGTCTATGGCGTTGGGTGCATTCGTTGCCGGCATGCTGCTTTCGGAAACGGAATACCGTTTCCAGGTGGAAGACGACATCCGTCCGTTCCGCGATATCTTGCTCGGTTTCTTTTTTATTACGGTCGGTATGAAGCTGGATGTGCAGGCCTTGATCGGCGGCTGGCGTCAGGTATTGATGCTGTTGGCCATTTTGCTGATTTTGAAGGCGTTGGTTGTATTTGCCATTGCATTCAAAATGAGGCATTCGGTTGCCGACAGTTTGAAAACTGCCCTGTACTTGGCACAGGGGGGTGAGTTTGGCTTTGTTATGCTGGCAATATCCAGCCAAATCAATATGGTTTCCCTTGAGTTGGAGCAGGCGGCGACGGCAGCAGTGCTGCTGTCTATGATTATCGCCCCCTTTGTGTTGGGCAGCAGCGATGCGCTAGTAGGGCGTTTGGCCAAGTCAAGCTGGGACATGAAGTCGCTTGACTTGCACAGCATGTTGGTGGAAACCATGAGCAAGTCAGACCATGTGCTGATTGTCGGCTTCGGCAGGGGTGGGCAGACGGTCGGACGCGTGCTTGCCCAAGAGGGTATCCCGTATTTCGCACTTGATTTGGATATTGCGCGTGTACAAGTAGCGAGAAGTGCTGGCGAGCCAGTGTCGTTCGGCGATGCGAAACGCAGGGAAGTATTGGAAGCCGCCGGCTTGGGGCGCGCGAAAATGGTGGTGGTTACGCTCAACAATATGCACGAAACGCAACACGTTTTAGACAATGTGCTGTCCATGTATCCCAATATGCCCATATATGTGCGCGCCACCAACGACGATTATGTGAAAACGTTTACCGATATGGGGGCGGAAGAAGCCGTGTCGGACACCAAAGAAACCGGACTCGTGCTGGCAGGCTATGCGATGTTAGGCAACGGCGCGTCGTACCGGCACGTCTATCAGACGATGGCAAATATCCGCCACAGCCGTTATGCCGCGTTGGAGGGGCTGTTTGTCGGCAGCGACGACGAAGCGGGATTCGGTGAAAACGGAAAAACGGTTTGCCGCCATGCTTTTTCTTTGGTGCAAGAGGCTTATGCCGTCGGAAAAACAATCGGCGCACTGCCTTTGGACAGGCACAGCATCAAACTGCTGTTCGTCCGCCGCCGTACCGCGAGGATTGAAAATCCCGTTCCTTCCTTTGTTTTGGAAGGCGGAGACATATTGGTCGTCGTCGGCAAAAAGGATGAAATTATTTCGTTTGAAAACTGGAGTTTGCAAGGCGATTGAATGGGGCGGTCAAATAATGCTTGCATGAAGGCCGATTATTTGGTCTAATAGCGTTTTCGCAAATCGCAGGGGTGATTAGCTCAGTTGGTAGAGCGTCTGCCTTACAAGCAGAATGTCGGCGGTTCGACTCCGTCATCACCCACCAAGTTTCCTTTCATTGTTGTTAAACAGTGGATGCGCGGTGGTAGCTCAGTTGGTTAGAGTACCGGCCTGTCACGCCGGGGGTCGCGGGTTCGAGCCCCGTCCGCCGCGCCAAGTTTCACAATACTGACTCTGTCGGTATTTTTTATACACGGGTGATTAGCTCAGTTGGTAGAGCGTCTGCCTTACAAGCAGAATGTCGGCGGTTCGACTCCGTCATCACCCACCAAGTTTCCTTTCATTGTTGTTAAACAGTGGATGCGCGGTGGTAGCTCAGTTGGTTAGAGTACCGGCCTGTCACGCCGGGGGTCGCGGGTTCGAGCCCCGTCCGCCGCGCCAAGTATTGAAAATACCGACCTTAGGGTCGGTATTTTTTCGTCTGCCCGATTTGATGGGTTTGTCTGTTTTGGGTCTGTTTCGTCCGGATATTGCCGTTTTAATCCGGTTTTGTATCATTGGATGGTATTTTCGATACGGATTCGGACAGTTGTTGCGTGCTGTTCTGATGTTGCTTACTGTCGTATCAATGGGCAGGAGGATGCTTGCGGATTTTATGGCTTCCTTCTTGCCGTTTTGTAGGTTGAAATGTCGGCAGATATGTCGGATGTTTTTGAAAATGCCGTCTGAAAGTTTTCAGACGGCATTTTTGTCAGGCGGTTTCAGGTTCGCGGATGGGGAGGTTGAGGAGGGCGGCAGTTCCGGCCAGCAGTGCGTCGGCATACCACATCCAGCCGTAGTCGCCGAATTGTGTAATCACGATGCCGCCGATGTATGAGCCGAGGAATCCGCCGATTTGGTGGCTGAGCATCGTCAGTCCGAACAGGGTGGCGAGGTAGCGTGTGCCGAAGAGTTTGCCGGTAATGGAGGCGGTTGGCGTGACGGTGGCGAGCCATGTGAATCCGAGTGCGGCGGCGAAAATGTAGAAGTTGAGGTCGGTTTTGGGTGAGAAGATGTAAATCAGCACCATGGCGACGCGTGAGGCGTAGAGTCCGAACAGGACGTGTTTTCCTTTGAAGCGTCCGGTGCACCAGCCTGAGAACACGCAACCGGCGATGTTTGCCAGTCCGATGATGGCAATGGATGTTGAGGCGACGGTGGCGGGCAGTCCGCACAGGGAGACTTCCGTGGGTAGGTGGGTTACGAGAAAGGCGATGTGGAAGCCGCAGGCGAAAAAGCTCAGGTGCAGCAGGATGTAGCTTGGGGTTTTGAAGGCTGTTTTGACTGCTTCTCCGAGCCCTTGTCCGTGTGTGGCTTGGGTGTGTTGGGTGTGGGCGGCGTTGTTGCCACCGGCAAGCCACCATGAGACGGGCAGGATCAGCAGAGCGATTGCGCCCCAAACGTAAAATGTGCCCGTCCAGCCGACTTCGGGCAGGACGACGAGTCCTTGAACCAGCGGTGCGAACAGGAATTGTCCTGCCGAACCGCCTGCGTTGACCAGTCCGGATGCCAAGCCGCGTTTGTGTGCGGGGGCTTGGGCGGCAACCTGCCCCATAATGATGGAGAAACCGCCTGAGCCTGTGCCGAATGCGAGCAGCAGCCCGACGGCAATCATCAGCCCCCAATAAGTCGGGATGTTGGGGGCAATCAGGCAGGCGCAGACGAGCAGGACGGCACCGCCGCTTAATACCCTGAACGTGCCGAAACGGTCGGCAAGCGCGCCGGACAATGGTTGCGATATGCCCCACATCAGTTGGAAAACGGCGATGATGAGGCTGAATTGGGCAATGCTCAATTCGGTGGTGTTGACGACGGGTTGGACGAACAGTCCGAGCGTCATCCTCATCCCGATGGTAATCAGCAGGATAAATGCGGCGGCGGCAATGACCGTCCAGAGCTTGGGTGTTTTCGATGCGGTGTGCGTCATAATGTGTATTTTGAGTCGGTTAAGTTTGCGAATTTTAACAAACCGGATGATTCGGGCTAAATAATTCCTGATTCTTTGGATATAGCCAACGGTATGCCTGCCGATGCCGTCTGAAAGGGCCTGATGGGCGTTTGCGGTTCGGGTTAATATTTGTGCCGTATTTGTTAATTCCGGTTAGTACAACAGGTCGGGCGGGGACGGTGCGAGCCGCCGGCCGGTTTTGCACGGGCGGCAATGATGCCCGGCGCAAGGTGCGCCGTTTCGGGAGGCGTGTGTGATGGGTTTTCTGATTGGTTTGAGCCGCAACCTGACGCGGTTTACGGCTTTGGTCATTTTGCTTGCGTCGGCGGTTGCGTTTATCGAACCGGTTTCGTTTGTATGGGTCAAAGGCGATGTTCAGGCTTTGGTGCAGGGCATCATTATGCTGGGTATGGGGATGACTTTGGGCAGGGAGGACTACCGGATTTTGGCGCAGCGTCCTTTGGATGTGTTTATCGGTGCGGCGGCGCAATATACCGTGATGCCGCTGCTCGCCATCGGTATTGCCAAGCTGTTCGACCTTTCGCCGGGGCTGACTTTGGGGCTGGTGTTGGTGGGGACGTGTCCGGGCGGCGTGTCGTCCAATATTATGGGCTTCCTTGCCAAAGGCGATGTGGCGTTTTCAGTCGGGATGACGACGGTGTCCACGGTGCCGGCCCGACCGTCAAGCCTTTGTGGATGACCTGCCTGGCCGGTCAGACGGTGGATATGGACGGTTGTGGGATGTTCCGGTTCAGTGCCGTAGCAACTGTATTTTTGCCCGACGGGGTGAAAAATACAGTTGCTACATCCTCCCCTGCACAACACCTTACGACCGCTGAAAAAATTTCAGGCGGCATTTTTGCCAAATGCAAAAATATCCCGTTATTCCCGCGAAAGCGGGAATCCGGAAACTTAACGTTGCGGCAATTTGTCGGAGACGGCTGAAACTCAGCGGGCTAGATTCCCGCCTGCGCGGGAATGACGGGATTTTTGGTTTCTGTTTTTGTGAGAATGGCAAGATTTTCGGTTCTTGTATGGATAACGAGATTTTAGATGGCGGGAATTTGTCGGGAAAACAGCAACCCCGCCGCCGTCATTCCCGCGAAAGCGGGAATCTAGAAACGCAAAGTTGCAAGAATTTATCGGAAATGACCGAAACTCAACGGGCTAGATTCCCGCTTTCGCGGGAATGACGAGGGTTTGGGATTTCTGTTTTTGAATTTCTGTTTTTGTGAGAATGGCAAGACTTTCGGTTCTTGTATGGATAACGAGATTTTAGATGGCGGGAATTTGTCGGGAAAACAGCAACCCCTCCGCCGTCATTCCCACGAAAGTGGGAATCTAGAAACGCAAAGTTGCAAGAATTTATCGGAAATGACCGAAACTCAACGAACCTGGATTCCCGCTTTCGCGGGAATGACGGGGGTTTCGCGGGAATGGCGGGGGTTTATCAGAAATGACCGAAACTCAAAAGCCGGCAGCCTTGTTTACGCCTTCAAAATATCGAGCAATTTCAAATCGACTTTTTCGGCATCGAATTTATCTTTGGCAATCGCATAACTTGCATTCCCCATCAGGCGGACGGCTTCCCTGTTTTCGATAAAATAAATCATTTTTTCGGCCAAGATGCGGGGATTCCAAGGTTCGATCAGGAAGCCGTTGACCTTGTCGGCAACCGTTTCCCTGCATCCGGGGACATCCGTCGTAATCACCGCCCTGCCGACGGCCATTGCCTCCTGAGTGCTTCGGGGAACGCCTTCCCTATAAGACGGCAATACGAATATATGATGTTCTTTTATCACTTCGGAAACATTGTTCACAAAACCGGGGAAACGGATAATATCGCGGGCGGCAAGCCGTTCCAAATCGCCCCCCCCCCCGCGTGATTTGTCGATTGCGCCCAAAGCGGTAAAAACCGTATCGGGGTATTTGCCCTTAACCCGTTCCGCCGCCCGAATAAAATCATTAATCCCTTTTTCTTTCAGAAATCTGCCGATAAAGAGGAATTTTATGGGTTCTTTTTCATCGGGAATATCCGCCTCGGAATAAGGATATTGCCGCAAATCCAGACCGATTCCGCCCAAAATATGGATGTTTTTTATTTTGATGCCGTATTTGTCCGTCAGTTCGTCTTTGTCGTCGGAGTTTAATACAATCAGGCTTTCCAACATCGGCAGGGCAATGCGGTACAAGGCAATCAAAATCCCCTTTATGATTTTTGTTTTTAACGGTATGCCTTCCGGCTGCGGGGTAAATGCGAATCCCAAACCTTCCAGCATCCCGACGATTCTGGGCACGCCTGCCAGTTTTGCGGCAAAAGTGCCGAAAATCACGGGTTTTGCGAAATAAGGGAAAACCAAATCCGGCGATATTTTTTTGAGTTCTTTAAATATGAGGAAGGTGGATTTTATATCGGAAAACGGGTTCAGCCCGCTGCGGTTTGACCGGTAGGTAACGGGTGTAACCCCCATTTCCCTGATAATATCCAAATCGTTATCGGAAAACTCCGATACAAAGGCATACACCTGATGGTTTTTGCCGATTAATTTTTTAATGACGGGGGCGCGGAAACCGTAAATGCTGGATGCGACTGTGGTGATAAAAACGATTTTCATCGTGTTTCCTTTTCGGTTGAACCCCGCCCTTTGGGGCGGTAGAATCAGACTCTGTTTGGGAGGGGGCGTAACCCCTTCCAAATCAGGACGACACATAGGGCGGTGCTTTATGTGTCGTCCTGTGTGTTGAAACATAAGGCGGACACCTTGAATATATGATTGGAAATACGGTCTGCTACGGCAGGGTTTCGTCCCGCAATCCGGCAGGGCTTGGGTTTGCCTGCGTATTATAAGGCTGCCTTGTGTGCCGCGAAGTGCCGGTAACGGGAGGGGTGTTTTGAAAATGCCGTCTGAAACGGTTTCAGACGGCATTTCGATGTCGGCGGCGGCTTTGCGGAATCAGCCTTTGAAGCGTTTGAACACCAGCGTGCCGTTGGTGCCGCCGAAGCCGAAGGAGTTGGAAATGGCAACGTCGATTTCCGCGTCGCGTGCTTCGTTGGCGCAGTAATCCAAATCGCAACCGGCTTCGATGTCTTGTTCGACAAGGTTGATGGTCGGTGGAACTTTGCCGTCATGTATTGCCAAAATGCTGTACACCGCCTCCACGCCGCCCGCCGCACCGAGCAGGTGGCCGGTCATGGATTTGGTCGAGCTGACGATGGTTTTGTAGGCGTGTTCTCCCAAAGCGCGTTTGAGGGCTTTGGTCTCGTTGGCATCGCCCAAGGGGGTGGACGTGCCGTGTGCGTTGACGTAATCCACGTCTTCGGGATTCAGTCCGGCATCTTTCAGTGCGCGGGTAACGGCGAGCGCAGGGCCTTCTTCGTTCGGCGCGGTAATGTGGTAGGCATCGGAACTCATCCCGAAGCCGACGATTTCGGCGTAGATTTTCGCGCCGCGTTTTTTGGCGTGTTCCAATTCTTCCAACACCAATACGCCCGCGCCTTCGCCGATGACGAAGCCGTCGCGGCCTTTGTCCCACGGACGGGAAGCGGCGGCGGGGTCGTCGTTGCGGGTGGAGAGGGCTTTCATCGCAGCAAAACCGCCCACACCCAAAGTGCTGATTGCGCCTTCCGCGCCGCCTGCAATCATCACGTCAGCGTCGCCGTATTTGATCAGTCGGGAGGAATCGCCGATGGCGTGCGCGCCGGTGGTACAGGCGGAAACCATCCCGTAGCTGGGACCGCGGTAGCCTTTGAGGATGGTAACGTGTCCGGAAATCAGGTTAATCAGCGAACCGGGGATGAAGAAAGGGTTGATTTTGCGCGCGCCGCCTTCGATTACGGCTTTGCCGGTGGCTTCGATGCTGGGCAGTCCGCCGATGCCGGAACCGATGTTCACGCCGACGCGGTCTTTATCGAGGTTTTCCACATCGTCCAAACCCGAATCGGCGATTGCCTGAAGCGCGGCGGCGATGCCGTAGTGGATGAACACGTCCATCCGGCGCGCTTCTTTCGCGCTGATGTATTGTCCGATGTCGAAACCGTGGACTTCGCCGGCGACACGGCTGTTGATGTCGGATGCGTCAAAGCGGGTAATCGCGCCGATGCCGCTTTTGCCGGCGAGCAGGTTGTCCCAAGCCTCTGCGACAGTGTTGCCGACAGGGGAAACCTGACCTAAGCCTGTAATGACTACTCTTCTCTGACTCATGATAACCTCGCTGTTGGTTGTCGGAATGGGGGCATATGCGGCTGTCGTGCAGATGCCGTCTGAAATTTGCGGCAGGGGTTCAAACAGTTTGCCATATAAGGGAAAAGCCTCTATTGCGCGGTGCAGCAGAGGCTGTTGTGTCGGGCGACGACCGATTAGCCGTTGTGGGCATTGATGTAGTCGATAGCCAGTTGGACGGTGGTGATTTTTTCGGCATCTTCGTCGGGGATTTCGCAGCCGAAGGCTTCTTCCAAAGCCATAACCAGCTCCACGGTGTCCAAAGAATCCGCGCCCAAGTCGTCTTGGAAGGAAGATTCGTTTTTCACGTCGGCTTCGTTTACGCCCAGTTGTTCAGCAACAATTTTTTTAACTTGTTGTTCGATGTTTGACATATCAGTCGTTCCTTTATGCCTTGCGGCAGGTTGTTTAAGGGAAATAAATCGGTGGTATTGTACCGACTTTTAATAGAGTTTTCTATCTAATGCCTATTATATCAATATTTGCGGATTTGTACATTTTTGGGTGCGGCGGGTTTTGTCGTTCAAGTTTGACCTGTGTGCCGTATGTTTGGCGGGATTTCGGTTAAAATGACGGCATTTCCATCTGAAGCAGAAAGCCCTGTCATGTATCCACTTGCCCGCCGCATCCTGTTTGCACTCGATGCCGAGAAAGCCCACCACTTCACGCTCGACGCGCTCAACATGGTTTATAAATTGGGTCTGATTCCCGTAACCGACAACCGTACCAAACCTGTAAAACTGATGGGCATGGATTTGCCCAACCCTGTCGGACTTGCCGCAGGTCTCGACAAAAACGGCGGATACATAGATGCTTTGGCCGCGCTCGGCTTCGGTTTCATCGAAATCGGCACGGTAACGCCCAAACCGCAGCCCGGCAACCCGCAGCCGCGCCTCTTCCGAGTTCCCGAACACCAAGGCATCATTAACCGCATGGGTTTCAACAACCACGGTATCGACACCATGATACGCAACATCGAAAAAAGTAAATTCAGTGGCGTATTGGGCATCAACATCGGCAAAAACGCCGTAACACCTATCGAAAATGCTGCCGATGATTATTTAATCTGCCTCGAAAAAGCCTACGCACACGCAAGTTACATTACCGTCAATATTTCCTCGCCCAACACCAAAAACCTCCGCGCGCTGCAAGGTGGCGACGAGTTGAGCGCATTGCTTGAGGCTTTGAAAAACAAACAGGCACAGCTTGCCTCTGTATACGGGAAATACGTTCCGCTCGCCGTCAAAATCGCCCCCGATTTGGATGAAGCACAAATCGAAGACATCGCCCACGTTGTCAAATCCGTTGAAATGGACGGCATCATCGCTACCAACACCACCATCGACAAATCAAGCCTAGGCAGCCATCCGCTCGCAGGCGAGCAGGGCGGTTTGAGCGGGCTGCCCGTTCATGAAAAAAGTAATCGGGTGTTGAAGCTGTTGGCAGACCATATCGACGGCAAGCTGCCGATTATCGGTGTAGGCGGCATCATGAACGGCAAGGATGCGGCAGAGAAAATCCGCCTCGGTGCAACTGCCGTCCAGGTGTACAGCGGATTGATATACAAAGGTCCGGCATTGGTCAAAGAATGTTTGAAGGCTTTGGCGCGATGATGCGTCCCGCTCAAAATGCCGTCTGAAAGCACGTTTTGCCGTTCAGACGGCATTTTCATTTCCTTTTTCCGCCTGCCGCCCTTTGAAAGTCCCTTATTCAAATGATAAAAAGGGCGCGGGCGTTGGCTTGGAGGAAGGCAGGTAATCCAATTTGAAGGACGCGGAAGCCGATACGTTAAAAAGGATGAAAAATGGAAAACGGGCAACGGAATAATTGGTTTCCCTTGGAAAAAAGAATTTTTTATCTGGAGCATTCGGGGCGGTATCTGATGATTTGCGCCTTATCGGATTATTCCCAAAACAAACATACTGTCGTTATGGCAAATTTCATCTATCTGGATGAAAAAATGGATTGGAGGAATTTGGATGATTTATTCAATGAGTTGGTTTTAGAGGAATTGCAGGCTTCATTTATGGATTGGCATCCGACTGTTGAAGAGGCAATCAGCCGTCATTTGGAAGACTTTTCGTAACAGGCATAATCGGAAGGGGCGGAATGACGGGGCAGGCAAACCGATGCGTGAGAACAAAGTAAGCAAAATGAACCTTGATTTAACCGCGCAAAAAGTCCGCCTTTCTTGGAAGAATATTCTGTGGGGATATGAGAATAAATACTTGGGTTGGGCTGATGTAGTAGCTTATGCCCGGAAAATGACGCTTTCAGATCATGATGAACGCGTGTTCAAGCTATCTTTAATCAACAAATCCAATATTCTTGAATTAAAGCCTGTTCTGGAAGATTTGGCTTCGGAAATGAGGGATTATTCCCCTAAAAATTGGCTGTACGTCCTCTTAAGCGATGTATTCCATAGAAAAGAAGAATTTGACGACCCTTTGGGGGAAGTTGAAAAAATTTATGCAGATTTCGATTATCCGGAAGAAATAGAATCATTTGTCAGATATATGCCGCCTAAAGACGGTTATATTCCTTCTGCCCACAGCTATGAAGAAAATATTGCCCGGCTGTATCTCAATTGGGCAAAATATTTGGGCAGATAAGGCAGGCTAGATTCAAATGCCGTCTGAAATGGGCTTTCAGACGGCATTTTGATTATCCCTTATAATTAGGTCATTTTTATTTTCTCATCAGCAGATACTATCATGGCAACCATTCACACCCTTCTCCTTGTTGACGGCTCTTCTTATCTTTACCGCGCGTATCACGCGATGGCACAGTTGACCGCGCCCGATGGTGCGCCGACGGGCGCGATGTATGGTGTGTTGAACATGCTGCGCCGGTTGCGGGCGGATTATGTGCATGATTATTGCGCGGTGGTGTTTGATGCGAAGGGCAAGAATTTCCGCCACGAGATGTTCTCCGACTACAAGGCGACGCGTCCGCCGATGCCGGACGATTTGCGCCCGCAGGCGGAAGCCTTGCCGGATTTGGTGCGGTTGATGGGCTGGCCGGTGCTGGTGATTCCGCAAGTCGAAGCGGATGACGTGATTGGCACGCTGGCGGCAATGGCAGGCGAAGCAGGTTGGAATGTGGTGGTGTCCACCGGCGATAAGGACATGGCGCAGTTGGTGAACGAACGCGTAACGCTGGTGAACACGATGAGCGGCGAAACGCTGGACATTGAGGGTGTAAAAGAAAAATTCGGCGTGCGTCCCGACCAAATCCGCGATTATCTCGCGCTGATGGGCGACAAGGTGGACAACGTTCCAGGCGTGGAAAAATGCGGCCCGAAAACGGCGGTGAAATGGCTGGAAGCCTACGGCTCGCTGGCGGGCGTGATGGAACACGCGGCGGAAATCAAGGGCAAAGTGGGCGAGAATCTGCGTGCCGCCCTGCCGCGCCTGCCGCTGTCGTATGATTTGGTGACGATTAAAACCGATGTGGACTTGCACACCGAACTTTCAGACGGCATCGAAAGCCTGCGCCGTACCGCGCCGAAATGGGCGCAACTGGTTGTCGATTTCAAACGCTGGGGCTTCCGCACCTGGCTGAAAGAAGCGGAATCAAACATGAATACCGGATCGACCGATGATTTGTTCGGCAGCGACAGCATCGGCGAGCAGGCGGCTTTGAATGCGGAGATGCCGTCTGAAAGGCTACCTGAAAAAGCCGTTGCGCCCGAAAAGCTGGATTATCAAGCCGTTACCACCGAAGCGCAGTTTGCCGCTTTGTTAGACAAACTGTCGCAAGTGGACAAAATCGGCATCGATACGGAAACCACGTCCCTAGACGCGATGAACGCCGCGCTGGTCGGCATCAGCATCGCGTTCCAAGCAGGCGAAGCGGTTTACATTCCCGTAGGACACAGCCTGACCGCCGCGCCCGAACAGCTTGATTTGCAAGACGTATTAGATCGTCTGAAACCGCATTTGGAAAATCCCGCCCTGAAAAAAATCGGGCAAAACCTCAAATACGACCAACACGTTTTCGCCAACTACGGCATCGCCCTGAACGGCATTGCCGGCGACGCCATGCTCGCTTCCTATATCATCGAGAGCCATCTCGGACACGGCTTGGACGAATTGTCCGAACGCTGGCTGGGCTTGGAAACCATTACCTACGAATCGCTGTGCGGCAAAGGCGCGAAACAAATCGGTTTTGCCGACGTCGCCATCGGGCAGGCGACCGAATACGCCGCCCAAGACGCCGATTTCGCCCTGCGCCTCGAAGCGCACCTGCGCGCGCAAATGGACGCCAAACAGCTTGAAATGTATGAAAAAATGGAGTTGCCCGTCGCGCAGGTATTGTTTGAAATGGAACGCAACGGCGTGCAAATCGACCGCGCCGAACTCGCCCGCCAAAGCGCGGAACTCGGCACCGAGCTGATGAAACTCGAACAAGAAGCCTACGCAGTCGCAGGCCAGCCGTTCAACCTCAACTCGCCCAAACAGCTACAAGAAATCCTGTTCGACAAAATGGGCATCCCCACCAAAGGCCTGAAAAAAACCGCCAAAGGCGGCATTTCTACCAACGAAGCCGTGCTCGAACAGCTCGCGCCCGACTACCCCCTGCCCAAAATCATCCTGCAAAACCGCAGCCTGGCGAAGCTCAAATCCACCTACACCGACAAACTGCCCGAAATGATTTCGCCCAAAGACGGCCGCGTGCATACCACCTATGCCCAAGCCGTCGCCATCACCGGCCGCCTCGCCAGCAACAACCCCAACCTGCAAAACATCCCCATCCGCACCGCCGAAGGCCGCCGCGTGCGCCGCGCCTTCACCGCACCGCAAGGCAGCGTCATCGTTTCCGCCGACTATTCCCAAATCGAGCTGCGCATCATGGCTCATCTTTCCGGCGACAAAACCCTCATCGCCGCGTTCCAAAACGGCGAAGACGTCCACCGCCGCACCGCCGCCGAAGTATTCGGCATCGACCCCGAGAACGTCTCGCCCGAACAACGCCGCTACGCCAAAACCATCAACTTCGGCCTGATTTACGGCATGGGGCAATACGGCCTTGCCAAATCGCTGGGCATAGACAACATCTCCGCCAAAAACTTTATCGACCGCTACTTCGCCCGCTACCCCGGCGTCGTCGAATACATGCAGTGCACCAAAGAACAAGCCGCCGCCCAAGGCTTCGTCGAAACCCTGTTCGGCCGCCGCCTCTACCTGCCCGACATCCGCAACAAAAACGCCAACGCCCGCGCCGGAGCCGAACGCGCCGCCATCAACGCCCCCATGCAAGGCACCGCCTCCGACCTCATCAAACGCGCCATGATAGACGTGCGAAACTGGCTTTCAGACGGCATCGGCAGCAAACTGGTCATGCAGGTGCATGACGAACTGGTGCTGGAAGTCGGTGAAACCGAACTGGATTTTGTCAAAGAAAAACTGCCGCAGATTATGGCGAAAGTGGACGGCGGATTATTGGATGTACCGCTGGTGGCTGAGGTTGGCGTAGGGGAGAATTGGGAAGAGGCGCATTGAGAATGCACAAGTATTGAACTGTTACGTTTTGATTTATCAAAATTTAAGGAAGTAAAATACTTGATTCAAATGATTGGAAATCAATAGTATTAAATATTGTTTGCGGTATTGTTACAGCTATTATTGTAGGTATATTTACCGGTTTATGGAAAAAATCCAGATATAAATGTCAAGAATGGGTATCTGGAAATTCTGATCGGATACCTGTTCAAGATACGTCGTTTTATCCTAATGATATAAAAGCCAAGAGGAGGTATGAAGTAAAAAAATTTATTGGCGAAGTGTCTTTTTATACACTTACTTATTTGATTATTTTGGTATCTTTTCCTATGCCGATTTTATTCTACGACCCTTTTGGTACAAATCGGCTTTATTTGAGTCAGGCCAAATATATTGGAATGTATTTTCCTGAAATCTCAATGACTGGAAGATACGCTAATATTTTTGTATGGTTCATTACGCTTACCTTATATGTTCCAATTTTTGGGATGTCTAAGTTAATGACAAAGTATTTATGGTGTCCGTTGACAAACATATTTTGGGACGATAACGAAAATTTGGATAAGGTTGGATTTCTCATTTTTATTGCTTTGAAATCATTATTTATATCAGCTTGTGTGCAGTGGTTATTTTTTGATACGGAATTTTTGCAGGCATTGGAAAATGTCTTAATTTTAACTGTTTTTTCAATTGTTTTTGCGCTATCACAAAATCGGTACCGGCAAGCCGTAGCCTGGATACCTATTTAGTTGCGCGCGACGGTTGAAACCCAAAACCCGACCCATGCCGTCTGAAGCCCGACAATTCGGGTTTCAGACGGCATCGGGCTCCGGCTGTGTTTTCAGATGGTGCGGATTTGCCGGTCTGAAATGCCGGATACGCATTTTGCCATCATTTGAAGCTATTTTAACTGGTTGTGTTTTAGTAATCTGTCGATTTCAATTATCTGCAAGGGAAAAGACAATTATTTTTCGGTTGGGAAGAAAGTTATCATATTGAATACATTGAAGATAATTATATCTATCAACACTATATTAAAATATGGTCTGTTAATTTTTCGGACTAAAACAACTTTATCCGCCCCAGCCTGTTTCGCGGCACTATTTTGAAACCCAGCCGTTTGTTCCGGCGGTGTTTGAACAATCGGTACGATTCCGGCTGTTGCAAGGCGGTTATTCCTAAGTTCGGGCGGCAAACCGCCCTATCGGATACAAAATATTTTCCTCGCCGTTGCGGGATTGAAACCCATCCGGATACCGCCTTGTTTTCAGGATTTGCGGGAAAGATGTTTATTTATTATTCAAACAAAATAAATTGTAAATTTGTTATCTTATTGTTTTTATTGGTTATTT
>NZ_CAUJAJ010000008.1 GCF_962747995.1 Neisseria viridiae | reverse complement strand
CTTTTCCGAGAGATAATCAAAAATACCAAACTCGTATTGCCTCACCCTACATATGTAAGCAAATTTCCCATTCGGGAGCGAGATTTCATAGATTTTTCCGTATTTTTTTACACCCTTGTCCATATTGATTGTTTTTACTGAAGCCACTTCATTTTCTCCCCAAATAAAAATGCCGTCTGAAATTATTTTCAGACGGCATTTGACCAAGCTTACCCATTTAATGAAGCTGCTACACGCGCAACAATTTCTCCGATTGCAACTGCCTGCGCTTCGTTGTTGCGGCGTTCGGCGTATTCGACATTGCCTTCTTTCAAAGCGCGGTCACCGATGACGATGCGGTGCGGGATGCCGAGAAGCTCGGAGTCGTTCAGCAGCACGCCTGCGCGTTCGTCGCGGTCGTCGAGGAGGACGTCTGCACCTGCCGCCAGCAGTTCGGCGTAGATTTTGTCGGCGGCTTCGCGCACGGCATCTGATTTTTTGTAGTTCATCGGCACGATAACGACTTCAAACGGCGCCATTGCTTTTGTCCAGATGATGCCTTTTTCGTCGTTATTCTGCTCGATGGCGGCGGCAACGACGCGGGTGATGCCGATGCCGTAGCAGCCCATTTCCATGATTTGCGATTTGCCGTTGTTGTCGAGGAAGCTCACGTTCATGGCTTGGGTGTATTTGTCGCGCAATTGGAAGACGTGTCCGACTTCGATGCCACGAGCGAGTTTCAGACAACCTTGTCCGTCGGGGCTTTCGTCGCCTTCGACGACGTTGCGCAAATCGACAAACTCAGGCTCGGCAGCGTCGCGGCCGAAATTGAAGCCGGTATAGTGGTAGTCGTCTTCGTTTGCGCCAATAACCCAGTCCGCGCCTTTTTCGGTGGCGAAATCGGCATAGACTTTGCCTGTGAAGCCGACAGGGCCGAGCGAGCCGCCGTTTGCACCGAACTGCGCGCGGATGGCGGCAGGATCTGCCATGGTCAGTGGCGATTTTACTCCGGCCAGTTTTTCTGCCTTGATGTCGTTAAACTCATGGTCGCCACGCAACAGCAGCAGGACGAGTTCGCCTTCGTTTTCGCCTTCAACCACGATGGATTTAAGGGTTTGTTCAACCGGAATATTGAGGAATTCAACCAAAGACTCAATGGTTTTGACGTTTGGCGTATGTACTTTGGTCAATTCGGCCTGAGCGGCGGCGCGTTCGCCTTTAAGCGGCAAAGTCGGTGCCAGCTCGATATTGGCGGCGTAATCTGAAGTGTCGCTATATGCAATCACGTCTTCGCCGCTTTCCGCCAACACTTGAAACTCGTGCGAACCCGTACCGCCGATGCTGCCGGTGTCTGCGGCAACGGGGCGGAACGCCAAACCCAGACGGGTAAAGATGCGGCAGTAAGCGTCATACATGGCATCATAGGTCGTCTGAAGCGAGGCATAGTCGGCATGGAAGGAATAAGCGTCTTTCATGACGAACTCGCGCGCGCGCATCACGCCGAAACGCGGGCGCACTTCATCGCGGAATTTGGTTTGGATGTGGTAAAAGTTTTTCGGCAGCTGTTTGTAGCTGTTGACTTCTTTGCGCACGATGTCGGCGATGACTTCCTCGCAGGTCGGACCCATGCAGAAATCGCGGTCGTGGCGGTCTTTCAGGCGCAGCAGTTCTTTACCGTAAAACTCCCAGCGGCCGGATTCCTGCCACAGCTCGGCAGGCTGCACCACCGGCATCAGCAGCTCCACGCTGCCCGCGCGCGCCATTTCCTCTCGCACGACGTTTTCGACTTTGCGTAACACGCGCAGCCCCATCGGCATCCAAGTATAAAGGCCGGACGCGTTGGCTTTAATCAGGCCGGCGCGAATCATCAGCTTGTGGCTGGCAAGCGCGGCTTCGGCAGGGGCTTCTTTTAAAGTAGAGATAAAGAATTGGCTGGCTTTCATAAAAGTATTTTTCCAAACAGGCAAATTCAAAAGTAAATCGGGTGCAGATTGTAACGCGAAAAAAGCAGGTTTTGCACCAACCTCCAAAATTCACCCCCTGCCCCAAGCGCGGGACAAATCCCATAACAGACGGCAAAAACATGACCAGAAACATCATATTGAAAATAAGCACATGATTTTTATAGATTTAAATGTGCCTATTTTTTAATCAAAATAAGCGTACATTTGTTGCGTAAGACTTTTTTAACACAAGCCGTGGCTTATCAACACGGTTATCCACAAAGCTTGTGTATAGATTTTCTGTAATAGGAAAATTGCCGGCAGAGACATAATGATTCGATATCCCACAATTCCGAAAAAATATCACCAAAATCAAACAGAATATTTCAAAATCAAAAAGACTTGGCCTTACCAAACGCCAACTTCAGTATAAAACCTGCTTTTAAAAGCATGGTTATTTGCCAGCAGACCCGATTGCTGATAGGATTTCGTGTGGAGCAGACCGAACATTTTTTTCAAGTTTTCCCTTGTTTCCAAGACTTTTATAATTTTTTGAAAACATTGGACTTAAATTATTTTGTTTCGGTTTGATTTAGAAATTTTCGTTTTTGCTTATTATTTTTCACAAACGAAAATAAAGGGGTTGGCTACACCCTCCCTGCCGATTAAACACTCAACATAAAGGATAGATACTATGTCCACCCAATTACACGATGTTGACCCTATCGAAACCCAAGAGTGGCTGGACGCGTTAAGCTCCGTCCTCGAATATGAAGGCGGCGAACGCGCGCAATACCTCTTGGAAAACCTGGTCAAATACTGCCGCGACAAAGGCGTACGTATGCCACACGGCACGACCACCCCGTATTTGAATACCGTTTCGGTTGAAAACGAAAAAGGCATTCCGGGCGACCAAAACATCGAACACCGCATCCGCGCATTCGTGCGCTGGAACGCCGCCGCCATCGTATTGCGCGCCGGCAAGAAAGATTTGGAACTGGGTGGGCACATCGCATCTTTCCAATCTGCCGCCACCATGTACGAAGTCGGCTTCAACCACTTCTGGAAAGCTAAAGGCGAAGGCGAAGAAGGCGATTTGGTCTTCTTCCAAGGACACGCCTCTCCCGGCATCTATGCACGCGCCTTTGTCGAAGGCCGCCTGACCGAAGACCAATTGAACAACTTCCGTCAGGAAGTTGCCGGCAAAGGCCTGCCTTCCTACCCCCACCCCCACCTGCTGCCCGACTTCTGGCAATTCCCGACCGTATCCATGGGCCTGGGGCCCATCATGGCGATTTATCAGGCGCGTTTCCTGAAATACTTGGAATCACGCGGCTTGGCAAAAACCAAAGGCCGTAAAGTATGGTGTTTCTGCGGCGACGGCGAGATGGACGAACCAGAAAGCCAAGGTGCGATTGCCCTGGCTGCACGCGAAGGCTTGGACAACCTGGTATTTGTCATCAACTGTAACCTGCAACGTCTGGACGGCCCTGTACGTGGTAACGGCAAAATTATTCAAGAACTGGAAGGCAACTTCTCCGGTGCCGGCTGGAATGTAGTGAAAGTGATTTGGGGTCGTCGTTGGGACCGCCTGCTGGCTAAAGACACCAACGGCATTCTGCGCCAACGCATGGAAGAATGCTTGGACGGTGACTACCAAACTTACAAATCCAAAGACGGCGCATACGTCCGTGAACACTTCTTCAATACCCCTGAACTGAAAGCATTGGTTGCCGATATGACCGATGATGAGATTTGGGCATTGAACCGCGGCGGCCACGACCCTCAAAAAGTGTACAACGCCTACGACCGTGCAGCGAACCATGCCGACGGCAAACCTACCGTCATCTTGGCGAAAACCATTAAAGGTTACGGTATGGGCGCATCCGGCGAAGGTCAGAACGTTGCCCACCAAGCCAAAAAAATGGACAAAGCGTCCCTGAAACAATTCCGCGACCGCTTTGACATTCCGGTTACCGATGAGCAAATCGAAAGCGGCGATTTGCCTTATCTGACTTTTGCCCCCGACAGCGAAGAGTACAAATACCTGCACGCGCGCCGTGAATCTTTGGGCGGCTACCTGCCGCAACGCAAACCTACCCAAGAAGTTTTGGAAGTACCCGAACTGTCCGCATTTGAAACTCAACTCAAATCCAGTGGTGAACGCGAATTTTCGACCACTATGGCATTTGTCCGCATTTTGTCAACCTTGTTGAAAGACAAAAAAATCGGCAAACGCGTCGTACCTATCGTTCCCGACGAAAGCCGTACCTTCGGTATGGAAGGCATGTTCCGCCAATACGGTATTTGGAATCCGAAAGGTCAGCAATATACCCCGCAAGACAAAGACCAACTGATGTTCTATAAAGAATCTGTCGACGGTCAAATCCTGCAAGAAGGTATTAACGAACCTGGCGCCATGGCAGACTGGATTGCGGCCGCGACCAGCTACGCCAACAGCGACTTCGCGATGATTCCGTTCTATATCTATTATTCTATGTTCGGTTTCCAACGTATCGGCGACTTGGCTTGGGCGGCGGGCGATATGCACGCGCGCGGCTTCCTGTTGGGCGGCACTGCCGGCCGTACGACGCTGAACGGTGAAGGCCTGCAACACGAAGACGGCCACAGCCACATCCAGGCCGACCTGATTCCGAACTGCGTATCTTATGACCCGACCTTCCAATACGAAGTGGCCGTCATCGTACAAGACGGTCTGCGCCGTATGTATGCCAATAATGAAGACGTGTTCTACTACATTACCCTGATGAATGAGAACTACACCCATCCGGATATGCCGGAAGGTGCGGAACAAGACATCTTGAAAGGTATGTACCTGCTGAAAGCCGGCGGCAAAGGCGACAAGAAAGTCCAACTGATGGGTTCCGGTACCATCCTGCAAGAAGTCATTGCCGGTGCCGAGCTGCTGAAAGCCGACTTCGGCGTAGAAGCAGACATTTGGTCTTGCCCATCCTTCAACTTGCTGCACCGTGATGCCATCGAAGTAGAACGTTTCAACCGCCTGCATCCGCTGGAAGCTGAAAAAGTACCTTTCGTTACCTCTCAACTGCAAGGTCATGACGGTCCGGTGATTGCCGCTACCGACTATATCCGCAGCTATGCCGACCGTATCCGCGCGTACATCCCGAACGACTACCATGTCTTGGGCACTGACGGTTTCGGCCGTTCCGACAGCCGCGCCAACCTGCGCCGCTTCTTTGAAGTGGATCGCTACAACGTTGCCGTGGCAGCATTGAGCGCATTGGCGGAACAAGGTAAGGTCAGCAAAGAAACCGTTCAGCAAGCCATTGAAAAATACGGCATCAAAGCCGATTCAGCCCCTAGCTGGAAACGCTGATTGATGTTTCAGACGGTCTGTTTGCCCCATTCAGACATCAGGCCGTCTGAAAACCGAATGCCCGAATGGTTTGAGCAGACAAACCGTACCGATGCCGCGTGAAGCAGTTTTCAGACGGCATCCAACTGAAAAAGATTAAAGGAACTCAAATGAGTATCGTAGCAATCAAAGTCCCCGATATCGGCGGTCACGAAAACGTCGACATCATCGCTGTAGAAGTTAAAGCGGGCGACACCATCGCCGTTGACGACACCCTGATTACTTTGGAAACCGACAAAGCCACGATGGATGTACCTGCCGATGCGGCCGGTGTCGTGAAAGAAGTTAAAGTCAAAGTCGGCGACAAAATCTCCGAAGGCGGCGTGATTCTGACCGTCGAAACCGGTGCTGCCGCTGCTGAAGCTGCTCCTGCTCCTGCGACTGAAGCACAACCTGCGCCTGCCGCTGCACCCGCTGCCGCTCCCGCAGGCGGTGCAACCGTTAAAGTAGCCGTTCCAGACATTGGCGGTCATACTGATGTAGATGTAATCGCCGTTGAAGTCAAAGTTGGCGACACCGTTGCCGAAGACGACACGCTGATTACTTTGGAAACCGATAAAGCGACAATGGACGTACCTTGTACCGCTGCCGGTGTCGTTAAAGCCGTATTCTTAAAAGTCGGCGACAAAGTGTCCGAAGGCTCTGCCATTATCGAAGTGGAAACCGCCGGCTCTGCCGCAGCAGCTCCTGCGCCTGCTCAAGCCGCTACGCCGGCAGCAGCACCAGCTCCGGCTGCTGCGCCTGCCGCCGCTCCGGCTCCTGTTGCCGCTCCTGCACCAGCTGCTGCCAAAATCGACGAAGCCGCTTTTGCCAAAGCACACGCGGGTCCATCCGCACGCAAACTGGCGCGCGAATTGGGCGTGGATTTGGGCCAAGTCAAAGGCTCCGGCTTGAAAGGTCGCATCGTGGGCGACGACATCAAAGCCTTTGTGAAATCAGTAATGCAAGGTGGTGCGGCGAAACCTGCTGCTGCCGGCGCATCTTTGAGCGGCGGTCTGGACTTGTTGCCGTGGCCTAAAGTGGACTTCTCCAAATTCGGCAATGTCGAAGTTAAAGAATTGTCCCGCATTAAGAAAATTTCCGGTCAAAACCTGTCCCGCAACTGGGTTGTGATTCCCCACGTTACCGTACACGAAGAAGCGGACATGACCGAGCTGGAAGAATTCCGCAAACAGCTGAACAAAGAATGGGAACGCGAAGGTGTGAAACTGTCCCCGTTGGCGTTCATCATCAAAGCTTCCGTTTCCGCTCTGAAAGCCTTCCCCGAATTCAACGCTTCTTTGGACGGCGACAACCTGATACTGAAAAACTACTTCAACATCGGTTTCGCAGCCGATACGCCGAACGGCTTGGTTGTTCCCGTCATCAAAGACGTGGATCAAAAAGGCTTGAAACAAATCAGCCAAGAATTGACCGAATTGTCCAAAAAAGCCCGCGAAGGCAAGCTCAAACCGCAAGAAATGCAAGGCGCGTGCTTTACCATTTCCAGCTTGGGCGGCATCGGCGGCACAGGCTTCACGCCGATTGTGAACGCTCCCGAAGTCGCTATCTTGGGCGTGTGCAAATCCCAAATCAAACCAGTTTGGAACGGCAAAGAGTTTGCCCCGCGCCTGATGTGCCCGTTGAGCCTGTCCTTCGACCACCGCGTCATCGACGGTGCGGCCGGTATGCGCTTCACCGTATTCTTGGCGAAGCTGTTGAAAGACTTCCGCCGCATTACCCTGTAACCCGATCGGCTTCAGACGGCATAGCGGTCTGTGCCGTCTGAAAAGGAAGTTTGAACATCATTCAGAAAGATGAGACATGAGCTTAGTTGAATTGAAAGTGCCCGACATTGGCGGACACGAAAATGTAGATATTATCGCGGTTGAAGTGAACGTGGGCAACACTATTGCTGTGGACGATACCCTGATTACCTTGGAAACCGACAAAGCGACGATGGACGTGCCTGCCGAAGTTGCGGGCGTGGTCAAAGAAGTGAAAGTCAAAGTCGGCGACAAAATCTCCGAAGGCGGTTTGATTGTTGTCGTTGAAGCTGAAGGCACGGCTGCCGCCCCGGCGCAAGAAGCCCCTAAAGCTGCCGCTCCTGCTCCGCAAGCCGCGCAATTCGGCGGTTCTGCCGATGCCGAGTACGACGTGGTCGTATTGGGTGGCGGCCCCGGCGGTTATTCTGCCGCATTCGCCGCTGCCGATGAAGGCTTGAAAGTCGCCATCGTCGAACGTTATAAAACCTTGGGCGGCGTTTGCTTGAACGTCGGCTGTATCCCTTCCAAAGCTCTGTTGCACAATGCTGCCGTTATCGATGAAGTACGCCACTTGGCTGCCAACGGTATCAAATACCCCGAGCCGGAACTCGACATCGATATGCTGCGCGCCTACAAAGACGGCGTGGTTTCCCGCCTCACGGGCGGTTTGGCAGGTATGGCGAAAAGCCGTAAAGTGGACGTTATCCAAGGCGACGGGCAATTCTTGGATCCGCACCACTTGGAAGTGTCGCTGACTGCCGGCGACGCGTACGAACAGGCAGCCCCTACCGGCGAGAAAAAAATCGTTGCCTTCAAAAACTGTATCATTGCAGCAGGCAGCCGCGTAACCAAACTGCCTTTCATTCCTGAAGATCCGCGCATCATCGATTCCAGCGGCGCATTGGCGCTGAAAGAAGTACCGGGCAAACTGCTGATTATCGGCGGCGGCATTATCGGCCTCGAGATGGGTACGGTTTACAGCACGCTGGGTTCGCGTTTGGATGTGGTTGAAATGATGGACGGCCTGATGCAAGGCGCAGACCGCGACTTGGTGAAAGTATGGCAAAAACAAAACGAATACCGTTTTGACAACATTATGGTCAACACCAAAACCGTTGCAGTCGAGCCGAAAGAAGACGGCGTTTACGTTACCTTTGAAGGCGCGAACGCGCCGAAAGAGCCGCAACGCTACGATGCCGTATTGGTTGCCGCCGGCCGCGCGCCCAACGGCAAACTCATCAGCGCGGAAAAAGCAGGCGTTGCCGTAACCGATCGCGGCTTCATCGAAGTGGACAAACAAATGCGCACCAATGTGCCGCACATCTACGCCATCGGCGACATCGTCGGTCAGCCGATGTTGGCACACAAAGCCGTTCACGAAGGTCACGTTGCCGCCGAAAACTGCGCCGGCCACAAAGCCTACTTCGACGCGCGCGTGATTCCGGGCGTTGCCTACACCTCCCCCGAAGTGGCGTGGGTGGGAGAAACCGAATTGTCCGCCAAAGCCTCCGGCCGCAAAATCACCAAAGCCAACTTCCCGTGGGCTGCTTCCGGCCGTGCGATTGCCAACGGTTGCGACAACGGTTTTACCAAGCTGATTTTCGATGCCGAAACCGGCCGCATCATCGGCGGCGGCATTGTCGGGCCGAACGGCGGCGACATGATCGGCGAAGTCTGCCTTGCCATCGAAATGGGCTGCGATGCGGCAGACATCGGCAAAACCATCCACCCGCACCCGACCTTGGGCGAATCCATCGGTATGGCGGCGGAAGTGGCATTGGGTACTTGTACCGACCTGCCTCCGCAAAAGAAAAAATAAATCCGACTGAATAAACAGCCGATAAGGTTTATTTGAGCAAATGCCGTCTGAAATGTTCAGACGGCATTTTTATTTGGCTGTGTTTTAACCATCTGTCAATTTTAACTGGTTGCAAGGGAAAAGACGATTATTTTCCGGTTAGGCAAAAACCTATCTTATTGAATACCTTGAAGCTAAGCATGCCTATCGACACCATATTAAAATACAGCCTTTTATTTTTCCTCCATGCTTTCCAATCACAGATTTCAACCGGATTTCAATAGTTCCCTTACCCCGTCTGGGTTCCATATCTAAACATTAGAAGCGTGTCCTGATATTGGATTGGAGACAATCAATTTAGTCCGTCATCGGTACAATCGCCTACACCGATACAACCAACACCACCGGTAACGCCGAATAAATAAGGCAAACTAAAACCCCAGCATTTGCTGGGGTTTCCTTTAATATCTTCTGATGAAAATTCGGTCTTTCGGTCGAACAGAATCGGGGCAATCTCCACCGACATCCCTACCGCCATTTTTGTACCATACATCAGTGCAGTATTCCAATTGCGTAATACGACCTTCACGATAGGCTTGAAGTCGCGCTGTCTCTTCACGAGTGTTCCACCAAACTCGACAAGCCCCATAACGTTCTTCCAAACGCCCTTCAAAGATAAAAGGACAGCCCGGAAAATCATTTTGTATTTTGTACAAGTAGGTGCGGATTTCCTCTGCCGTATAGCGAGAGCCACTGCGTTTTACAGTGGTTGAGCCAGTATTCAAAGCAGAGCAACCAGTCAAAACAACCAATGCGCAAACCATCAATAATTTTTTCATTTCAAGCACTCCTGTTCAATCAATTCATGTGGCTATATTAGCACATTGGTTGTCCTGTGCACGATTTTCAAAAACAAAAAGTCCTGCTTAATGCAGGACTTTCATTATTAATTAATTCGGCGTTGCTTGTGCCGCCAGTTTTGCTTGTGCTGCAGCCAACATGGCTCGCAAGTCTTCCACTGATTTGTTGGACAGGTCACGGTTTTCCGCATCTTGCAACAGTTGTTTGAGGCGTTCTACTTCGCTACGTGCTTGTTCACGGACAACTGCCGCATCACGTTCGGCTTTCAACACGTTGATGATGTGCAGCACAATATCAAATTTGAGTTGCAACACACTATCTTCGTTATTGGTTTCTGTACCGTTCACGAAATCGATTTGCGGTTGCCCTTTCAACTTGCCGTGCAAATCTTGCGCCAATTCATTCAAGGTGAATTTGTTGTTTTTAGCAAGTGTCTTTGAAACATGAAAATCCATCCTATTTTAAGACCGACAAAAATGCCGTCTGAACATTTCAGACGGCATTTGGCATAAACGGCATTAATGCGGTTGGCCGGAAACCATATCTCCCTCGTCAAAATCAGGATCAGGTTCGTTTTGCAACGTTTTACCGTTCAGTTTCAACTGATTGTTTTTCAGAGAAATGGCAGTATCAATCTGGTCGCCGTTCAAAGTCAGATATTTTTCCCTTGCCATACTTTGGACCGTACTGTCCACCATCAGGCGCAAGGTCTCGTTGATGTCGTCAAGACTTGCCCTGCCTTCCGCCTCATCTTCGGCATTGACGCTGAAAATATTGCCTGCCTGACTGACCGCCAAGTCTTCCAGCATTTTTTGAGGCACGCTCATTCTGATGTCTGCCTCGGTTTTCTTCAACATCAGTCCCAATTGGTTCAAATCTTCCTTCTTCAGATCTTTAAACATAATTTTCCCGCCCACATCGATTTTGCCCGACGGAAGCGTGAAACGGAACGTTTTGATGTCGAGTACCGGGTTATGGGTAAATAATCCGGAAGCCTCGCCTTTGACTGCAATAATCAAATCATTGCGGATTTGCTCCTCGGTCATTTTTTTGGCGGAAATTTGTGCAAACTTGCGTTTCAATACTGCCAAAGCAGAAGCATCAAGATGTTCGGCGGCGATATGGATGTCCAGCGGGCCATATTTTTCATCGCCGTAAACCAGCGTGTCAAAACGGAACTGCCCTTCGCTGTCGATAAACGCGCCCGATTCCCCGGTCTTGGTTGAAAAAGCCAGCTTGCCGACTTCGATTTTGGAAGGCGCGATGCTGCCGTTGGGATTGATAAACGCGCCAATCTGCAAATCGGTAACGAGGTTGACCAGTTCGTTCAATTTGACGTTGTAATCGACACCCTCTTTCCATTCTAAGGAAAATTTTTCCAAAGTCAGATTGCTGCTGCCCAAAGCAAGCGGGTTGATGCCGTCTGAAGTTTCCGAATCGAAATGCACTTTTTCAAACGCGGCATCGCCTTTGTCTGCCAGCTTGATTTTAAACAAGGGGGCATCATAGCCGTTCCGGTAGCTTTTGAAACCTTTTTGATAAACCGTTTCCCCCGTCAGGCCTTCCCAGTGCAGCCTGATGCCCGACAGTTCTTCATAATCGAAGGCAGGAACACTAACTTCCATTTTACCGCTGCCGTTAAAATAAACGGTATTGGCAAGGGAAACCGGAGCTTGTTTCCCAAAAAAGCGTTCCAGAACTTTTTCCGTTTCAGGCGCGTATTTGAACTCGGTTTCAATGTGCGCCTGTGTGCCGAATCCGCCGGCAAAAGGGCCGTGCGTGATATGGTTGACCAGCGTAACCGGCTGTTCCAACACTGTTTTCAGGTTGTCCGGCAGGTATTTTCGGGCATTATTCAGCAACTCCGGTTTCAGGCGGATGACCGTTGTTTCCGTAGAGGTAAACCAGCCGCGGTCATATTGGTGCGATTCGACGGTCAAAAAGCCCGTTTCCTGCAATATTTTTTGCTGCTGCGTCAGGCTTTCTTCGGCTTTGACACCCAAATAATAAGGTGTACCCAAAGCAACGCCGAGCAATGCTGCAGCAACCGAAATCAAAGGTTTTTTCATCACTTCAAACAAGCAGGTTTCAAAGGCACTAGAATAGCATTATTTAAGCATATCCCGCCATATCTCTTTAAAAGAAATGCCGTCTGAAACCTGTTCGGACGGCATTTTCCGGATGCGGAGAAATCAGAAATCCAATTCCGCCTTCAGCCAGTAAGTGCGCGGCATACCGACGACGGCGAAGCTGCGGTCGAATTGTCCGCGCTGTACCTGCCAGTAGTTTTTGTTGAACAGGTTCTCCACCGCGCTGCTGACGGTCAAAGTATTTTTGCCCAGCTTGGTTTTGTAGCGCGCGCCTACGTCAACCAAAGTGTAAGACGGGAAAGCGTATTGTTTTTGCGTTTTTTGGTAAGACTTGCCGAAATACGAAACGTTGCCGTTCAAGGTCAAGCCTTTGGCAAACGGCGTATCCCATTCCACGCCCGCTTTGGCAATCACGCGCGGATTGGCGACTTGTACGCCGTTAACCAGCATATCGCGCGAATTCGGATAATTCTTCACAGTCGATTGCAGATACATCAAACCCAAAGTCGGACGCAGGGTTTTGTTTAACAGGTTGGCGTATGCGTTGAACTCGATACCGCGACTGCGTTCCATTCCTTGCTCGTCGCCCGCCTCGCCGCCTTGCGCTTTATAGCGGGCGAAATCGGAATTGTTGCCGGCTGTGCCGCTGCCTGTGCCGCCTGCCGCTCCGCTTCCTGTGCCGCTGCCGCTACCGCTCTTAACGGTATTACCCCTCCAGTAACCCGGGCGTTTGATTTGAAACGCGTTTAACGTCGTAACAAAATCGCCCCAGTTTTTACGCACGCCGATTTCAAACTGGCGGCTGACGCGCGGTTTCGCCATCGTGGTGTCGCCTGTGCCGTCGTCTTTGATGTCGGCAGGCTCAAGGTCTTCCATATAGTTGCCGTACACCACCAAATCGGGCTGCGGCACCCACGCCGCCATCAGCATCGGGCTGAAGCGTTTGGCATTACCGCCCTGTGATTTTTTCTTGTCGGTGGATTCAACCGCTTGGAAACGACCGCCCAAAGTGAGGCGGTATTTGTTGTCGGCAAAGCCCAGTGTGTCGGACAAAGCCAGGCTGTTGACTTTGATATTGACATCCTTGTTGGCGGAGTTCTTCCAAGAATTGGGATAGTCGGCTGTAAACGATGCCAATTGATGCTCAATATTTTCGTTTGCCTTCACTTCTGCCTTGTTTGTTCCGGCTTTACTACCATCGATCGTTGCACGTTGACGGATGATGCGGTCGAAAGCCGTACTCCAGTTGTGTGTTACCGGGCCGGTTTCAAATTCGCCGCGTGCGGTCAGGTTCATACTCAAGGTGCGGAAATATTGGTCGGTCAGGCGCGCCGTGCCGGTGTGGTATTGGTTGGCACTTGGGCAGGTTGCGGTTTGGCTGCTCGCACCGCCTGTACCGCAAACGGTCGGGGAAATCAGCGTACCGTAATAGCGCGCTTTGTTGTAGCCGATACCGCCGGTAATTTGGGCATTGTCAAACGCATCCCATTCAAACGTCAGCATATTGGTTTCGCCGACGGTGTTTTGCCAGTTCCACGCAGGCAGCAGGTTGGTTTTGCCGTCGGGCGCGTCAAACAAGCGGCCGCCGGCGTTTTGAATATCCTGAATACGCGCGCGGCCGCCGTTGGTTTTGCGTTTCGCGTAGATGGAATCGAACGCCACGCGCAGTGTTTCACCGCGATAGTCGGCATTTAAGGCAAATTCTTTATTGTCCTCGCTGTAACCGTGGCGCGGAGTGTCGCCGTGGCGCAGTTTGCCGTTGGCGCGCACGCCGAATTCTTTGTTTTCGCCGAAACGTTGGCCCAAGTCGAACGTGCCTTGGGCGCGGCTGTTGCTGAAATAGCCCAAACCGATTTTGCGGTTGCCTTCATCGGCGGCCTTTTTGGTTTCGATATTGACGGAACCGGATACCGCACCTTCGGGGTCCATGCCGTTTACGGCGGTGGACGCGCCTTTAATCAGCTGTGCGGAGCCGACTTGCACGCTGGCTGTGCCTTGCGTGCCGTACATACCCGCCAAACCGTTGACGCTGAATTGGCGCGCATCAAGCTGATAACCTCGGAAATACAGGCCGGTCAGCGTGTTGCTTTCGCCGCCGAACTGCCAAACGGAAGCGTCTTTTTTCGCTACGGCATCCACCAAAGTACGCGCTTCGGTGTTGTTGAGGGCTTGTTCGTCGTAATTGACGACGGTAATCGGCGCGGTAAAGGCGTTGGCTTTACCCAATACGCCCAAGTTCACGCGGTCGCGCAAGTCGCCGTCGCTGGCGATGGAGTAAGAACGGGCGGCTTTGACGCGTTTGGCATCGGCACGGACATGAACCTGTCCGAGTTCGCCCTGCTGCGGAACATTGTCGGCGGCAGACGAAAACGCACTCAAAATCAACAGCGGCATTAAGGCAAGTTTTTTGTTCATGAAAACGCTCTCTTTATTGATTATTCAAATTTGAATTGGAAAAGATAAAACCCAAAGGATATTTTGTGCGCGCATTATATTTGATAATCAAACCCATTACAAAACGAATCCATACGCTTAATCTATCCGCCTACCAAATATCGGTTTATTTCTATTTTCAAGTGTGTACTTTATACCACACCGGCTGGGTGTGCCGTCACCCCGAGCTTTAGGCGGCAATAAAGGAAAAGTTAACGAACCAACAATATCCGACCAAAAGATTGTTCCGCTTCAAAGCAAAATGCCGTCTGAAATACGGTCGGGTATTTCAGACGGCATTCTATTCTTCCCCTCCTTCGGAAAAGACTCGGATTAAACATGTGCAGAAATGATTTTCAACATTTGCGCCAGTACTTTAGGATTGGCAGCCACAATATCGCCGCTTTCCAACCAGCCGTCTTCACCCGTCATATCGGTTACGATACCGCCTGCTTCTTGGACAATCAATGCACCAGCGGCAATGTCCCACGGTTTGAGGTTGAACTCGAAAAAGCCGTCAAAACGACCAGTCGCCACAGCACACAAATCCAAAGAAGCCGCGCCTTCGCGGCGGCCGCCGGCGGTTTTTGACAAGAAATCTTTCAAAATCGCCAGATACTTGTCCATCATGCTTTGATCGACAACGGGGAAGCCCGTACCAATCAGGCAGCGGTTCAATTCGATGCGGTTGGAAACGCGGATGCGGCGGTCGTTGAGCAACGCGCCTTTGCCGCGCGAAGCCATATATACGTCGTTGCGCTCGGGGGCGTAAACCAAAGCTTCTTGCAACACGCCTTTGTGCAGCAGTGCCATAGAGATGGCGTATTGGGGATGGCCGTGGAGGAAGTTGGTTGTGCCGTCAAGCGGATCAATAATCCATTCGTACTCGGCTGCGGCTTTGCCGTGGGAGCCGCTTTCTTCGCAAGTGATTTTGTGGTGCGGATAGGCTTCTTTCAAAGCCTCAACCAGGATGATTTCGGAATTGCGGTCAACATCGGAAACAAAATCGTTGAATGCTTTGCTGTCGGTTTTGACGGCATCGAGGTTGCCTGCGGCGCGTATCATCATCTGACCGGCACGGCGGGCGGCTTTAAAGGCTGTATTCAAAAACGGATTCATCAGATTTCCTTAAGGGTGCATACCGCCGGTTCGGACGTGCAGTCCTTCGGAGCGGCAAAATCGGAGTTTATTTGGTTGGGGTAAACACTGCCAAATCGGGTAAAATACCGCCTGACGCGTGTCTGCTTCAGGCGCAACGTTAAATTTCCGACGTTGTTAAAGAACATCTCAGACGGCATTTTACCGTCCGAACGAAAAAGACGGCGCATTATACCCTATTCCATTCCGACCGAAAACCGAACATGACTGCCCCTAAACCCGAATTGCCCGACTATCTCGGCAACATCCGCATCATCCTCACGCGCACCAGCCATCCCGCCAATATCGGCTCTGCCGCACGCGCGATGAAAACAATGGGTCTGCACAAATTGACCATCGTCGCCCCCAATCTGATGGCAACGCCGATGACGGAAAACTCGCCCGTGTTTGACCCGGAGCATCCTCAATCGTTTAAATTACCGGAAGAAAGCTTCATCCTCGCTTCCGGCGCGGCAGACGTTTTGGAAAATGCCACCATTGCCGCTTCTTTGGACGAAGCCCTTGCCGACACCACCATCGCCTGCGCCCTCACCAGCCGCCGCCGCGAAATCACCGCGCCGCTGCAAACGCCGCGCGATTTAGTGCCCGAATTATTGCAGGCGGCGCAACGCGGGGAACAAGTCGCGCTCGTCTTCGGCAACGAGACTTTCGGCTTGAGCATCGAAGAAGTCCGAGCCTGCAACCGACTGATGACCATCAACGGCAATCCCGACTATTTCTCGCTCAACCTCGCCCAAGCCGTGCAGGTCGTGTGCTACGAAATCTTCAGTCAAACCGATTCGCCGATGACCCATCTGCAACAGGAAGACCACGCCGCGACCCACGAGCAAATCAAAGGCATGGTCGCCCACATGGAAAGCGTGATGAACGACATCGGCTTTTTCAACCGCCGCAACGGCGAGCGTCTGATGCGCCGTATGCAGAGCCTGTTCGGACGCGCCAACACGCAAACCGAAGACATCGATATCCTGCGCGGTTTTTTCAATACCGTCAGCCACCGTATCCATAAAAAAGACTGATTAAGGCCGTCTGAAAACATTTCCAGCTTTTCAGACGGCATAACTGATATTCGGATAAGCATGAATTACGCCCTAGACGCATTATGGTGGAAACTTACCAGCCAACCCGTCCGCGACCTTGCCTCGCTGCTGACTGCGCCGCCTTTGTGGCAAAGCGGCTGCGAATTGAGCGTGCGAGAACTGCTGGGAGAACACGGTTTCCGTTACCTTTTGGCATTGGATGCCGATCCCACGCGGCTGACGGATTACCTCGCCCAACGCGCCCCGTTCGGCCACCGTCTCGGCATTTATGCCGAAGAGCTGCTGGCTTTTTGGTTTGCCAATGCACCGCACGCCGAACTGCTCGCGCACAACCTCACGGTTTCCGGTTCGGACGGCAATACGCAAGGAGCGGCGGATTTTGTGGCAAGGCTTAACGACAAACCCTACCATATCGAGCTGACCTGCAAATATTACGGCGGCGGCACGGGCAGGTCCGAAGACATGCGCGGATTCGACCCCAAAGACACGCTGTTGGGAAAAGCCGCCAAACTGACCGCCCAACTCGGTCTGCCGCATACTTCAGACGGCATCCGGACCTTGCGGCAGCACGGTCTGCCGCTTGGCGTAAAACCCGTTTCCATCGTGCGCGGCATTGGATTTTTTCCACAAGGTTTCCATGCTTTTGAGCCGCCGCTTAATCCATACGGCTGGCACGGCGTCTATATTCAAGATTGGGCGGAATACGGGTTTGAACGCCAAGAAGTCCGCTACCACCTGCTCGACCGTATGGCCTATCTCGCGCCTGCGCGTGTTGCCGAAACCGAAGCATTGAACGAAACCGAAATCCGCCGTATCGACCAAGGCCTGATTGCCGTTTTGGAATTGCGCCCCGACGGCTTTTGGCACGAAATCGAACGCATTATGAAGGCCGTCTGAAACCCTTTACCAACTTTAAGAGAACCCATTAATGATGAACGCCGCACAACTCGACCATACCGCCGAAATTTTGGCTGAAATGCTGACTTTCAAACAGCCTGCCGATGCCGTCCTCTCCGCCTATTTCCGCGAAAACAAAAAGCTAGGTAGGCAGGATCGCCACGAAATCGCCGAAACTGCCTTTGCCGCGCTGCGCCACTACCAAAAAATCAGCACCGCCCTGCGCCGTCCGCACGCCCAGCCGCGCAAAGCCGCGCTTGCCGCACTGGTTCTCGGCAGAAGCACCAACATCGGCCAAATCAAAGACCTGCTTGATGAAGAAGAAACAGCGTTCCTCGGCAATTTGAAAGCCCGTAAAACCGAGTTTTCAGACGGTCTGAATACCGCCGCAGAATTGCCGCAATGGCTGGTGGAACAGCTGCAACAGCATTGGAGCGAAGAAGAAATCCTCGCTTTCGGTCGCAGCATCAACCAAGCCGCGCCGCTCGACATCCGCGTCAATACTTTGAAAGGCAAACGCGATAAAGTGCTGCCGCTGTTGCAAGCCGAAAGCCCCGATGCAGAAGCAACGCCTTATTCGCCCTGGGGCATCCGCCTGAAAAACAAAATCGCGCTTAACAAACACGAACTGTTTTTAGACGGCACGCTGGAAGTCCAAGACGAAGGCAGCCAACTGCTTGCCCTGCTCGTCGGTGCAAAACGCGGCGAAATCATTGTCGATTTCTGTGCCGGCGCAGGCGGCAAAACCTTGGCTGTCGGCGCACAAATGGCCAACAAAGGCAGAATCTACGCCTTCGACATCGCCGAAAAACGCCTTGCCAACCTCAAACCGCGTATGACCCGCGCCGGACTGACCAACGTCCACCCCGAACGCATCGGCAGCGAACACGACAGCCGTATCGCACGACTGGCAGGCAAAGCCGACCGCGTGTTGGTGGACACGCCCTGCTCCGGCTTAGGCACGCTGCGCCGCAACCCCGACCTCAAATACCGCCAATCCGCCGAGACCGTCGCCAAACTTTTGGAACAGCAACACAGCATCCTCGATGCCGCATCCAAACTGGTGAAACCACAAGGACGCTTGGTGTACACCACTTGCAGCATCCTGCCCGAAGAAAACGAGCTGCAAGTCGAACGCTTCCTGTCCGAACATCCCGAGTTTGAACCCGTCAACTGCGCCGAACAGCTGCAAAGCCTGAAGGTCGATTTGGATACCGGCAAATACCTGCGCCTCGATTCGGCAAAACACCAAACCGACGGCTTCTTCGCCGCCGTATTGCAACGCAAATAACCCTGTTTGAACAAAATGCCGTCTGAAACCCTCTTAAAAGCATTCAGACGGCATTTCATCAATTAAAAATATCAAAATACCGCAGATTCAACCGATTCAACACCAAAGGCAGAAGCACGCGCCCATCGGATTTTATACGCGCCTGCCTGCAATTTTCTTTTTCTTTGCCGAAATATACGGTAGCATAAGCATATTCCAATGATATTTTTGGGAATCTGTTTTACCCCAATATATAAAGCACCATATTAAGGCGGAGTGTCTTCCCCACTTTGACCCGAACCCGGAAAAGACACCGCCCGAGCCAATCCTGATGCTGCCCCGGCAGCCAACCATTAAGGAAACCCTAATGAACTTTGCTTTATCCGTCATCACATTTGCCCTCGCCTCTTTCCTGCCCGTCCCGCCTGCCGAAGCCGCCGTCTTTACTTGGAAGGACGGCGGCGGCAACAGCTATTCGGATGTGCCGAAACAGCTTCATCCCGACCAGAGCCAAATCCTCAACCTGCGGACGCGCCAAACCAAACCGGCGGTCAAGCCCAAACCTGCCGTCGATCAGAATGCGGGCAGTGCGAAGGAAAACGAAAAGGATATTGCCGAGAAAAACGGGCAGCTTGAGGAAGAAAAGAAAAGAATTGCCGAAACCGAACGGCAGAACAAAGAAGAAAACTGCCGGATTTCCAAAATGAACCTGAAGGCGGTGGGAAACTCAAATGCGAAAAACAAGGATGATTTGATCCGTAAATACAATAACGCCGTAAACAAATACTGCCGTTAATCGGCTCTAGCGCAAACCCCATGCCGTCTGAAGCGGCACGGGGTTTGTTTATTTCTGCCAGTAGGTTTTAACGTTGACGAACTCGTACAGCCCGAATTCGGACAGTTCGCGCCCGTAACCGGAATCTTTGACTCCGCCGAAAGGCAGGCGCAAATCGCTGCTGGTATGGCGGTTGATAAACACCGATCCCGCCTGTATTTTTTCGGCAAACCGCCAGGCGCGTTCAGTATCGGCGGTATAAATGCAGGCACCGAGTCCGAACGGGGAATCATTGGCAAGGGCGATGGCATGATCTTCGTTTTCGGCACGCAAAATCAGAGCCACGGGGCCGAATACTTCTTCTCTCCAGACGCGGCAGGCAGGATTTACCCTGTCTAAAACCGTCGCAGGGTAAAACCACCCCGGCCCCGGCGGGATTTTGCCCCCGATCAGGCATACCGCGCCGTTTGAAACGGCATCTTCAACCTGCCCGTGAACCCGCTCCCGCAAATCTTCGCGGTGCAGCGGTGCAAGCGTGGTATCGGGATGTTTCGGGTCGCCCATTTTCAATTTGGCGCATTCGGCGAGAAACAGCGGAATAAAGCGGTCGGCTGCGGCTTCGGTTACGATGATGCGTTTGGCGGCGTTGCACGATTGCCCCGCATCGCGGAAACGGGAATAACAGGCTTCTGCGGCGGCGCGTTCCAAGTCGGCATCGGGCATCACGATAAAGGCGTTGCTGCCGCCGAGTTCCAACACGGTTTTCTTGAGGTTTGCACCCGCGTGTGCCGCAAGGATGCGCCCCGTATGCGTCGAACCGGTAAACGCCATCGCATCGGTATCTTCAACCGCCTTGAGCGTGTCCGCCTCATCCAGCCACGCGCCTGCCAAAGGAATGCCGTCTGAAGCCAAATCGAACAGTGCCTGACTGACGCGCGCCACGCTGGGTGCGGGTTTGACGGCGCACGCATTGCCCGCGCACATAGCGGGAACGGCAAAGCGCAATACCTGCCAGACGGGATAGTTCCAAGGCATGACGGCAAATACGATGCCCAAAGGCTCGAAGCGCACCTGACTCAAACTCGCCTGCGTCGCAATGGTTTTGTGGGCAAGCAGTTCGGGGGCGAGGCGGGCGTAATAGCGTATCAGTTCGATAGACTTGCCGATTTCCGCGCGGCATTCGTGCAGGCAACGTCCGACTTCTTCGCACACCATTTCCGCAAAACGCTCTTTTTCCGCCTCCAAACGGCCGGCAAATTTTTGCAGGCGCGCGGCACGTTCGGTTACGCCCAATTGCGCGAACGCCCTGCCGCGCATTTTCAAATCCGCCAGCCGCCGTTCAAACTCCGCATAATCTTGAGCTGGGCGGCGGTAAAGCGTTTCGCCCGTAAATACATTGACACTGTGAAACATCGAATCAACCTGCCAGTTGCGGGAATATCGTTTTCAGTCCCGACACAATAATCTCCACCGATACCGCCGCCAGCATCATACCCATAATGCGGTTTAAAATCGTCAGCCCCGTCGTGCCCAGCAGGCGGCTGACCTTCCCGGCAACGATTAAAATGACATAACAAATCGCACTGACCACCAAACCGGCCGCGATAATCAGCGCGATGTCGCTGTACGTTTTGGCTGCCGAAGCGTAAATAATCACGGTTGAAATACCGCCCGGGCCGATGGTGATCGGTATGGCGATGGGCACGACGGCAATCGCTCCGGCATTGCGGGCGGGGCGCGCCTGCCCCGTGTCCGGCTGCGCGCCGAGATTCTGCTTGGCGGGATTGTCGTTGCCGTTCATCATTGAAATGGCAATCAGCAACACCAAAATTCCGCCGCCGACCTGAAACGAACCGACGCTGATGCCCAAAACCTTCAACAGCGCACCGCCGATCAGCGCAAATACCGCAATCACGGCAAACACGGCGACGGCGGCCGTCCGCGCGACCTTCCTGCGCTCCTTCGTGCTGTGCCCGTTGGTCAGGTCAAGGTAAAGCGACAACGCACTGAACGGATTAATCAGCACCAAAAAAGCCACAATCAGCTTGCCGATTTCCATACCCAATCCCATTATTTCCCCTCCTTCAAACCCGTACGGCAGGCATTCGATGTTGCAAATTGCCGCCGCAACGGATTTTTCCGTTATAATTAAAAATTCAAGCAATACGCCCCATCATACCCGAACGACGGTATCTTTACCATCAGACAAGGATGCTTTTCATGGCACTGACACTTGCCGACGTAGACAAAATCGCCCGACTCTCCCGACTGCACCTGACTGCGGAAGAAAAAGAAAAATCGCTTCAAGAATTAAACGACATCTTCTCTATGGTCGAACAGATGCAAACCATCAACACAGACGGCATCGAACCGATGGCGCACCCGCACGAGGCCGCCTTGCGCCTGCGCGAAGACGAAGTAACCGAAACCGACCGCGCCGCCGAATATCAGGCGGTCGCTCCGGAAGTACGCAACCGCCTGTACATCGTACCGCAAGTTATCGAAGAATAATCCGAATACGCTTCAGACGGCATCAGCAATACCGCCCGAAGCCCTTTAAGGATGGAAGATTTATGACACAATACACATTGAAACAGGCAAGCGTCCTGTTGCAGTCCAAACAGATTTCCGCCGTCGAACTGGCAAGCGCATACCTTGCCGCCATCGCTGAAAAAAATCCCGCCCTCAACGGCTACATCACGCTGAACCCCGAAAAAACCCTCGCCGAAGCCCGCGCCGCCGACGAACGTATCGCGCAGGGCAACGCCTCCGCGCTTACCGGCGTTCCCGTCGCCTACAAGGATATTTTCTGCCAAACCGGCTGGCGCAGCGCGTGCGCTTCCAAAATGCTCGACAACTTCATCTCCCCCTACACCGCCACCGTCGTCCAAAACCTGCTCGACGAAGGCATGGTAACGCTTGGCCGCACCAATATGGACGAGTTCGCTATGGGTTCGACCAATGAAAACTCATTTTACGGCGCGACCAAAAACCCGTGGAATCCCGAACACGTCCCCGGCGGCTCTTCCGGCGGTTCGGCTGCCGTCGTTGCCGCACGCCTTGCCCCTGCCGCGCTCGGTTCGGATACCGGCGGCTCCATCCGCCAGCCTGCTTCACACTGCGGCATTACCGGCATCAAACCTACCTATGGCACGGTTTCCCGCTTCGGTATGGTCGCCTACGCCTCCAGCTTCGACCAGGCCGGCCCGATGGCGCAAACCGCCGAAGACTGCGCGATTCTGTTGAACGCGATGGCAGGTTTCGACCCCAAAGACTCCACCAGCCTCGAGCGCGAAAAAGAAGACTACACCCGCGATTTGAACCAACCGCTCAAAGGTTTGAAAATCGGCCTGCCCAAAGAATACTTTAGCGAAGGCAACAGTGCCGATGTTCAGACGGCATTGCAAAACACCATTGATTTGCTGAAAGCGCAAGGCGCGGAATTGGTCGAAGTTTCCCTGCCGCAAACCAAGCTGTCCATCCCCGCCTACTACGTCCTCGCCTCCGCAGAAGCCGGCACCAACCTTTCACGTTACGACGGCGTGCGCTACGGACACCGTGCCGCCCAATTCGGCGATTTGGAAGAAATGTACGGCAAAACCCGCGCCGAAGGTTTCGGCAGCGAAGTCAAACGCCGCATCATGATCGGCACTTATGTACTGTCGCACGGCTACTACGATGCCTACTATCTCAAAGCCCAAAAACTGCGCCGCCTCGTTGCCGATGATTTTCAGACGGCATTTGCACGGTGCGACCTCATCCTCGCGCCGACCGCACCCACTGCCGCCCCCAAAATCGGAGCGGATGCTTCGCCGGTTGAAACCTACTTGAGCGACATTTACACCATCGCCGTCAACCTCGCCGGACTGCCCGCATTGACCCTGCCCGCAGGCTTCAGCGGCGGCGGACTGCCCGTCGGCGTTCAGCTTATCGGCAACTACTTCGCCGAAGCCAAAATCCTCGGTGCGGCGCATCAAATCCAACTCAACAGCGATTGGCACGGCAAACGACCCGAATGAAGCAGAACCGCACCTTTACCTTCCCCGATTTTCGCACCGTTTACAGCTATGCCCCTTTATATCGGCTGCAACATTTAAAATACACATTGCGAAAATTTTTCGGAAAAAAAGAAATTTACGCCTTCGAGCAGTTTGTCAACGCCTCCCCCATCCGTCAGGGGCTGTTCCTCCACTGCCCGCAGGATGCCTATCCGCTTCTGCGTGAATTTGTTGACAGGCGTTTTAACTGCAAACGCCGTTTAGATGCGATGATGGCAGATTTTCTTATGGCGGAAAAACTGTTCGGCACAGACATTCTGCACCAAATGGAAGACTACCGCTTCCATCTGGTCTTGGCGCACCTTTCAGACGGCATCAGCTTGTGGCTCAACCGCAACGACAACTGCGTCGAAGAAGGCGCGTGGTCTTTATCTTTGCGCGATGAAGCAGGCAACCGGCTGTATATGGCGACTTTCGCCTTTGTTGGCACACACCTGCTGGCAGCCTCCGTACAAGGGCCTGCGGGTGAAGAAGCCAAAGACACCGTCCGCCGCATAACCAAACAACTTCACGGCCTGCGTCCCCAACAACTGATGGTAACCGCACTGCAATATTTCGCCGCCGCATTAAAATTAGACGGCGCGATAGGCATTGCACAAAAACATCAAGTCAAATTGCGCTGGAAACTTAAAAAGCGCGTCAAAATGAATTACGACGCATTCTGGCAGGAATACGGCGCAAGTTTGGAACGAGACGGCTACTGGCATCTCCCCCAAACTCCCGCCCGCAAAGACCTTGCCGACATCGAAAGCAAAAAACGCTCGATGTACCGCAAGCGTTATGAAATGCTGGACAACATGGTTGCAGAGATGAAGGACAGTCTGAAAACAAAAGCACGCAGCATTTCAGACGGCATCCAAACGGAAAAACCGCCCCGCCGGACAGCCTGACGCGAAGACTATCGAATTGATATTTTAGAGAAAGAAGCTCTTATGACCTGGGAAACCGTAATCGGCTTGGAAATCCACGTCCAATTGAACACCAAATCCAAAATCTTCAGCGGCGCATCGGCCGCATTCGGCGCAGAACCCAACGCGCACGCCGGCGTAGTGGAATGCGCGCTGCCGGGCGTTTTGCCTGTGATGAACCGCGAAGTCGTTGAAAAAGCCATCAAATTGGGTTTGGCTTTGGATGCAAAAATCAACCGGAAAAACGTATTCGACCGTAAAAACTACTTCTATCCCGACTTACCAAAAGGCTATCAAATCAGTCAGTTGGACTTACCGATTGTCGAACACGGCAAATTGGAAATCGTAGTCGGCGACGATGTGAAAATCATCAACGTAACCCGCGCCCATATGGAAGAAGACGCAGGCAAATCCGTGCACGAGGGCTTGAACGGCGCGACCGGCATCGACCTGAACCGCGCAGGCACGCCGTTGTTGGAAGTGGTCTCCGAACCCGAAATGTGTTCCGCCGCCGAAGCCGTTGCCTACGCCAAAGCTTTGCACAGCTTGGTAACCTGGCTGGACATTTGCGACGGCAATATGGCGGAGGGTTCGTTCCGCGTCGATGCCAACGTATCCGTTCGCCCAAAAGGTCAAGCAGAGTTCGGCACGCGCCGCGAGATTAAAAACCTCAACTCCTTCCGTTTCTTGGAGCAGGCAATCAATTACGAAGTGGAAGCGCAAATCGAGATTTTGGAAGACGGCGGCAAAGTACAGCAGGCAACGATGCTGTTCGATCCTGAAAAAGGTGAAACCCGCGTGATGCGCTTGAAAGAAGACGCGCACGACTACCGCTACTTCCCCGACCCGGATTTGCTGCCCGTCATCATTTCAGATGCCCAAATGCAAAAAGCCAAAGCAGAAATGCCCGAGCTGCCGAAAGAAATGGCGGCGCGTTTCGTGGCGGATTACGGCGTGTCCGAATACGACGCGCGCCTGCTCACCGCCAGCCGCGCACAGGCTGCCTATTTTGAAGAAGCCGCCAAAGAAAGCGGACAGGGCAAGCCGACTGCCAATTGGATGAACGGCGAACTCGCCGCCACGCTGAACAAAGAAGGCATGGAACTTGCCGACAGTCCGATTACCGCCCCGCGCCTCGCCGCGCTGGTGGGCAAAATCGCCGACGGCACATTAAGCAGCAAGTTAGCGAAAAAAGCCTTTGAAGCCATGTGGGCAGAACCTGAAGCCACCATTGCCGAAATCATTGAAAAACACGGTTTGCAACAGATGACCGATACCGGCGCGGTTGAAGCGATGGTGGACGAAGTGCTGGCAAACAACGCCAAAGCCGTGGAACAGTTTAAATCCGGCAACGAAAAAGCCCTGAATGCGATTGTGGGGCAAGTGATGAAGGCCAGCAAAGGCAGAGCCAACCCCGCGCAGGTTCAAGAGCTGATTAAAGCCAAACTTGCCTGATAAGCAAGATGCCGTCTGAAACCCAAATCCGACGTTCAGACGGCATTTTCACAGTCTGACCACATTAAAACAGCATAAAAAACAATATTCCATGAACCACACCATTACACTGCCCGACCAAACCACCTTTGCCGCCGACGACGGTGAAACCGTTTTGGCCGCTGCCGCCCGACAAAACCTCAATCTGCCCCATTCCTGCAAAAGCGGTGTCTGCGGACAATGCAAAGCCGAACTGGTCAGCGGCGATATTCAAATGGGCGGACACTCGGAACAGGCTTTATCCGAAGCAGAAAAAGCACAAGGCAAGATTTTGATGTGCCGCACCACTGCGCAAAGCGATATCAGCATCCACATCCCCGGCTACAAAGCCGATGCCCTACCCGTCCGCACCCTGCCCGCACGCATCGAAAGTATTATTTTCAAACACGATGTTGCCCTCCTGAAACTTGCCCTGCCCAAAGCCCCGCCGTTTGCCTTCTACGCCGGGCAATACATTGACTTACTGCTGCCAGGCAACGTCAGCCGCAGCTACTCCATCGCCAATTCGCCCGACCAAGAAGGCATTTTGGAACTACACATCCGCAGGCGCGAAAACGGTGTCTGCTCGGAAATGATTTTCGGCAGCGAACCCAAAGTCAAAGAAAAAGGCATCGTCCGCGTTAAAGGCCCGCTCGGTTCGTTTACCTTGCAGGAAGACAGCGGCAAGCCCGTCATCCTGCTGGCAACCGGCACAGGCTACGCCCCCATCCGCAGCATCCTGCTCGACCTTATCCACCAAGACAGCAGCCGCGCCGTCCATTTCTACTGGGGCGCGCGTCATCAAGATGATTTGTATGCCCTCGAAGAAGCACAAGGGTTGGCATGCCGTCTGAAAAACGCCTGCTTCACCCCCGTATTGTCCCGCCCCGGAGAGGGCTGGCAGGGAAGAAAAGGGCACGTACAAGACATCGCGGCACAAGACCACCCTGACCTGTCGGAATACGAAGTGTTTGCCTGCGGCTCTCCGGCTATGACCGAACAAGCAAAAAATCTGTTTGTGCAACAGCATAAGCTGCCGGAAAACTTGTTTTTCTCCGACGCATTCACGCCGTCCGCATCATAATTCCCCGGTATAGTAAAAGGGCAGTAATTATGCAAAAAAAAATAATACTTTCTTTAAAAGAAAAAATAGAGGGTATAGGTAATAATGTAGATCATATCTTACTCGCAACTTTAATTCTTAAATGGTTACATGATTATCCTAGTTTAGAGAAAGAATTTTTAGATCACTATTCAAATATTTCTAAATTTATGAATATAGAAATTTCAGATATCCCTAATTATCCAATAAAAAAATCACTAATTAGTTTTTACGATTTAAAAGCTCTTAAACGGGAAATAGATATTTCCATGCAAAGAAAAAATTCATATATTTATCAATCGCTACAAAATTTTTTAGAGAATTTATTTATTATTCAAGAACCAGATATGGAATGTAATATTTGCCATGGCACCTATGGTTTTGATTTATGGAAGGAAATCGAGACTAATAGATTAGTTTATTGCTGCAAAACATGTGCATTCGCAGAATATGTTAATGGGGAATTTAGAAATAATGAAAATCACCTTACCATTCCAACAAATGATGATTTGAGTTTATTGAATACATAATTAGTAGAATAAAATGAAACAACGTAATCAAAAAACTAAAATTTGGACAGAGAATGAAGTTGAGCAGTCATTAAATGAATTTAATGATATTTTGCTTAATAATACATTTCTTATTGATGATTTAAAAAAGAAGTTTTTAGCAACAAGTGCCTATTGTTTATCTCTACTTCCGGAAGAAGAAGATATATATAAAATATTAGTCAATGGCACTAAAATTGTAAATTTAGAATTTAACAAGCATGCAAATACATCATATATTACAAATGTAATTGATATTGATGAGTATATAGAAACATTAAATAATGAAGCTTGCAAATTATTTTTTAGGTTGGCAAAAAAAATTGGTATGCAGAATATAAATATTTAGTCTGCGTAGCCTGTGCAACATACTAATCGTGAAATGGTAGGGTGTGCATTCATGCATACGCGGTTTGGGCTTCACGGAATTTTATTTCAGACCGTCTGAAAATACTGCGTGGGTAACAAGTTGCCCACCCTGCGCGTGCTTGCCGTGTATGCTAAAAATGACATTACTATCAGCTCAGGCATCCATACCGGCTAAGTTATAGAATAAGTTATAGAAAACCATGTTTACATTTTTCATCATGAGAAGCTTATGACTGAATTAAATCTTGTTTTAGATAACCTCAAAAGAGGATTCAGGCTTTCCGTTCGGAACACAAAAAACTTCCCGTCCGTGTTTTCCCGTGAAAAAATGCCGTCTGAAACCCAATTCCGGCTTTCAGACGGCATATGTTTTTTCCTGTTCAAGGCGACAGCCGCTCGCGTATCCAGCCGCCATCCAGCAAACGGTATTGGATGCGGTCGTGCAGCCTGCTCGGCCTGCCCTGCCAGAACTCAAGCAAATCGGGAATCACAATATAGCCGCCCCAATGCGGCGGACGCGGCACGTGCAAAGGATGTTTGAGTCCGACCGCCGCCGCCTTTGCCACCAATACCGCCTTGTTCGGAATAACCTCGCTCTGCGCACTTGCCCACGCACCCAAACGGCTCTGATACGGGCGACTCTCAAAATATTCGTCCGACAACTTCTCCGACAGCCTTTCAACACGCCCTTCCACGCGCACCTGACGCTCCAGCTCCGGCCAAAAAAACGTCATCGCCGCAAATGGATGAGCATCCAGCGAACGCCCCTTGCGGCTGTGATAATTCGTAAAGAAAACAAAACCTTCAGAATTAACTTCCTTCAGCAGCACCATACGGCTGTTGGGTCTGCCGCGTCCGTCGACCGCCGCCACATTGACCGCCGTCGGCTCGTTGACCTCGGCGCGTACCGCCTCGTCCAACCACCGCTCGAACTGCTCGATCGGATTGTCAGCGCAATCGCCTTCCGACAATTCCCGTTTGCTGTAATCTTCCCGAATATTGTGCAAATCCATTTACCGCTCCTCTTGTTATTTGAAAGATTCTACTCCCGCACACAAACCGATTTCAACCGTTGCACAAACTTTGTCCCCAAAGCCGCAGCGACGATTTCATCCACAAACACGCCGCATCAGGTACAATGGCAGCCCGTCCCGAACAAAGACGGCATTTTATCAACCCGTCCTGCCGCACACGCCGCAGAAGAACCGCCTTATCAGGCGAGTTAGGAAAAATGATGTCCAAACAGCCCACCAGCAAACGCCAATGGCGCGACGGCGCAGCCCCGTCTGCCAAGAAAACCGCCAAACCTTCCAAAAGCAAAGCCCGTCCCAAAAACGAAACGGGCAAAACCGCATCCCAACCTTACGGACAAAAAGCTTCAGACGGCATCAAGCCACAAAACGCCCCCAAACAGCGCGCCGCCAAAGCCAAAAAACTCGTCGTCCGCAATCCCAACCAAAAAATTATGGAACACGCACGCGATTTGAAAGAACGCCGCAGCGACCTATCGCGCATGGAACCCGAACGCCTGCAAAAAGTGCTCGCCGCGTCCGGCGTCGGCTCGCGCCGCGAAATGGAAGAATGGATCAACAACGGCTGGGTAACGGTCAACGGCAAAACCGCGCAACTGGGCGACAAAGTCACCCCCGACGACCACGTTACCGTCAAAGGCAGCATCATCAAGCTCAAATGGGCGGACCGCCTACCGCGCATCATCCTGTATTACAAACAAGAAGGCGAAATCGTTTCCCGCGACGATCCGCAAGGCCGCGTCAGCATTTTCGACCGTCTGCCGCAGGCCGCCAGCAGCCGCTGGGTCGCCATCGGACGCTTGGACATCAACACCAGCGGCCTTCTGATCCTCACCACCTCCGGCGAACTCGTCCAACGTTTCGCCCACCCCAGCTTCGAAGTTGAACGCGAATACGCCGTGCGCGTACTGGGCGGACTGACCACCGAACAAATGCGCAGCCTCACCGAAGAAGGCGTGATGCTCGAAGACGGCTTGGCAAAAGTCGAACGCATCTACGAACAAGGCGGCGAAGGCGCGAACAAATGGTACAACGTCGTAATTAAAGAAGGCCGCAACCGCGAAGTGCGCCGCATATTCGAAAGCCAAGGCCTCACCGTCAGCCGCCTCGTGCGCGTCGGCTTCGGCCCCATCGGACTGCCCAACCGCCTCAAACGCGGACAGTTCTACGAACTCAACCCCGCCGAAGTCGCCAACATCCTCAAATGGGCGGAAATGCTGCTGCCGGGAGAATACCGCCGCAAAAAAGCCTAAACCCGCCAAAACACAAAAATGCCGTCTGAAACATCTGCTGTTTCAGACGGCATTTTATTCGGGCGTTTTCAGGAGAAAAGGTCGAGTGCTTTGACAAAGACCATCACCACGCCGTAGGCGAGCGGTATGACGGCCAATGCCCAACGCCACCAGACCGATATGCCGCCGCCGGAAACTTTTTCGCCCACAAGGTAAGCGTCGGATATGGCGGTTTCGTCGTCGGGGTTGCCGCTGCGTGCGGCGGTTTTGATGTCTTTTTCGTGGTGTTTTTCGTGTACGGACTTGACGGCGAGGTTGCACAGCAGTCCGACAATCAACAATCCCGCCATAATATACATGGTTACGCCGTATGCCTGTGCCGCCGGTATGCCGCTGTCGATTTGGCTTTGGCGTATGTAATTGACCAGTACCGGGCCGATGACGGCGGCGGTTGACCAGGCCAGCAGGATGCGCCCGTGAATCGCGCCGACCTGATAGGTACCGAACAGGTCTTTCAGGTAGGCGGGAATGGCGGCAAATCCGCCGCCGTACATGGAAATAATCACGCAAAAACCGATGATGAACAGGGCTTTGCTGCCGCCCTCGCCGACGGAGGGAACGGCGAAATACAGCAGCGAACCGAGTACGAAGAAGATGGTGTAGGTGTTTTTGCGTCCGATTTTGTCGGAAACGCTCGACCATAAAAAGCGTCCGCCCATATTAAACAGGCTCAGGAGGCTGACGAAGCCTGCCGCCGCACCTGCGCCGACTGCCGCCTGCCTGCCTGCGGAGGTTTCGGAAAAGAGTTCCTGAATCATCACGGATGCCTGGCCCAATACGCCGATGCCGGCGGTTACGTTCAGGCACAATACCCAGAACAACAGCCAAAACTGCGGCGTTTTCATGGCTTGGGACACGTTGACATGATTGCTGCTGACCAGCTTGTTTTGCGTTTTCGGCGCGGTATAGCCTTCAGGTTTCCAGCCGTCGGCAGGTACGCGGATGGTAAACGCGCCGAACATCATCAGTGCGAGGTAAAGCAGGCCCAATACGGCAAAGGTTTCGGCAACCCCGACCGAAGCGGCGTTTGAAAAGGCGTTCATCAATGATACGGAAAGCGGCGAGGCCAGCATTGCGCCGCCGCCGAAACCCATAATTGCCAAACCGGTCGCCATACCCGGTTTGTCGGGAAACCATTTCATCAGTGTGGAAACCGGCCCGATGTAGCCCAAACCCAAGCCTACGCCGCCGATGACGCCGTTGCCCAAATAAAGCAGGAAAAGGTTGTGCGTACTCACGCCGAATGCGGATACGAAAAAGCCCAGGCTGAAGCAGCATGCGGCGGCAAATATGGCTTTGCGCGGCCCTACCCGTTCCATCCACGTGCCGAACAGGGCGGCCGACGCGCCCAGCATCGCGAGTGCGATACTGAAAATCCAACCTACGGTCGTCAGCTTCCAATCTCCGGCCGCCGATTCGGTTATGCCGATAAGTTTGGTCAGCGGCGCGTTGAATACGGAATAGGCGTAAATCTGCCCGATGGCAAGGTGCACCGCCAATGCTGCGGGCGGTACGAGCCAACGGTTGAAACCCGGCTTGGCAATGCTTGCCTCACGGTCTAAAAACTTCATAACATCCTCTTTCTGTCAGTTGAAAAATAAAATTTCATTTTCTCAATGTAACTTATTGAAAATTATATAGTGGATTAACAAAAATCAGGACAAGGCGACGAAGCCGCAGACAGTACAAATAGTACGGCAAGGCGAGGCAACGCCGTACTGGTTTAAATTTAATCCACTATAAAAAATATCGGGTCGGGTTTTTATCCTCCCCAAGATGCCCCGTCTGAAACATTTCGGGTGTGCGGAGAGGTTTCTGTTTTTTCCGATAAATTCCTGCGGCTTTTCGCTTCCGGATTCCCGCTTTCGCGGGAATGACGAATTAAAGATTATCTTAAGGTCAAGGGACCGGATTCCCGCTTTCGCGGGAATGACGGCGGCGGGTTGCTGTTTTTTGTTTATAAATTTCTGTAACTTTGAATTTCAGCCATCTTCAATAAATTATAGTGGATTAACAAAAACCAGTACGGCGTTGCCTCGCCTTAGCTCAAAGAGAACGATTCTCTAAGGTGCTGAAGCACCAAGTGAATCGGTTCCGTACTATTTGTACTGTCTGCGGCTTCGTCGCCTTGTCCTGATTTTTGTTAATCCACTATATCGAAACGTATCAATCGTCATTCCCGCGCAGGCGGGAATCCATCCAGTTCGTTCGATTTCGTTTTTTTAAGTTTCGAGTAACTTCTGACTCGTCATTCCCGAGCAGGCGGAATCCGTTTTTTGAGTTTCAGTCATTTCTAATACATTCCCACCACTTTTCGCTTCCGGATTCCCGCTTTTGTGGGAATGACGGCAGAGGGGGAACTGTTTTCCGATTGGGTTTAAATGCAATCGAACAAATCCTGCTGCCCTTGTTCTTTGGTTACGCGCACGTCGGTTTCGCCGTCGGCGAAAGTAATGTGCAGCTTCTGCCCCTGCTTCAAAACATCGGCGTTGCGGATGACTTGTCCGCGTGTATTTTTGACGACGGAAAAGCCGCGTTCCAGAATGTGCTGCGGCGAAACGGCTTCGAGCAATGCGGCTTGGGCGGTCAGGCTTTGGCGGCGGCGGGCGAGCAGCTGGCTGAAGGCGGCGGGCAATGCCGTCTGAAGGCGGACGATGTTGTTTTTGCAAACGGAAATATCGGGGCGGCAATGTTGCAGGGCTTGGGTTTGGCGTTCAAAACGGGCGGTGTGGGCGCGGAAGTTTTGCGTCATCGAGTAAGACAGCATTTGCGCCAGTTTGTGAATGTAGGTGCGCTGTTCGTCGAGTTTTTGGCGCGGATGACGGATTTGCCGCGCAAGCCAGTCGAGTTTTTGGCTGGCATCGAAATAGCGTTGCTCCAAAACGGTTTTCAGACGGCCTTGGGCTTGGACGAGGCGGTGTAGTGATTCTTGGCGGTTGGGGCTGACCAATTCTGCCGCGCCGGTCGGTGTCGGTGCGCGCACATCGGCAACAAAATCGGCAAGTGTGAAATCGGTTTCGTGGCCTACGCCGCTGACGACCGGAATCGTGCAGGCTTCAATGGCGCGTACGACCGGTTCTTCGTTAAACGCCCACAAGTCTTCAATGCTGCCGCCGCCGCGACAGACAATCAACACGTCGCATTCGGCGCGTTGCGATGCGGTTTTAATCGCTTGTGCGATTTGCAATTCGCTGCCTGTACCTTGAACGGGTGTCGGATAAACGATAACGGGGATTTCGGGCGCGCGGCGTTTCAAGGTGGTTACAACATCGCGCAAAGCCGCTGCTGCCAGGCTGGTGACGATGCCGATACATTGCGGACGTGCAGGCAACGGTTTTTTGCGTTCCGCCGCAAACGCGCCTTCCGCCTGCAACTGCGCCTTCAACCGCTCATAGGCTTCGTAAAGCTGCCCCAAACCTTTGAGCCGTACTTCATTTACGGTAATTTGAAATTCGCCCCGTGCCTCGTAGATGCTGATTTTCCCTGATACTTCGATATGGTCGCCTTCTTTCAAAGGCTTCGCCAAACGCGCCGCTGCACCTTTGAACATCGCGCAACGTACCTGCGCGCGGCTGTCTTTGAGCGAGAAATAATAATGTCCGCTGGCGGCACGGGTCAGGTTGGACACTTCGCCCGCAATCCACAAACCGGCAAGGTGGTTTTCCAAAAGACTTTTAGCAAATGCGTTCAACTCGGAAACGGACAACACGTCAGAATGAAAAAAATCAGACATCGAATCAATCAAATAATAAAAAATATGAATGTGTTTTGAAGCCCAAGGCGGCATTGGGCCGCCTAAATTGTCAACAATATTATAACACGCGCCATCTTGCCTCCCGCCTTTTCCCGTATGACTTTTTTAAGCGGGGAATGGGAAAAATATTCATCAACCCGCCCGCAATCTATTCAAATTAAACCGCCGGCAGGCTATGATGCGGATATTTTCGACAGGAGGAAAAATGGATACGCAGGCAGTTATCACACATATTGTCCGATGGTTGGACGAATACGCCGCTCAGGCAAATGTAAAAGGATTCGTCGTAGGCGTTTCCGGCGGCATCGATTCCGCCGTCGTCTCCGCACTCGCCGCCCGCACCGGCCGCACCACGCTGCTTCTGGATATGCCGATACGCCAACACCCCGACCAGCTTGAGCGGGCAAGGCTGCACATCCGCAATCTGCAACGGCAATATGCCAATGTAAGCGCGCAAACGGTCGACCTGACCGACACCTTCCAGACCTTTGAACAAACCGTCGGCGCTCATCAGACGGCATTTGACAGTCAGCCGCTTTCCCTCGCCAACGCCAGAAGCCGCCTGCGTATGCTGACCCTGTACTACTACGGGCAGATACACGGACTGCTGGTTACGGGGACAGGTAATAAAATTGAAGATTTCGGCGTAGGATTTTTTACCAAATACGGCGACGGCGGCGTGGACATCAGCCCGATTGCCGACCTGACCAAAACGCAGGTTTACCGGCTTGCCGAAGCATTGGGCGTGGACGAGGCGATTCAAAAAGCCCCACCGACCGACGGCCTGTGGGATACGGAACGCACCGACGAAGAACAGATGGGCGCAAGCTATCCCGAACTGGAGTGGGCAATGGGCGTGTACGGCACGCGCGAACCCGAAGATTTTGAAGGGCGGCGGCGCGAAGTTCTCGAAATCTATACGCGGCTGCACCGCGCCATGCAACACAAAATCAACCCGATTCCCGTGTGCCGCATCCCGCCCGAATTGCTGGGCTGAAACGTGAAAATGCCGTCTGAAACGGAAAACCGTATTTCAGACGGCATGGAAATATCCGACTCCCGTTCCTTAAGAATCGAGTACGCGGGCAAACAGAATATCGTTTTCCAAATGAATGTGGTCGTTCAAATCGTCCACCATTTCTTTCGCCAGCGCGTAAAGCCGCGTCCAGCTTCCGCAAGCCCCTTCAGGCGCGTGGAAATTGTCGGTCAGCTCTTTGAGCCGTGCGATGGCGCGGTCGTGTTCTTCATGTTCGTGCATCATCACGCTGATGGGCATCGCCGCCCCCCGGCCGACACCCTGATTGATCATCGGAAACAGCATCCTTTCCTCTTTCATCATATGCATCAGCAGTTCGTTCTGCATATAGGCAAGCAGCTCGGCAATTTCCGCCGGAAAGGTATCGGCATGGACTTGGGCCACTTTTTGCGCCAGCGGCACCAATTCTTCAAATTGTGCACGGTGTACATTGTGGTAGCGTTGCAGGATATGATCGACAGTCGCACCAAAGGGAGCAGTTTCCCAAACGGAAAAATCAGTCATGGCAGGGTTCCTTTTATAGGGTTTTAGGGCTTATTTTTAACATTCATATTTTAAGAATTTATTTGAACGAAGCATACACCGCCCGCACGCTTCTGTACAGCCTCAAACATATTTATTACATTTTGATAATAAAAGTAATTTTCAGAAATATAATGTAATCCGTTCCATCGACTGAATTTGCAAAGACGATGGGGACGGTACAAAAAAACTATTATCCGAACATCCCCCTTGAAATTTTTACGTTCAAGCCCTATTCTGCACACTATCCCACTAATCCAAACCTAAAAGGAAAATTTGATGAGCAGCGACTTGATTGTACACACCAGCGATGCCGCTTTTGAAAAAGACGTTTTAAATGCAGATATCCCCGTCCTACTGGACTTTTGGGCTCCTTGGTGCGGCCCCTGCAAAATGATTGCTCCTATTTTGGACGATATCGCCGCCGAATTTGAAGGCCGTCTGAAAGTGGTCAAACTCAATATCGATGACAACGAAGTCACCCCGTCCCGTTTCGGCGTGCGCGGTATTCCGACCCTGATGGTATTCAAAAACGGCGAAGTCGTCGCTACCAAAGTCGGCGCATTGGCAAAAGGTCAGCTGACTGCCTTTGTCGAAGCCTCCATCGCCTAACGGCAATATGAAAAGAAGCCGCCGGAATTTAATCCGGCGGCTTTTTTTGTTTTAAGCCTTTTTACGGATTTCCCAACACTGATGGATTTTCTTGTTGCGGAAATCGTCGGGAACGGATTGTTTGGAAATGTCTTTGACGGCGTATTGTTCTGATACCGAGTCGTCCAAGACGAAGCTGCGCAAGTTGTTGGAGAAATACAAAAGGCCGTCTGAAGCGAGCAGGTTCATCGCGCCGTCTATGAGTTTTTGATGGTCGCGCTGGATGTCGAGGATGTCGAGCATCTTTTTGCTGTTGGAAAAGCTGGGCGGGTCCATCACAATGAGGTCGAACTGCCTGCCTTCCCTATATGCCGTCTGAAGATATTGGAACACGTCGGCGCGGACAATTTTGTGCCGTTCCATATCGATGCCGTTCAATTCAAAATTGCGCTTCGCCCAATCGAGATAAGTGTTCGACAAGTCGACAGTTTCGCTGGATACCGCGCCGCCGGTGGCTGCATAGACGGTGAAGCTGCCGGTGTAGGAAAACAGGTTGAGGAAGCGTTTGCCCGCTGCGGTTTCGCCGACTTTTTTGCGTGTGTTTCGATGATCCAAAAAAAGCCCCGTATCCAAATACTTATCAAGGTTGACCCAAAACTTGCGGCCGTTTTCGGTGATGACGAAATCGTCGCCCGCCTTTCCGGTTTTCTCGTATTGCTGCAAACCTTTTTGGCGTTCGCGGCGTTTGAGGTGGATTTGTTCGGGCGCAAAACCGGTTACGAAACCAATGGCTTCCAAGACTTCGGCAAGCCACGCTTCGTATTCTTCGGACTGCATCAGCCAGCCGGTATCGTATTCCTGAAGGTGGATTTGGTCGCCGTAAACATCGGCGGCGAAGGGGAATTGCGGGATGTCGCGGTCGTAAATGCGCCAGGCTTCGATGCCGTTGCGTTTCGCCCATTTCATAAGGTGTTTGATGTTTTTGCCCAAGCGGTTGGCAAACGGTGTGATGTCGGTCATTGATTTCAGGCGGAATAAAGTGGAAAACGGCAATTTTACTGTAATTAACGCCCGATTGCTTGACCGTTTCGGGCAAACCCTATACCATCCGCCGCTTATCTTGTCATACGAAGCCATCGTCTTCCAACCTAAACCGCCCTTACGGGCGCGTTTCTTTTGTTGCTTTGATTTTGCAAAGCGTATCTGTGCAGGTTGCCGTCGATGTAAACCACAAGCGAGCCGCTTGCGACAACCCTGTAACTTCACATTTCCCGTATCGTTACTTTCCTTTGCTTCAGGTCGTCTGAAAACTGTTCAGACGTGCGCGTTGTTGTCTCTTTAGGATAGCTATGTCTATTAAATTTGCCGATTTGAACCTTGATAAAAACATTTTGTCCGCCGTCAGCAGCGAGGGTTACGAAAGCCCGACCCCGATTCAGGCGCAAGCTATTCCGTTTGCTTTGGAAGGCTGCGACATCATGGCTTCGGCGCAAACCGGCTCCGGCAAAACCGCCGCCTTCCTGCTGCCGACGTTGCAGCGGCTGACCAAACGCAGCGAGAAACCGGGCAAAGGCCCGCGCGCGTTGGTGTTGACGCCGACCCGAGAATTGGCGGCACAAGTCGAGAAAAACGCGCTGGCGTACGCCAAAAATATGCGTTGGTTCCGCACCGTCAGCATCGTCGGCGGCGCATCGTTCGGCTACCAAACCCGTGCTTTGAGCAAACCGGTTGACCTGATTGTCGCCACGCCGGGCCGTCTGATGGACTTGATGCAAAGCGGCAAAGTTGATTTCGCCCGCTTGGAAGTGCTGATTTTGGACGAAGCCGACCGTATGCTGGACATGGGCTTTATCGACGACATCGAAACCATCGTGGAAGCGACACCGAGCGACCGTCAGACTTTATTATTCTCCGCCACTTGGGACGGCGCGGTCGGCAAACTGGCGCGCAAACTGACCAAAGACCCTGAAGTCATCGAAGTCGAACGCGTGGACGACCAAGGCAAAATCGAAGAACAGCTGCTTTATTGCGACGATATGCGCCACAAAAACCGCCTGCTCGACCACATCCTGCGCGACGCAAACATCGACCAATGCGTGATTTTCACGTCCACCAAAGCCATGACCGAAGTCATCGCGGATGAATTATATGAAAAAGGTTTCGCCGCCAACTGCCTGCACGGCGATATGCCGCAAGGCTGGCGCAACCGCACGCTGATGGATTTGCGCAAAGGCCGCTGCAAAATTTTGGTTGCCACCGACGTTGCCGCACGCGGTATCGACGTACCGACCATTACCCACGTTATCAACTACGACCTGCCGAAACAGGCGGAAGACTACGTTCACCGCATCGGACGCACCGGCCGTGCCGGCCGTACCGGTATTGCGATTACTTTTGCCGAAGTGAACGAATACGTCAAAGTCCACAAAATCGAAAGATACATTAACCGCAAACTGCCCGAGCTGACCATCGAAGGCATAGAACCGACCCGCAAGCGCAAATCCGCAGGCGGCAAGCCGAAAGGCAAAGGCGGCCGGGGCGATCGTAAATCCGGCGGCCGGCGCGGCGATCATAGACCGGGCAAAGAAGGCTTCGGCGGCAAAACGCGCGGCGAAGGTTTCAAGAAAGAAGGCTTTAAGAAAGATAGTTTCAAAAAAACCGGCGAAGGCTTCAAAGGCAAACGCAAAGTCGGCGATTCTTTTGCCGGCAAAAGCGAACGCCGTTACAAAGACCGCTAAGCCCCAACCTGCCGCATAAACCAATGCCGTCTGAAACCGATTTCGGGTTTCAGACGGCATTTTTGTATAGCGGATTAACAAAAATCAGGACAAGGCGACGAAGCCGCAGACAGTACAATAGTACGGAACCGATTCACTCGGTGCTTCAGCACCTTAGAGAATCGTTCTCTTTGAGCTAAGCCGAGGCAACGCCGTACTGGTTTTTGTTAATCCACATTATTCTAAATCAAGGATCTTATCTAAATCAAAGGATTGCTGCCATTCGTTTATGAGGACTTGTATTCAATACAAGTCCTAACATCTTAATCATGGCGCAGCGTATAAGCGTGGATTTGCAGCCCAATCTATACTTTCTGATTCTATTCATTAAGCCATTATGCTTATTCCTCAATCACGGTTTCCACCACCGAATGAATACTTTTAGGCAATTGCAAAAAAGCATTCCAAGCAATTAAAGCAGTTTTAAAAGTATGCAGCGAACAGCTTAAATCAGGCCAGCCGTCTTCTTCATCAAATTCGTTGTGATAGAAAACTACTTTTTCAGCAGAAATATCCCAGCAAAAACCTTGTCCACCTCCTGAATAAACTTCATTGGGATTATTTTCTGCTTGATGGATAAATTCTAAATTTTCATCAATGTCTTTTTGTAGATAAAGGTCTCCTGTTAAAACATAAATTAAGTATTCATATATTCTATCTTTAATTATTTCATTATTTTCTTCATCTAAAAATATACATCTTTTTAATAGTTCTCCATTAAATTCATAAATATCGTAATAAACTTTAAAAATAGATATCATATCATTTCCTTATCTTCCATAAATTGGATATGCTGTTCCTCTTGGTGTAATAAACCCTTTATAATGTTTCAGCACCGCCCGGCTTTGATACCCAAAGGATTAGGCTGCAATAAAAACCCTTTTCCGCTTTGGTAACGATTGAAATTTATGTAAATTCAAATACCTAGATTCCTTCCTACGCGGGAATGACGCGGAAAGGTTCAGATGCAGGGTGGGCATTCCCGCCCGCCAAATCCCGCCCTTGCATCGGTCGGCAAGAATGCTCGCCCTACGGTTTGACGGTTCGATATGATGCCGTCTGAAAACCCAACGGCGGCATGACAATGCCGCCCTGCCAACGCACGTAAGTCAAAATTTCCATCCCGACATCAAACGCTTGGAAACGAAATGCCGTCTGAAAATCAAACGGCAACATAACAATGCCCCCCTAACAAATGCAAAAATGCCGTCTGAAAGCCCTTCAGACGGCATTGGCGCGACGGGTTTACCGCCTCCTGCCGAAACCGCGCATAGCGGGGCGGCGGTAATTGGCGGGCGGGCGCGTTGTCGGGCGGTAACGCTGCGCCTGCGCCGCCTGTTGTTTTGCACGGAGGCTGCGCGTGTTCAAATCCCTGCTGGTGCGCGCATTGGGATGTGCGGACTGATGGTAGGCTGCACGCGCGCGCCGGGCGACGGGACTGTCTTGGTTGCCTGCCCGTGTGAATTTGTTTGCCAGCGCGTTGCCGATAAACGCGCCTGCCGCCGCGCCGACCAGGCTTTGCAGCAGCCAGCTTCCTGTCGATTGGTCGTAAATATACTGCTGCCCGTCTTTACCGGTAACGGGTTGCCCGTTGTTGCCGTTTGCCTGTGCTTCGGCAGGAATGGTGTCTTTGACTGCTTCGGGAGTCAGTTGGTAAACCGTATCGTCTGCCTGCTGTGCGAGCTGCTGTTGCAGGGCTTCAATCTGTTTCTGCTGCTGTTCGAGCCGCGCCTGCGTGTCGTCTTGGCAGGCGGTGAGTGCGAATGTTGCGATAAGCGCGGAGGCGATGATTTTTTTCATGTGTGTCCTGTTTGGGTGGAAAATCGGTTTTATTGTATCGCCGTCGGGAATTTTGGCAAGCATTCTGCCGGCAAATCATGATGTTTACAGGGGCAGGAAGTGCAGTTTGCGGACAAATGCGAGGCTGTTGGCGACGGGGTTGCCTTTGTTTTCGACTTCGTGTTCGGTTTCTACGGTCAGCAGGCGGCGGTTTTTGTGTTTGTTCAAACTCAATTCGGCTTGTGCGGGTGTGAAAAACAGGCGGTGTTTTTCGGCAAAGCGGCGGGCGCGCTTGTTTGCGGTTTTCAAAATCTGAAGCAGCGATACGTCCAGATGGAAGCGTCGCACGCCCAATACGAGAATCCGTGCGGCAAAAAAATCGGCGGCATCGGTAAACTCGGCGGGGCTGCTGCGGCTGAAGTCGTGCCGTTCGGCGGCTATCAAGGCGGCAACGGTGCGGATTTGCGGAATCATCGATTCGCTGATGAGTGTGTCGTCCCGCCCTGCATCGAGAAGCATGGGGGAAAAATCCCGTGCATCATCGACAATAATGCTGCAAGTGTGCAGGGTTTCGTTTTGTGCGGCGGTTTGGGGCATTGCATTCATGGTCATTTTCCTGATTCTGTCGTGTGTTGCCGAATCGGGCGACCTGTGTGAAGGTAACAAAAAAGCCGCCCCGTTTTCGAGCGGCCTGTTTTGCGTATGGGATGGATTTCAAGCAAGCGCAAAAAAGTACCGCACGTCTGTGTGGTACCAATAGCAGTAAGCGGTTGTAAACATTTTGCCTTGCATGATGAAATGCCGTCTGAAGATAAAAATATGGGGGAGAGTCTAAATCAAAACGCTGCCTCGCCTCAAGCATTTTATCGAAATTTTTTTGATTTTTCATCTATCCGATTGAAAATATTCTGGTTTATTTTTACCGCTGCCCGATATTGTCGGCAATTTCCCTTTATCCGCCTTGAAAAACGGTGCATAATCCCGAACAAAACCGCAATCAGGAGCAATTATGCAAAACTATCTGACCCCCAATTTCGCCTTTGCCCCGATGATTCCCGAACGCGCTTCAGGCAGCCGCGTTTGGGATACGGAAGGGCGTGAATATATTGATTTTTCAGGCGGTATCGCCGTCAATGCGCTGGGACACTGCCACCCTGCCCTTGTCGATGCTTTAAACGCGCAGATGCACAAGCTGTGGCACATTTCCAATATCTATACGACGCGGCCGGCGCAGGAATTGGCGCAAAAATTGGTTGCAAACAGTTTTGCCGACAAGGTTTTTTTCTGCAACTCGGGCGCGGAAGCGAATGAGGCGGCGTTGAAGCTGGCGAGGAAATACGCCCGCGACCGTTTCGGCGGAGGAAAAAGCGAAATCGTCGCCTGTATCAACAGTTTCCACGGGCGCACACTGTTTACCGTGTCCGTCGGCGGCCAGCCGAAATACAGCAAGGATTATGCACCGCTGCCGCAAGGCATTACGCACGTTCCGTTCAACGATATTGCCGCGCTGGAAGCTGCCGTCGGCGAACAGACCTGCGCGGTCATCATCGAGCCGATACAGGGCGAAAGCGGCATCCTGCCCGCCACTGCGGAATATTTGCAAACCGCGCGCCGTCTGTGCGACCGGCACAATGCGTTGTTGATTTTGGACGAAGTTCAAACCGGGATGGGACATACGGGCAGGCTGTTTGCCTATGAACATTACGGCATTGTTCCCGATATTTTGAGTTCGGCAAAAGCCTTGGGCTGCGGCTTTCCGATTGGCGCGATGCTGGCGACAGAAAAGATTGCCGCCGCCTTCCAACCGGGCACACACGGCTCGACTTTCGGCGGCAACCCGATGGCGTGTGCGGTCGGCAGCCGCGCATTCGACATCATCAATACGCCCGAAACTTTAAACCATGTCCGTGAACAGGGGCAGAAACTTCAGACGGCATTGCTGGATTTGGGCAGGAAAATGGGCTTGTTCTCACAGGTTCGCGGGATGGGGCTGCTGCTTGGATGCGTGTTGGATGTGCCTTATCGCGGGCGTGCCGCCGAAATCGTCGCCGCCGCCTTGAAACACGGCGTGATGATTTTGGTTGCGGGTGCGGACGTATTGCGTTTCGCGCCTTCGCTGCTGTTGAACGATGAGGATATGGCGGAAGGTTTGGCGCGTCTGGAAAACGCGCTGGCGGAATTTGCCGCCGCAAACCGCGCTTAGGCAGAAAACAGATGCCGTCTGAAGGCGGGAAGGCTTCAGACGGCATCAGAAACAAAAAACCGCTTCGGAAACGTGGTCCAACGTTCCGAAGCGGTTTTGTTTGCCATCATGACTCGAACACCAATTCCGGTTCCCTGCCCTCTTCGATAACTGCCTTACCGACCACCACTTTTTTCAAGCCTTGCAAATCGGGCAGGCGGTACATCGTATCCAACAGGCAGCGTTCGACGATGGAACGCAGGCCGCGCGCGCCGGTTTTGCGTTCCATTGCCTGCCGCGCGATGGAACGCAATGCGCCTTCTTCAAATTCCAACTCGACATTTTCCATACCGAACAAAGCTTGATACTGCTTAACCAAAGCGTTTTTCGGTTCGGTTAAAATATTAATCAGCGCGTCTTCGTCCAATTCTTCCAATGTCGCAATCACGGGCAAACGTCCGATTAATTCCGGAATCAGGCCGAATTTAATCAAATCTTCCGGTTCGACTATACCGAACAGCTTGGTAACATCGGCATTTTCGTCCTTGCTGTGAACGGACGCGCCGAAACCGATACCGCCTTTCTCGGTGCGCCGGCGGATGACTTTTTCCAAGCCTGCAAACGCACCGCCGCAGATAAACAGGATGTTGGTGGTATCGACGTTGATAAATTCCTGATTCGGATGCTTGCGGCCGCCTTGGGGCGGAACACTGGCCACCGTACCTTCAATCAGTTTCAGCAAGGCTTGTTGCACACCCTCGCCGGATACGTCGCGGGTAATCGACGGATTGTCGCTTTTGCGTGAAATCTTATCGATTTCGTCGATATAGACGATGCCGCGTTGTGCTTTTTCAACATCGAAATCACATTTGCCCAAGAGTTTGGTGATGATTTGCTCGACATCTTCGCCGACATAACCGGCTTCGGTCAGCGTGGTTGCATCCGCCATCACGAACGGTACGTCCAGTTTGCGTGCCAAAGATTGCGCCAGCAGGGTTTTACCCGATCCGGTCGGACCGATAAGCAGGATGTTGGATTTCGACAATTCGACATTATCGCCGGCTTTCGGATGGCGCAGGCGTTTGTAATGGTTGTACACCGACACCGCCAAGGCTTTCTTGGCTTGTTCCTGACCGATAACGTGGTCGTTAAGGTTGGCGACGATTTCGGCGGGCGTGGGCAGTTTGCCGGATTCTTCCGGCACGCCTCCGGCACTTTCCGGAGGCGTGCCGTCATTTCCGTCTTCATGCAATATTTCAATACAGTTTGAGACGCATTCGTCGCAGATAAAGGCGTTTTCGCCCTCAATCAAATGTTTGACGTGTGGTTTGGATTTTCCGCAAAAGGAACAGGTACGGTTTTCGTTGGACATAGCTTTCTTTACAATGTATGCGTTGCAGAAACGGCACGCGCCGTTCGGGTTGCCAAGTATAATAACTATATCCGTGCTTATCAATATAAAAGAATAGCATACATCTCAAGAATCAATTCTCTCGACTGAGGTGTATATACCAACCATTTTTTATAGGACGATATAACTCTATATTTGCAGAATATCTTTGAGCAACTTGATCCAAATCTTCCTCCGTAATTCTTTCTACGATATACATTTCAGTGCTGGGATCTAAGGCAACCTCTTTATCGTAGTTCTTTATATGATCCTCAAGATTTGGAGTATAGACATACTCCTTGTACCCTCCGCTGATAGAAACACCCCATGTATGAAAGAGCAAGCATACTTCTGATATCCCATCATACTGTATACTAATAATATCCAGTCTCTTGATTAAAGAGTCCAATTCCTTTTTATCTTTAGATGAAATAACATAGGCTGTACTATCTGTTTCGTCATAAGGGGTATAATGAAATCCATCGTACTTAACAGAAATTTTTCTCAATCTCTCAAATTCAGACTCGTAGAGATTGAAATGCTCTAACATTTGATGATCTGACGACACATTATTTCTTGTACACCCAAAAAGCAAAAAAATGAATGTAATTAAAAAGAATATTGATGATTTAGGCATTTCTTGATATTTACAGGTTTGTTATCTTGATAAGATTTATAGATTTCATCCAAGATAACTTGAGCCATTAAGAAAGAAGGAGTTCCTCCATATCTATTATATAGTCTGAAACCTATTTTGATAGCTTCATTATCACTCGCATCATCAAAAGCTGCTAAAAAATCTGCATCCCAAAGTTCTCTAATCCGATTTTGAATGTATTGAGAAACCCATGCCCCCAAATTTCGATTATTATCTTTCAACTGTACTACTCCTGCCTCGGCTGTTAACTCCCATTCTGTAAACCCAACCGCTTTTCCGATGAAACCATAGTGTATATTTAGACCACAAGTCATAGAAAAACAAGAAATGTTTATTCTTATCACAAGACCAATGTTTATACCCTTGAAGCCTTTGTATTGCCTTCTTGTGATTCCAAGGACATCCTGCCGCGTATTACCTTAAAATCCCGCCGATTCGGCTATAATACGCCCCTTCGCAACCGCCCCGGCGGCAGAAATGCCGTCTGAAACCAAATCTGAAATCTGAGGATATTCATGAAAAAAACCCAACGCGGCTACGCCCGCCAAGACCGTGTCAAAGAACAAATTATGCGCGAGCTTGCCGAACTCGTCCGTACCGGACTGAAAGACCCCCGCGCCGGCTTCATTACCGTCAACGAAGTCGAAGTTACCCGCGATTACAGCCACGCCACCGTGTTCTACACCGTTTTAAACCAAGACGCGCGCGAAATTACGGAAGAAGTGCTGGAACACGCACGCGGACATCTCCGCAGCGAATTGGCCAAACGCATCAAGCTGTTCAAAATCCCCGAGCTGCATTTCAAATACGACGAATCCTTGGAACGCGGTATGAACCTGTCCGCCCTTATCGACCAAGTGGCGGCGGAAAAACCGGTTGAAGACTGATACTGCCAGAATGAACAATCTGATTCCCGAACATTTAGCCGCCTATGCACATAGTGATAGCCTACAAATTGAAGGCAGGCATCGTTGCTTTTCATTATCCTGCCAAGGTAGAGATACTTTCCACATCCGTTACTATGGAGAGCATTTTGATGGATTGATTACCGATACTGATAAGGCTCCGGTAAAAATTGTGGCGGTAGAAGCTGTAAGCGGCAATGAAATCGTATTGTTTGATGGCGCGGAACATGGCTATAACGCTATGTTTTGCGACAAATATAGTCCAAATCAAAAGCAAAACAGAACGTTAACTGATTTGGATGAGTATACTTACCGGGTTCTGATCCATCTTTATTACAATATAAACTACGAAGATGAATATGAAGATTTCGTCAATTCTGAAGGACAAGTCCCCTTAATTGATGGTCGAATCATTAGTTTTGACTCATTAAAACGAAATGGCTTTGATGCAATCAGCGTTGATCTAATTGATGAAAAACACTCTGTTCGTGAATTATTGAATGAAGAATTAAGCTAACACGCAGACCGTCTGAACCCTTTCAGACGGTCTGAACATTAATATTCCCTAATTAATATGACCAATAAACCCGCCAAACGCCCGGTCAACGGCGTTCTTCTTCTCGACAAACCCGAAGGCCTTTCCAGCAACACCGCCCTACAAAAAGCGCGGCGTTTGTTTCATGCCGAAAAAGCCGGACATACCGGCGTGCTCGATCCTTTGGCAACCGGACTTTTGCTCGTCTGCTTCGGCGAAGCGACCAAGTTCGCCCAATATCTGATTAATGCCGACAAAGCCTACACCGCCACACTGAAACTCGGCGAAGCCAGCAGCACGGGCGATGCCGAAGGCGAAATCGTTGCCACCGCCCGCGCCGATATTTCCTTAGCCGAATTTCAGACGGCCTGCCAAGCACTGACAGGCAACATCCGCCAAGTGCCGCCAATGTTTTCCGCGCTCAAGCACGAAGGTAAACCGCTGTACGAATACGCCCGCAAAGGCATCGTCATCGAACGCAAAGCGCGCGATATCACCATTTACGCCATTGATATTGCCGAATTTGACGCGCCCAAAGTCGTGATAAGCGTGCGTTGCAGCAAAGGCACCTATATCCGCACCCTCAGCGAAGACATCGCCAAACATATCGGCACGTTCGCCCACCTGACCGCCCTGCGCCGCACCGAAACCGCCGGTTTTACCATCGCCCAAAGCCATACGCTTGAGGCCTTGGCAAATTTGAACGAAACAGAACGCGACAGCTTGCTGCTACCCTGCGACGTATTGGTTTCACACTTTCCCCAAACCGTTTTAAACGATTATGCCGTCCATATGCTCCGCTGCGGACAACGGCCGCGTTTCGAGGAAGACCTACCTTCCGATACGCCGGTACGCGTTTACACGGAAAACGGCCGCTTTGTCGGACTGGCGGAATATCAAAAAGAAATATGCCGTCTGAAAGCATTGCGCCTGATGAACACGGCGGCATCCGCCGCCTGAACGGCGGTTAAAAATACGGGCTGTGTTTGAATAATGTGTTGATATAGTGGATTAAATTTAAACCAGTACAGCGTTGCCTCGCCTTGCCGTACTATTTGTACTGTCCGCGGCTTCGTCGCCTTGTCCTGATTTAAATTTAATCCACTATATTTCCGCAAAATCACGACACACTCGGACACCCGCCCCGCTTATCGCAACTTTGCGAACGCCCCCCGGAAACAGCAAAGACATCAAAGAATTGATTTTATTAGAATTTATTTGCAAAGCCATTTGCCGTTACACAAGAATGGCACATTAAAATGACTGATGAGGATTTATAACGATGAAGGCAGACATTCAAACCGAATTAACCCAAGCCCTGCTATCACACGAAAAAGTATGGGCGAACGAAGAAAAAACCATTTTAGCCAAAAACATTCTGTTGGATTTGGTGGAAAAAACCGACCCGGCCATTATCGGTTTGTTATTGGGGAACGATGAGTTAAAACGCCATTTCTTTGTGGAAGTGAATGGTGTGCTGATGTTTAAATTGCAGGATTTCCGTTTTTTCTTGGACAAACACAGCGTCAATAATTCCTACACAAAATACGCCAACCGCATTGGCTTGACGGACGGCAACCGCTTTTTGAAAGACAATTCGGATATTGTGTTGGATTTTCCGTTTAAAGATTGCGTATTAAATGGCGGACAAAGCACCGAGGAAGGCGAAGAAATTTATTTTAAACGCAATAATAGCCAGCCAGCCAGCCAGCCAGCCAGCCAGCCAGCCAGCCAGCCAATTATACACTAAATTAACCCGAAAAAGACAAGAAATCTTTTTTAATCAAACGCTTGCTTTTGATGAAATCGATCGGCTTTTTGACGCAAAAGCATTCTCAAAATTCTCTCGCTATACCGCAGACGGCAAACAAGCCGTTGGCGAAATCAAACGACATTCAGACGGCACACCAGCCGAAAATCTTATTATCAAAGGCAATAATCTGATTGCCCTGCATTCGCTTGCCAAACAGTTTAAAGGCAAAGTGAAGCTGATTTATATTGACCCGCCATATAACACGGGCAATGACGGTTTCAAATACAACGACAAATTTAATCGTTCCACTTGGCTGACTTTTATGAAAAACCGTCTGGAAATCGCCAAAGAGCTGCTTATGGAAGACGGTTCAATTTTTGTGTCGATTGACGACAACGAACAGGCATATTTGAAAATTTTAATGGATGAAGTTTTCGGAAATGAAAATTTCATCTGCAATTTTATTTGGGAAAAAAAGACAGGTGCGTCCGATGCCAAACAGATAGCGACTATTACAGAGTTTGTCTTATGTTACTCAAAGAACTTTAAAACAGTTAAATTAAATAAAAACACGTCTTCTTATGATACAGAGAGATACAAATTAAGTGATAAGTTTGAACAGGAAAGAGGCAAATATTATATCGACAATTTAGATAGAGGGGGATTGCAGTATAGTGACAGTTTGAATTTTGCAATCCAATGTCCAGATGGCACTTTTACGTATCCGAATGGCAGGACTGAATTTGTCAATGATGGCTGGATATGGAAATGGAGTAAAAATAAAATTGATTGGGCAATAACAAACGGTTTTTTGGAGTTTAGAAAATCAAAGTCTAAAAAATCTGGATGGAGTGTATGTTATAAAAACTATATGTTGGTTGATAACGAAAACAAGCCGATAGAACGTTCTGCTCCCTATAAGAACTTAATACAGGATATCTTAAATACACATGCGACAGATGAATTGAAAAAACTGTTCGGCAGCAAAGTTTTTACTACTCCAAAACCTGAGAGCTTATTGCAGTATCTTATTCAAATTGCCACATCCGAATCTGACATCGTCTTAGACTACCACTTGGGTAGTGGCACAACCGCTGCCGTTGCCCACAAAATGAACCGCCAATATATCGGTATTGAACAAATGGATTATATTGAAACGCTTGCCGTTGAACGCTTGAAAAAAGTGATTGAAGGTGAGCAAGGCGGTATTTCCAAAGTTGTAAACTGGCAAGGTGGTGGCGAGTTTGTCTATGCCGAGCTTGCTCCATTTAACGAAACCGCAAAACAACAAATTTTAGCGTGCGAAAATTCAAACGACATCAAAACACTGTTTGAAGATTTATGCGAACGCTATTTCTTGAAATACAACGTCAGCATAAATGAATTTAGTCAAATCATTCAAGAGCCTGAATTTCAATCCTTGGCATTAGACGAACAAAAACAAATGGTGCTTGAAATGTTAGATTTAAATCAAATGTATGTTTCATTATCCGAAATGGATGACGAACAATTTGCAGGTTGCTTAAACGATGACGATAAAGCGGTAAGCCGTGCGTTCTATCAAGCGGAGAAAAAAGATGGCGAATGATAAAACTTTGTTTGAAGTGATTGAAAATGAACGTAAAGCGGTTAAAAAATACAAGCCTGAATTACTTGAAATGCCTGAATTTGTTTCCAAAAACTTAAAATATGATTTTTTTGAATGGCAAAAATCTGCCCTTGAAAACTTTTTGATTTTTGACCGCACTTCAGAGCTAGACGATTTCCCTGATTTAAAAAATAAGCCAACGCATTTGCTATTTAATATGGCAACAGGTGCCGGCAAAACGATGATGATGGCGGCGTTGATTTTGTATTATTTTGAAAAGGGTTATCGGCATTTTCTGTTTTTTGTGAATCAAAACAATATCGTGGATAAAACGGAAAATAATTTTATTGACCCGACGCACGCAAAATTTTTATTTACCGAGAAGATTTTGCAGGGCGATACGGTAATTCCCATTCACAAAGTGGAAACGTTCAGCCCACATTCAGACGGCATTGAAATTAAATTTACCAGCATTCAAAAACTGTATAACGATATTCACACCGAACGGGAAAACCAAACCACATTGGCGGATTTGCACGGTTTGAACCTTGTAATGCTGGGCGATGAAGCACACCATTTAAACGCGCAAACCAAAAGCAAAAAACAAGGCGAATTAGATTTAGAAAAGGAAATGAACGACCGCACTAGCGATGCCGAAATTGAACGCAAAGGCTGGGAGCATATGGTTTTGGAATTGTTGCTCAATAAAAATGGCAATCCCGGCCAAAATGTGCTGTTGGAATTTACCGCTACGCTGCCTGAAAATGCTGAAGTGCAACAAAAATATGCGGATAAAATCATCACAAAATTTGGCTTAAAAGAGTTTTTGCAAAAGGGTTATACCAAAGAAATCAATTTGGTATCTAGTACGCTGAATAAGAAAGAGCGGATATTACACGCTTTATTGTTTGCCTGGTATCGCCATCAAATCGCGTTGAAATACGGCATTGCCAATTTCAAGCCTGTGATGTTGTTTAGAAGTAAGACGATTGATGAATCAAAGGCGGATTATTCGGCATTTTTAAATTGGGTAGAAAATGTGCAAGCGGATGATTTTGAGTTTTTAACGACATTTTCAATGAGCTTAAACGACAGCGATAACGCCAACGAACAAGGCAAAACCCGCACCGAACAAGCCCTAAAATTTATGCAGGAAAATGACTTTGAGTTTGCACATTTGGCAAATTGGGTAAAACAAAATTATCAAAAACACAATGTGATTATTACCAACTCCGAAACCAACAAAACCAAAACCGAAAAAACCGACAGAGAAACGGAAAAATTGCTGAATAATTTGGAAGCGGCTGATAATCCGATCCGTGCCATTTTTACGGTGGATAGATTAACCGAAGGTTGGGACGTTTTAAATTTGTTTGATATTGTGCGTTTGTATGAAGGGCAAAACGGCGGCGGTTCAAATAAAAAATCAGGCAAAACGGCTGCCGCTACTGTATCGGAAAAGCAGTTGATTGGTCGCGGTGTGCGTTATTTTCCATTTGCGTTTGAAGGTAAACAGCCGAATAAACGCAAATTTGACAACGATATGCAACACGAATTGCGTATTTTGGAAGAATTGTTTTATTACACGCACGATGAGCAATCCCGCTATATTTCAGAACTGAAAAACGAGTTGCGAAAAGACGGTTATTTGCCTGAAAAAGACGATGATAAGGTGTTGGCAACATTTAAACTCAAATCTGAATTTGCCGATAATAAGGATTTTAGAGAGTTGTTAATTTGGGCGAATAAAAAAATCCCCAACCCAAACGCCAAAAGCAATAATGCAGACAGCCTGCAAGCCAATCCGCAAACGCTTTCATTCCAAGTTCACGGTAATCAACTGTTGCAGGAAACGCAATTTACAGCCGATGAAAATGATGAAACCGCCCGACAAATCGGCACACAAAATAATTTTACTCAAACCATAAAAATGAGTGAAATGGAGTGGCACATTTTTAATAAAGCATTACATATCAAAGGGAAAAATAGTCAATCTTTATTCCATTTCAACCATTTGCAAAGCAAGCTCAATATTCAAAATCGCAATGAATTGCAAAATAAATTGTTGAAAGACTGGCAAATTGAATTTTTAGGATTAGGGCAAGACAAACAGGTTCGCCCGGACGATAAACTTGCAGGCTGCCTGAAAATCTTGGAAATGGTTGAAAAACATTTGAATGAAAGTGATAAGCCATTTATCGGTACAAAAGAATTTACGCCTAAAAAATTATGGGAAATTTTCGGCACGCCAAAACAAAAATGGGTCAAAAAAGATGATATAAAAACTGCTATTGCCACGCAAAATGATTGGTATGTGATGGATAATTTTGCTGGAACAAGTTTGGAAGAAGCGTTAATTCAATTTATTTCAGAGCGTTTGGGCGATTTGAAATCTAAATATGACGTGCATTTAATCCGTAATGAAGAAGTGTTTAAATTAAATAACTTTACCGATGGTGAAGGATTTATGCCCGACTTTGTTTTATTGCTGAAAGATAAACAAAAATCTTCTTCCGACAGCGTGGACGGCTTTTTGCATTACCAAATTTTCATTGAACCGAAAGGCGGGCATTTAGTGGAAAATGATTCGTGGAAAGAAGCTTTTTTAGAGGCAATCACAGTGAAATATGGGAAGGATAAAATCCTGCAAAAAGATACACCGCATTATCGTTTGATCGGTTTACCGTTTTTTACTGATCATCAGAAAAATGGACAATTTACGGAGTCATTCCCTTTAGGTGCGGCATCGCTTGAAAAATGAAGTAGTGCATTGCCGGCAGCCCCGTTTGACAAAACTTCCTTTATAAAAGAGTGTTTTGTCAAATATTTAATCAACACATTATTAAAATACAGCCAAATTTTAATGCCGTCTGAACCCTGTGTTCAGACGGCATCATTTTTTCAGTATCTAAACCGTTTCCCTACCCCAATCTTTACCCCTCAAAATCGAAGCATCGACATCTTGAATATCGCGGTGTCCCGTAAACGCCATAGATATATCCATTTCTTTATACAGGATTTCCAGCGCACGGGTTACGCCTTCTTCGCCATACGCGCCCAAGCCGTAGAGGAACGCGCGGCCGATCATCGTACCTTTCGCACCCAAAGCCCACGCCTTCAAAATATCCTGACCGCTGCGGATACCGCTGTCCATCCAAACCTCGATGTCGCTGCCGACTGCGGAAACAATATCGGGCAATGCCTTGATGGCGGACACGGTATCGTCGAGCTGGCGGCCGCCGTGGTTGGAAACGATCAATGCGTCCGCGCCGCTTTTCGCCGCTTTTTCCGCGTCTTCAGGCTCCATAATGCCTTTAATAATCAGCTTGCCACCCCACAAATCTTTAATCCGCGCCACGTCGTCCCAGCTTAAGCGCGGGTCGAACTGTTCCGCCGTCCACGAAGAAAGTGAAGACAAATCGCCCACATCTTTTGCGTGTCCGACGATATTGCGGAACGTGCGGCGTTCCGTGTTCAGCATTTTCATGCACCATTCGGGCTTGGTCGCCAGATTGATTAAATTGGCGATGGTCGGTTTCGGCGGTGCGGACAGACCGTTTTTGATGTCTTTGTGGCGCTGACCCAAAACCTGCAAATCGGCGGTCAAAACCAATGCCGAACATTTGGCATCCTTCGCGCGCTTAATCAGGTTTTCCATAAACTCGCGGTCGCGCATCACATAAAGCTGAAACCAAAACGGCGCGCTAGTGTTCTCGGCAACGTCTTCAATCGAGCAGATGGACATGGTCGAGAGCGTAAACGGAATGCCGAACTTCTCCGCCGCCCGCGCCGCCAAAATTTCGCCGTCGGCGTGTGCCATACCGGTAAAACCCGTCGGCGCAATCGCCACCGGCATTTTCACATCCTGCCCGATCATTTTAGTCTCAAGGCTGCGTCCCTCCATATTGACTAATACCTTTTGTCGGAAGCGGATATCTTTGAAATCCGAAGTATTTTCCCGATAAGTCGTTTCCGTCCACGAACCCGAATCGATGTAATCGTAAAACATACGCGGCATTTTGCGCTTGGCAACGCGGCGCAAGTCTTCGATGCAGGTCATTTTGCTCAAATCACGTTTCATCTTGTTTTTCCCTGTTTGACAGCCTGATGGAATATGCCGTCTGAAACTGCTTGAGCCTTCAAACGGCATTTCAGGCAATACCCAAATAAATCACTAAGATTTAGATAATCTATATCAATATCAAAAATAAATCAAATTGTTTTGAAACCGCTTGCCGGCAAAACGCCCCAACCGCCACTCCTCAAAAAACATAACCAACTGATTCAAAAAACCAAACAAATAAAGCAAAATCAGACTATACCGCCATTTAAACAAACAATCGGCAACAGCTCCCCCATACTTGACTGAAACACTCAGATATTGGACAATTCCGACCACTATAAAAAAGCCGACACGGGCAACCACCACCATGAGACTGACCACCAAAGGGCGTTTCGCCGTTACCGCTATGCTGGATTTGGCGATGAACGCGCAAACCGGCGCCGTCAAACTCAGTGCCATCAGCGAACGCCAAAACATATCCCTCTCCTATCTCGAGCAATTGTTCAGCAAACTCCGCCGCGCCGGACTGGTTGAAAGCCTGCGCGGGCCCGGCGGCGGCTACATCCTCGCTGCCCCTCCCGCACAAATCAACATCGCCCAAATCATTTCCGCCGCCGAAGACCGGCTGGACGCGACCCAATGCGGCAGCAAAGCCAACTGCCACCACGGCGCGCCCTGCCTGACGCACGACCTTTGGGAGAATTTAAACAAAACCATCAACGACTACCTCGGCAGCGTTACCCTGCAAAGCATCATCGAACAGAAAAACAACGGCGACGGCAGCCGCGTCGTCCAATTTACACACATCCATTAAATAACACCCGAAAAAGAAAGAGCAAACCATGACCGTCAAAACCCCCGTTTACCTCGACTACGCCGCCACTACCCCCGTTGACAAACGCGTTGCCGAAAAAATGATTCCCTATCTGACCGAAACCTTCGGCAACCCCGCCTCCAACAGCCACGCATTCGGCTGGGAAGCAGAAGAGGCCGTCGAAAAAGCCCGCGCCGACATCGCCGCCCTGATTAATGCCGACCCCAAAGAAATCATCTTCACCAGCGGCGCGACCGAGTCCGACAACCTCGCCATCAAAGGTGCGGCAAACTTCTACAAAACCAAAGGCAAACACCTCATCACCGTCAAAACCGAACACAAAGCCGTGCTCGACACGATGCGCGAACTCGAACGCCAAGGTTTTGAAGTAACCTACCTCGGCGTTCAAGAAAACGGTTTGATTAATCTGGAAGAACTCAAAGCCGCCATCCGCGACGACACCATCCTGATTTCCGTAATGTGGGTAAACAACGAAATCGGCGTAGTGCAAGACATTCCCGCCATCGGCGAAATCTGCCGCGAACGCAAAATCGTCTTCCACGTCGATGCCGCCCAAGCCTGCGGCAAAGTGCCTGTCGATGTTGAAGCCGCCAAAATCGACTTGCTCTCGATGTCCGCGCACAAAGTGTACGGTCCTAAAGGCATCGGCGCGCTGTACGTCCGCCGCAAACCTCGCGTCCGCCTCGAAGCCCAAATGCACGGCGGCGGTCACGAACGCGGCTTCCGCAGCGGCACATTGCCGACCCACCAAATCGTCGGTATGGGCGAAGCCTTCCGCATCGCCAAAGAAGAACTCGAACAAGATATGGCGCACTACCGCAAACTGCGCGACATCTTCCTCAAAGGCATCGAAGGCATCGAAGAAGTCTATATCAACGGCGACCTCGAACACCGCGCCCCGAACAACCTGAACGTCAGCTTCAACTTCGTCGAAGGCGAAAGCCTGATTATGGCGGTGAAAGAACTCGCCGTATCCAGCGGCTCCGCCTGCACCTCCGCCTCGCTCGAACCCAGCTACGTCCTGCGCGCATTGGGCAGAAATGACGAATTGGCACACTCGTCCCTGCGTATCACCTTCGGCCGTATGACCACCGAAGAAGAAGTGCAATTCTCCGCCGAACTGATTAAATCCAAAATCGGCAAACTGCGCGAACTGTCGCCGCTGTGGGAAATGTTCAAAGACGGGATTGATTTGAACTCGATCGAATGGGCGGCGCATTAAAGCGTACCAACATGCCGTCCGAACCTTCAGACGGCATTCCAAAAACAAAGCAATCAAGAGAAAAATATGAACGAACAAGATTTAGATTTGGACAACCTCGACAACCTGCTTGACGATTTCGACGGCGTTACCGTGGAAGGCGGCGTCGATTCAGAGAATGATGACGGCTGCGAAGGCGGCGCGTGCAAAATCTAATTCAGGCCGTCTGAAAACCGGCAAACAAACCACTGAAACCATCAAAAAACATTAAGGAAACCACATCATGGCATACAGCGATAAAGTAATCGACCACTACGAAAATCCCCGCAACGTCGGCACATTCGACAAAAACGACGATTCCGTCGGCACCGGCATGGTCGGCGCACCCGCCTGCGGCGACGTAATGCGCCTGCAAATCAAAGTGAACGATGAAGGTATCATCGAAGATGCGAAATTCAAAACTTACGGCTGCGGTTCGGCCATCGCTTCGTCCAGCCTGATTACCGAGTGGGTCAAAGGCAAAAGCCTCGATGACGCGCTGGCAATCAAAAACAGCGAAATCGCCGAAGAACTGGAATTGCCGCCGGTAAAAATCCACTGCTCCATCTTGGCTGAAGATGCAGTAAAAGCGGCCGTTGCCGACTACCGCAAACGTCAGGAAAACAGATAAAGCCCTTCAGACGGCATCGTCCCGCAATGCAGTCTGAACCGCCCGCCGCTTCGGTTCTTTCCGGGGCGGCACAACAAGGAAAAGAATATGATTACCCTTACCGAGAATGCCGCAAAACACATCAATGACTATCTCGCCAAACGCGGCAAAGGCTTGGGCGTACGCTTGGGTGTGAAAACCAGCGGCTGCTCGGGTATGGCGTACAACCTTGAATTTGTCGATGAAGCCGACGGCGACGACCTGATTTTCGAAGGACACGGCGCGCGCATTTATATCGACCCGAAAAGCCTGGTTTATCTGGACGGCACGCAAGTCGATTACACCAAAGAGGGTTTGCAGGAAGGTTTCAAATTTGAAAACCCGAATGTCAAAGACTCTTGCGGCTGCGGCGAGAGCTTCCACGTTTAAGGCATAAAAATGGCGGGACAGTATCAAAACCGTCCCGCCATTTTTTCGCTTCCTGCCTGTTGTAGCTGCCTTTGCCTTTTCTTTTCCGTTCTACCTTGTGTCGGAACAAATCGGATTTCACTAAGGCTTTTAAAGCATTGTCGCGTATTTTGCCTTTATTGTGTTGCACTTTATTGCTCATATTCAGTCCTTTGGGTTAAGAATTAGCGGATTATAAGGCAAAATCAGGCTTCTGCCGAAAATTTCACATTAATTATCCCGCCATGTCTCAATATTTCACACTCTTCCAGCTTGAACCCGCTTTCGATATCGACACCGAAAGCTTGGAGCAAACCTACCGCGCCTTGGCTGCCCGTTTCCATCCCGATAGATTCGCTTCAGCTTCCGCTTTCGAGCAGAAACAAGCAGTAATGATGTCTTCCACCATCAACGATGCCTACCGTACCTTGAAAAATCCCATCGACCGCGCTGCGTACCTGTTGAAAACATCGGGTATAGATGCCGATGCGCCGGAGCATACCTCTTTCGCCCCCGAATTCCTTATGCAGCAAATGGAATGGCGCGAAACGCTGATGGAGGCACGGGCAGGCAACGACCTTGAATCCTTGAAAAATCTCGATAACGAAATCCGCGCCGAACAAGAAAAACTGTTCTGCGGTCTGAAACAGTCGTTTGCCCGACAAGATTACGACACCGCCGCACAACAAGTCCGCCAAGGCAGGTTTCTCGACAAACTCCGCAACGAAATTTCCTCGGCATTATAATCCGCACCGTGTTTCAGACGGCATAACCGTTTCGTCCGCCATGCCGTCCGAACATAGGGCTACCCGCCCACAACAGACAAAAGCCGTGGAGGAACATCAAAAAAATAACATTTTTGCGGGAGGCAATGCCGAACCTCCGCCTGCATCCGTTTTTTAATGACGTGCGCCAGCGTTTCGGCATTGCCCCCATTCTATCCTTTACCGGCAGAAAAGCCTTCTTCGGACGGCATGCCAAAATCGGCATCAGCTTCGGCAAAGACCGTCCCGAAAGCACACATACCTGCACATCAAACTTTTTCAATCCGCCCGTTTTTCCTCCTCGCATTCCCATCCGAAAATATACTGTCTTCACCCACCTGTTCCTCCAAATCGAAAAACGCCAATACGTCCCACCAATCACCGTCATCGGTACGATACGCCATCACAACAATTGAACGATTATGTTAATGCGCGGCCGAGTATCTTTAAGCTGGAAAATGCTAAGGATAATTTGAGTCATCGCTATGAGAAACCAGGTATTGATGACTTAAAAGATATTAGAGATGATATGGAAAAATTTTTAACGACAGGAAAATAAAATGAGACTAGATCCTTATAAAAATGATATCGGCATGCAGGTTGTTCGAGCGAACAGACTAGGCGATATCAAATTTCTGCAAAAAACGGCAGACAGCGGCCAGTTTGATCCTTTGAAAATCACGCCGTCTGAAAAATGGAGCTATCTGCACCGCATTAATATGAATCCTCACAGTCCTTCACCGCTAGAAACCGTCCGGTTCTATCTGGACAAAGGCGTAGCAGTCAATGCCCAAGATATATACGGCATGACTCCACTACATTACGCCATGCGTGCCAGAAACGGCGATGCAGCATTAGCGTTGCTGGAGGCAGGAGCAAATCCGAATATAGCCGATGAAGACAATATGATTCCTCTAGCAATGATAGGCTATATGCCCGAACGATTAGATGTTTTGAAAGCTATGCTTGATAGTGGTGCTAATGTTCATTTTTTTAATGGAAACGAAACAGTTATAGACAGCTATCGCTCAGATTCAGAACCGGAGCTAATGCCTATCGTGGCATTAATGGAGCAATATGCGTAAGAGACAAAAAGAAGCAAGGCGAAGGCGGCTACCACATCTTCCCCTCCGTCCCGTTTTCCTATGGAAAGGATTATGCCCCGATGCCGTCTGAAATGCCGCCTGTACAAATTTGTGGAAGCCGGACGCTTCCCGCCGCATTTTGCCCGCGCCTTTCAGACGGCATATCCGGCCGCCGCACCGTTCCGCGTCAAAATATGCTAAAATAAGCAACAATTTTTTGCCATACGAAACATTGAAACCATGACCGACGCAACCATCCGCAACGACCACAAATTCGCCCTCGAAACCCTGCCCGTCAGCCTTGAAGACGAAATGCGAAAAAGCTATCTCGACTACGCCATGAGCGTGATTGTCGGGCGCGCGCTGCCGGACGTGCGCGACGGTCTCAAACCCGTACACCGCCGCGTGCTTTACGCCATGCACGAGCTGAAAAACAACTGGAACGCCGCCTACAAAAAATCGGCGCGCATCGTCGGCGATGTCATCGGTAAATACCATCCGCACGGCGATTCTGCGGTTTACGACACCATCGTGCGCATGGCGCAGGATTTTTCGATGCGCTACGTCTTAATCGACGGTCAGGGCAACTTCGGCTCGGTTGACGGCGACGGCGCAGCAGCGATGCGTTATACCGAAATCCGCATGGCGAAAATCGCCCATGAAATGCTGGCGGACATCGAAGAAGAAACCGTCAATTTCGGCCCGAACTACGACGGCAGCGAACATGAACCGCTGGTGTTGCCGACCCGCTTCCCTGCGCTGTTGGTCAACGGCTCGTCCGGTATCGCCGTCGGCATGGCGACCAACATTCCGCCGCACAACCTCACCGACACCATCAACGCCTGTCTGCGTCTTTTGGACGAACCCGAAACCGAAATCGACGAATTGATCAACATCCTGCAAGCCCCCGATTTCCCGACCGGCGCAACCATCTACGGCTTGAGCGGCGTGCGCGAAGGCTATAAAACCGGCCGCGGCCGCGTCGTCATGCGCGGTAAAACCCATATCGAGCCCATAGGCAAAAACGGCGAACGCGAAGCCATCATCATCGACGAAATCCCGTATCAGGTGAACAAAGCCAAGCTGGTGGAAAAAATCGGCGAACTGGTGCGCGAAAAAACATTGGAAGGCGTATCCGACCTGCGCGACGAATCCGACAAATCCGGTATGCGCGTCGTTATCGAATTGAAACGCAATGAAAACGCCGAAGTCGTTTTAAACCAACTCTACAAACTCACCCAACTTCAAGACAGCTTCGGTATCAATATGGTTGCCTTGGTTGACGGTCAGCCGCGCCTGTTGAACCTGAAACAGATCCTGGCGGAATTCCTGCGCCACCGTCGCGAAGTCGTTACCCGCCGCACCCTGTTCCGCCTGAAAAAAGCGCGTCATGAAGGCCATATCGCCGAAGGTAAAGCCGTCGCCCTGTCCAATATCGACGAGATGATTCGGTTGATTAAAGAATCCGCCGACGCGCCTGAAGCCAAAGAAAAACTGTTGTCCCGCGCATGGCGCAGCGGTTTGGTGGAAGACATGTTGAGCCGTACCGACCTCGACCTGCGTATGGCGCGTCCCGAAGGTTTGCCCGCCAACCTCGGCTTACAGGAACAAGGCTATTATCTGAGCGAAATCCAAGCCGATGCCATCCTGCGCATGAGCCTGCGCAACCTGACCGGCCTCGACCAAGAAGAAATCGTCGGCGACTACAAAAACATTATGGCAAAAATCATCGACTATTTGGACATTTTGGCGAAACCGGAACGCATTACCCAAATCATCCGCGAAGAATTGGAAGAAACCAAAACCAATTTCGGCGACGAACGCCGCAGCGAAATCAACCCGTTCGGCGGCGACATTGCCGATGAAGACCTGATTCCGCAACGCGAAATGGTCGTTACCCTGACACATGGTGGCTATATCAAAATCCAGCCGACCACCGACTATCAGGCGCAGCGTCGCGGCGGACGCGGCAAACAGGCTGCCGCCACCAAAGACGAAGACTTTATCGAAACCCTGTTTGTTGCCAACACGCATGATTATTTGATGTGCTTTACCAATTTGGGCAAGTGCCACTGGATTAAGGTTTACAAGCTGCCCGAAGGCGGACGCAACAGCCGCGGCCGTCCGATTAACAACGTCATCCAGTTGGAAGAAGGCGAAAAAGTCAGTGCCATCCTCGCTGTCCGCGAATTCCCCGAAGACCAATACGTCTTCTTCGCCACCGCACAAGGCATGGTGAAAAAAGTCCAACTTTCCGCCTTTAAAAACGTCCGCAGCCAAGGCATCAAAGCCATCGCATTAAACGAGGGAGATTACTTGATAGGAGCATCACGTACCACTGGTTCAGATGATGTAATGCTATTTTCTAATTTAGGTAAAGCTTTGAGATTTAGTGAATCCAACGATGAAGTAATCAAGCAATTAGTCGAATTATATGAACCTTTTATACATCGATTTAATGAACGAAGCAGCGCAAACAATGGCGTAATTTCCGAGTTACTGTTAGGAAACGAAGAAAATTCTTTGGAATGGGATGAAGAAATGGAAGAACTCTTAAAGCCGATTATTGAGTTCACTTCAACTTTTTCTCGAGAACAAAAAATTAAAGTTGCCACTATCGTAGTTAATGGACGTCCTAATGATATTCATCAACATGATTATGAAGATAACGAACAAGAAGATTATCGTACTTACGATGAAAATGTAGATGGCGACGTGAACGAATATTTTGAAAAAATAATTCGCAGACCTTCGACATATTCTTACCTAAAAAAAGCAAATAACGGTGTGCGTCCGTCCGGTCGCGGCAGCGGCGGCTTACGCGGTATGCGCCTGCCTGCCGACGGCAAAATCGTCAGCCTGATTACTTTCGCCCCCGAAGCCGCTCAAAGCGATTTGCAAGTGCTGACCGCCACTGCCAACGGCTACGGCAAACGTACCCCGATTGCCGATTACAGCCGCAAAAACAAAGGCGGGCAAGGCAATATTGCCATCAACACCGGCGAGCGCAACGGCGATTTGGTCGCCGCAACCTTGGTCGGCGAAACCGATGACCTGATGCTGATTACCAGCGGCGGCGTGCTTATCCGCACCAAAGTCGGACAAATCCGCGAAACCGGCCGCGCAGCATCAGGCGTGAAACTGATTAACTTGGACGAAGGCGAAACCTTGGTATCGCTGGAACGTGTTGCCGAAGAAGAATCCGAATCCGACGCTTCTGTAATTTCCAGTGTAACCGAACCGGAAGCCGGGAACTGAAAATCATCTCCCGATGCCGTCTGAAGATTCAAACGGCATTTATTTTGGGGCTGTACTAGATTAGCCCTAAATTCCACACCAATCCCGCAGGATTTTAAGCTGTTGAGACGGTGTGCCGAAGTTAAATCGAAATTCGCATTCTTTCAAGAACAGTGGGAAAGATTTGCAATCGATTCCGTTGTATTTTCGCAAGACGCGTTTTGCCTGATTCCAAAAGTTCTCAATGCCGTTAATGTGGTTTTGACGGTCTGCAAGTTCCTTGGAATGGTTGATGCGGTAATGGATAAAACCGCTCACGTCCAACTTGTCGTAGCTGCTCAGACTATCGGTATAAACAATACTGTCCGGTATGATTTTCTTTTTGATGACAGGGAGTAACGTTTCAGACTTGGCATTATCTACGATAACGGTATAGACCCGTCCGTTGCGTTTCAGAATGCCGAAGATAACCACTTTTCCTGCCGCACCTCGACCACGTCTGCCTTTACGCCGTCCGCCGAAATAGCTTTCGTCCAACTCAACAGAGCCCTCAAAAACCTCATCGGCAGCCAAGGCTAAATGATGGCTGATAACCGTGCGGATTTTACGGTAGAACAGTGCTGCCGAATTGGGATGGATACCCAAAATATCGGCGGCAGAACGGGCGGTAACTTCCAGTACAAAAAAACGGAGCAGTTCTTTTTGTACTTTTTTCTTTAATTTGTAGTGCGTTATCTTCATATTTCCAGGGTAACATATCTGCTAATCTAGTACAGCCCCTTTATTTTTCCCTAATCCGTCATCCGGCTTCTCACAATATAGCGGATTAACAAAAATCAGGACAAGGCGACGAAGCCGCAGACAGTACAAATAGTACGGAATCGATTCACTCGGTGCTTCAGCACCTTAGAGAATCGTTCTCTTTGAGCTAAGGCGAGGCAATGCCGTACCGGTTTTTGTTAATCCACTATAAAATTTGAAAACAGCTTCCCGACTTTAACTTATCAAAAGCATATTGCATCCTTTTTAAAGATTATAGAAAACAATATATTAATAAAAAATGGACGGTCAAATCCGTTAAAAGCGGCTACGGCGTACACGACATTTATGCCAACTGGCAGCCTTTGGGCAAAGACAATATGAACGTCAACTTTGCCGTCAACAACATCGGCAACAAAAAATACCGTTCGCACAACCAACGCTTCCCCGACGGCGACGGGCGCGTACCGTTCTACGAACACGGCAGAGAGTTTGTCTTCGGTTTGAACTACCGCTTCTAAGCTGCCGTTTTAAAGAAATGCCGTCTGAAGGCCCTTTCAGACGGCATAGGTTGAAAATGCGGCACACCCAAATAAAAAGGGCGGCAAATCGCCGCCCTTCCCTTCAAACCTTCCGCCTGCCCCAACAGCAGACAGGCGGGAAAGTCTTTTACCACTGATAACCGACAGATGCGGAAGCACCGAAATGGCCACGCGAATTGCCGGAAGCCGTGCCTTTGATAATCCAATTTCCGCCGTCGGAAATACTGGAGTAGCCGATAGCATAACCTGCTTCGCCGCGATAAGTGCCGCCGCCGATTGCCATCATACTCTTGCCGGGCAAATACGCCTGAACCAAACCTGCGGTTGCAATCGCTTGGGCGATGCCCGCACGCGCGTTGCCGTCCACATTGTCGATGCGGTTGTTCAAGTTTTGCGCCACGCCTTTAAGTTGTGCAACGTTTGTAACATCCCCCTCTTTAACGCCCGGGGCGACATTGGTAATGCGGACGGGGTTGTTGTCCTTCTTACTGCCGACATTCAATGCGTCCCCATCCACGCTCAAAGTGGGCGCATCCGCCCCCGCACCGAGCGAAACGCTGGAAAACTGCGGCGCCATCGAAGTGGCAATCTCGATATTTTTACCGTTGCGGGTAATCTCGATATTGTTGCCGGCATCAATGTTGACGGTTTCATCCATCTTTACCTTGCTCGGCGAAACATTGCCGCTGATGACTTTGCCCGAAGAACCTGCAACCGCTTTGGAATCCAAATTCCAACCGCTGTTTTGCAGCTGATCGACGTTTACGGCATCTCCCGGCGCAGTACCGCGCGCCAAATTGGAAATGACCGTGCCGCCCGTACCCTTATCCAAACCCTTCTCTTTCAGATATTGCACCTTCGCCTCGTCTTGCGCTGCTTTTACAGCGGCCTCGGAGGCGGCATCAACAACATCTTTCGGCTGATTTTTCAGCAGGTTTTCGATTTTGAGTTTCGCCGCTTCGGCGGCTGCGACCTGCATGCCGGCAAGTTCGCCCATTTGTACCGGAGTCAGACCTTTTTCGACCTGATGGGCAGATTTGTATTTGTCGCCCTTATTTTCAGGATCCATTGCCGCCACATTGCCCGTTGCAACCTTTTCCGCCTCTTCGTCGGAAAGCGCGGTCGAATTGCCCGGATTTTTCAACGTGCCGTCCTCATTGACCTGATCGGTGGGATACCATTTATCGCCGACTTTTTTCACTGCGTTGCCTCCCGCATCGCGGGAAACGTTTTCAATCTGACCGATGGGCAGCTCGACATCGAATTTCACATAAGTATTGGTGATTTTCCTGCCGTCTTTATTGATTTCGGCCACAGTCGCCGCCTTGACCTTGGTGTTTTTGCCGTCGGCAAAGCGGAAGTTGTCGTCTGGATTGACTTTTTCAAGATCACTTTCGGACAAGGCTTTGCCGCCGCCTGCGAATGCGGCTTCTGCCTTTTTCCCATCTGCCAAACCCACGTTCCATCCCGAATCGTTGATTGCATTAGCGACCGTATTGCCGGTTACAAAACCCGAACCGCCATTGTCTGCCGATTTAATATCCGCAGCGGGAATTTCCTTATACGTATCCGGATTCGTATCCGTCTTCGGTTTCCCGTTTTCATCGCGCTCATAGTATTTGCCGTCAATGATGACCGCGTGAACTTTCGAGCCGTCGTTTTTGGTTATCTCGACTTTGTTGGTAACCTTGCCTTCTTTGGCAGACACGGTAATCACGCGTGTGCCGTCGGCGGCGGTGCTTCCGCGCACCTCAATGCCGTTGCCTCCTTTGAAGTCGACCTTGTTGGCGTTCTTCACGACATCGGTGTAGCCGTTACCGTCTTTGGTCGAGACCACCCAGCCCATATTTTGCAAATCGCCTACGGTTGCGGCGGCGTTTTTGTTCACCGAAGCAGAATCCTTACCATTCAAATCAACCAGATTGATGCTACCTCTTTTGCCGTCTTTGCCTTTCGGCGCGGTTTCGACTTCTTTGTCATTAAGGCTGGAAGCTACGCCGGTCAGCTGCGTCGGTTTGCCGTCGGTCGAGCTAATGTTCAACGCGGAAGACGGTTGGTTCTTCGCATCCGTACCGTTGTTGGTCGCAGGTTTGGCATCTTCGCGGGCGAAGTTGACTTGCGGATTGACGGTCGTAACATTGCCGCCGGCAACTTCAACCGCATCGTCTTTCGGCTTGCCATTTTCCACATTGTCGGCTTTGTAGAACTTGCCGTCCACCTTGACAACCGTGTTGCCTTGGTCGTCCCGATAGGTTTCGGGTGCGCCGACCTTGACAGTGTTGAACGCAACATCGCTTGCAGTCGCATAAGTGACTTTGCCGTCTGCATCCTGTTTCACGGTCAGATTTTTACCTGCAACCATTTCAACGGTTTTACCCAGGTTGATGACTTCCCCGTCGTTCTTCAGGGTATTGTCGGCAGTCAGATTGTCGTCGGCGGCAGTGGCGGAAGTCTTCAGCGTAAAACCGGAGTTGTTAATCATATCCGCAACATTTTGAGCGGTTGCCACTTTGTTCAAACCTGCCTCATCTGCCGCTTTATTTGCAGTATCAAGTTTAGTTTGAGCCGCTTTCTTAGCCTGTTCATCTCCTGCTTTCGCCAATTCATCTTGAGCATCTTTGATTGCTTTCGATAAATCCGCAGCATTGGCAACCGGACCTGCAACTTTACCCGTAGCTTTACCGTCTTTGGTTTCCGCAGTGATTACACCCGTATCCACATCCACCTTCACTCGGCTTTCCGCGCCGTCGGTTTCGATGCTGACCGTCGTTCCTTTGCCGTTTACAAAGTTCACGGTGTCATACGCCCTGACAAAATCAACCGCGCTTCCGTTGCCCTTCAAGTTCCAGCCGCTGTTTAACACGTCGCCCACGGTGGCGGCGTTGTTCGCATTCACATTGCCGTCCGCCGTGCCGATTGTCGGGGCGGATTGCGATTTGCTTGCCGGTTTGCCGGTCGGATCGGCGGCATCCGCCGTGTTGCGGGTTTCAGGGAGGTTTGATTTGACATTCGACAAGGTGGTCGGAATTGTCGTGCCTTTCGCGCCGTTGACCGAAACGATTACGTCGTCTGCCGGCACTTCGTCTCCCGTACCGTCGGCATTCGGATAAAACTTGGTTTCCGTCTTGCCGCCATTGGTTACGGTTTTCGGATAGACTTTTGTTCCGTCTTTCTTGGTATATTCCACGGGTTTGACCGAATTGTTCGTCGCAAGCTGGTGATCCACGCCCACTGTAATGGTGCGGACATTGCCCTCCGTTTTACCGGAAACGATAACGCCCGACGCGCCCACGAATTTCACTTCTTCGGCGTTTTTTACCTGCGCGTTGTAAGCCTCGGCGGGATTGTCTGTTTTCTTATCGGCAGAAAGCACCCAGCCCATACCGCGCAAGTCGCCCACGGTGGCGGCGGTATTGTCGCCGACTGTCGGTTCGGTCTTGCCGATTTCGGTTTTATTGAGGTTCAACAACCCCTCGGTTTTCGGATCGGCAGCGTCGAATTTGTCCAAACCGCTGCTTATGCCGCTAAGGGTAACCGGCTGTTTCGCTCCACCCGCCGTTGCAGCAGGACGGCTGAAGCTCAAACCATTTGCAGTCGGCGCAATATTGACTTTCGCCCCGTCTTTGCCGATGCTCAGCGTGTTTTCCACATTGGCGGTTTCAACCGTAATGTCCTTCGCCAAGGCAAAGGTAATGTTGCCGCCGTCGCGTTTGACACGCAGGTTTTTGCCCGCTTTCAGGTTCAACGTGTCGCCCGCCTTGACCGCCGTGCCTTTATCGTTTTCGGTCGGCGTGTCCACGCTGTCGTCCGTGTTTTCCACTTTGGCAATCCACGCCGCGCTGTTGATTGCATCCGCAACGTTTTTCACTGTGGCAATCTCGGAAGCCGCGCGGGTTTCCGCCTCCGCCTGTGTTTCCGTCGTGCCGTCTGCCTTGGTTTTTGGGGTAACGGTTACCTTGCCGCCATTTGCTGCGGCAATCGCGCCTGTATTGACTTTTACGCCGTCTGTGCCGACCGTAAGCGTTTTATCGGCGGCTTTCACGGCAATACCGTTCTTCGTGGTCTCGATGCCGTCTGAAACCTTGACCTTCACGCCGTTTGCGCCAACTTCCAAAGAGTTGCCGTCGGCTTTGACGCTATATTTCACGGTCGAGGTCTGCTTGTCGTCAGACACGCTGACAGACACGTCCGTGCCGTCGCCTTGTGCGAAGTTTACGGTGTCGTAGGCTTTGACAAAGTCTTTTGCCGTACCTTTTTCTTGGATGTTCCAGCCGCTGTTCAACACGTCGCCTACGGTTGCCGCATTGGTTTCGGTAAGTGCGGTCGGTTTTGTTGCTGAAGTTGTCGGCGCGGTCGTACCGGTTTTCGCGCCGTCAAGGTTGCCGGCTACATTAGAAATCGCATTGCCGCCGTTGTTTAAGCCGTTTTCGGTCAATGAAACGGGTTGCTTGCCTACAGTTGCCGAAGTAATGGTTATGCCTGCATTGGTGAGTTTGGTGGTCGGCGCATTTTTGCCTGTGCCTTTAAACTCTGCACTGGTCAGGTTAATTAATTCCGGATTCAGGCTGTAAGTTACTTTACCGTTAGCTTCTTGTTTCACGGTTAAGTTTTTACCCGCGACCATTTCAACGGCTTTGCCCGGTTTGATGACTTCGCTGCCTGCCGATGCGGCATCTTTCTTGCCCTCGTCAGCGGAAGTTTTCAGCGTAAAGCCGGAATTGTTAATCATATCCGCAACATTTTTAGCCGTAGCAACGCCTTTATCATCCAAAGCCTTATTTAATGCCGTTTCGGCAACTTTTACTTTATTCTCAGCCGCTTCTTTTGCCGCTTTAGTTGCAGTGTTAGGCAATGCGGCCAACTCGTCTTTCGCAGTTTTTAATGCGTCTTGGAGTTTGGAATCAGTTGAGGGAGCAATCACAGAACCGTCGGTGCTTGAAACCAGCTTGGCAGTTTTAACATCAGGCACTTTCACATCAACGGTAATGGTGCGTACGCCGTTCTCGGTTTTACCCGATACTTTGGCGGCGTTTATGCCGACAAATTTCACTTCGTCCGCATTTCTCACCACATCACTGTATGACTTATTTTCCGCACCGGTCGCTTTATCTGATGAGACTTTCCAGCCCATATTCGCCAAATCGCGCACGGTGGCGGCAGAGTTTAAAACATTGTCTGCCAATGCCGTCTGATTATGTGCCGTACCGAGGTTAACCAATTTCGGTTGGGTTATCAGTGCGGTGCCGTCCGGCGCGCTTGTAACCGTTGTCGTATTCAACACCGAACCCACGCCTGTAATTTGCGTCGGTTTCGCATCTGTGCCCGTGCCGCTGCTGATATTCAACGCGGTCGTCGGGGCTTTTCCTGTCTGATTATTATTGGCGGTTATTGCCGCACTGGTTGTCAGACTGACCGGTTTTTTGCCGTCTTTGTCTTCGCCGACTTTGACAGATTTAAATTCAACATTATCTTTTGTCGAGAATGTGAATTTACTTCCATCTTGAGCAATCTTGATGTTTTTATCTGCTTCAAATGTAACGGTTTCGCCCGGTTTCACAAGTTGCGTTGCTTCGCCTGACACCTCTCCATTTTCAGTTTTAGCAGCAATGGCATTCCAACCCGCCTTGTTGATGGCTTCAGTAACATTTTCTACCGTCGCAATCTGTTTGCCCGCATCAGCTTTTGCTTTATTTGCAGCATCAAGTTTCTCTTGTGCTTTTTGCTGTGCAGTAATATCCCCAGCCTCGGTCGCTTCAGCCAATTCCTTGGTCGCCTCTGCAATCGCTTTATCTAGTGCAGTTGTTGCCTTACCCGTTGATTCCGTTGCAATATCGCCCGTGTTTACTTTTACGCCATCTGTACCAACGGTAATTGTTCTATCCGCTGGTTTTACAGAAATAGTATTGTTTGCCGTCTGTAAACCATTGCCAACGTTCACATCGTATTTCACGTTGACGTTGCCGTTTTCTTTGCCGTCTGCACCTTTATCTTTTTCAACAGTTACGGTTGTGCCACTACCATCCAAGAAATTCACTTGCTCGCTTGGATTGATGGTGTCAACTTCAGTTTTGTTATTTCCTGCAACTTTCCAACCGCTTGCTTTTAATTGGTTTACGTTTACAGCATCGTTGCCATCGCTACCGTTAGCTACGTTGGTGATTTTGGTCGAGCTTGTGCCATCCGCTTTAGTGACTTTTAAGTTATCACCATCGTTGGTGATTTTCGGGCCGTTGTTGCCGAATTGGACGCTGGTAAATTCAGGCGTGTCGGTGGTGGCAAATTCAAAGCTGTTGGCGGTATGGCTGACCGTCAGGTTTTTGCCTGCTTTGAAGGTAACCGTGTCGCCGGCTTTCACATTGTCTGCTACATCCGTTGTTACACCATTACCTGAAGCCGCCGCTTTCCAATAGGCATCATTAATCGCACTTGCCACTGCATCGACTGTCGCCAGCTTGCCTTTATCTGTTTCAACAGGACGTACTTGACCGACTTTTTCACCAGTACCTTTGTTAGTATCTGTAACCGTTTCTATCGAGCCTGTAACCGCCTTCACTTTGCCCTTATTGTCGACAGTGATTGTTGTACCGTCGGTATCGACAGCAACTTTGTTGCCGTCTGCCGTATCGATTTTCAGACCTTTGCCCGTATTGACCTTAATGCCGTCCGTCGTTGTCTCGATGCCGTCTGAAGCCTTGACCTTCACGCCGTTTGCGCCAACTTCCAAAGAGGTGTCGGCGGCTTTGACATCAAATTTGACGTTCGCGCCTTTCGGAGTTGTGATTTTTTCAACCTGTTTGCCGTTTTCGGTAACGGTTTCTTTTACCGCTGGCTGATCCGTTACCGTTACCGTCGTGCCGTTGCCGTTGATGAAGTTGACCTGATCGTCCGATCCTATGCCGGAGACTTTGGTTTTGTTATCGCCGGCAACCTGCCAGCCGGATGCCACTTTGCGCGCCACGGAGTTTAACTGCGAGCCGTTGATGGCATCTGTTGAATCTTCAGCCACGCGACCTGCTGCCACATTTTTCAACTGGCGTTCCGCGCCCGCGCTGCCGAAAGACACCACGTCGCCGGCGGAAGTGTTGATACCGCCCGCCCATTTGAAGGTATAGGCGACATCGGGCGAATCGGAAGAAACAATCGATCCGGCAGCGTTGTAGGAAACGTCGGTTTGGCGCGAGCCTTGCAACTCGGTTGTCGAACCGGTGCCGATTGCCACGGCATTTTGACGGTCTGCCACCGCACCCGCGCCGAGCGCGATTGAGCCGAGGCTGTTGGCGCGCGCGCCCGTGCCGATTGCCGTACCCAAATTCCCTTCAGACAGGGCGTGGATACCGAGGGAAATGGAGGAATGACCGTTTGTTACCTTGGAGTAATCCAAGGTGGACGTATCCATCGGCTTGCCGGTCAGTGCCTTATAGGCTGCGGCAAGCGTGCCGGTTTCCTCCGTCGTGTCGATAACTTTGTAATGACGCTTCACCTTTGCACCATTAATCATTTCATCCACGGTAACGTCTGTCACTTTTGTATGGTCTTCTACGTCATACTTGACGGTTTGATTTGCCGCCTCCGAAATATCTGAGCCACCAATCATAATAGAAGAATGCCCGATTGCGCGCGTACCGAGACCGGCTGCGATTGCCCCTTGCTTACCAATCGCCCTAGCACCTTTACCAATTGCAATATCTGCTTCATTCAGCGATGCTGATTCAGAACCAATCGCTACCGAATTATCTGCCGCTTCCGCACTATATCCGACCGCTACTGCGTCTAGCCCTGCATGAGAAGAAGTACCTAAAGACAACGCGTTTCGATTTGCCGCATCTGCCCTTGTACCTAAGGCGATGGCATTCTCTTCCCTCGCATTAGAGAAAGAGCCTATGGCAATCGAATGCTCTGCTTTGGCTTGTGCATGATCACCAAGGGTCGCACTTTCTTTGCCAGCAGCGTTTGCATACCAACCGATGGAAACGGCGTTTTCCCCACTAGCAACAGCTTCATTAGCAATGGCAACAGCGCGGTATTCGGTAGCCTTACTATTGTAACCAATGGCTACAGCATCACCTAAAGTTGCACTAGCAGTAGCTTGTGGACCTATGGCAAGAGAGTGATTGCCCAAAGCTTTCGCCTCTTGCCCTAAAGCCACTGACCCACCGCCAGTGGATTGGGTATCCCGTCCCACTGCAATGGCATCTGTATTACTACTGGACGCATTGTGTCCCTGTGCAATACCATATTGTGCCGTTACCTTGGCTTTATAACCAATAGAAATAGATTTACTACCTGCCGTAGCATCATTCCCTAAGACAACAGATTCTGTCTTAGCTACTGTATTACTGCCAATTGCTATAGCATTCGGACCATCTTGTGTTAAAGCATTACTACCAATAGCAATTGTATTAGCCCCCACATTTTTAGCAGATACCCCAATGGCAATTGATTCTTTCTGATCATTTTTTGCATTCTTACCAATAGCAATCGCTCCCGTAGCCCCGCCTCCATTAACTGCGGTTGCACCAATGGATACACCATCTGGGTTATTAGCTCTCGCACCATTCCCAATAGCTACAGATGTATCTGGATTTGCCACCGAATTAGGTCCCCAGGCTACCGCCCCGCCTCCACCAGTACCTGCCGTATTGACGGCATAAGCCGTATTCGCGCCCGTTAACAACCCTAAGGCGATAACGGAGGATTTGAAAACGCTTCCCGAAATGTTCGCTGCATTTTTTTGTGCATTTGATGAACTTTGTTTTTTATGTGCTTTTGTCAATTCCGACACTGCCACCCAAGATTGGGTTGCCTGACTGTAAATGACACGGAAAATTTTGTTCATTGATTCTCTCTGTTTGTGATACGCCGCCCACGCTCTTGATGCTTCCGGCCGCCGGACGGCAAACGGCCATACACACTTATTGACAGTCTCATTATATTGCGAAAACCAACCTAGGAGAATCGCTCTAATTGTCAACATTCCCTTATGATTAAAGGGATTACACTTTCTTACGCAAATGCGGGGGGGGGGGGGGGGGGGGGTTTTTTGTTTTTTTTT
>NZ_CAUJAJ010000007.1 GCF_962747995.1 Neisseria viridiae | reverse complement strand
CCCTGTTACTCGAATAAAGTAAAGGGCGTTAATTTTTGTTAATCGTCCCTTCTTAGGGACGCAATATATAAGAAAAGTAATGCGCCCCTTTGGCTGGGTGCAATATATAAGGCTTCCCCGCGCCCGGCCGCGTGCCAACCGTCGTCAGGCGGTCTTGAGCCTGCTTAACGGTATCCCCTCATCAGGCTGTAACCGTTGGCTTTCATGCAGTAGAAAACCAGCTTGGCGGCTTTCTGTTTTTCCAAACGGTTTGCATCGACATCTTTGCGGCAGTAGCCCAATTGGTCGAGTGCCTCTTGCTTGGAGACCCCGTCCTTATGCCAATATACATACGGTGTGGCGCAGGCAGCCAAGAGGGCTGCCGATACCGACATCAAAGCAATACGGTTTACTCTCATTTTTTACCCTTCTGAATAAAATTTAAAAAATTTTGATGTGCTGCATTTGAAATATTATTCTATTTTACAAATTTATTCAACTATAGTTTTATTTTAACAAGCTATAGTTTATTGTTTGAATATTGGGATTTTTCCATACTCCCTGCATGGAAAAACCGACCACCCCAAACCCCTACCGCCTTATCTTCGCCCAAAATATGAGGCAGGTCAGGCGTTTGAAAGAGCTTTCTCAAGAAGAGTTGGCTTTCAGTGCGCGCGTAAGCAAAACCTATATCAGTGAAATAGAACGCGGCAGCCGTTCGGTTTCCATTGATGTGATGGGTCAGATTGCCGATGCGCTGGGTATGCCTTTGGAAGAACTGGTTAGAAAAGACCTGCTGCAACTCAGATAATGTCGGCGCACCCGCCCTATGCCGCCGACCGCCATCGTACAGTTTCTGTTTTGTTTTCAAACGGTATCCTTCCGTTTCTATTAAAATAGCGCATTCCACTTTTCAGACGGCATCCTTATGTTTCCCGACCAATCCGCCCCCAACCTCCTGCAAGGCTTAAACCCCGAACAACTCTCCGCCGTAACCTGGCCGCCGCAATCCGCCCTCGTTTTGGCAGGCGCGGGCAGCGGCAAAACGCGCGTACTGACCACGCGCATCGCATGGCTGTTGCAAACCGGTCAGGCAAGCGTACACAGCATTATGGCGGTAACGTTTACCAACAAAGCCGCCAAAGAAATGCAAACCCGTTTGGGCGCGATGATTCCCATCAACGTCCGCGTCATGTGGCTCGGCACGTTCCACGGTCTCTGCCACCGTTTTCTACGGCTGCACCACCGCGATGCCGGTTTGCCGTCATCCTTTCAAATCCTCGACAGCGGCGACCAACTTTCCCTGATCAAACGTCTGCTCAAAAGCCTCAACATCGCCGAAGAAATCATCGCGCCGCGTTCGCTGCAAGGCTTTATCAACGCGCAAAAAGAATCCGGCTTGCGCGCTTCCGTCTTGAGCGCGCCCGACCCGCACACGCGCCGCATGATTGAGTGCTACGCCGAATACGACAAAATCTGCCAACGCGAAGGCGTGGTCGATTTTGCCGAACTCATGCTCCGCAGCTACGAAATGCTGCAAAGCAACGAAATCCTGCGCCAGCATTACCAAAACCGCTTCAACCACATTCTCGTTGACGAGTTTCAAGATACCAACAAGCTGCAATACGCCTGGCTCAAACTCATGGCGGGCGGCAACGCGGCAGTCTTTGCCGTCGGCGACGACGACCAAAGCATCTACCGCTTCCGCGGCGCAAACGTCGGCAACATGACCGCGCTGATGGAAGAATTCCACATCGACGCGCCCGTCAAACTCGAACAAAACTACCGCTCCGTCGGCAATATCCTCGCCGCCGCCAACGCCGTCATCGAAAACAACGACGAACGCCTTGGCAAAAACCTGCGCACCGACGCCGAAGCAGGCGACAAAATCCGCTACTACTCCGCCTTTACCGACCTCGAAGAAGCCCGGTTCATCGTTGACGAAACCAAAGCTCTCGAACGCGAAGGCTGGGATTTGGACGAAATCGCCGTCCTCTACCGCAGCAACGCCCAATCCCGCGTCATCGAACAAAGCCTGTTCCGCAGCGGCATCCCCTACAAAATCTACGGCGGCTTGCGCTTTTACGAACGCCAAGAAATCAAACACGCACTCGCTTACCTGCGCCTTGCCGTCAATCCCGACGACGACAACGCTCTCTTACGCGTCATCAACTTCCCGCCGCGCGGCATCGGCGCACGCACCGTCGAAAACCTTCAGACGGCATCACAAGAGCAAGGCGTTTCACTTTGGCAGGCAGCCTGCAACGCCGGCGCAAAAGCCGCCAAAATCGCCGCCTTCGTCCGCCTGATTGAAGCCCTGCGCAACCAAGTCGGACAAATGCCCCTGCCCGAAATCATCGCCGGCATCCTCAAAGACAGCGGTCTGACCGAACACTACAAAACCCAAAAAGGCGACAACCAAGACCGCCTTGACAACCTCGACGAACTCGTCAACGCCGCCATCGAGTTCAAACCCGAAGACAGCAATTTTGAAATCCTACCCGAAAACATTTCAGACGACCCCGCCTTCCCCATCCTCGCCTTCCTCAGCAACGCCGCCCTCGAATCCGGCGAAAACCAGGCAGGCGCAGGCGAAAAAGCCATCCAACTGATGACCGTCCACGCCGCCAAAGGCTTGGAATTTAACGCCGTCTTCCTCACCGGCATGGAAGAAGGCCGCTTCCCCAGCGAAATGAGCCTTGCCGAACGCGGCGGCCTCGAAGAAGAACGCCGCCTCATGTACGTCGCCATCACCCGCGCCCGCAAACGCCTCTACATCACCATGGCGCAACAACGTATGCTGCACGGACAAACCCAATTCGGCATCCTCTCCCGCTTCGTCGAAGAAATCCCCCCCGAAGTATTGCACTACCTGTCCGTCAAAAAAAACGCCTACGACAGCTACGGCAGCCCGCGCCAAACCGCCGCACCCAAAGACAAAATCATCGACGATTACAAACAGCCCCAAACCTACGCAGGCTTCCGCATCGGACAAAACGTCCGCCACGCCAAATTCGGCACCGGCGTCATCATCGATGCCGTGGACAAAGGCGAATCCGCTCGACTGACCATCAACTTCGGCAAACAGGGCGTGAAAGAGCTGGATACCAAGTTTGCGAAATTGGAAGCGATGTAAATTTGAAATGCAGGCCGGATATTCGTATCCGACCTACGGCAAAAACCTTAGCAGGAGAGAATAGAAACCCGTAGCGTGGGCTTTTCCTATGAATCAAGCCCAAAATTTCAGACGGCATTTTTAGCCGTCATTATCGTGGATGAAGCCCACGCTACAATGTACACACACAGAGCAAATAGAGATGTGGGTCGGATATTCGTATCCGACAAAAACATTTGACGCGCCTATTGTTTCCGAAACACCGCTGTTGGAAATGTCGGATACAAGAATCCGACTTACGGCAAAAAACGTAGCAAGGACAAGGCAAAAGGCCGTCTGAAAACGGGAAGGGCAATTTTGCCGCAACCGCCGCCGTCATTCCCGCGCAGGCGGGAATCCAGACCTTTCGGCACGGAAACTTATCGGATAAAAGGTTTCTTTAGATTCCACGTCCTAGATTCCCACCTGCGTGGGAATGACGGATGGTAAAAGCCGGGTATGAATACCCACTCTCTGTTATCACTGAAATCAATAAGGAAGAACATTATGTCCCAAGTTTTTAAAGATTTTGACTTGTCCTCTGTGTGGGAATCCGACAGTTGGGCAGATGAAAACTACAAAGAAGCCCCGTTTACCCCTGAAATTTTGGCTGCTGTAGAAAGTGAGCTAGGCTGTAAATTGCCGCAAAGTTTTATTGAATTGATGGCAGTACAAAACGGCGGGATATTTGTTAAAAACTGCTTTCCGACCACTCAGAGAAATTCGTGGGCGGAAGATCATGTGCAAATTTGCGAGGTATCGGGAATCGGTTCTGAAAAAGAAGGGAGTCTGTGCGGCGAAACAGGGCAAAAACTTTGGCTGGAAGAATGGGAGTATCCGCCCATCGGCGTGTATTTTGCCAACGACCCGTCAGGCGGTCATGCCCTGTTTGCCTTGGACTACCGAGAGTGTGGAAAAGACGGCGAGCCGAAAGTGGTGTTTGTCGAACAAGAATCGGATTTTGAAATCGTCGAACTCGCCCCCGATTTTGAAACCTTTATCCGCAGCTTGCGGCATGAAGATGAGTTTATTGACGAAGAAATATAAAACGGCGGTTGAAAAACCGGAATCATCAAGGGAAAACGGGCGAAATAACAGATAACCGGTTGAATCTGTAAGGAAAACGATTCGGCGGAACGTGCCATCCAAGACCTTTGCAAAGAAAAACTGTCCCCGACAGCATTGACATTATTAACAGAACTTATCAAATTTGGAGCTATCTCAAATATAATTCGGTTATCCTTTTGTATCCATTAAATTATATGCTTCAATTAAATGTTGTTCTAGCTCTTGCACTAATTGAGGATTGCGAATTCCTGACACAATCTCAAATTCTTCTGCATCTATGCAAACACCTGCATAAATTTCAATAACAAGGGAACGCAATAATTGAAGCTCTTCTCTTGTTAAAGAAATAATAATGTCATCACCTGTGTAATTGATTATATTCATAATAATTTTATTTTTGCTTGTCAAAGTAAGTTTTACCTAAGGTTGGTCTAAATGCAGTCCCACCATCTTTTGAATTTGGGTCTCTAATTACAATTGCTCCAGACTTATCATCCCAAATTGCTCTTATGTGTTTGGATTGTAATCTTCGAATTCCCAAGAAAAAAATCGTAATAAGTTTGAAAGTGTCAAATCCCAAGTTTCTTTTGAGCAATATTCTAATATTTTATCAATTTCACTTTTAATCATCTTATGATCAAACTGTTCTAATATTAATGCATTAGACCAAAAAAAACCTTCTTTATTACAATGATGGGAAATCCATTTAGGAGAACAAATGCAAAGTGAAAAAATAGATGAGCCTTGTTCTCCTTCGATTCCGATATCCAAATCTATCCATCTATGAAAATTATCTGGAATTTCGGGGGTAAATTTTTCAAAATCAATATCATATAAATTTATGCTTTTTAAATCCAATTTAATCATTAGGGCTGTCCTAGATAACTAGGGAAATTCAAATTAAGTTAGAATTATCCCTATGAGAAAAAGTCGTCTAAGCCAGTATAAACAAAATAAACTCATTGGGCTATTTGTCGCAGGTGTAACTGCAAGAACAGCAGCAGAGTTAGTAGGCGTTAATAAAAATACCGCAGCCTATTATTCTCATCGTTTACGATTGCTTATTTATCTAGGACAGCCCCATATCTTTTATAGATAGCTGCTTACCAAGTATCCTTAATTGCTAATTCAAGTCACTCTTCAAAACTATTAAAAAATTCATGGTTTTCTATATTATCTAAATTAATGACAATAACCCTAGGATTTCCTGTTACATCATTACCATCAAAATAAGCTTCCCATTCTCCATTACTAGCGAATGGGATAAGATTTAAATCAGGCAGGATAGAATTTCTAAATATATAAGCTACTTCTGTCCCTTCTGTTCCATAATTCTCAAACCACCAGTGAAAATTATGTCGCTGAATATAAGGTATTAAAGATGTATCGTTAGAGATACGAACATACTTTTCAGGATAACAAAACCCTTCAGGAAACATATTACTAGGATATAAATTAAATTCATTTTGAATAATCATTTCGTTACCTTAGGATCATAAATACTACCATTAGGAAACTGGGTAGACCAAATTACTAAAAATTAGATTAGTTTCAAAAATGAAAAATTACTGTTTTTCCATTTTTTATAGCATATTCAAGTACATGAATAATATTTTTCACTAAGGACTCTGTAGAAAAATCTGAATTTTGTAATTTTTCTTTTACAGCCAAAATACTTTCCTTATCTATTAGCCAATCCCCCTCACTTGGTCCAAATAACCAATTATCGGTAATTTCAGAAACAAGCCTCCATAATCCACGATTTTGATATTCAATAATTTGATTTTCTGTAATTTCTACAACTGTTTCAGATTGAATGTTTTTATAAGCCCAATCAATCATTTCAGTATATTCACTAATTGAAACATTGTCTTTTAAACAGAAAATTAACAGGTTGTGTTCATTCATTTGTCTAAGTTTTTGATATGAGTTTGTTGTTGTAAATAATCTTTTGCTTGCTTACCTTGTAAATTACCGGTTTTCACAACATTACCATTTGAATCAAGATACTGTTTTCGTGAATTATCATAGATTCTAAAATAGTTGTTTTCGTTATCTTTTATAATTGTAATTTTTCCATCTAAACTAGTGTATCGAGTTTTAACTTTATCAGGACTTAAAATACCAGGTGCATTGGGAGTTAGTGTTTTGTGCACTGAATCAAAACTTGCTGAACTCCAGTTACTACTAAACTTCTCAAAACTTTGTTTTCTTTTTTCAGCGGTGCTGTTTGGTAAAGATTTAATAGGTTTATTCCCACCTGCCATCTCCCCATCTACAGTCTGCATATGGCGGGCAGTAGGTTTTTCATAGCCGGTATTTTTAACCCAATCCCATTTAGTCGGGTTAAGTTCTACTTTTTTTACCTCTCCAAACCGTACCTGCGGCCTCTGCTACGGCAAGGGCAGTTTGGGCTGTTGCAGTTATATTCGGATGGACATCAGCCCATTGTCTGGCGGAATTGATGCCGTCTTTTACCGCAAAAGCACTGTCTTGTAATAGGCTCGCGGCAGCAAGTTGTGCTTCCGGACTTAAATTTCCTAATTCATTAATATCTTGTAAAGTTTGCTGCGCAGAGATGTAGGTCGGATATTTGTATCCGACAAAAATATTTGACGCGTCTATCGTTTCCGAAATGCCGCTGTTGAAAAATGTCGGATCCGAGAATCCGACCTACGGTTGCTGAACAATGTTTTGTAGAACTTGCTCAAAATCCATGTTTCGCCATTTTCCTTTATATATACCTAATGCAGCACGGGTTACGATTTCGTTTAAGTCATAAATAGCCATTTACGTCCTCTGCTAATTTTCAGCGAGTAGATTGGGTTACCAAACCCAACAAAAAAGCAGCCTGAAAAATTTCAGGATGCTTATTTTATGTTTTTTATCAATGAATTAGATTTTAATCCAGCCTGCGCTTGCTAGTTAAACAGTATTTACATAAAAATCTTGCACTGAACAAACAAGCGTATCATGTTCATCATGAAATGATGGGCATAACGTTAATCTACAAATGTTTACATTTAAAGATATTTTTTCAGTTTCAATATTTTTAATTTGTAAGGTTAATACATGAGGATATTTGTGATATAGCTGATTTTTTAATTGTTCGTTGTCTAATATAGCAAAAGGTAATTTTGCACACAAATAACCAATAACTTTGTTTTTATGAAAAAAAACTATCCAATTTTCAATTCCTTCATCCCAATCAAAAGTAAAATCCGTTCCTTCTATGATAAATTTAGCACAAGATATTAAATCTAACTTAACCCAAGTGGATTTATACAGACTCAATGCTGATGAAGTTATAATATTATCTAAATTATAAATTTTCATAAATCAACGTTCCTTACCTGGTGTTCCATGCACAGGTCTAATCCCATCTTTATTCGGCTTTCTACGATAAATGTTAATTATATGTGTCGGTTTTCCGTCTGTATAGCCAACTACGTCGTTCGTTGGAACTTTTGCCTTATTTTGACTATCCCATAAATTATGTTCATCTGCATATCTAGCAGCATCTAATGTAGCTTTTTCCGCATCAACATCTGATTTAAATAAACTTTTGCTATCTATCTTGTCTAGACTAGATGCATCAGGTTTGTGTCGTACCATACTGAGAGGGTCAGTAATATATTTGCCATCTGTAATAGCTGATCCACCATTATAGGTAGTATGCGTATAATTTTTTTGTGGAACGAGACTATTTTGCAAAGATTGTTGTGTAGAAACGCCAGCTTTGTCATTAGGAGTAGCTTGCTTCGCTGGCTTATTCCCACCTGCCATCTCCCCATCTAAAGTCTGCATAGGGCGGGCAGCAGGTTTTTTATAGCCGGTATTTTTAACCCAATCCCATTTGGTCGGGTTAAGTTCTACTTTTTTACCTCTCCAAACCGTACCTGCGGCCTCTGCTACGGCAAGGGCAGTTTAGGCTGTTGCTGTAATGTTCGGATGGGCATCAGCCCATTGTCTGGCGGAATTGATGCCGTCTTTTACTGCAAAAGCACTGTCTTGTAATAGGCTCGCGGCAGCAAGTTGTGCTTCCGGGCTTAATTTTCCTGAATTATTAATACCTTGTAGAGTCTGCTGCGCAGAGATGTAGCAACTGTATTTTTACCCCGTCGGGTAAAAATACAGTTGCTACGGCTGCTGGGAAAGCAGTTACTATTTTCCCAGTGGCTCAAAATTAATTGTTTCAGCAGATATTTTTATAATAATCCCTACATCAATAATAATTTCACTATAAAATAGGTATTTATATAGCTCTATTTCGGGTATAAACAAGGGAAACAAGCTATCTTCCTTATCCTCATAATCTACGAAATTATTTGTATCTAATTTAAAATTCAAAATATTACTGCATTTGATATATCCGAAATAATTACCTTCAATTGTATCTGTAAAAGATAATGTAAGGGTATTTCCATTATCGGAAAAGATTATTTCATAAAGGCTTACATTGTGAAAAATATTTTTTTTCATTTGACAAAGTATCCAGAATGATGATGATTATTTGGCAATGGATTGCCTTCATAATCTTGTCGTTGCGGATATTTTCCCTGTACACCATCGGTTCGCGGCACTCTTTGGGTTCTTATAACCTCTCCATTTGGACGAATATCTATTTTCACGCCATCAGGACCTTTCCATGTTTCATATTGAGCCGCATCTGAACCAGTACGTCTAAAACCTTGTTCTTGCAATGCTTGACGTAATTCATCTCGCGTAGTTGGGCTGATAGATTTAACAACTGGCTTGTTTCCTCCTGCCATCTTACCGTCCAACGTCTGCATAGGGCGGGCAGCAGGTTTTTTATAACCGGTATTTTTAACCCAATCCCATTTGGTCGGGTTAAGTTCTACTTTTTTACCTCTCCAAACCGTACCTGCGGCCTCTGCTACGGAAAGGGCAGTTTGGGCTGTTGCAGTTATATTGGGATGGGCATCAGCCCATTGTCTGGCGGAATTGATGCCGTCTTTTACCGCAAAAGCACTGTCCTATAATAGGCTCGCGGCAGCAAGTTGTGCTTCTGGACTTAAATTTCCTAAATCATTAATACCTTGTAGAGTCTGCTGAGCGGCTGTATCTGTGACCGGGCTTACCGCACTGTCTGTAATTGCCCCAATCCATACTCCTTGAAAACCCATTAAAAAAGGATTAACCGCACCTTGGACGATGCCGCGAATATCATCCATACGGTTAGCCCACCAATTTTTATTGGGGTCGTTTTCCCATATCAGTTTTCCTGCTTCATCCGCACGGCTGAAAAAACCAGAGGCGGCACCGGCATTTTCTTTTAGCCAACGGTCTGAAAATGGGGCTTGAGGGACAATATTAGTCTTTGTTTTTGTTGAAGTTCCTTTGACATAATAGCTGTATATATCCCTTGCTCCTCCGGGGGGCGGATAATCGCTGCCTTGCGGCCCGTCATATCCATCCTCCGGATGGATTTCCGACCCTGTCCGATGAAGTTGGTAAACGGTAAAACCGCCGTCTACACCGCCGCTGAAATCAGAAGTGCTTTTTGAATCATGATGATCAAACGGACTGTGTACTTCATGTCCATGTCCTGAAAAATGGGTTTCATAACCGATGACACCTTCAAATCCTGTCCGTTCGTGTGTAATAGGCAGTATGGGGCCGACCGCAGTTGCATCAAATGTTTGGACGGCGTAAACCCGATTTTTAACACTGCCGCGACCATTACCAAACAGATGGTATTTACCACCCGGTTCGTAGTGTTTTGCCTGCATATCATCGCGCAAACGGGCATCCAAACCGTTCGCATGACTAATGGGGATTTGCAGCAACGATATTGCTGCTGCAAACAGCATCATGAATTTTTGAATAGGCAATTTCATTTTGTTTTCCTTGGTAGCAAGCGGTTATGGCAGTGTGAATTAAGGTTGCCCTTGTCTATGTTGTCGCACTGCTTCATCGCTGTATCCATACCCCTCATGACTGTTATCAGTCTCTACGGATGGGGCAGAGTTACCCGTATGATTGCCGTATGGTTGGATATCGGAGAAATCGACCATTAATCCTTCTGTCGGTTTGATTCCTTTGCTTACTTTATACGGTCCCATCCACAATGCGTAATTTTCTTTATAGGCAGCTTCAAACGCATTGGTTTTTGGTTTGATGAGCAATTTTTTATTGGTTCTGTCTACTGCGAAATATTCCAGTTTTGTTTGGGCTTTCAGTGTTTCGGCATTGTATAGGTGCATTTCGGTTCTGTTGCGTATAGTTCCGAATACGTCGATGTTAATAAACACATCTGTATCGGCATTGGCAGGAGAAACAACGTCTATGCCGCGCAGGAAAAATACGGTCTGTACCAAGTGGGAAAGAAAGGCAGTGTCGCGCGGGTTAGTCGTCAAGGTTTCATTTCGATAATCCCCCATCCCGCCAATATTTAAGCCCAGACTGCTTTTACTTCCGCTACCGTCTGATTGGGTGCGCGAGAGTGCAGGGGCATTAAGTGTAGATAAAGAAGTGGTTAAACCCGTCAAACCGCCTGATGTTGTTTCAGCGGTGGTTTCGTAACGTGGATAGGTGTAATCGGTACGGACGGCAGGGCTGTTTATGTATTCGCCACGAATCAGTGCATCAATGGAGTAACGCCCTCCCGTCAAACTGCCTGAACCTTGGTCGCCCATAGTTGCAATGTACAATGCAACTTTTCGTCCGTGTAATGCCTGTAAATCCATGTTTTTAACAGCAGCTCTGGCAGAAGCGGCCACAAGTTCTTGTTCGACCGCAAAGCGTTTACCTCCGCCATGCGATGGAATACCTGTCAGTGTCCCGCAGGCGGATAAAATAAAAACTGAAAAAAGAATAGGTATCAGCAGCCGTGCCCGCATAGATTTTCTCCTTTGATAAAAGACAAATTGTATCAAAATTGTAAATAAATCATAAATTAAATAAAATATTTCTTTACTGGTTTTGTGGTTTGGTTTTCAATAGGCTGCCCGCACATAGCGGGATTTGCGGTTGCAATGGCGGCGGCGGATTTTAGGCTTTTTCCGGTCAGTTGCCGGTTAATCAGTCCCGGCAGTTCGGACAGGGTGTCGTCTTGTGCCAACCTGTTGCGGTAACGGCATAAGGTGCTGTAATCGGGGATGCTTGGTTCGTCAAAACGGCAAAACAGGTTGAAATCGGTGCGGGTGATGAGTACGGCGTTGCCCTTATGCCGATTTTGTCCGCCTGCTGCAAGGCGGTTTGCCCAATGAAAAACAAAATGCCGTCTGAACATCGTTCAGACGGCATTTTCAAATGGAAGGCAATATAGTCGGCATATGAAAAATTGATGTATAAGGCAGGATGGGTTTAGGCTTGTTAATCTCCATATAATAAATGGCCGTCTGAAGCCCATATGCGACTATATCTGCCGGCCTTATGGGCAATCAGCAGTGAACCAGTGTGCCCTCGTCTTCGCCGGTAATGACGCGTTTGAGCGAGCCTTGTTTGGCGATGCCGAAGACGACGATATTGAGTTTGCGTTCGCGGCAGAGCGCAAAGGCGGTCGCGTCCATCACTTTGAGGTTTTTCAACAAGGCTTCATCAAAGGTAATGGTTTCGTAGCGTGTGGCGGATGGGTCTTTTTTCGGGTCTGCGGTGTATACGCCGTCGACGTTGGTGGCTTTGAGCATCACGTCGCAGTTCATTTCCGCACCGCGCAATGCGGCGGCAGTGTCGGTCGTGAAGAACGGGTTACCGGTACCGGCGGCGAAAATCACGACTTTGCCTTCTTCCAAATATTGAATGGCTTTGGGGCGGGCGTAGGTTTCAGCGATTTGCTGCATAGACAGTGCGGATTGTACGCGCGCTTTGATGCCCAAAGTTTCAAATGCGTCTTTGAGTGCCAACGCGTTCATTACGGTTGCCATCATGCCCATGTAGTCGGCAGTGGCGCGGTCCATACTGCCTGCTTGGGCGGATACGCCCCGGAAAATATTGCCGCCGCCGACAACGATGCCGACTTGCACGCCCATTCTCACGATTTCGGCAATTTCGCCGACAGTTTGAACGATGGTATCGTGATTGATACCGAACGGATCGGAACCCATCAGGGATTCGCCGGAGAGTTTCAGTAATACGCGTTTGTATTTGATTTGCTGTGTCATGGGATACCTTGCTTTCTTTGGGTTGGTTAGTGCCGAGTGTTTAGAGCACTGCTTCAATTTGGGGAAAGGGCGTTTGATTTTTCAGACGACCTTTCGGGATGTTTGGCTGACAGGGTAACGCGTTTTCCGTGGGCGTATGGGTTTGGATAAATTATTATTGGTTGGTTATGATGAAATATTTTCTGTTCGACAGTATAGTGGATTAACTTTAAACCGGTACGGCGTTGTCTCGCCTTGCCGTACTATTTGTACCGTCTGCGGCTTCGTCGCCTTGTCCTGATTTTTGTTAATCCACTATATTTTAAACAGTGTAACTCTCAAAAAAAAGCACCCTGATTCGTTTGGAATCCAGGTGCTTTCTTTTTCATAGGTGCCTTACACTTTAGCAGCGGCGGCTACTTCTGCCGCGTAATCGACGGCTTTTTTCTCGATACCGTCGCCTACTTTGTAGCGGACGAAGCTGACCACTTCCGTGCCGTTTTCTTTGGCGAATTGGGCAACGGTTTGATCGGGATTCATCACGAATGCTTGGCCGTTCAGAGTGATTTCAGCCAAGAATTTGCGGATACGGCCTTCAACCATTTTCGCGGCGATGTCGGCAGGTTTGCCGGAAGCGATAGCTTGTTCGGTGTAGATGTGGCGTTCTTTTTCAACGGTTTCGGCATCTACTTCGGCTTCGCTTACGCATTGCGGTTTGGCGGCAACGATGTGCATACCGATTTTGCGTGCCACGTCTTCAGAGCCTTTGTACTCAACCAATACGCCTTCGGTAGCCAAAGCACCGTGGATGTAGGCAACCAGTTGGTTGGCAGTGTCGATCACTTGGAAGCGGCGAACAGACATGTTCTCGCCCAATTTAGCGATGATGGCTTTACGTTCTGTTTCAACCAATTCGCTCAGTTCTTCAACGGTAGCCGGTTTTTTCTCGGCAGCAGTTTTAGCAACGAAGTTGGCAAATTCTACGAAGCCGGCGTCTTTGGCAACGAAGTCGGTTTCGCAGTTTACTTCAACCAATGCGCCGACATTGCCGTTGATTGCGTAAGCCAATACGCCTTCGGCAGCAGTACGGCCGGCCAGTTTACCGGCTTTCGCACCGGATTTAATACGCAGGATTTCTTCGGCTTTGTCGAAGTTGCCTTCAGCTTCAACCAAGGCTTTTTTGCATTCCATCATGCCCAGGCCGGTAGCGGCGCGCAGGTCGGCAACCATTTTTGCAGTAATTTCTGCCATTTTGAATCTCCTAGATTTTGGGGAAACACGGAAAGAATTTTCCGTATTTGGGAATCGTGTGCCGCGAACGGACGTTCAGACGGCATATTTGAGAAAAGGGGCATAACGCCCCTCTTCGGTTTGCCGGATTACTCGGCAGCAGCTTCTTGGGCAGCGGCTACGGTTTCTTGCAGAGCTTGGTTTTTGCCTTCCAAAACCGCATCGGCGATGCCTCGGCAGTACAGGCGGATGGCTTTGGCGGAGTCATCGTTACCGGGGATGACGTATTTCACGCCGTCGGGGCTGTTGTTGGTATCGACTACGGCGATAACGGGGATGCCCAGTTTTTCAGCTTCAACCAGAGTACCTTTTTGGTAGCCGGTATCGATGACGAAAATCGCGTCGGGCAGACCTTTCATGTTTTTGATACCGCCCAAAGAACGTTCCAGTTTTTCAACGTCGCGTTGCATTTCCAGAATTTCTTTTTTGCTGAAACCACTTTCGGCAGCGTTTTCCAGGGCAGCGGTTTTTTCTTCCAGGCGTTTGATGGATTGCTTAACGGTTTTGTAGTTGGTCAGCATACCGCCCAACCAGCGGTGATCAACGAAAGGCATACCGGCGCGGGTAGCTTCTTCGCGGATGATGTCGCGGGCTTGGCGTTTGGTACCTACGAACAATACTGTACCTTTGTTGGCAACCAGACGGCGTACGGCTTCTTGCGCGTCTTGGAACATCGGCAGGGTTTTTTCCAGGTTGACGATGTGGATTTTGTTGCGCGCGCCGAAAATGTATTGTGCCATTTTCGGGTTCCAGAAACGGGTTTGGTGGCCGAAGTGGACACCGGCTTCAATCATCTGACGCATAGTAATTTGAGACATTTTGATTTCCTTGAAAGGGTTAAGGGCACACATTCAATCGCATAGAACTTGATAGGCGGCGCCTATTGTCAAGCACCCTTCGGCGAAAGTGGGCATAAGTTTTAAAAAATAAAAGCGTGTTTCCGAAATGGAAAACTGACGGATTATAGCGGATAAGAGGCCGTCTGAAAAGGGATTTTATACCTTCCCGTCCTGTTTTTCATCCGCCTGTACCGCCTTTTGGCGGGCCGCTTCAAACTCCGCCTGCTCCTGCCGTTTCATCAGGCGGTTGCGGCGGCGGATGGTCACGACAAAGACCGTAAACACAGTGGGCAACACTGCCCAAAAAACCAAATAAATCAACGCGCGCACGATGCTGGGCTGGGCGGCGGAATACATGACGGCGACGAAGAGGTAGCCGATAAGGACGATATGCCACATGGCGGAATCCTGTTTCGAGGTTAACAGAGTGTTTATAATCGCCGTATTCTACAACAACACTTAAAAGGCCGTCTGAAATGAGGAATGAGGAAAAACACGCCCTGCGCCGAGAATTGCGTCGCGCCCGCACGCAGATGGGGCATCAAGGGCGGTTGGCGGCGGGGCAAACGGTTAACCGCCTGCTCAAGCGTTATATTAAAAAAGGGCGGAAAATCGGCGTGTATTGGCCGATGGGCAACGAACTGCGGCTGGACGGTTTCGTCTGTGCGGCGCAAAAACGCGGTGCCAAACTCTATCTGCCTTATATCGAACCGCGTTCGCGGCGGATGTGGTTTACGCCTTATCCTGCCGACGGAGTAAAACAGGAACGCAAGCGCGGTAGGGCGAAGCTGCATGTCCCTCAGTTTGCAGGTCGGAAAAGGCGTGTACACGGTTTATCCGTATTATTCGTCCCGATTGTCGGCATAGACCGAGAAGGCTACCGTTTGGGGCAGGCAGGCGGTTATTACGACGCGACGCTTTCGGCGATGAAATACCGTTTGCAGGCAAAAACCGTGGGCGTGGGCTTTGCCTGCCAGTTGGTGGACAGGCTGCCGCGCGAACCGCACGACCTGCCGCTGGACGGTTTTGTGTCGGAGATGGGGATATTGTGCTTTTAGCCGTTCAGACGGCATTTCGGGCGGAAATGTCGTCTGAAGGCGGAATATCGGGAGAAAAGGATGTCGGAAAAGATAATACTGCCGGTCTTGTCGTTGGGCGGTGTTCGTCTCGAACCGTTGGATGTGCATCATGAAACGGGTTTGCGCGAGGCGGTTTGCGATGGGGAGGTTTGGAAGCTGGGGGTAACGTCCGCACCTCATCCGGATAGGGTGGCAGACTATATTGGAACAGCATTGGCAACGCGTTTGGCGTTTGCGGTTGTCGATGAAGAGGCGGACAGGGTGGTCGGGACAACGGCGTATTATCATTTTGAACCGCAGATTCCGCGTTTGGATATCGGATTCACATGGTATGCGGCATCGGCACAGCGGACACGGATAAACACCTGTTGCAAAATCATGCTGTTGGATTACGCATTTGATGTTTTGGCTTGCTGTTGTGTGGGATGGCGCACGGATATTCTGAACCTTGCCTCGCAACGTGCCATCGAACGGCTGGGCGCGGAAAAAGACGGCGTGCTGCGTATGCATATGCTCCGTAAAGACGGCAGTGTGCGCGATACGGTTGTGTACAGTATGCTGAGGAAAGATTGGTGCAAAAACAGGGAAATCCTGACCGGCAGGTTGGCAGGGTATGGCGTGCAGGTGTGAGGCAGTATTTTCAAATTTAAAAAACTTAACGCAATATGCTGACAATCTTTTAAAAATTAATATATAAACAATTTTGATTTTTTATCTATTAAAAATCTGATATATATAGATAAATAACTATTTTTATTTTTCATTTCGCAGTTCCACGGCTTGGCGGGCGACAGAAAATCTTTGCATTTCCCAGTAAAATCCACTACATTCACGATAACATATTACAAGCCCCTGAAGCGGTGTCGGAAGCCATACCTGCAACGCATTCCAACCCCGAAACGGCGTACTCGGACACACACCATTGCCGGTTTCCCCTGCTTTTGCGATTCAGGCGTTTGTAGTACGGCAAATAACCATAAGGGCAGAAGATGCCTGTTTTTTTAGGAGTAAACCATGGCTGAAGCGACAGACGTTGTCTTGGTGGGAGGCGGCATTATGAGCGCGACTTTGGGCGTTTTGCTCAAAGAACTCGAACCGTCTTGGGAAATCACCCTGATTGAACGCTTGGAAGACGTGGCGTTGGAATCGTCAAACGCGTGGAACAACGCCGGCACGGGGCATTCCGCGCTGTGCGAATTGAACTATGCGCCGCTGGGTGCAAATGGGATTATCGATCCGGCGCGCGCCCTCAATATTGCCGAACAGTTTCATGTCAGCCGCCAGTTTTGGGCGACGCTGGTCGCGGAAGGCAAGTTGGAAGACAATTCCTTCATCAATGCCGTGCCGCATATGTCTTTGGTGATGAACGAAGACCACTGCCGTTACCTGCAAAAACGCTATGATGTGTTTAAAACGCAGAAACTTTTTGAAAATATGGAATTTTCCACCAATCGGAACAAAATTTCCGATTGGGCTCCGCTGATTATGCGCGGACGGGACGAAAACCAACCCGTCGCCGCCAACTACTCCGCCGAAGGCACGGATGTCGATTTCGGACGGCTGACGCGCCAGATGGTGAAATATTTGCAGGGCAAGGGCGTAAAAACCGAGTTCAACCGCCACGTCGAAGACATCAAACGCGAATCCGACGGCGCGTGGGTACTCAAAACCGCCGATACCCGCAACCCCGACGGGCAGCTCACCCTCCGCACCCGCTTCCTCTTCCTCGGCGCGGGCGGCGGCGCGCTGACCCTGCTGCAAAAATCCGGCATCCCCGAAGGCAAAGGCTACGGCGGCTTCCCCGTGTCCGGCCTGTTCTTCCGCAACAGCAACCCCGAAACCGCCGGACAACACAACGCCAAAGTGTACGGGCAGGCTTCCGTCGGTGCGCCGCCGATGTCCGTCCCGCACCTCGACACACGCAACGTGGACGGCAAACGCCACCTTATGTTCGGCCCTTACGCAGGCTTCCGTTCCAACTTCCTCAAGCAAGGCTCGCTTATGGATTTGCCGCTGTCCATCCATATGGACAACCTCTATCCTATGCTGCGCGCCGGCTGGGCGAATATGCCGCTGACCAAATACCTGCTGGGCGAATTGCGTAAAACCAAAGAAGAACGCTTCTCCTCCCTGCTGGAATACTACCCCGAGGCAAACCCCGACGACTGGGAACTCATCACCGCAGGGCAACGTGTCCAAATCATTAAAAAAGACTCCGAAAAAGGCGGTGTGCTCCAGTTTGGTACGGAGATTGTCGCCCACGCCGACGGCTCGCTCGCCGCATTGCTGGGCGCGTCGCCGGGCGCATCGACCGCCGTGCCGCTGATGATCCGGCTGATGCACCAATGCTTCCCCGAGCGCGCCCCGTCTTGGGAAGGCCGTCTGAAAGAGCTGGTACCGGGTTACGGCATCAAGTTGAACGAAAACCCCGAAAGGGCGGATGAAATTATCGCCTATACCGCGAAAGTGTTGGATATTTAAGCCGAATCTTTCAAGAAAAGCCGTGCCCCATATGGTGTTGATGCCGTCCCTGCCGGTTATGCCCTTCATCCGGCAGGGCAGGTTTTGATACACGGGGCAGGTAATCGTTTTCCCCTTTGCGAGTAATGGGGAAAGGGTCAAAAAAACAGCGTTTTCATTTCTGAAAACGCTGTTTTTTGTTGCCTGATTAACGTGGGGAGCAGTCTTTGAAGACGATTTGGTTGTCAGGTGCGGTAATCATAATGGGCTGTTTGCGGTAGGATTTGCCATCCATCACGCCGGTACCCAAAACATAACCGCCTTCTTTACCGTAGAATGTTTCCACATTGTCGGATTTGTCCAAATTGACAGGCATTTGCACGCGTTTGCCGTTGATGACGGCGGAGGCGTATGTGGTCAGGCCTTGTTTGTTGAAGCCGTAGGTTACTTTGACTTTTTTACCTTGCTGGCAGACGTAGCTGACGGTTTTTTTGGCAACGGTGGGGTTGTTCGTGCCGGCGGCGGCAGCCATACTGCTGAGCGCGATTGCGGAAGACAGGATTGCGGTGGTCAGAAGTTTCATTTTTATTCCTTTGGATAGATGTGGAGTTTGCCCGTTTCGGGCTATTTGACATTCTAATGTCGGCGTATCTTGAAATAAACAGGAAATTGGATAAAGTTTGTAAAAAGGCAGGTTCGGGCGGTTCGGCGGTTTGATGCAGGGGCGGCAGGCGGGGTACGGCAGCCTGTCCGGTGTTTCAGACGGCATTGTTTGCGTTCTTCGGAAATAAAAAACCTCCGGACATCCGGAGGTTGCGGTTTAACCTTGTTTTTTTCTTTCGGCCTTGGTCTGTTTGGACAACTCGGCATACAGGTCGGGATGGTGTTTTTTCAACAGGGCGGCGATTTCCATATCTTTTTTGTTGACTTTTGCCAAATCGAGGCATTCGATATGGACGAGGCGGAGCAGTTCGCGTACGGGTTTGGGCATTTTGCGGCCGGTTTCGTAGCGCGAGCCTCCGGACTGGGTAACGCCGACCTTGCCCCAGAAGTCTATCTGGTTCAGCCCGGTCTTTTTGCGGATGGCTTTAACATCTTCTATATTTTCAAATATTTTCATAAAACTTCCTTTAAGTTTGTCTGGTTGCGGGGCAAATTCCGATTTGCTTTGTTTTTGTAATGTGCCGGGTCAAGCCTGTTTTTATATTGTACATTATATCTGCCGTTTCTTTCAGACGGCATTGTTTGTTTTTATGGGGTGGATACGTCCGGCTTCAGGGTTTGCCGGAGGCGGGGCTGACGGTGAGGATTTCGTAGCCGGTTTCGGTAACCAAAACTTCGTGTTCCCATTGGGCGGAGAGGGAGCGGTCTTTGGTTACGACCGTCCAGCCGTCGTTAAGGATACGCAGGTGGCGTTTGCCTTGGTTGATCATCGGTTCGACGGTGAAAATCATACCCGGTTTTAGAACGGGGCCCTGTCCTTTTTTTCCGTAGTGCAACACTTGCGGGGCTTCGTGGAAACCACGCCCGATGCCGTGGCCGCAGAATTCCTGTACGACGGAATAACCTGCATTTTCGGCAACCTGTTGGCAGGCGTAACCTACGTCGCCCAGCGTCGCGCCGGGTTTGACGGCTTCGATGCCCGCCATCATAGAGGCGTGGGTTACGTCGATCAGGCGTTGGGCGATGGGGGAGACTTTGCCGACGGTAAACATACGGCTGGAGTCGCCGTGGAAACCGTCTTTTTTGATGGTCAGGTCGATGTTGATGATGTCGCCTTCTTTGAGCGGCTTGTCGTCGGGGATGCCGTGGCAGATGACGTGGTTGACGGAGGTGCAGCAGGATTTGGGGTAGGGCGGGTTGCCGTAGTGGAGGGGGGCGGGATAGCCGCCTTGGACGTTGACGTGGTAGTCGTAAACGAGTTTGTCGATTTCGTCGGTGGTTACGCCGGGTTTGACGAATTGTCCGATGTAGTCGAGGGCTTCGGCGACGAGTTTGCCCAGCTCGCGCATTTTTTCGATTTCTTCGGGGGTTTTGATGATGATGCCGTTCATAATGCTTCCTTGTATTGCGGGTGTGCCTGCCGCGCCGGGTCAGAAGAGGTTGTCGAGAATCTCTTTATGGGGTTTGGGCGGCGTGTTTTTCGGGGTGTCCGGTTTGGTATGGTTTTCTTTGGGCGTTTCTTTGGGCTGCGCCTGTTTTTCGGGTGTTTCTTTTTTGGGCTCAGGACGGGGGATGTTTGTGGGCAGTACGGGGGTTTCGTTGAGTGTTTTTTCAGCTTGTGTTTCGGTGGCGGTTAACGGATCGGCAGCCCGGGCCGCATCCGAAGGACGCGGTTTGGCACGGTTTTTTTTGGCAGGGGCGGGAAGGGGCGGTTTGCCGCCGCTTTCGTTTTCATTGTCCGCACTTTCGGGTTCGGACGAGGCCGGTTCGGGATGTGCTGCGCCTTGTCCGACTGCGCCGTTTGGCAGCCAGAATTCGGTTTCGCGGGGGCTGTCGGTGTGTTGCGGTTCGGTTTGGAGGGTTTTGTCGCCGTTCAGGTTGAATGTGCTGACGATGCCTACTGCCAATGCGCCGATGGCGGTGATACAGATGAGCAATACGGCGCGTATCAGGAGTTTTGGGGTCAGCCTGAAGGGTTTGTTCGGTTTTTTTGTCATTTTGCTTGTGCTTGGTGTCGGACAATGCCGTCTGAAGGCGGTTCAGACGGCATGGGTATCAGCGTTGGACGTAGTTTTGGTAGAGGGTGATGACTTTTTGTACGCCGACGGTGGTGCTGACTTTTTGGGTAACCAGAGCCTGTTCTTCGGGGGTAAGGATGCCCATAACGTAGGTTACGTTGCCGTAGGTAACGATTTTGACGCGCACCTGTGTGGCGGGGCTGATGCCCAGCAGCGCGGCACGGACTTTGGACGTGTTCCAGGTGTCGCCGGCGATGTCGCCGGCGGTGCGCGGCAGGGAGGCGACGGTAATGTAGTTGTACACGCCTTCGGCTGCCTGTTCGGCACGCGCAATCTGACCGACGAACTGTTTTTCGTCTTCGGTGGCGACTTGTCCGAGCAGCAGCAGGTGGCGGTTGTAGCCGACGACGGAGATTTGGGGCGTGTAGCCTTTGGTTTGGTTGTTTTGGCGCAGGTAGGAACGGGCGGTGGTTTCGATACGCAACGCCATAACGTTGTCGTCTGTTTGCGCGCCGGTGGTGCGGCGGTCGACGGCGGATTTCGCGCCGACCGCCGCACCACCGACGACTGCGCTGAAACAGCCGCCGAGGGCAAGGCTGAGGACGGCGGCAATCAGGGTGCGGACGGTGTGCGGTTTGAGTTTCATCGGGGGCTTCCTTTCTTGGGCGTTTCAGACGGCATTGCTTTGCGCCATGCCGTCTGAAAAGGGTTACATTCCTTCCAGCAGTACGGAGTCGATACAGTCGCACATGGCGTGTATCAGCAGGATGTGGTTTTCCTGAATGCGGGCGGTGCGCGGATGGGGGACGTTGAGCAGTACGTCGGTGTCTTTGAGCATCGCGGCGATTTTGCCGCCGTCACGGCCGGTCAGGGCGATGACGTGCATATCGCGTTCGTGTGCCGCTTTGATGGCTTCGATGACGTTGGCAGAATTGCCGGAGGTGGAAATGCCGACCAATACGTCGCCTGCACGTCCGAGCGCGCGCACTTGTTTGCTGAATACATGGTCGAAACCGTAGTCGTTGCCGATGGCTGTCAGCGCGGAAGTGTCTGTTGTCAGTGCGACGGCGGCCAATTCCATGCGCTCTTTTTCAAAACGGCCGGTCATTTCTGCGGCGAAGTGTTGCGCGTCGGCAGCCGAACCGCCGTTGCCGCACGCCAGAATCTTGCCGTCGTTCATCAGGCATTGCAGCATCAGTTCGGCAGCCTGCGCGGCCGGTTCGGCGAGTACTTTTTCGGCTTCCTGTTTGGCACGGATGCTTTCGGCAAAATGGGCGGCAACGCGTTCTTGTAATGTCGTCATATCGTCAACCTGTAATATTCTTTATCCACTCGGGCGGGCGGTTTCCTTCAATCAGTACCGCATCGAGGCGGCACGGTACGTTTGTCAACCTGTTCTGTTGCAGATAATACTCTACACTTCGTTGCAGTTTCAATAATTTGGATGGGGAAATGCTGTATGCGGCACCGCCGAATTGCCGATTTTTGCGGTATTTTACTTCAACAAACAGAATCATGCCGCCGTTTTTGACAATCAGGTCGATTTCGCCGTAGGCGCAGTGCCAGTTGCGGGCAAGCAGCGTGCAGCCTTGGGATTGGAGAAAGGCAAGCGCGGCATCTTCCCCTGCCGCACCCTGTTTGTGGTTTAAGCGCATAATCGGTTTAACCTTTATAATGTCTGTTTTTCAGACGGCATTTTTTATGTTTCAGAAACACTTGCAGAAAGCCTCCGACAGCGTCGTCGGAGGGACATTATACGTGGTTGCCACGCCCATCGGCAATTTGGCGGACATTACCCTGCGCGCTTTGGCGGTATTGCAAAAGGCGGACATCATCTGTGCCGAAGATACGCGCGTTACCGCGCAGCTTTTGAGCGCGTACGGCATTCAGGGCAAACTCGTCAGCGTGCGCGAACACAACGAACGGCAGATGGCGGATAAGATTATCGGCTATCTTTCAGACGGCATGGTTGTGGCACAGGTTTCCGATGCGGGTACGCCGGCCGTGTGCGACCCGGGTGCGAAACTCGCCCGCCGCGTGCGAGAAGCAGGGTTCAAAGTCGTTCCTGTTGTCGGCGCAAGCGCGGTGATGGCGGCTTTGAGCGTGGCGGGCGTAGCGGAATCCGATTTTTATTTCAACGGTTTTGTGCCGCCGAAATCGGGCGAACGCAGGAAACTGTTTGCCAAATGGGTGCGGGCGGCGTTCCCCGTCGTGATGTTTGAAACGCCGCACCGCATCGGGGCGACGCTTGCCGATATGGCGGAATTGTTCTCCGAACGCCGATTAATGCTGGCGCGCGAAATCACGAAAACGTTTGAAACGTTTTTGAGCGGCACGGTTGGGGAAATTCAGACGGCATTGGCGGCAGACGGCAACCAATCGCGCGGCGAAATGGTGCTGGTGCTTTATCCGGCGCGGGATGAAAAACACGAAGGCTTGTCCGAATCCGCGCAAAATGTGATGAACATCCTTGCTGCCGAACTGCCGACCAAACAGGCGGCGGAGCTTGCCGCCAAAATCACGGGTGAGGGAAAAAAAGCTTTGTACGATTTTGCCTTGTCTTGCAAAAACAAAGATTTGATTTAGCCTTCTGCCGGTTCGGGCGGTGTGTGGGGGATGGTTTCCCGTCCGGGCAAACAGGATTTTTCTGGCCGGCAAGGTCCGATTAACGCCACATCGGCGATATGGGTATTTCGGGGGAAGGCGGGGAGGTTCGCACAATAAGCGGCGGCGGAATCGGGCGGGTATGAAAACCGTTGTTGCAAAATGCCGCCGCGCCGTCCGGCGTTCAGACGGCATCGGACACCGCCGTGCCCCGTTCCTGCCTGCGCGTTTCAGACGGCATCCGGCAATCGGCGGTTCGGCGTATCCGGACGGACAATCCCGATACCGGGCCGCCATTTGGACGGGTGCGCCCCGAGCGGCGGAATCGGCAAGGGTGCGCCTGTGCCGAAGGCGGACACAGTTTGCCTTCATGGCGCAGATTCGTTTCAAAACCCATCAGGGCGGGCGGGGCAAATCGTCGCCCCCACGGTATGTGAAATACCGCTTATCCCTTATAATAGCGTCCGAAATTCTGTTCAGACGGCATCAAAACACACGGCAATCCGCCTGAAACCTTATTTGAAACCAACAAACAAGAGCATTGAATGAAATTCATCGACGAAGCAAAAATCGAAGTCGCCGCAGGCAAAGGCGGTAATGGCGCAACCAGTTTCCGCCGCGAAAAATTCGTACCGCGCGGCGGCCCGGACGGCGGCGACGGCGGCAAAGGCGGCAGCGTCTGGGCAGAAGCCGACGAAAATACCAACACCCTCGTCGAATACCGCTTCGTCAAACGTTACCAAGCCAAAAACGGCGAAAAAGGCCACGGTTCCGACCGTTACGGCGCAGGTGCGGACGACATCGTCCTCAAAATGCCCGTCGGCACCCTCATCCGCGACCTCGACACCGACGAAATCGTTGCCGACCTCACTTATCACGGCCAGCGTGTCTGCCTTGCCAAAGGCGGCAAAGGCGGCTTGGGCAACATCCACTTCAAGTCCTCCGTCAACCGCGCGCCCAAACAGTCCACGCCCGGAGAAGAAGGAGAAACCCGTTCTCTACAACTCGAACTCAAAGTCCTCGCCGATGTCGGCTTGTTAGGCATGCCCAATGCCGGTAAATCCACCCTGATTACCGCCGTATCTGCCGCACGTCCCAAAATCGCCAACTACCCCTTCACCACACTACACCCGAATTTAGGCGTCGTGCGCATCGACGAAAACCACAGCTTCGTCATGGCCGACATCCCCGGCCTGATTGAAGGCGCAGCAGAAGGCGCAGGCCTCGGCCACCGCTTCCTCAAACACTTATCGCGTACCGGCCTGCTGCTGCACGTCGTCGATTTAGCCCCCTTCGACGAAACCGTCAATCCCGCCGAAGAAGCCCTTGCCATCATCAACGAACTGCGCAAATACGATGAAGAACTCTACGACAAACCGCGCTGGCTGGTACTGAACAAACTCGACATGCTTGACGAAGAAGAAGCCCAAACGCGCACTGCCGCCTTCCTCGAAGCCATCGGCTGGGATTACCCCAAACCAGACGACCGTTTCCAATTCGACATGGAAACCCCGCGCCTCTTCCAAATCAGCGCACTGACCCACCAAGGCACACAAGACCTCGTGCGCCAAATCGGGTTGTATCTGAACGAGAAAAAACGCTTGGAAGCCGAAGCGGCTGCCGTGGAAAAAGCCGCCGCGCAAGCGGAAATTGCCGATATGCGGCTGAAAACGGATACCGGCGTGTTTAAGGCGGAGTAGATTTGATAGGTTTAAATAAATGAATGCAGCTCAAATAGATGCGATTCGATTGGAAGTAAATAACAGATTAAATCAGTCTTCTAAATTAAAATTTGCTCAGTTTATGACGCCCTCTATCATTGCTGATTTTATGGCAGGACTTTTTACGCCTAGTCAAAGTAAAATTTCCCGTTTATTAGATTGTGGTGCTGGTATCGGTTCATTAGCTTTAGCAGTAGATAGAAAAAAGATTGGTATTAGTCATACTGATTTTTGGGAAATTGACCCAGTTATGGCTCATGAATTGGAAAAAAATGTCCGTTTTGCTTCATTCACTAGTGATATTCATATTTCTGACTTTATTGAAGACGCTGTTAATAATATACATCGATATCGATATACTCATGCAATTCTGAACCCACCTTATAAAAAATTAAACAGTCGGTCAAAACATCGAAAATTACTTAATAGTATTGGACTTGAGACCGTTAATTTATATAGTGCATTTTTAGGGCTAACCATTCTTCAAATGCAATATTTAGGGCAAATTGTCGCTATTATCCCTCGTTCTTTTTGTAATGGTGCTTATTATAAAAATTTTAGGAAATTTATTTTGCAGCATTGCGCAATCGAACATATTCATATTTTTGAAAGCCGAAAAAAAGTTTTTCACGATGACTGCGTTTTACAAGAAAACATTATTATTAAATTGATAAAAGGAAAAAAACAAGAATCTGTTGTTGTATCCTCTTGTAAAGATAGTGAATTTAATGGATATTCTTCTAATATTTTTCCATTTTCTCAAATTGTAACAGAGGGAGACTCTGAAAATTTCATCCGAATTCCTAACCAAAGTTCAATTAATATTCCACGTGCTTTTAAATATAATTTAACTGATATTGGTTTACAAGCCAGCACCGGTCCAATTGTCGATTTCAGAATAAAATCTCTACTGGAGCAGAATATCAACAATGAAAATATTCCTTTGTTCTATCCACATCATTTTTCAAAAGACGGTCTTATTCACCCAAGACAGCATAAAAAACCTAATGCGATAAAATACACAAAAGATTCTGAAAAATATCTACTGCCTAATGACGGTTGGTATGTAATAGTAAAACGATTTTCTGCGAAAGAAGAAAATAAAAGAATCAATGCTTTTATAATCAATCCTGAAAAGATTCAGCATTCTTTTATTGGGTTAGAAAATCATTTAAATTTTTTTCATATAAACAAACATGGATTTGATGAATTTTTAGCAAAAGGATTAATCTGTTTTTTAAATTCAACTTGGCTAGATAAATATTTCAGAGAGTTTTCTGGCCATACTCAAATCAATATAACTGATTTAAAAAATTTACCTTACCCATCTTTGGATATTTTAAGAAGTTGGGGTAAAAAATATCATTCCGATATGTCTTCCGAAGAAATAAACACTTTTATACAGCAATATGTTTGAAAAATCATCTCACTCTAAAATTGACCAAGCTCTCCAGATATTAGAGCTCTTAAACATGCCTAGAGCACAACAGAATGAACGGACTGCTTTATGCTTATTATGCCTAGCAGGCATAACACCTGATTCTGATTGGGAAAGGGCATTTAATCCATTAGTTGGTATTACACCAATTATGCAGTGGTGCCTGACCCATTATGGCAAAGAATACGCCCCCAATACACGAGAAACATTCAGGCGACAATCTATGCACCAATTCGTTGAAGCAGGTATCTGTTTATATAATCCTGATGAACCCACACGCGCAGTTAACAGCCCCAAAGCAGTATATCAATTGGAATCAAATTTTTTAGCTGTTTTAAAAACTTTTGGCACCTCCAATTTCGAAAGCGAGTTACAAAAATATCTTGAAACACGTCCATCTTTAGTACAAAAGTATGCACTCGAGCGTGCAATGGTACAAATCCCATTAAAACTACCAAATGAACAAACCTTTATGCTATCCGCAGGAAAGCACTCCCAATTAATCAAAGATATTATTGAAATTTTTGGTGCACAATTTGTACCAAACGGCTTATTAGTTTACGTTGGCGATACAGGAAGTAAACATGGCTTCCTTGATACAAAAACTTTTTCTAAATTAGGAATATCCTTAGATAATCATGGTAAATTACCAGATGTTGTTATTTACGATGACACAAGAAATTGGTTGGTTTGCATAGAATCTGTTACTAGTCACGGTCCAGTTGATTCAAAAAGATATTTTGAATTGAAAACATTATTTTCCCAATCTTCAGCCGGATTAGTTTTCATCTCAGCTTTTCCCGACAAAAAAACCTATACACGTTTTAGCAACGAAATTGCTTGGGAAACAGATGTATGGATTGCAGATAACCCCAGCCATATGATTCACTTTAATGGAACACGTTTTTTGGGTCCTTATGACCAATAACATTAATATAATTATTTTATCCATGAAGATTACGCCATGCTAACCATCTACAACACCCTTACCCGCCAAAAAGAACCCTTTGCCCCCATCGACCCTAAAAACGTGCGTATGTACGTTTGCGGTATGACCGTTTACGACTATTGCCACTTGGGCCATGCCCGCGTGATGGTTGTGTTCGACATGATTGCCCGTTGGCTGCGCGAGTGCGGTTATCCGCTCACTTATGTGCGCAACATTACCGACATCGACGACAAAATCATCGCGCGCGCGGCTGAAAACGGCGAAACCATCGGCGAACTGACCGCGCGTTTCATTCAGGCGATGCACGAAGATGCCGATGCTCTGGGCGTATTGCGTCCCGACATCGAGCCGAAAGCGACGGAAAACATTCCGCAAATGATTGCCATGATTGAAACCCTGATTCAAAACGGCAAGGCATATCCTGCTGCAAACGGCGACGTTTATTACGCCGTGCGCGAGTTTGCCGCTTACGGCCAATTATCGGGCAAATCGTTGGACGACCTGCGCGCGGGCGAACGCGTGGAAGTGGACGGTTTCAAACGCGATCCGCTTGATTTTGTGTTGTGGAAAGCGGCGAAAGCAGGCGAGCCGGCGTGGGAAAGCCCTTGGGGCAACGGCCGTCCGGGTTGGCACATCGAATGTTCCGCGATGAGCGAAAACCTGTTCGGCGATAATTTCGATATCCACGGCGGCGGCGCGGACTTGCAGTTCCCGCACCATGAAAACGAAATCGCCCAAAGTGTCGGCGCAAGCGGTCATACCTGCGGACATGACCACGCGCAAACCCACCACGGGCAAAGCATCGCCAGCCACGTCAAATACTGGCTGCACAACGGCTTCATCCGTGTGGACGGCGAAAAAATGTCCAAATCGTTGGGCAACTTTTTCACCATCCGCGAAGTGTTGAAACAATACGACCCCGAAGTCGTGCGCTTCTTCATCCTGCGCGCCCACTACCGCAGCCCGCTGAATTACTCCGACGCGCATCTGGACGACGCAAAAGGCGCGCTGACCCGTCTGTACACCACCTTGAAAAACACGCCGACGGCCGCGTTCGAATTGTCCGAAAATGCCAACGGCTACACCCGCCGCTTCTACGCCGCCATGAACGACGATTTCGGTACGGTCGAAGCGGTTGCCGTGTTGTTTGAGCTGGCAGGAGAAGTGAACAAAACCAATGATGCACACCTCGCCGGCTGCCTGAAAGCCTTGGGCGGCATCATCGGCCTGCTGCAACGCGATCCGACCGAGTTCCTGCAAGGCGGCGCGGTTTCAGACGGCCTCTCCAACGAAGAAATCGAAGACTTAATCGCCCGCCGCAAACAGGCGCGCGCGGATAAAAACTGGGCAGAGTCCGACCGCATCCGCGATCTTTTAAACGAACACAAAATCATTTTGGAAGACAACGCCGGCGGCACGACTTGGCGGCGCGGTTGAACTGTATCGGAAAGGGCAAAAGTAATAAACATGGAAGATATTATTAATAATATTAAAATCAGATTAAAAGATCTTGGATTTAACCCGGAAGACTTTCTGGAAATAAAAAAATATCTAATATTATCAATAATAAGCAAAATAATTTTAATAGATGGATTTATAGTTTGCATAGAGTACTCTATGAAATTGGATTAAATGATAAAGAATTGGATGACTTATTAAATAAATTACTAGATTATGGAGAATAAGATAAGAGGTGTTTTTGTGAAAAGTACCGCCTTTTGCCCTTTTCCGTTTTCAGACGGCATTTCCCGCTTGAAGCCCCACCGTTTTCAGCAGGCAGGGTTGAATGGGAAATGCCGGGCGGCGCACCAGGTGCCGCTTTGTGTATGGGAACATTGTGAGAACTTATTTTTATTATGCTTAAAATCATTTCCGCCAACGTCAACGGCATCCGCTCCGCTTATAAAAAGGGATTTTACGAATACATCGTCGCATCGGGCGCGGACATTGTCTGCGTACAGGAACTCAAAGCGCAGGAAGCAGATTTGTCTGCCGATATGAAAAATCCGCACGGGATGCACGGCCATTGGCATTGCGCCGAGAAGCGCGGTTACAGTGGTGTGGCGGTGTACAGCAAACGCAAACCCGACAATGTGCAAATCGGTATGGGCATTGAAGAATTCGACAGGGAAGGGCGGTTTGTGCGTTGCGATTTCGGCAGGTTGAGCGTTATTTCGCTTTATTTGCCCAGCGGCAGCAGCGCGGAAGAACGCCAGCAGGTGAAATACCGTTTCCTCGATGTGTTTTACCCTATGCTCGAAGCGATGAAAAACGAAGGGCGCGACATCGTCGTCTGCGGCGACTGGAACATCGCCCACCAAAACATCGACCTGAAAAACTGGAAAGGCAACCAGAAAAATTCAGGCTTCCTGCCCGAAGAGCGCGAGTGGATGGGCAAGGTTATCCATACGCTGGGCTGGACGGATATGTGGCGCACGCTCTATCCCGATGTGCCGGGCTACACTTGGTGGAGCAACCGCGGACAGGCGTATGCGAAAGATGTCGGGTGGCGCATCGATTATCAGATGGTTACGCCCGAACTTGCCGCCAAAGCCGTGTCCGCACACGTTTATAAAGACGAAAAATTTTCCGACCATGCGCCGCTGGTCGTGGAGTATGACTATGCTGCCGAATAAAGTTTTGGGTAAATATGATTGGAATGTGGACGGAAAAACAGGAATAGGCGCGGCATGGGTCGTGGCGGCATTTGTGCTGCCTATGTCGGTGTGGGCGGTGTTTATGCTGGCGCGGATGCAGGGCTGGCTTGCGCCGACCAAGGCAAACCTGATATGGGCGTTGGTGTGGCTGCTGATTTGCCTCCCCTGCCTGCTGATTGCGGCCAAATGTTTGGGTTGGAAAGGCTGGCGGCTGTTGGCAAACGTTCTTGCCTGCCTCGCCGTGTGCGCCATATTGAGCGTACCCGCTTCGCTGCTCATCGCCTTTACCCTCCGGGACCTGCTGAAATAGGCGGGGCGGTATGCAGGGTTTTGAACTCGAAGATTTGACGCTTTGGCTGATACGCGATGCCGGAGAGGATCAGATGTGGATAGACCGTTGGGCGGTCAGTTATCCCGTCGTGCAGATGTCCGAAGCATCCGCAAACAGCAGCACGGAAGCGTGGCAAACCGCGCTTCAGACGGCATTCGAACGGATACAGGGCAGGCATATCGCCGTTGTCGCACACGGAGCGGGCGCGGCCGCATTCTTGGCGTGGCTGTATCGGGCAGACATCCTGACCCGGAAGAAAATTGCCAACATCATCCTTGTACCGCAGCGTCTCGATATTTTCTCCGATGATGCGGAACACACTTTCCAACGCGTCCGCTGTCCCTGCCGTGCCGCATTGGTGGTGTCCGAACACGGCGGCGTGCCGCACGGTTGGGCGCAAAAACAGGCGGATTTGTGGAACGCGCGCCTGTTGGTTTCCCCGCATTCGGGCAGTTTGAACGGTATGCTCGGCGGCTGGCAGTGGGGTATGAAGCTGATGCAGGAAATGTTGCTGGCGTGAACGCTTGCCTTATCGGAATTTCGTCCAATTGGGGTTGCAAGGAAAATGCCGTCTGAAACAGGTTTCAGACGGCATTTCCATTCAAACAGGGCTTACAGGCTGCCCAACACGATACGCAGCACGCGGCGCAGAGGTTCGGCCGCGCCCCACAAAAGTTGGTCGCCGACGGTGAACGCGCTGATGTATTCGCCGCCCATGCCCAGTTTGCGGATGCGTCCGACGGGGACGGACAGCGTGCCGGTAACTTTGGCGGGGGTCAGCTCGTGGATGCTGGCTTCTTTTTCGTTGGGGATGACTTTCACCCAGTCGTTCGCGCCTGCCAAAATCGTTTCGATTTCGGAAACGGGCAGGTCTTTTTTCAGCTTCAGGGTAAGGGCTTGGCTGTGGCAGCGCATAGAGCCGATGCGGACGCACAAGCCGTCGATTACGGTCGGATTGTCGCTGCGTCCGAGGATTTTGTTGGTTTCCGCGCCGCCCTTCCATTCTTCTTTGGACTGGCCGTTGCCCAAGTCCACGTCAATCCACGGAATCAGGCTGCCGGCGAGCGGTACGCCGAAGTTGGCTTTCGGATAGTCTTCGCTGCGGAGGAAATCGGACACTTTGCGGTCGATGTCAAGAATCGCGCTGGAAGGATCGGCAAGCTCGTCCGCCACTTGGGCGTGAATCGCGCCCATGCCGCTGATGAGTTCGCGCATATTTTTCGCACCCGCGCCGGAAGCGGCTTGGTAGGTCATGCTGGTTGCCCATTCGACCAAATCGTTTTGGAACAGGCCGCCCAAAGCCATCAGCATCAGGGAAACGGTACAGTTGCCGCCGATGTAGTTTTTCACGCCGTTTTTGAGGCCGTTGTCGATGACGTTGCGGTTGACAGGGTCGAGGACGATAATCGCGTCGTCTTTCATACGCAGTGAGGATGCCGCGTCAATCCAGTAGCCGTTCCAGCCGCTGTCGCGCAGGGCTTGGAATACGGATTTGGTGTAATCGCCGCCTTGGCAGGTAACGATGATGTCCATTTTTGCCAGCTCGGCAACGTTGTTCGCGTCCAATAATGTTTTAGCCGCCTGACCGAAATCAGGGGCTGCGCCGCCGACGTTGGAAGTGGTAAAGAAAAACGCTTCGGGAATGTGGGCGAAGTCGTTTTCTTCTTTCATACGCTGCATCAAAACCGAACCGACCATACCGCGCCAGCCGACGAAACCTACTTTCATTGTGTTGCTCCTTGAGGAAAAATCGTTAATAAAATTATGTATGGCGTAAAGGGAGCGTTTTAACGCCGTCTTAAGAAAATGTAAAGTTCTTTATCGGGATTTCTTTAAATATTGGCGTTTTCGGTGTCAGAACGGTAGAATCGGGGTCAGTTAAGAACCATTATCAGGAAGAGACATGGAAGAAAGAAACAACTATATCGGTGTGGCCGGTGTCGGCAGGTCTGACATTCAGGAAATCGAGGTAACGGTTGCCGGTGCCGGAGACCGGATACTTGCGGCCCTGCTGAACCAATTGTTTACCTTTTTGATTCTGCTGATTCCGTTTGTCGGACTGATTGTCTTCGCCATCAAGAATGAAGGCAGAATCGTCGGCAGTGAGGAAATAGTCGGACTGCTTTTGGGCACAACTTCCTTTTGGGTAGGACTGGCGGGCATTTTGGTTTATACCGTCGTTCAAATCTACTATATGAGCCGGGACGGGCAGTCATTGGGTAAGAAAATCATGAGAATCCGCGTGTTGAAAACCGACGGCCGCAATCCGGGCTTTGTCGGTACGGTTTTGGTACGCGAAATCGCATGGTCGGTTTTGGTTGCCATTATTGCCGCCGTTATCGGTCTTGCAGTAGGTGATAACGGAGAAAACGCTATCAACCTGCTGGCATTTCTTGCCAACTTTGTCCTGCTCTTTATGGTCAAACGCGACCGCCGCACGCTTTACGACATACTGGCGGATACGGTTGTCGTCAAGCTGCCCAAATAAACGGACACGGCAAAATGCCGTCTGAAAGCCTTTCAGACGGCATTTTTATCTTCAGAACCGCTCAAGTATCGTGCAGCGAAGCTGCGTGCAAAGTGTTTTCCATTAATGTGGCGATCGTCATCGGACCCACGCCGCCGGGAACGGGCGTAATCATCGCCGCCCGTTCTTTTGCCGTTTCAAATTCCACGTCGCCGCACAGGCTGCCGTCGTCCAAACGGTTGATGCCCACATCAATAACGACCGCGCCGGGTTTGATCCACCCGCCTTTGACAAAGTTCGGAATGCCCACGCCGACCACCAAAATATCGGCCCCGGCAACTTCATCGGCAAGATTTTCGGTCGCACTGTGGCAGATTGTTACCGTTGCACGCGCCAGCAGCAGTTCCAAAGCCTGCGGACGGCCGACGATATTCGACGCGCCGACCACGACCGCTTTTTTCCCCTTCGGATCAATGCCGTAAGCTTCCAAAAGCGTCATCACGCCCTTGGGCGTACACGGGCGCATCAGCGGCATTTTGACCGCCAGCCTGCCGACATTGTAAGGATGGAAGCCGTCCACGTCCTTATCCGGCGAAATACGTTCCAAAACCGCCTGGCTGTCGAGGTGCTTCGGCAGGGGCAGCTGAACCAGAATACCGTCCACTTCGGAATCGGCGTTCAGGCGGTTGACCAGTGCCAACAGTTCTTCCTGCGATGTTGATTCGGGCAGCTCGTAAGATAGCGACTTGATGCCGCATTTTTGGCAGGCGGTTTTCTTGTTGCGGACATAAACCGCGCTGGCTGGGTCGCCTCCGACCAAAACCACGGCCAGGCAAGGCGTGTGCAGATTGTCCTGTTGGCGTTGCGCCACCGCTTCGGCAACCGCCTGCAGGCGTTTTTGCGAAACTTCTTTACCGTTGATCAGTTGTGCCGACATATCCGTCCTTTTGTTAAACAGGTAGAAAATGCTGAAAATTATCGCATTTTCCGTTTGTTTTTACAGCAGGATGCCGAAAATAAATTTGTCCTGAAATAAAATACGGCTGTTTGGACGGATTAAATATTTTTTCAAATCAAAAAACTATATTTTTCATCTTGGTGTTTTGAAAATAAATGTTGACGCATCTTTCCCTGAACTGTATAGTTCGCTTCTTCAAGTCGGGGCGTAGCGCAGCCCGGTTAGCGCATCTGCTTTGGGAGCAGAGGGTCGTGAGTTCGAATCCCACCGCCCCGACCAATCAATCAGCACGAATCGGCATGAGCGCCCGTAGCTCAACCGGATAGAGCACCGACCTTCTAAGTCGGGGGTTACAGGTTCGATTCCTGTCGGGCGTGCCAAGAATTTGATTGAAAACCGTTTTTATGGTGGCTGTAGCTCAGTTGGTAGAAGCCCCGGATTGTGATTCCGGTTGTCGTGGGTTCGAGCCCCATCAGCCACCCCAGATAAAGGCCCGTACTTTTCGGTACGGGTCTTTTTCCGTTTGCACGTACTGTCCGCACCGTCGTACCGGTGCGGCGGTATGCCATCTGAAAGCTGGGCCGGTCATACGGAAACCGCTTCAGACGGCATTTGCGCCTTCGGCTTTGCCTTTCGCATATGCTTCTGTATCATGTGGGTTTTTCTGTCTTTTATGGTTTTTGTCGGAGGCTTTGATGGTTGACGCTTGGTCTGTCCCTGATTTTGAATCGAAAATCTGTCCGCCCGAGGCGTTGGTGGCGCGTTTGGCGTTGTTGCCGCGCCCGCTGGTGTTTACCAACGGCTGTTTCGACATCCTCCACAGGGGGCACGTTACTTATCTGGCGCAGGCGCGTTCGGCAGGGGCGGCGTTGGTGCTGGCGTTGAATACCGATGCTTCGGTGCGGCGTTTGGGCAAGGGCGGCGACCGCCCGATTAATCCTTTGGAGAACCGTGCCGCCGTTGCCGCCGCGTTGGAAAGTGTGGATTTGGTTACTTGGTTTGACGAGGATACGCCGGCGGCTTTGATTGAGGCGGTGAAGCCGGAGGTGTTGGTCAAGGGCGGCGATTGGGCTGCGGATAAGATTGTCGGCGCGGCGGAAACGCTGGCGCGCGGCGGTCAGGTGTTTTCAATTCCGTTTCTGCACCAGACTTCGACAACGAAGACTTTGGCAAAAATCCGTGCGGCAGAGGGCGGGAAATGACGGTTTTGAAGCCTTCGCACTGGCGGGTGTTGGCGGAGCTTGCCGACGGTTTGCCGCAACACGTCTCGCAACTGGCGCGTGTGGCGGACATGAAGCCGCAGCAGCTCAACGGTTTTTGGCAGCAGATGCCGGCGCACATACGCGGGCTGTTGCGCCAACATGACGGCTATTGGCGGCTGGTGCGCCCCTTGGCGGTTTTCGATGCCGAAGGTTTGCGCGCGTTGGGGGAGAGGTCGGGTTTTCAGACGGCATTGAAGCACGAGTGCGCGTCCAGCAACGACGAGATACTGGAATTGGCGCGGATTGCGCCGGACAAGGCGCACAAAACCATATGTGTGACCCACCTGCAAAGTAAGGGTAGGGGGCGGCAGGGGCGGAAGTGGTCGCACCGTTTGGGCGAGTGTCTGATGTTCAGTTTTGGCTGGGTGTTTGACCAGCCGCAGTATGAGTTGGGTTCGCTGTCGCCTGTTGCGGCAGTGGCGTGCCGGCGCGCCTTGTCGCGTTTGGGTTTGAAAACGCAAATCAAGTGGCCAAACGATTTGGTCGTCGGACGCGACAAATTGGGCGGCATTCTGATTGAAACGGTCAGGACGGGCGGCAAAACGGTTGCCGTGGTCGGTATCGGCATCAATTTCGTGCTGCCCAAGGAAGTGGAAAACGCCGCTTCCGTGCAATCGCTGTTTCAGACGGCATCGCGGCGGGGAAATGCCGATGCCGCCGTGTTGCTGGAAACATTGCTTGCGGAACTGGACGCGGTGTTGTTGCAATATGCGCGGGACGGATTTGCGCCTTTTGTGGCGGAATATCAGGCTGCCAACCGCGACCATGGCAAGGCGGTATTGCTGTTGCGCGACGGCGAAACCGTGTTCGAAGGCACGGTTAAAGGCGTGGACGGACAAGGCGTTTTGCACTTGGAAACGGCAGAGGGCGAACAGACGGTCGTCAGCGGCGAAATCAGCCTGCGGCCCGACGACAGGCCGGTTTCCGTGTCGAAGCGGCGGGATTCGGAACGTTTTCTGCTGTTGGATGGCGGCAACAGCCGGCTCAAGTGGGCTTGGGTGGAAAACGGCACGTTTGCAACCGTCGGCAGCTCGCCGTACCGCGATTTGTCGCCTTTGGGCGCGGAGTGGGCGGAAAAGGCGGATGGAAATGTCCGCATCGTCGGTTGCGCCGTGTGCGGAGAACTTAAAAAAGCGCAGGTTCAGGAACAAATCGCCCGCCCCATCGAATGGCTGCCTTCCGCCCATCAGGCTTTGGGCATACGCAACCACTACCGCCACCTCGAAGAACACGGTTCCGACCGCTGGTTCAACGCCTTGGGCAGCCGCCGCTTCAGCCGCAACGCCTGCGTCGTCGTCAGTTGCGGCACGGCGGTAACGGTTGACGCGCTTACCGATGACGGACATTATCTCGGCGGAACCATTATGCCCGGTTTCCACCTGATGAAAGAATCGCTCGCTGTCCGAACCGCCAACCTCAACCGCCCCGCCGGCAAGCGTTACCCTTTCCCGACCACCACAAGCAATGCCATCGCAAGCGGTATGATGGACGCGGTTTGCGGTTCGGTTATGATGATGCACTGCCGTCTGAAAGAAAAAAACGGCGCGGACAAGCCTGTCGATGTCATCATTACCGGCGGCGGCGCGGCGAAAGTCGCAGAAGCCCTGCCGCCTGCATTTTTGGCGGAAAATACCGTGCGCGTGGCGGACAACCTCGTCATCCACGGGCTGCTGAACCTGATTGCCGCCGAAGGCGGGGAATCGGAATACGCTTAGAAAATATGCCCTTTTTCAACACGGGGCGGCATCCGTCCGAATCCATCCGGATTCTGCCGCCCGACAGACTGCCGCCCGGGCGGGCGGGGTTTCAAACATTGAGGAAATTCTAATGAAATGGCTCTTCACCCTTTTGGCGGTACTCAATATTGCCGTATTCGGCGGCACGGTGGGCTATAAATTGGCCGTTAAAGCGACGGGCGGCGTGCCGGAAAACCGGGCCGTCGAAAACACGCCCCCCACAACGCCCGCCGCCGGCAATGCGGCGGCATCCGTGGAGGATACGGTGGCACTGCTCAAACCGGGCGACATCCTGACCGAAGAGCAGGCCGAGCAGTTGCGCTTGAAAAAGGAAGCGGAACAGAAAAAACTGAGGGAGAAAAAACAGCGTGAAGAAAAAGCCCGCCGCGAAAAACTCGCCGCCGAAAAGGCGCAGGCGGAACGCGAAAACGGAGCAGCAGATGCCTTATGCGCCGCGCAGGCAAGCCTCACGATGGACGAAGACGACTACCACCGCATCAAAGGGCTTTTGGGCAAATGGTCGCACGTTGCCAGCAGGAGCGTTGAAAAACGTACCGCCAAAGCCAAACCTGCCGACAAAACCTATCGCGTCGTCCTGCCCGTTTCCGCCGATGCCGAAAATCAGGCGGCGGAGCTGTCTGCCAAAGGTTTCAACCCCATACCGTTTGACGGCGCATTGAGCCTGGGTGTCGGCAGCAGCCGGGAAAACGCCCAAGCCCTGCAAAACCGGCTTGCCGGCGCAGGATTCGGCGGGGCGCATATTGTTGAACGCGCTGCGGAAACCGGCCGGCAGGACGATTCTTTGAGCGTGTCGCGTATGACGGTTTTGTTTACCGGCGTGAATGCCGCCGATGCGGACGAAATCCGTAAAATCACGTCCCCATACGGCAAACTGAACCTCAAGTCTTGCAAATAGGCGCGAAAGCCGGACAATAAATGCCAAACCCACCGCGAAGGTGGGTTTGGCATTTCGGTTTTGAGTATCTGATATATAAAAAGGGAATGTATGTCTCGTATATGCCGACTCCAAGTGTGAAAGTGAATGATGAGGGAATACAGTGTTTAATGGTTCGGAATTGACGACTTCCGAGTGGTTTTAATTATACGCTAATAATAATAATTATCAATAAAAATTTAAAAATAAATGTGGATTTTTTGTAATGCGATGAAAAATAAACAAATTAAACTATTTGCCGATGTTTGTGATTCGGGTCGGCAAACTTTCATTGTGCCGGACAAATCGGGGTCGGCAGGCATAGCTGAGGGCTTCGTGCCTGACGGAAATAAGGTTGCCCGTGTTTGAACATCCGTCCGATTTGGCGCGGACAGGGTTGTCATTCGGGGGTGTTTGAGCGTGGATTCGGGGATGCAAAAGCGGTGAAACCGTTGCGGATGAAGGCTTACGGATGGCTTTAGGTATTTTTAAATGTATTCAAACAACAACAAAACGCTTCTTCTGTTGCTGTACTTGGGGCTTGCGCGGCAGCCTGCGCACCGTGGAGGCCGGGTGTTTCGTTGGTTGCGGTGTCGGGGCGGGCGGCAAGGTTTTCCGGCTGGTTTCCCTATTCCTCACGACAAAGCCGTGATGCCGGGGAATGGCGGTTTGTCCGTTTCAGGCTGCCGCCGTTTTGAGCCGCGATGCCGTCTGAAGCCTTCAGACGGCATTTTTGCCGCCTTTTTCAATATTCCGCCGAATGCCAAAATGGCTGCCCCACGGTCGGCGTACTGGCTTGCGCTTTGGTGCGCGCCTCGATCGGTTCGGCTTCAAATGCCAGCCGTCCGGATTCGACGGCGAGTGCGAAGGCGCGCGCCATATTGACCGGATCGCCGCTGCGGGAAACGGCGGTGTTCAAAAGCACGCCGTCAAAGCCCCATTCCATCACTTGCGCCGCCTGTGAGGGCAAACCCAAGCCCGCGTCGATAATCAGCGGCGTGTCGGGCAGGCGTTCGCGCAGGACTTTGAGCGCATAGGCGTGAACCGCGCCCAAACCCGTGCCGATCGGAGCCGCCCACGGCATCAACGCCTGACAGCCCGCGTCGAGCAGGCGGCGGCAGGCAATCAGGTCTTCGGTGCAATAAGGCAGCACTTTGAAGCCGTCTTGAATCAGGATTTCCGCCGCTTCGACAAGTTGGAACACGTCGGGTTGCAAGGTGTCGTCGTCGCCGATGAGTTCGAGCTTAATCCAATCGGTTTCAAACACTTCGCGCGCCATCTGCGCCGTCGTAACCGCTTCCTGCACGCTTTGGCAGCCTGCTGTGTTCGGCAGCATCGGGATACCGCTTTCTTCCAATAGCGACCAAAACCCCTGACCGTGTGCCTCCCCACCGCTTCCCGCGCGGCGCAGCGAGACGGTAATCATCGCAGGCTGGGCGGTTTGGATGGATTGTTTGAGGATTTCGGGGGTCGGGTAGGCAGCCGTACCGAGCAGCAGCCGTGAAGGGAAAGTTTCTCCGTATAGGGTGAGCATGATGGGTTCCTTGGTATGGTTGTCGGGTGCGATGCCGTCTGAAAGCCAGCGGCGTGCCTTTGGGGTTTCAGACGGCATTCAGCCGCCGACCACCGGCCGCACGATGTCGACTTTGTCGTTTTCGTTTAAAACCGTTTCCGCATACGCGCCTTTGGCGACAAATCCGGTATTCACCGCCACAGCAAAGGGCTGTTGCGGCGCGGTTTGGGCGATGAGGTCGGCAATGGTCGTGCCGTGAAGTTCGGCGGGTTCGCCGTTTAAGATGATGTTCATGGTTTCTCGATATTTCGGTGTTTATAGAGGTTTTCAGACGACCTTTGTAAATGTTGGGTTGCAAGCGAACCTGCAACATTTGCGTCCATTAATATTTTTATGTTCAATTATTTATTATTTTTCTATTTCAATCCCATTAATATAGGCAAATTTAATCATAGTATCTCCAACAAATTCACATATGTCTAATGAAATGCTTTCCTTTGGTAATTCATTCAAAGAATTATAAAAACCAATATACTTTTTTCTTAATTTGTCTTTTTTGATTATTTTATTAAAATACTGCTGCGCCTTAGCTTTTCCGCTAAAATAATAGATGTAATACAATAAATTATAGTCATTCATATCCTCATTTATAATTTTTTCAATATTAGTTTCTGTGTCCTCAAAATCGTCAAATAACGGTATTATATGCTCCCTTATGAGTTTGCTAACATCCTCTACCGTATATTTATAGCTTGCTCCTGCTAACTGCCACCAAGTCCAAGGTTTTCTATTTATCAAACTCCCCAACTCTCCGCCATATATAAAACCATTATTGATATTTGCCTTTTTCATATCTTTTGAGTAAATGGCGATATGTGGAATAAATTGCACGCTACATTGATAATTGTGCCTATCAGCCTGAAAATAGATTTCAAATGTAATATCCCTGTTTTTAGATACTCTCTTTAATTTCTGCCCTTTAGAAATTATCTTAAAATCAGGAAATTTACTTGCTATTTCTTGCCATGCTTTTTCACATAACTCTCTTGGTTTCATTGTTATCAAATTGCTCCTTATGTATCTTTTTAAAATTTTAAAATATGACAAAAATGAATAAAATAAAAAATAAATTCCTCTGTAAATATATTATCTGGTACGTCTGGTTTTAGACTTTATTATTTTCAGACGACCTTATTCATTCCACAAAGCCTGAAACGCTTTAACCACGGCTTCGGGATTTGTCGCTTCGGTAACGGCACGGACGACGGCGAGTGAGGAAACGCCGGTTGCCAATACCTCTTCAGCATTGTTCAAATCGATGCCGCCAATGGCGACGACGGGCGTGCCGCCTGCCTGTTTCACATATTCGCGCAGTTTGTCCAAGCCTTGCGGGGCGGTGGGCATTTGCTTGGTCGTGGTCGGGAAAATCGCGCCGCTGGCGACGTAGCTAGGGTGTACGGACAGGGCGCGGTCGAGTTCGGCGACGGAGTGCGTACTCAAACCCAAGCGCAAACCGGCGGCGGCGATGGCGGCAAGGTCGGCGGTGTCCATGTCTTCTTGTCCGAGATGTACGCCGTACGCGCCTGCTTCTATCGCTTCGCGCCAGTGGTCATTGATGAAAAGCTGCGTACGGCTGCCCTGACAGGCGGCGACGCAGCGGGCGATTTCACGTTTCAATTCATCGCCGTGCAGGGTCTTGCAGCGCAGTTGCACCGTGTCGGCACCTGCTTTGACCATGCGCCCCACCCAATCGGCGGTGGGAACGACGGCGTAGAATTTAAGCGGAGATTTGAGTGGTGGGAAGGTCATGGGGTGTCCTTTTAAGTTATCGCTGATGGCGTTCCTGCAGGCGTTCGGTATGCGCCCGCAGTTTTTCGCCGTCGGCTTGGTATTCGTTTGAAGACAGCACGGCAGTTGCCGCTTCTATTTCCTGCGGCAGCAATAAGGTCGTCTGAAAATGTCTGATATAGGATGCTGCCTGTCTGATACGGCAGACATTCGGCGGCATTTGCGTTTTCAGTTCACAATCGCCGAGGAAAACCACCATCGAATGAAATTTTTCTTCCGGCAGTTGCAGCAGTTCGGATAATGCCTTGATGTGTGCGTAATTCTGGCGCAACGGATTTTGAAAGTAGTGTTTCTGCTTATAGACGACTTGTGTCCATTTCGATTGCTTCTCGCTGCCGAAAATCCAACCTGTGTAATTCTTGGTTTCTATGACAAATATCCCAAAAGCCGAAACATAGATATGGTCGATTTGCGTCGTGCCGCTGCGGGACGGAATAATCAAATCGTGAAATTCGATATAGGTTTCCTCATCCAAATCTTTTCCGATTACTGAACGGACTGCCCGTTCGCCTATGCGTCCTTTCACTTTGGGGGTTTGGAGCAGCGCTTTCAAAAGAAGCAGGGGAATGACGAGCAGGAAAATCCAAAAGATACCTGACAGGTTTCCTATTGCTTGTTCAATCATGACGTTTTCCTTTTTGTTTTATTGTTTAATGAAAGTGAGCCCGGTATAGCCATCTGATGAGGTCGTCTGAAACTCATTTCCTGCGTTTCAACAAGGCTTTTGCTTCGGGATAATCTTTCAAGCGAAACGGGTTGTCGTTCCAAGAGCCGCTTTTCTGTCTTTCGGGCTGCTCGGCAAGTGTGCTGCGGATATCATGGCACAGGTAGGTTTCCAGTGGTTGCGGCGTGTCGTCTCCGACAGGTAAAACATAGAGCCGTTTGCCGTCCGCGCCGGCAAGAAAGCGTTCGCCTTCAACGGTGTTGCCTTTGCCGTCAAACAGGACGATTTCGTAATACGGATAGCCTTGCATGGGCTGCGACACGATTTCAAAGCGGTAGGCAGCGCGTTCTTCGGCAGTTTTGTATGGCGAATGGCGAACTGCTTCCAGTCCGACAATCAGGTTTTTGTAGCGGTTGATGCGTTGCAGAATATCGCGTTCGGCGGCGGTGTAGGCAAACGGGTGCGGATAAAATTTGCTGTTTCGTTCGATGTCGGAAGCGGTGCGGCGAGTGTCGCTGGGGGCAACGGTATTGCCGCGCGCGTCCATCATGCCCCAAGTGCCACCCTGTACGGTAGTGTGTTCTTCGTCCACGCGAACTTCTCGGCAGTCGTCGCAAAATGCAGCATAGCCATATTCAAACTGTCCTGCCCAATCGTGTTGGGCTGGAGTGACCAAGTTGCCCGCGCGGTCGGCAAAACCGACCTTGCCGTCTTTTGAAACATAGCGGCGTTTGCCTTCCGAAAAAATAGTCTGCCGCCGCGTCGTACATCATCGGTTGATGTAAAAACTTGCCCTGCCGCGAATGCAGGAAAAACGGCGAATAGGCAACTTTGCCCCGAATTTCTCGGCTGCTGTCCAGAAACAGTAACTCGCCATCGGCAGTTTCACCATGTTCGCACATAAATTCGCAGTTGTATTGCGCAGGGACGATAATTTTGCCGCTTGTGGTTTTTGCGCCGAATTTGCCGTTTTGTTCGAAATAAATAATTTTTTCGGCAGAACGCGGTTTCAGGTTGTTTGAAAACTTGGGTGCGGCAAGGGCGGCGGAGTGGGCGAGTAAGAGCGCGGGCAGTAAATACAGGGATTTCAGATTCATTGGAAACCTTGCTGATATTAAGTAGATTGAGACGATGCGACGTTGGCGCGCCTTGTCGTATTATATTCATACAGGCTGGTGTCGGGGTGTGCCGCTTTGCTGTAAAACCTATGCCGCGACGTTTTCAGACAACCTCAAACTTATTTTTCAATATACGCCAAACCGCTTTCTTCATCACGTTCGGGTGCATCTTTTCCGTCAAACAGTGCCACTGCCAATCTGACGGCGGCGGCGGTTACGGCGGGGGAAATCATAAAGCCGTGGCGGAACAGGCCGTTGATTTCAATCAGGCGTCGGGTGCGGCTGTAACGGATTTCGGGGTTGTGGTGATTGAGCGTGGGACGCAGGCCGGTAGCGATTTCGAGGATGTCGGCTTCGCCGAAGGCAGGATGGACGGCATAAAGCGCGGATAAAAGTTCCAGCCCGGAACGCACGCCGGCGGGGGCTTGGCTTTCGCTTTCGATTTGGGTCGCGCCGACGACGAAAATGTGATTTTCTTTTGGGGCAATGTAGAGCGGGTAACGTGGGTGCAGCAGGCGCACGGGGCGGTTGAGCGTGATTTCGGGTGTGTAAACCCGCGCCACTTCGCCGCGTATGCCGCGCAGGGTGCTGGTGTGTTCGGCAGAAGCATTCCAAGCGGTTTTTGCGCCGTAGCCGCGGCAGTCGATCAGCCAGTCGTATTGGGCTTGCAGGTCTTCGGGGGCGCATTCGTGTTCCCAATGGCAAGGGACGTTCAGCCTGTCCAAAGCATCGGCAAGTGCAGACAATATTTGCCGCCCGTCGAGCTGTCCTTCGGTCGGCAGGTAAATGCCGTCTGAAAAACGTCCGCCGAGTTGCGGTTCGCGTTTGGCGATGTCGTCGGCGCGCCAACGGACGATTTCGTCATCCGCTACGCCGCCGCGTTTGAGATGGCGGACGAACTCGTTGGATAAAGGTTTGTCCTGCCCGTGCCACACAATCAGGCTGCCGTTTTCCTGCATCATCGTGTGCGTGTTCAGAAGGCATCGGATGCCGCGCCAAAGCGGGATGCTCTGCCTGCCCAGTCTGATGACTTCGGGCGTTGCCTCGACCGCTTCCGCCGCAGGCGCGAGCATGGCGGCGGCAACATAGGCGGCGGCGTGTTCGCCTTGGCGCGTTCCTTTGTCGAAAAGTGCAATCTGGTAACCTTGTTCTGCAAGCTGCAATGTGGTCAGCCTTCCGGAAAGGCCGCCGCCGAGGACGGCGATACGGGTCATGACGGGTTCCTTTGCAGGTATCGCGATTTGTCGGAAAAAAGGCGTGCCGCTGCTGCGGCGGGTGAGGGTTGTTGTGAGGCATTGCCCGACATATCAAGTCCTTAAAAAACATGAAAACGGGGCGGGGAAGTGCGGAAAAGGGAACGGAGGCCCGAAAGGGCGGGGAGGTTTTGTTTCCTACGCAGGCATTACCCCGACAGGTTCTACGGATTCTGCTTTCGCAATCTCAGCCGCCCGGCGATGGGCGGCACTCCGACAAGAAGGCTTTAAGTTTACACAAAGCAACGTGCGTTGGCAAAATTCTTACATTTTCGGCGGCACGGCGCATTTCTATAGTGGATTAACAAAAATCAGGACAAGGCGACGAAGCCGCAGACAGTACAAATAGTACGGCAAGGCGAGGCAACACCGTACTGGTTTTTGTTAATCCACTATATAACAAATGCCGTATAATCAAGCCCCTGATTTTTTTTATGCGCCGACACTATGCATCCGACCTATTCCGCCGTACAGGCGCGGCTGCTCGAAGCCAACCGCCTTTCCCCCGAACTGCTCGCCAAAAGCCTGTGCATCATCGGCGCGCACCACGTCGATTATGCCGACATCTACTGCCAGCGCACCGCCTATGAAAGCTGGCATTTGGAAGAGGGCATCGTCAAATCGGGCAGCTTCCAAATCGATCAGGGCGTGGGCGTGCGCGCCGTTTCGGGCGATAAAACTGCTTTTGCCTACGCCGACAGCCTGTGTATCGATTCGATCAACCGCTCTGCCAAAGCAGTTCGCGTGATTGGTGCGACCGGTGGCGAGGCCAGCGTCAAAGTGCCGACACCTGCCTACGGCAAGCCTGTCCACATGGCGATGGATCCTATTGCCAGCCTTGATTCCGCTGCCAAAGTCGCGTTGTTGAACAAAGTCGAAATGCTGGCCAAAGCCGCCGATCCGCGTATCGTGCAAGTGATGGCCGGTTTGACCTGCGAATACGATATGGTGTACATCGCCCGTTTGGACGGTAAACACGCCGCGGATATTCGTCCGATGGTGCGCCTGAACGTTACCGTCATCGCCAAACAGGGCGAACGCCGCGAACAGGGCAGCGCGGGCGGCGGCGGACGCTATGACTTGGCTTATTTCGATGAAACTTTGGTACGGCAGTTTGTCGATTCCGCCGTCAAACAAGCCCTGATTAATCTCGAATCCCGTCCTGCGCCTGCCGGTGAGATGACCGTCGTTTTGGGCAACGGCTGGCCTGGCGTGTTGCTGCACGAAGCGGTCGGACATGGTTTGGAAGGCGATTTCAACCGCAAAGAAACCAGCGTTTTCTCCGGCCGAATCGGCGAGCGCGTGGCCGCCAAAGGCGTTACCGTTGTGGATCAAGGCGATATTGCCGACAGACGCGGCTCGCTCAATATCGACGACGAAGGCAACGAAACCCGCCGCACCGTATTGATTGAAGACGGTATTTTGGTCGGCTATATGCAGGACGAAACCAACGCCCGCCTGATGGACACGCAATCGACCGGCAACGGCCGCCGCGAAAGTTACGCCTCCGTCCCGATGCCGCGCATGACCAACACCTTTATGGAAAACGGCGCCTACGAACCCGACGAAATCATCGCGTCCATCGACAAAGGCATTTACGCCGTCAACTTCGGCGGCGGACAGGTAGACATTACCAGCGGCAAATTTGTGTTCAGCGCGTCCGAAGCGTGGTGGGTGGAAGGCGGCAGGCTGCAATACCCCGTCAAAGGCGCGACTATTATCGGCAACGGCCCCGAAGTGCTGAAACACGTTTCGATGATAGGCAACGATACCGCGCTCGACAGCGGTGTCGGCGTGTGCGGCAAAGAAGGGCAGAGCGTCCCTGTCGGCGTGGGGCAGCCGACCTTGCGGATTGATGCCGGACTGACTGTCGGCGGTAGCGAAATCTGACGCGGAATCCGGCACGATGCCGTCTGAAAGGTTTTCAGACGGCATCGCCTTATTCTTTTTTCCGATGTTTGATATTCCCAAGCATTCTTTAACATTATCTTGCAAGTTCATTAAAATACCGCCTTTCGTTAAGCTGATTTCTGATTCTGATGAACTGGCCTTATTTAATCGATGCCGTACCCAAATTCGCCGATGCGGCAAAGCTGACGCTGGAATTGTCCGTTTACGGCGTTGTTTTGTCGTTGCTGTTCGGCCTGCCTGTCGCCGTGGTAACGGCATACCGCATCCGTCCCTTCTACGCATTGGCGCGCGCCTATATTGAGCTGTCGCGCAATACGCCCCTGCTGATTCAGCTATTTTTCCTGTATTACGGCCTGCCGAAAATGGGCATCAAATGGGACGGTTTCACCTGCGGCGTAATCGCACTGGTTTTCTTGGGCGCAAGCTATATGGCGGAAGCCGTCCGCGCCGGCATCCTCGCCGTGCCAAAAGGGCAGGTCGAAGCGGGCAAGGCAATCGGTTTGAGCCGCTTTCAAGTGTTCCGCTATGTCGAATTGCCTCAGGCTTGGGCGGTCGCCGTTCCTGCTATTGGTGCAAACGTATTGTTTTTAATGAAAGAAACATCCGTTATTAGCGCGGTCGGTATTGCGGAATTGCTGTTCGTTACCAAAGATGTGATTGGTATGGACTACAAAACCAACGAGGCTTTGTTTTTGTTGTTTGCCGCTTATCTGATTATCCTGCTGCCTGTTTCTTTGTTGGCGCGGCGATTGGAAAACCGCATACGGGGTGCGAAATATGGCGTTTGAATGGCTGTTTGAAGGGCAAAACGCGACACGCTTGGGCGAAGGCCTGTTGCTAACGGCGCAGATTTCCCTGACCTCCGTTGCCGCCTCCTGCGTATTGGGTACGCTGTTCGGCTTGGTTTTGCGTTCGCGCAACCGGCTCATCCGCTTTATCGGACGGTTTTATCTCGAAACCATCCGAATCGTGCCGATTTTGGTGTGGCTGTTCGGCCTGTATTTTGGACTGTCCGCTTGGACGGGCATCCACATCGGCGGATTTTGGGTCTGCGTCTGGGTATTTTCCCTGTGGGGCGTTGCCGAAATGGGCGACTTGGTGCGCGGCGCACTGGAATCGATTGAAAAACATCAGGTGGAATCGGGCTTGGCACTGGGTTTGAGCCTCCGCCAAGTGTTCCGATACATCGAATTGCCGCAAAGTGTCCGCCGCGCTTTGCCGGGGGCGGTTAATTTGTTTACGCGAATGATCAAAACCAGTTCGCTCGCCTCGCTTATCGGCGTGATCGAAGTGGTCAAAGTGGGGCAGCAAATTATTGAAAACTCGCTGCTGACGCAGCCCAATGCTTCATTTTGGGTTTATGGACTGATTTTTATGCTGTATTTCTTCTGTTGCTGGCCGCTGTCCCTGCTGGCGGCAAAGCTGGAACAAAAATGGGAACACTGATATGGCTTTACTGAGCATCCGCAAGCTGCACAAACAATACGGCGGCGTAACCGCCATCCAATCCTTAGACTTGGACTTGGAAAAAGGCGAAGTGATTGTGTTGTTGGGCCCGTCCGGCTGCGGCAAATCCACCCTCCTGCGCTGCGTCAACGGTTTGGAGCCGCACCAGGGCGGCAGCATCGTGATGGACGGCGTCGGCGAATTCGGCAAAGACGTTTCCTGGCAAACCGCCCGGCAAAAAGTCGGCATGGTTTTTCAAAGCTATGAACTGTTTGCCCACATGACCGTCATCGAAAACATCCTCTTAGGCCCGGTGAAAGTACAAAACCGCAACCGTGCCGAAGCAGAGGCACAAGCTGACAAACTGTTGGAACGCGTCGGCCTGCTCGACCGCAAAAACGCCTATCCGCGCGAACTCTCCGGCGGTCAGAAACAGCGCATCGCCATTGTCCGCGCCCTGTGCCTGAATCCGGAAGTCATCCTGCTGGACGAAATCACCGCCGCACTCGACCCCGAAATGGTGCGCGAAGTCTTGGAAGTGGTTTTGGAACTCGCCCGCGAAGGGATGAGTATGCTCATCGTAACCCACGAAATGGGGTTCGCCCGCAAAGTTGCCGACCGCATCGTCTTTATGGACAAAGGCGGCATAGTCGAATCGTCCGACTCCGAAACCTTCTTCTCCGCCCCAAAAAGCGAACGCGCCCGCCAATTTCTGGCAGGTATGGACTACTGATTTACCGCAAACCGTCCGAACCCCTTTCAGACGGCATTCCATCCCAAGCAAACATTCAAAAAGGAGATTACCAATGAAACTGAACGCCAAACTCAAAGCCCTTTTGGCTTCCGCCGCCATCGCCGTCGGACTGACAGCCTGCGGGGGCGGCTCCGGCGATGCCCAATCTTCACAAAGCAGCGGCGCGGCAACTGTTGCCGCCATCAAAGAAAAAGGCGTGATCCGCATCGGCGTATTCGGCGACAAGCCCCCGTTCGGCTATGTTGATGCCAACGGCAAAAACCAAGGCTTTGACGTTGAAATCGCCAAAGACCTGGCCAAAGACCTGCTCGGCAGCCCCGATAAAGTCGAGTTCGTCCTGACCGAGGCCGCAAACCGCGTCGAATACGTCCGTTCCGGCAAAGTCGACCTCATCCTCGCCAACTTCACCAAAACCCCCGAACGCGCCGAAGCCGTCGATTTTGCCGACCCCTATATGAAAGTGGCGTTGGGCGTGGTTTCCCCCAAAGGCAAACCGATTACCGACGTTGCGCAATTGAAAGACCAAACCCTGCTGGTCAACAAGGGCACGACCGCCGACGCTTTCTTCACCAAAAGCCATCCCGAAGTCAAGCTGTTGAAATTCGACCAAAACACTGAAACCTTCGACGCACTGAAAGACGGTCGCGGCGTAGCACTCGCCCACGACAACGCCCTGCTGTGGGCATGGGCAAAAGAAAACCCGAATTTTGAAGTCGCCATCGGCAACCTCGGCCCTGCCGAATTCATCGCCCCGGCTGTTCAAAAAGGCAACACCGACCTCCTGAACTGGGTCAACGGCGAAATCGCCGCCATGAAAAAAGATGGCCGTCTGAAAGCCGCCTATGAAAAAACCCTCTTGCCCGTGTATGGCGAAAAAGTCAAACCGGAAGCATTGTTGGCCGAATAAGTTTGTTTGACAAGAAAATCCGTATCCGCATTTGAAGGCGGGTGCGGATTTTTTTCAGCCGCCGAAAATATCGAAAGTCCAAAGGAAAAATCAACTATATCATTGTTTTCTTTATTTGTTTTATCATTCTTGTATGTACGGAAATCAAGTTCGTCCGGTTTTGCCTGTGTTTGAATTTCGGGCAACTTTCAAATCGTCATTCCCGAAAAACGCTTCAGCCTTAGGTTTCCGGATGACCGTTTTCGCGGGATGACGGCGGAGCGTTTCTGTTATTCGGATAAATTCCTACGGTATTGAAACGGCGATAAGGTGTTTTTCTTTATTATATAATTTCAATGCAAAATGATATTTTTTGAATCAGCGTGCCGCAAAGCCGGAAAAATGTTCGAGCCGCATCGGCGGCAGACGGGATAAAAAATGACGTTTGACGAATGGTTGGGCTTGTCAAAACTGCCCAAAAATGAAGCAAGAATGCTGCTGCAATATGTTTCGGAATATACGCGCGTGCAGTTGTTGACGCGAGGCGGGGAAGAAATGCCGGACGAAGTCCGACAACGGGCGGACAGGCTGGCGCAACGCCGTCTGAACGGCGAGCCGGTTGCCTATATTTTAGGTGTGCGCGAATTTTATGGCAGACGCTTTACAGTCAACCCGAACGTGCTGATTCCGCGCCCTGAAACCGAACACTTGGTCGAAGCCGTATTGGCGCGCCTGCCCGAAAACGGGCGTGTGTGGGATTTGGGGACGGGCAGCGGCGCGGTTGCCGTAACCGTCGCGCTCGAACGTCTCGATGCGTTTGTGCGCGCATCCGACATCAGCACGCCCGCCCTTGAAACGGCGCGGAAAAATGCGGCGGATTTGGGCGCGCGGGTCGAATTTGCACACGGTTCGTGGTTCGACACCGATATGCCGTCTGAAGGGAAATGGGACATCATCGTGTCCAACCCGCCCTATATCGAAAACGGCGATAAACATTTGTCGCAAGGCGATTTGCGGTTTGAGCCACAAATCGCGCTGACCGACTTTTCAGACGGCCTAAGCTGCATCCGTACCTTGGCGCAAGGCGCGACCAAGTATCTGGCAGACGGCGGGTTTCTGCTGCTGGAACACGGTTTCGATCAGGGCGCGGCGGTGCGCGGCGTGTTGGCGGAGAATGGTTTTTCGGGAGTGGAAACCCTGCCGGATTTGGCCGGTTTGGACAGGGTTGCGCTGGGGAAGTATATGAAGCATTTGAAATAATTGTTTGCAAAATTGGCGGGCTTTCCGTTATTGGGTTATGATGTGTTTCGATATGTAAACATTTATAGGTTTGGAGCGATAAACAATGAATGCAGTCGTAGTTGCCGTAATCGTTATGCTGGTGCTGTCGCTGTCGCGCGTGCACGTGGTATTGAGCCTGACGGTCGGCGCGTTTGTCGGCGGCGCGGTGGCGGGTATGCCGCTGCAAAACATTGCCGATGCGGCGGGACAGGTCAGTCAGGCGGGGATTATCCCCGTGTTCAACAAAGGTTTGGAAGGCGGCGCGAAGATTGCGCTTTCTTATGCGATGCTCGGCGCGTTTGCGATGGCGATTACCCATTCCGGCCTGCCGCAGCAGCTTGCCGGCGCGGTCGTCCGCAAGCTGAACCGGGGCGGTATGCCCGACAGCGTGCGTTCGGGCGAGGGCGCGGTCAAATGGCTGCTGCTTTCCATCATCCTTGTGATGGGCATTATGAGTCAGAACATCATACCCATCCACATCGCCTTTATCCCGATGATTGTCCCGCCGCTGCTTTTGGTGTTCAACCGCCTGAAAATCGACCGCCGCCTGATTGCGTGCGTCATCACTTTCGGGCTGGTTACGACCTATATGTTTCTGCCTTACGGCTTCGGCGCGATTTTTTTGAACGAAATCCTGTTGGGCAACATCCATTCCGCCGCGCCGGAACTCGACGTTAAAAACATCAACGTGATGGCGGCAATGGCGATTCCCGCATTGGGTATGGTAACCGGACTCCTGCTGGCGTTTGTCCACTACCGCAAACCGCGACTGTACCAAAGCAACAATGCCGATACGGCGGGCAACGCCGATGCAGCAAACCGTCCGCAGCCGTCCGCCTACCGCAGCCTGGCCGCTGCCGCCGCCATTGCCGTATGCTTTGCCATACAGTTGATGTATGAAGACTCGCTGGTGTTGGGCGCGATGCTCGGTTTCGCCGTATTTATGATGTTGGGGGTCATCAACCGCGACAAGGCAAACGACGTATTCGGCGAAGGTATCAAGATGATGGCGATGGTCGGCTTCATTATGATTGCCGCGCAGGGTTTTGCCGCCGTGATGAATGCGACCGGGCATATTCAGCCGCTGGTGGAAAGCAGTATGGCGATATTCGGCAACAGCAAAGGTATGGCGGCGTTGGCGATGCTGGTGGTGGGGCTTTTGGTAACGATGGGCATCGGTTCGTCCTTTTCCACTTTGCCGATTATCGCCGCGATTTATGTGCCTTTGTGTACCGGTTTGGGTTTTTCGCCGCTTGCCACCGTCGCCATCGTCGGCACGGCGGGGGCGTTGGGCGATGCCGGTTCGCCCGCGTCCGATTCCACGCTGGGCCCGACGATGGGGCTGAACGCCGACGGGCAGCACGACCACATCCGCGATTCCGTCATCCCGACCTTCATCCATTACAACATCCCGCTGCTGATTGCCGGCTGGATTGCCGCGATGGTGCTGTAAATGGACGCGGTTCAAGAGTTGGAACGCCGTATTGTCGAACTGGAAATCCAAACCGCGCTTCAGGAGGACGTAATCTCCAGCCTGAACGCGATGGTGGCGGAATTGCGGCAGACGCTGGATTTGCAGCAGGCGCAATTGAGGCTGCTGTATCAAAAAATGCAGGACAGGAATCCCGACGCGCAAGAGCCGTATTCCCTGCGCGACGAGATTCCGCCGCATTATTGATGCGCCGTCGGCATCCGGATTCCCCCTAAAAGCTGTGTTTGAATATTCCGCCGGTGCAAACCTAAGATATATAGTGGATTAACAAAAATCAGGACAAGGCGACGAAGCCGCAGACAGTACAAATAGTACGGAACCGATTCACTTGGTGCTTCAGCACCTTAGAGAATCGTTCTCTTTGAGCTAAGGCGAGGCAACGCTGTACTGGTTTTGTTAATCCACTATAACTTTAATCAGTCGGACAAAATGCCTTTTATCCGATGAAACCGATTCTTGTCCGAACGGCAATGAGCGGCTTCCCCCGCTGCAAACAGATAAAACCAACCGGGTATTCATACACAGCCAAAAAAAAGCCGTCCGAACCCAAAGGGGACAGACGGCCAAACACATTACGGGGAAAACGTCTTACTCAATGAGTCTGCGAAACAGACATTGCTAAAACAACTGCAATTATAAGGTAAGTTTATTTTTTTTTTTTTTTTTTTTGCAAAGAAATGTAAATTTTTAAATTTTTAAAACCGTTCCTCCGCATCCGTTTGGATACCGTCTGAAACGGCGGCAGGGTTTTACCGTTCCGCGCCGCAAATCGGGCATTCGGGGTTGCGCGGCAGGTCGAAATATTGCCAGCCCCCTTCCAAGGCACGGTAAACCGCCAGCCTGCCGTGCGACGGTTCGCCCGCATCCAGCAGGATTTTCAGAGCTTCCGCCGCTTGGGTACTGCCGATGATGCCGACCAGCGGCGAGAACACGCCGAAGAGGGAACAGATGCCGTCTGAAGCCGATCCGCCGTCAAACAGGCAGGCGTAACACGGCGAGTCGGGCAAGTCGGGACGGTACACGGCAAGTTGCCCTTCAAAGCGTACCGCCGCCCCTGAAACCAGCGGTGTTTTCGTTTGCACGCAGGCACGGTTGACGGCTTGCCGCGTGGCGTAGTTGTCGCAGCAGTCTAAAACGATGTCGGCGGCTTGAACCAAACCGGTCAGGCGGCAGCCGTCGAGTTTTTCGTTGACGGCGCGGACGTTGACGGTATGGTTGATGCGTTTCAGGCGGTCTGCCAAGGCTTCGGCTTTGGGCTTGCCGACATCGCCCTCGTCAAATGCGACTTGGCGTTGCAGGTTGTGCAGTTCGATCGTGTCGGAATCGGCTATGGTCAGCGTGCCGATGCCGGAAGCGGCAAGGTAGGGCAGGGCGGCGGCACCCAATCCGCCGCAGCCGACGACCAAAATATGCGCGGCGGAAAGTTTCTGCTGCCCTTCGATGCCGATTTCGTCCAAGAGGATGTGGCGGCTGTACCGCAGCAGGAGTTCGTCGTCGTTGTCGTGTTCGGTCGTGGTCATGATGATGTTCGGAAAAAACAGTTGCGGGCGATTGTAACGCTGCCGTCGGGCGGCGTTCAACTTCAGACGGCATTTCGGGACACGGGCGGTTAAAGTGTGAACGGTTTGGCACGGATGCGGCATTTGGGGTACATTTACAATATTTACGGCAAACGAGAGAGAAAAATCATGCAACTGCATATCCTGAACAATCCGAAGGACGCGGCTTTGGCGGCGGACGCGGAATTTCTGAAACAATCCCTGTTCAACCTCCTGCACGAAGAAGCCTCGCCGTTGGTTGTCGAAACGGTCAAACTCTTGTCCACTTCCGACGACAGCGCGGCACTGATTGAAAAAGTATTGCCGCAATTGGACGAACGGCAGACCTACGATCTGACGCTTGCCTGCGGGCTGTTCGCCCAGATTCTGAATATCGCCGAAGACGTGCACCACGAACGCCGCCGCCAAATCCACGAAGATGCCGGCCACAACGCAGCAGAAGGCAGCCTGACGGAAACCGTCCGCAGGCTCAAAGCGGGGAAAGCCGACGGCAAATCGGTGCAGCGGCAGTTGGACAATACGTCCGTTACCGCCGTTTTGACCGCGCACCCGACCGAAGTGCAACGCCAAACTGTTTTGAATTTCAACCGCCGCATCCGCGCGCTGCTGCCGCAACGCGAACGCTGCACCAATGCCGACGCGCTGGCACGGCTGCGCCGCGAAATCGACACCGTGCTTTTGGGCTTGTGGCAGACCAGCGAAACGCGCCGCCACAAACTCAGCGTCAACGACGAAATCAACAACGGCGTGTCCATCTTCCCGATGAGCTTTTTTGAAGCCCTGCCCAAACTCTACCGCAAGATGGAACACGACTTTCAGACGGCCTATCCCGATGTCCGCGTTCCGGACATCCTCAAAATCGGCGGCTGGATCGGCGGCGACCGCGACGGTAATCCGTTCGTTTCTGCCGAAACCCTGCGCTTTGCGTTCAGACGGCATGCCGATGCCGTGTTCCGTTTTTACCGCAGCGAACTCGACAAACTTTACCGCGAACTGCCGCTCTCCATCCGCCGCGTCAAAGTCAACGGCGATGTGATGGCGTTGTCCGACAAATCGCCCGACGAAGAAATCGCCCGCACGGAAGAACCCTACCGCCGCGCCATCGCCTACATCATGGCGCGCGCCATGGGCAAAGCGCGCGCGCTCGGTTTGGGTATGGGTTGCAAATTCGGCTTCCTCGAGCCTTATGCTTCGGCACAAGAATTTCTCGATGATTTGAAAAAATTGCAACGTTCCCTTATCGACAACGGCAGCCGCCTGCTTGCCGAAGGCCGTTTGGCAGACCTCATCCGTTCCGTGTCCGTGTTCGGCTTCCATATGATGCCGCTCGACCTGCGCCAACACGCAGGCAAACACGCCGATGTGGTTGCCGAGCTTTTCCAACACGCAGGCTTGGAAGACTACAACAGCCTGAACGAAGAGCAAAAACAAGCCGCCCTGTTGCGCGAGTTGAGTCATCAACGTCCGCTGTACAGCCCGTTCATCACATATAGCGACCATACCCGCCACGAACTGGCGATTTTCAACGAAGCGCGAAAAATCAAAGACGAATTTGGCGAAGATGCCGTAACACAAAGCATTATTTCCAACTGCGAACAACCCAGCGACCTGCTCGCCTTGGCGTTGCTGCTGAAGGAAAGCGGCCTGTTGGTGGTGGAAAACGGCAAACCGCGCAGCCGCATCAACATCGTGCCTCTGTTTGAAACCATCGAAGCGCTCGAAAATGCCTGTCCGGTCATGGAAACCATGTTCCGCCTCGACTGGTATGATGCCCTGCTCGAAAGCCGCGGCAACATCCAAGAAATCATGCTCGGCTATTCCGACTCCAATAAAGACGGCGGCTACGTTACCAGCTCATGGTGTCTGTATCAGGCAGAGTTGGGCTTGGTCGAACTCTTCAAAAAATACGATGTCCGCATGCGCTTGTTCCACGGTCGCGGCGGCAGCGTAGGTCGCGGCGGCGGCCCTTCTTACCAAGCCATTTTGGCGCAACCGGCCGGCAGCGTGGCGGGGCAAATCCGTATTACCGAACAAGGCGAAGTCATCACCGCCAAATACGCCGACCCTGGCAACGCACAACGCAACTTGGAAACCTTGGTTGCCGCCACTTTGGAGGCCGGTATCCCGACAGACAAAAAAGACCCAGATGCCAAGCTGATGCAGGATTTGTCGGACGTATCGTTCAAATACTACCGCAAGCTGATTACCCATCCCGACTTCATCGACTACTTCCTGCAAACCAGCCCGATTCAGGAAATCGCCACCCTCAACCTCGGCAGCCGCCCCGCCAGCCGCAAAACCCTGGCGCGGATTCAGGACTTGCGCGCGATTCCGTGGGTATTCTCATGGATGCAGAACCGTCTCATGCTGCCGGCTTGGTACGGCTTCGGCAGCGCGGTGGAAACCTTGTGCGAAGGCAGCCCCGAAACACTCGCCGCCCTGCGCGGACACGCCCACAGCAACCCCTTCTTCCAAGCGATGCTCTCCAATATGGAGCAAGTAATGGCGAAAACCGACATCACCTTGGCGGAAAACTATGCCGGCTTGAGCGAATCGCCCGATAAGGCAAAAGTCATCTTCGGTATGATCAAGGAAGAATACCGACGCAGCCGCAAAGCCCTGCTCGACCTGCTGCAAACCGAAGAGCTCCTGCGCGACAACCGCAGCCTCGCCCGTTCGCTCGCTTTGAGGATTCCATACCTGAACGCGCTCAACGGTTTGCAAGTCGCCATGCTCAAACGCCTGCGTAAAGAACCCGACAATCCGCACGCCCTGCTGATGGTCCACCTGACCATCAACGGCGTGGCGCAAGGTTTGCGTAATACCGGCTGATAGTGCCGCATCGGGGCAAAATGCCGTCTGAACACCTTTCAGACGGCATTTCCCTGACCGCACTTGCAGAGAAACACCGATTGTTTTAAAGTGAACGGCAGTGATATGTTGAAAGACGACCAATGAAAATTACCGTTATCGGCGCAGGTTCGTGGGGTACGGCGCTCGCCCTGCATTTTTCCCAACACGGCAACCGCGTATCCCTGTGGACGCGCAACGCAGACCAAGTCCGTCAAATGCAGGAAGCGCGTGAAAACAAACGCGGACTGCCGGGCTTTTCCTTTCCCGAAACCTTGGAAGTGTGTGCGGATTTGGCAGACGCGCTCAAAGACAGCGGGCTGGTGTTGATTGTTACTTCTGTCGCAGGTTTGAGAAGTAGTGCGGAACTGTTGAAGCAATACAATGCAGGACATCTTCCGATTCTAGCCGCCTGCAAAGGCTTCGAGCAGGATACCGGGCTGCTGACCTTCCAAGTATTGAAAGAAGTATTGCCCGACAATAAAAAAATCGGCGTACTCTCCGGTCCGAGTTTTGCACAGGAACTGGCCAAACAACTGCCCTGCGCCGTTGTCCTCGCTTCCGAAAACCAAGAATGGGTCGAGGAACTTGTCCCACAACTCAACACTTCGGTTATGCGGCTTTACGGCAGTACCGACGTTATCGGCGTGGCAGTCGGCGGTGCAGTCAAAAACGTCATGGCGATTGCCACCGGATTGTCCGACGGTCTAGAGTACGGGCTTAACGCCCGCGCCGCATTGGTTACGCGCGGATTGGCCGAAATCACCCGCCTTGCCTCCGCAATGGGCGCACAGCCTAAAACCATGATGGGGCTGGCCGGTATCGGCGACCTCATCTTGACCTGTACCGGCGCACTCTCACGCAACCGCCGCGTCGGCTTGGGTTTGGCAGAAGGCAAGGAACTGCATCAGGTGCTGGTCGAAATCGGGCACGTTTCAGAAGGGGTCAGCACCATAGAAGAAGTCTTTAATACTGCCTGTAAGTACCAAATCGACATGCCGATTACCCAAACCCTGCTGCAACTCATCCGCAAAGAAATGACCCCGCAACAGGTTGTCGAAAGACTGATGGAACGCAGCGCTCGTTTCGAATAAACAACAAACAGATGCCGTCTGAAACCCCAGACGGCATACAGACAGGTAAGGTCATGAAACAAAATATCGAAAAACTCGAAAGCAGCGTTTATACGTTGGTACAGAAATTCGAAACCCTCATCAGCGAAAACCGCCGCCTCAAAGAAACCGTCGCCGAACTCAAACGGGCGCACGAGCGACAGGAATACGAACACAAAACCGCCGTTGACGAACTCAGCGAAGCCCTGCTCATTCAAGTCAGCAAACTCAAGGAAGACCTGCAAAACAAGATTGACAGCCTGATGGAAGAAAATTCACGATATCGCACCCTACTCGAACAGAGCAGGGCAAGAATCGAAGCACTGATTGCACAGCTTCCACAAAATCAGGAAACGCAGTGATAAGGAGTAGAGGATGAATATCGAACAAGTCCACATCGAAGTCATGCACGCCCAATTGACCGTCAACACGCCGGCAGAAGAAAAAGACACACTTTTGCAGGCAGTCGAAATGCTCAACAGAAAAGCCGAGGCAATCCGAGAAGGCGGACGAGTTGCCGACAGCGAGAAAATCGTCATTATGGCCGCACTCAATGTCGTCCATGACCTGTTGAAAATTTCCCTTAACGGCGATTTGGCAATCGGCGATTTTGCGCGTAAAATAACCGACATGGACAACGCCTGCCAAAAAGCACTATCCCGCTTGGGGCAGGAATAACAGTTTTTCCCTGCGGTGTCAGCGAAGGCATATATTCCTTTGAACCAATAAGTTCGCTTAAGGTTGTCGGGAGCCGTAGTGGGCGCGAGCGTCCTTTTGCGGACGCACCCGAAACTACCCGAGGCAGCCGCCTTGTCAGCAAGGTTCAAGCGGATTCGGCCGAAACGGCTCTCGCGGGGATTCCCATATAAGGCCGCATCGCAAGATGCGGCCTTTCCTTTGGAATAAAACGCCTAGAGAAATGCAAACTGTCCGCAACCGATGGTGCAATGAGAAAACCTCGTTGTAACGCAGTAATGCGATTGACAAAATGCGCCGTCATCTTTAAAATTTACAACTTTCTATATCTATCTGGATTTCCACTATGAAAACCTTTTCAGCGAAACCCCACGAGGTGAAGCGCGAATGGTTCGTCATCGATGCTCAAGACAAAGTCTTGGGTCGCGTTGCAGCCGAAGTCGCCAGCCGTCTGCGTGGCAAACACAAACCTGAATACACCCCTCACGTCGATACCGGCGATTACATCATTGTTATCAATGCGGACAAACTGCGTGTAACCGGTGCCAAATTCGAAGATAAAAAATACTTCCGTCACTCCGGTTTCCCGGGCGGTATCTACGAACGCACTTTCCGCGAAATGCAAGAGCAATTCCCGGGCCGCGCTTTGGAACAAGCCGTAAAAGGCATGTTGCCTAAAGGTCCACTGGGTTACGCTATGATTAAAAAACTGAAAGTGTACGCTGGTGCAGAACATGCCCATGCCGCACAACAACCCAAAGTTTTGGAATTGAAATAAGGACGCGACATGAACGGTAAATACTACTACGGCACAGGCCGCCGCAAAAGTTCAGTGGCTCGTGTATTCCTGACTAAAGGTACAGGTCAAATCATCGTAAACGGCCGCCCCGTTGACGAATTCTTCGCACGCGAAACCAGCCGAATGGTTGTTCGCCAACCCTTGGTTCTGACTGAAAACGCCGAATCGTTCGACATCAAAGTCAATGTTGTCGGCGGCGGTGAAACCGGTCAGTCCGGCGCAATCCGCCACGGCATTACCCGCGCCCTGATCGACTTCGACGCTGCGTTGAAACCTGCCTTGTCTCAAGCCGGTTTCGTGACTCGCGATGCACGCGAAGTCGAACGTAAAAAACCGGGTCTGCGCAAAGCACGCCGTGCAAAACAATTCTCCAAACGTTAATGTTGGAAATTCAAAAAACCCTGCTTATCGCAGGGTTTTTTATTTGTAACAGACGGTTTCCATTGGTAATCTAAAGATTACGGATTGGGCAAAAATCAAAAAACAGTAGATGAAAAATAGAAAAAACGCCCGGGTATGGTTTGAACAAGGGAAATCAGACCGGTTCCAATTCGCTCAGTCCGGGCAAATCTGCAAAACCGCGTTCGCGTATGATTTGGCAAAAATTGTTCAGATAACTTTTATCTGTGTCTTCAGTACGGATGGCGGCATACAGTTTGCTTTGCAGTCCGTCGTCGGTAATTTGCCGGTGAACGACATAGCCTTTTTCAAGGTAGGGCATGACTGTCCAATAGGGAAGGGCGGCAATGCCACGTCTGCTGGCAACCAGTTGGATGATGGCAATGGTCAGTTCGCTGTGTCGGCGCGGCGGGTTGATGTTTTTCGGAATCAGGATTTTCTTGGGCAAATCCAGCATCTCGTCGGGAACGGGATAAGTAATCAGGGTTTCCCCGATAAAGTCTTCGGCTTCCCAGACAGTTTTGGCGGCAAGCGGGTGATCTTTGGCGCAAATGCCGACCATTTCGTAGGCAAACAGCGGTTGGAAGGAAATACCGTTTTGTTTTTCCGCTTCGGAAACAATGGCAAGATCGGCGCGGTGTTGCAGCAGCAGTCCGATAGGGTCCGCTTGGAATCCCGATACGATATCCAATTCGATTTGGGGCCATATCGGGCGGAATTCGCCCATGGCGGGCATGAGCCAGTCGAAACAGGTATGGCATTCGACGGCAATCCGCAATTCTCCTGCCTCTCCTTCTATAATACGCGCCAAATCACGTTCTGCATCGGTAACTTGCGGCAACAGGTCGTGGGCGAGGCGTAACAGCCTTTCTCCAACCGGGGTAAAGCGCAAGGGCGTGGATTTGCGTTCGAACAGCGGCGTGCCGTAGTGGTTTTCAAGCATACGGATTTGGTGGGAAAGTGCGGATTGGGTAAGGAAAACCCGTTTGGCGGCAAGGGAGACGCTGCCGGTTTCTTCAAGTGCCAGCAGGGTCTTGAGGTGGCGCAATTCGATGATGGAATCCATAAGGCTTCAGACGGCATATTGAACCGGCGCATATTAAAATAATTCATATGCGGGTGCAAATCGGAAAAATGGGCGTTTCGGGTATTTGCGGTTAGAATGCCCGCTTGTTTGGAAAGGACAGGAAAAAATATGGTTTTGCGCAGAGATTTTTTAGCCTGGTGCGACGAAACGTTGCAGACGGCATCGTTTAAAGATTACGCCCCTAACGGCTTGCAGGTTGAAGGGAGGGAGTATATCGGGAAAATCGTTACGTCGGTAACGGCAAGCAGGGCAGCGATTGATTTTGCCGTGGAGCAGAAGGCAGATTTGCTTTTGGTGCATCACGGTATGTTCTGGAAAAGCGAGCTGCCGACCATTACCGGTTGGAAAAAAGAACGGATTGCTGCGTTATTGGACAATGATATCAATATGGCGGCTTACCATTTACCGCTGGATGCGCATCCTGAATTAGGAAATAACGCCCAACTTGCTGAAAAACTCGGTTTTACAGTCGAAAGGCGTTTCGGCGAACAAAACCTGCTTAACTCAGGAAGCCTGAAACAAGCCAAGACACTTGGTGCATTGGCTGTCCATATTGAAGCAGTTTTGCAGAGGAAGCCGGTCGTTATCGGCGATTTGAACCGTGAAATCAGAAAGGTTGCATGGTGTACCGGCGGTGCACAGGGCTTTTTTCAGACGGCAATAGATGAAGGCGTCGATCTGTATCTGACGGGGGAGATTTCCGAAGCCCAATACCACCTCGCCAATGAAACGGGTACGGCTTTCATTTCGGCAGGGCATCACGCGACGGAACGCTACGGTGTGCGCGCGCTGGCAGAATCGGCGGCAGAGGCTTTCGGGTTGGAAGTGTGCCATTTTGACGAAAACAACCCGGCTTGAGTATTGAGAAATATCATAAAACTTTACCTTATTTTAAATAATGCTTTGAGTATCACTGCAAACTGGGTAAAATTGCAATGTTTAATGGCTCGGTATTCCCAAAATATTAGGACGACTGAATAATGGATAATCAAGAAATCAATAACGGCCGCCGCCGTTTCCTGACACTCGCGACCTGCGGCGCGGGCGGAGTGGCAGCATTGGGTGTGGCAACGCCGTTTGTGGCCAGTTTTTTCCCTTCGGAAAAAGCCAAGGCCGCCGGTGCTGCCGTCGAAGTGGATGTCAGTAAAATCGAAGCGGGTCAGCTGCTGACTGCTGAGTGGCAAGGCAAACCGATTTGGGTGGTCAACCGTACGGATCAACAGCTTAAAGACCTGAAAAGCCTGAACGGCGAAGTAGCCGATCCCAATTCCGATGTGGAACAACAGCCGGAATACGCTAAAAACGAGACACGTTCGATTAAACCGAACATTCTCGTTGCCATCGGTATCTGCACTCACTTGGGCTGTTCTCCGACCTACCGTCCCGACATTGCGCCTGCCGATTTGGGTGCGGGCTGGAAGGGCGGCTTTTTCTGCCCCTGCCACGGTTCGAAATTCGACATTGCAGGCAGGGTGTATAAAGGTGTTCCTGCGCCGACCAACTTGGTCGTACCGCCTTACAAATATCTGAGCGATACTACCATCTTGGTGGGCGAAGACTGAGAATAAGGAACGATAATTATGGCAAACCAAACCAATAGCAAAGCAAAAGCATTGTTAGGCTGGATGGACGCTCGTTTCCCCCTGTCTAAGATGTGGAATGAGCATTTGGCTCAATACTACGCACCAAAGAACTTCAACTTCTGGTATTACTTCGGCTCTTTAGCCTTGCTTGTCCTCGTGATTCAAATCGTCAGCGGTATTTTCCTGACTATGAACTACAAACCGGACGGCAACCTTAACGCCTACCATCTGCCTGCTGCCTTTACCGCAGTAGAGTACATCATGCGCGACGTGTCCGGCGGTTGGATTATCCGCTACATGCACTCCACAGGTGCATCTTTCTTCTTCATCGTCGTTTATCTGCATATGTTCCGTGGTTTGATTTACGGTTCGTACAAAAAACCCCGTGAGTTGGTGTGGATTTTCGGTTCTTTGATTTTCTTGGCATTGATGGCGGAAGCCTTTATGGGCTACCTGTTGCCTTGGGGTCAGATGTCCTTTTGGGGCGCGCAGGTAATTATTAACCTGTTCTCCGCCATTCCCGTCATCGGTCCTGATTTGTCCACTTGGATTCGCGGCGACTTCAACGTTTCCGACGTTACCCTGAACCGTTTCTTCGCCCTGCACGTTATTGCCGTACCGCTGGTATTGCTCGGTTTGGTCGTGGCACACATCATCGCCCTGCATGAAGTGGGCTCTAATAACCCCGACGGTGTGGAAATCAAGAAAAACAAAGATGAAAACGGCATTCCGCGCGACGGCATCCCGTTCCACCCTTACTACACCGTTAAAGACATCTTGGGCGTCGTTGTATTCCTGATTGTCTTCTGTGCCGTATTGTTCTTCGCACCGGAAGGCGGCGGCTACTTCCTCGAAGCGCCAAACTTCGATGCAGCAAATGCGCTGAAAACACCTCCGCATATTGCGCCGGTATGGTACTTCACTCCGTTCTACGCCATTTTGCGTGCGATTCCCTCGTTTTTGGGAACACAGGTATGGGGTGTAATCGGTATGGGTGCGGCAGTTGTACTGATTGCCCTGCTGCCTTGGCTGGATAAAGGCGAGGTTAAATCCGTCCGCTATCGTGGTCCGATCTTTAAAACCGCATTGGTTCTGTTCATCATTGCCTTTATCGGTTTGGGTATTTTGGGTGCGATGGTGGCAACTGATACGCGTACTTTGGTTGCGCGCATCCTGTCCTTCGTCTATTTTGCATTCTTCCTGGGTATGCCGTTCTATACCAAACTGGATACCAACAAACCGGTTCCCGAACGTGTAACCATGAGTACCGCCAAACAGAAAATCATGTTTTTTGTTTATGTAGGCATTACGGCGGTTTGTGCATATCTGTTTGCAACCAACATCTGATGAGGGCAGTTAAAATGAAACAAGTTATGAAAAACTGGTTTGCTGCCTTACTGTTGGCAGTACCTATGAGTGCGGCATTTGCTTCGGGCGGTCATGCACACTATGAGAAAGTCGATATCGATTTGCGCGACCAAGTAAGCTTGCAGCGCGGCGCACAAATCTTTACCAACTACTGTCTGTCATGTCACTCGGCAAGCGGTATGCGTTTCAACCGTTTGAAAGACATCGGTTTGACTGACGAAGAAATCAAGAAAAACCTGATGTTTACCACCGATAATGTCGGCGATGTGATGCATGCTGCAATGGATCCTAAAGATGCGGCAAAATGGTTTGGTGCTGCTCCGCCCGATTTAACGTTGATTGCGCGTTCCAAAGGTGCAGACTACCTTTACGCCTATATGCGCGGATTCTATAAGGATCCTACGCGTCCGAGCGGCTGGAACAATACCGTATTTGATAAAGTCGGTATGCCTCACCCGCTGTGGGAACAGCAAGGCGTTCAAGCCGTTGAGTTGGATGCCAAAGGTCAGCCGGTTATGGTAAAAGACGAACACGGCGAGATGAAGCCTAAACTGTATTGGGAATCTACCGGTTTGCACAGCCGCCGTCTGCCTAACGGCAAAGTCATCCAAAAAGAGTACGATACTTACGTACGCGACTTGGTCAATTACCTTGTGTACATGGGCGAACCTGCTCAGTTGCAACGCAAACGTATAGGCTATATCGTGATGATTTTCCTATTTGCGGTTATGCTGCCTTTGGCGTATTTCCTGAAAAAAGAATATTGGAAAGACGTACACTAAGCGTTTGGAACAAAAGGGCAAATCCTTTAGGGTTTGCCCTTTTTGCATGCTTCGGCCCTTTGGGAAAGTCAGCACCCGTATGCCGTCTTAACATACCTGCAACATTTCAGACGGCATCATTACATAATTGCCATGGCTTAGGACAACGACAATGTATTACTGACGGATATAGAACTGGAGGAGATCTTAAAATGGGTAATGAAAGAACTATTTTTGAATTAAATAAAGCGAAGGAGAAATAAAATGAAAATAAGATTTTTATTCTTAATACCCTCAATCTTATTGCTTACAAGCTGTAGTGGATGGTTTCAACCACTTCCACCATATGATCATTGGCGCTTACATAATGCAGATGCATTATTCCCTGAATCAGATCCTAATGTTTTAACTAAATATGTTGATAGAAAAGAAAAAGATATGAAGGATTGCGGTATGGATTTTGTTACCGGTGAAAGTGATAATCCGGAGGTCAATCTTTGTTTAGAGAAAAGAGGCTGGTATTTAGAAGGTGGACCAATCTGTGAAGAAAAAACAATGTGGAATAGACCTGCATGTATTCAATAGCGAAAAAAACATAGCAAACCTGATGCTAAGCCTTGGCAGTAATTAACAAAGGTGCTTACTAAAAATGTCAGACATCGGGAACTTAATCAGGGTTTGTGGCAGATTGATATTGAATTAGGAAAAGGTCTGAAACCGCAAGCAGCATGGTAAGGCGATGTCGAACAGGTTTAAAGCCAATCCGCTATATTTTTTGGAGCGATGTCGAACAAACAGGTAGAATCGGAATAAGCGGCAGTTTTGTCCGGTGTGAAAAATGTTTGAATATTAGGATGATTTATGGAGCTGATGACTGTGTTGCTATTGCTGGCGGCTTTGCTGTCAGGCGTGTTGTTTACATGGTTACTGATGAAGAGCCAGTTTCAAGGTGTATTAGCCGTATTGAACGCGCAGTTGGCGGAAAAGGCGGCAAGATGTGATTTTGTTGAACAGGCACACGCAGAAATTGCATCGGAATTGGCCGTTTTGGATGGGAAATACGAGCATTTGCAGGACGAAAATTATGCTTTGGGCAACCGTTTTTCCGCAGCCGAAAAGCAGATTGCCCATTTGCAGGAAAAAGAGGCGGAGTCGGCGCGTCTGAAGCAGTCGTATATCGAGTTGCAGGAAAAGGCGCAGGGTTTGGCGGTTGAAAACGAACGTTTGGCAACCCAGCTCGGACAGGAGCGGAAGGCGTTTGCCGACCAATATGCGCTGGAACGCCAAATCCGCCAAAGAGTCGAAACCGATTTGGAAGAAAGCCGCCAAACTCTCCGCGACGTGCAAAACGACCTTTCCGATGTCGGCAACCGTTTTGCCGCAGCCGAAAAACAGATTGCCCATTTGCAGGAAAAAGAGGCAGAAGCGGAGCGGTTGAGGCAGTCGCATACCGAGTTGCAGGAAAAGGCACAGGGTTTGGCGGTTGAAAACGAACGTTTGGCAACGCAAATCGAACAGGAACGCCTTGCTTCTGAAGAGAAGCTGTCCTTACTGGGCGAGGCGCGCAAGAGCTTGAGCGATCAGTTTCAAAATCTTGCCAACACGATTTTGGAAGAAAAAAGCCGCCGTTTTACTGAGCAGAACCGAGAGCAGCTCCATCAGGTTTTGAACCCGCTAAACGAACGCATCCACGGTTTCGGCGAGTTGCTCAAGCAAACCTATGATAAAGAATCGCGCGAGCGGCTGACGTTGGAAAACGAATTGAAACGGCTTCAAGGATTGAATGCGCAGCTGCACAGCGAGGCAAAGGCCCTGACCAATGCGCTGACCGGTACGCAGAACAAGGTTCAGGGCAATTGGGGCGAGATGATTCTGGAAACGGTTTTAGAAAATTCCGGCCTCCAGAAGGGACGGGAATATACGGTTCAGGCAGCATCTGTCCGTAAGGAGGAAGACGGCGGCACACGCCGCCTTCAGCCCGACGTTTTGGTCAACCTGCCCGACAACAAGCAGATTGTGATTGATTCCAAGGTCTCGCTGACGGCTTATGTGCGCTACACACAGGCTTCAGATGCGGATGCGGCGGCACGCGAGTTGGCGGCGCATGTCGCCAGCATCCGTGCGCACATGAAAGGTTTGTCATTGAAGAATTACACCGATTTGGAAGGTGTGAACACATTGGATTTCGTCTTTATGTTTATCCCTGTCGAACCAGCGTACCTGCTGGCGTTGCAGCATGACGCGGGCTTGTTCCAAGAGTGTTTCGACAAACGGATTATGCTGGTCGGCCCCAGTACGCTGCTGGCAACTTTGAGGACGGTGGCGAATATTTGGCGCAACGAGCAGCAAAACCAAAACGCGCTGGCGATTGCGGACGAAGGCGGCAAGCTGTACGACAAGTTTGTCGGCTTCGTACAGACGCTCGAAAGCGTCGGCAAAAGCATCGATCAGGCGCAAAACAGCTTTCAGACGGCATTCAAGCAACTTGCCGAGGGGCGCGGGAATCTGGTCGGACGCGCCGAGAAACTGCGTCTGTTGGGTGTGAAGGCAGGCAAACAGCTTCAACGGGATTTGGTCGAGCGTGCCAACGAACAGACGGCATTTGCTTTGGGCAAACCTTCGGAACAGAAGGCGGCTGACGAAGCCGAATAGGAAGGGCGGATGTGTTTCAGACGGCATCAGTGCAGATGATGCCGTCTGAAGGCCGTAGGAAAGGCGGTTAGAAAAACGGATTGTGCCGCTTTTCGTGTCCGATGGAAGTCATACGCCCGTGTCCGGCGACAACTTGCACGGTTTCGGGGAGGGCGAATAATTTGTTGCGGATATTATTGATTAAGTCGGCGTGGTTGCCGCGCGGAAAATCGGTTCTGCCTATGGTTTCGTAAAACAGCACGTCGCCTGCAATCAGCAGTTCCGCTTCGGCGCAATAGAAAACCACGTGTCCCGGCGTATGCCCCGGAATATGCAGCACTTGGAAGGTATAGCGTCCGACCGTGAGCGTTTCGCCTTCTTCGAGCCAACGGTTCGGTGCAAAGGCGGGTGAGACGGGGAATCCGTATTGCGCAGTGGTTTGCGGCAGCGATTGGAGCAGGAATTCATCTTCGCGGTGCGGGCCGAGGACGGGGACTTTATGCGTTTTCAACATTTCGACCACGCCGCCTGCATGATCGAGATGGCCGTGCGTCAGCCAGATTGCCGTGAGCGTAAGTTTGCGGTTTGCCAACTCTTGCAGCAGGAACGGCACGTCGCCGCCGACATCGGTCAGGACGGCTTCGCCGCTTTCGTCGTCCCAAATCAGGGTGCAGTTTTGGCGGAAGGGGGTAACGGGGAGGATTTCGTAACGTAGGGTCATCGGCGTGTTCCTAAACGGTTTTTCAGACGGTATCGGGTTTACCGTTTATTTTATGGCGGTTTGCCGCCTGTTTGGATATTGGGGGAATCAGGTGATTAAAAAGATAATCGGCGGCATCATACCGATTTTTACGGCGGTTTTCATCCCTGCATCGGCAGGCGCGGCGGATTTGATGCTGGCGCAGGAATACAAAGGTCAAGAGATTGCAGGCTGGGCGATGAGCGAGAAACTCGATGGCGTGCGCGCCTATTGGGACGGAAAGCACCTGATGAGCCGTCAGGGTTATGCGTTTGCTCCGCCCAAAGGTTTTACCGCGCAGTTTCCGCCTTATCCTTTGGACGGCGAATTGTATAGCGGACGCGGTCAGTTTGAGCAGATTTCCGCCGCCGTGCGTTCGTCTTCCGGCGATTGGCGCGGTATCCGCCTGCACGTTTTCGATGTACCCAAGGCGCAGGGCAACCTCTACCAACGTTTGGCAGTCGCAACGCAATGGCTGAAAACGCATCCGAACGCGCCGATTACCATCATCCCGCAAATCAAAGTGCGCGACCGGCAGCACGCGATGGACTTTTTAAAACAAATCGAAGCGCAGGGCGGCGAAGGCGTGATGCTGCGCCAGCCCGAATCCCGTTACAGCGGTGGCAGGAGTAGCCAATTATTGAAGCTGAAAAGTCAATACGACGACGAATGCACGGTAACGCGGCACTATGAGGGCAAAGGGCGAAACGCCGGACGGCTGGGCGCGGTCGGCTGCAAAAACCGACACGGCGAATTCCGCATCGGCAGCGGTTTCAAAGACCAAGACCGCGACAATCCGCCAAAAATCGGCACGCTGATTACCTACCGCTACCGTGGCTTTACGCAGAAAGGTACGCCGAAATTCGCCACCTTCGTGCGCGTGCGTACCGACCGCTGAGCAGGACGGTTCGGACGGCAGCCGATACTTTGGTTTATAATTTTCCTTTTACCGACCGATTCCGACATATGACCGATTTAGAAACCAAACGCCTTGAAACACAGGCGATGCTTGAAAACGCCGAACTTTTGTTCGACCAAGGGCAATGCCGCGCCGCGCTGCAAAAAGTAGCGGACGAGATTACGCGCGATTTGGGCGGCAAATATCCGCTGTTGCTGCCCGTGATGGGCGGCGCGGTGGTGTTTACGGGGCAGTTGCTGCCGCTGTTGCGTTTTCCGTTAGATTTTGATTACGTTCACGTTTCCCGTTACGGCGACAAGCTGGAGGGCGGCGCGTTCAACTGGAAACGTATGCCCGATGCGGAACAAATCCGGGGCAGGCACGTGGTCGTGTTGGACGATATTTTGGACGAAGGGCATACGATGTCCGCCATTCAAGCCAAACTTTTGGAAATGGGGGCGGCAAGCTGCCGTGCGGCGGTGTTCGCCAATAAATTAATCGACAAAGAAAAACCGGTCAAAGCCGATTATGTCGGACTGGATGTGCCGAACCGTTATGTTTTCGGTTACGGTATGGATGCGGCGGGCTGCTGGCGCAATTTGGGCGAGATTTACTCATTGGGCGGAAAATAAGGATGCAATGCCGTCTGAAGGCCTTTCAGACGGCATTGCGCCCATACGCCGGCAGGACAACGGGGAACAGGACGCATAATATGATAGGGCTTTTAATCATCACACACGAAACCATAGGCGAAGCCTACCGCAAGCTGGCGCATCATTTTTTTCCGGGCGGGCTGCCTGAAAACGTCCGCATACTCGGCGTGCAGCCGACGGAAGACCAAGACGACATCATCAACAACGCCATTGCCGCGCTGCAAGAGTTTCCTGAAAACCACGGCGTATTGATTATGACCGACATCTTCGGCGCGACCCCCTGCAATGCCGCCCGCCGCCTCGTGCGCGAAAACAAATCGGCGATTTTGACCGGGCTGAACGCGCCGATGATGGTCAAGGCCGTCCAATATTCGCCGGCGGCGGAAGACCTTGCCGCCTTTACCGAATGCGTCAGAGAGGCGGCGGTAAAGGGCATTTTCGCCATCACGTCCGCGCCCGAAGATTTGGTGTGCCGGCGCAGAGGCGATGCCGTCTGAAGAAGCGGCAGGGCAGGAAAATATTTTAAACGGCATCTGCTGCCGATATACATAAAACGGGAATCGAAATGCTCAAACAATCCATCGAAATCATCAACAAACTCGGACTTCACGCCCGCGCGTCCAGCAAGTTCACCCAAACCGCGTCCCAATTCAAAAGCGAAGTCTGGGTTACGAAAAACGGCAGCCGCGTCAACGGTAAAAGCATTATGGGGCTGATGATGCTCGCCGCCGCCAAAGGTACGGTCATCGAACTGGAAACCGACGGTTTGGACGAAGCCGCAGCCATGAAGGCATTGACCGACTTAATCAACGGCTACTTCGGCGAGGGCGAATAATGAGTATCGTGCTGCACGGCGTGGCGGCGGGCAAAGGCATTGCCGTCGGTTGCGCCCACCTGATTGCGCGCGGCACGGAGGAAGTGCCGCAGTATGATGTTGCGGAGGCGGACACCGATGCCGAAGCCGAACGTTTCGATGCCGCCGTCAAAGCCACGCGCAAAGAGTTGGAACAGCTCCGCAGCGCGATTCCCGAAAACGCCCCGACCGAGTTGGGCGCGTTCATCTCGCTGCACCTGATGCTCTTGACCGATGTTACCTTGTCGCGCGAACCCGTCGATATTTTAAGGGAACAAAAAATCAACGCCGAGTGGGCATTGAAGCAGCAGAGCGACAAACTCGCCGCCCAATTCGACAATATGGACGATGCCTATTTGCGCGAACGCAAACAGGATATGCTGCAAGTCGTCCGCCGCATCCACAACAACCTGATCGGGCAGGGCAACGAGTTGGAAGTCGCCGACAACCTGTTTGACGAAACCGTGCTGATTGCAAACGACCTTTCGCCCGCCGACACGGTTTTGTTTAAAGAGCAGCGCATAGCCGCCTTTGTTACCGATGCCGGCGGCCCCACCGGGCATACGGCGATTTTGGGCAGGAGTTTGGACATCCCGTCCGTCGTCGGGTTGCACAACGCGCGCAAACTGATTACCGAGGGCGAAACCGTCATCGTGGACGGCATCAACGGTATCCTGATTATCGCGCCCGATGAAACCGTCTTGGACGAATACCGCCGCCGCGCCCGCGAATACCGCAGCCACAAACGCGAGTTGAACAAGCTCAAAAAAACCGCCGCCGCCACCGCCGACGGGGTCTGCATCGAGCTTGTGGGCAATATAGAATCCGCCGAAGACGTGAAACCGCTGCACAACCTCGGTGCAGACGGCATCGGGCTGTTCCGCAGCGAGTTTCTTTACCTGAACCGCGATACGATGCCGTCTGAAGACGAGCAGTACGAAGTGTACAGCGCGATTGTCAAAAAAATGAAGGGCAAAAGCGTAACGATACGGACAGTCGATTTGGGTGTGGACAAGAATCCGCGCTGGTTCGGGAAAAACAGCACGCCCAACGGCAGCCTCAACCCCGCGCTGGGCATGACCGGCATCCGCCTGTGCCTTGCCGAACCGGTCATGTTCCGCACCCAGATGCGCGCCATCCTCCGTGCGGCGGTACACGGCCCCGTCCGCATGATGTGGCCGATGATTACCTCCGTATCCGAAGTGCGCCAGTGCCTGATTCATTTGGACACCGCCCGCCGCCAGCTTGCCGAACGCGGCGATACCTTCGGCGAAGTCGGCATCGGCTGCATGATTGAAATCCCGTCTGCTGCGCTGACCGTCGGCAGCATTTTGAAACTGGTCGATTTCATCTCCGTCGGCACCAACGATTTGATCCAATATATTCTGTCAGTCGATCGCGGCGACGACAGCGTCAGCCACCTCTACCAGCCCGGCCATCCCGCCGTGCTGAAAATGCTGCAACACGTCATCCGTACCGCCAACCGCATGGACAAAGACGTATCCGTATGCGGCGAAATGGCGGGCGATACCGCGTTTACCCGCGTTTTATTGGGTATGGGGCTGCGCCGTTTTTCCATGAATCCGAACAACATCCTGCCCGTCAAAAACATCATTCTGCACAGCAATGCCGGACAGCTCGAAAACGATATTGCGAAAGTCATCCGCTGCGAAGACGAAGAGAAGTCGGAAAAGCTGATCAAACAGATCAACAGCGTGTCGGTCGAGGAAGAGGGCGAAGCCAAAGTGCGGAAATAAATATTGTTGACAATGGAAAAAGATTGCAGTCAAATAACGCCCTTAAAAAATACAGCTGCTTTGGTCAAGAAATGCCGTCTGAAAAATTTTCAGACGGCATTTTGTTTGGCAGGCATTTCTGCCGCATCATCGGAAACGGACGATACGCCCTTCATCGACGCGGATGCGTACCGTACCGTTTCCGGAAATACCGTCCGTATGCTGTCCGACAGTCAGGTTTAAGGTCAGCTCGCCGTGTTCGGGATGGACGGCGGAAAGCCGGAGCGAGTCGGGCAGGCGGACGAGGGACAGCAGACGGCATTCCGTTCCATGATTGTCCAAGCACACGGCATGTTGCGGAATATGGCGGTCATCGTCGGTATTGGGCAGCCCCATCAGTCGGGCGACCTGCACGCAGGATGGTGTTTTGACCAATGTTTCGGGCGTGCCGTATTGTAGAATCCTCCCTTCATGCATCACGGCGATTTCGTCTGCCGTCGTACAGGCTTCTTCGGGCGAATGAGTAACCAAAACGGCAGGGATGCCGCCGTTTCGGATGCGTTCGGCAGTCATGCGGCGCAGCCGGTCGCGCAAATGCGTGTCCAAACTGGAAAACGATTCGTCCAGCAACAGCAGGGAAGGGCGGACAACCAAAGCGCGCGCCAGTGCCAACCGTTGCTTCTCGCCTCCGGAAAGTTTTTCAGGCTTGCGGTGCGCCTCGTTTTCCAGTCCGACTTCGGCAAGTGCCGCCATGGCAAGGCGTTCGGCTTCGGCTTTCGGCATTTTTTGCATTTTCAAACCGAATGCCGCATTTTCCAGCGCACTCATATGGGGAAACAGCGCGTAATCTTGAAACATCAGCGAAATACGGCGTTTTTCGGGCGGCATACGGGTAATGTTTTCCCCGTTCAGCCATATTTCCCCGCCGTCCGGTCGGACAATCCCCGCAATCATATTCAGCAGGGTGGATTTGCCGCAGCCCGACCGCCCCAAAACGGCGAGTATTTTGCCGCGCCCGACAGTCAGGCAGATGTTGTCGGCAACCGTTTTGCCGCCGAAGCGTTTGCAGAGTCCGTTCAGTTCAAGCATGGCGCATCCTATAAACGTATGCCGTCCAGCCACTCGGACAGCGGATGGGCGGCATCAATCAGACCGTAACGGCAAAACGCGTCCAGCGTAACCAGTTGCGCGTCGTGCATCATGTTTTCCGACAACATGGCATCCAACAGACCGCCGATGTCCATCTTTTCAAAACACGCAACCTCGCCGTCCTGATTTTCAGGCAGGAAGGTTTCGGGTAGGACGGCATCGAATACATACAGGATTTCATTGTGCACACCCCGGCTGACGGGGCGCAGGCTGTGCAGCCGCGATACCGGGCGGATGAGCGGAAACAGAGTTTTATCCAAACCGGCTTCTTCGCTGCTTTCGCGACACACGGTTTCAGACGGCATTTCGCCGCCGGAAACACCGCCGGCGGCAGTATTGTCGAGTTTGTCGGGATCGACTGCTTTGTGCGGACTGCGCCTGCCTATCCAGAAATGCCATCGGCCGTCCGATTCGGTCAGACCGTTGAGATGGACGGCGCGGCTGAGCAGTCCGAACGGACGGAAAGCGGCGCGTTCGAGTGAGAACAAGATATTGCCGCCGCCGTCGGTCAGGTCGAAACACTCGTTGCGCCATCCGTGAAGCAGCCCCGCCTTGTTCCATGTGCGGGCGAGGTGCTGCAAGCGGCCGCCCATATCTGACCAGCCGTCCGCATTCAGGAAAATGCCGTCTGAAGACTCCGAGCAGCCTGCCTCCCAGTCTTTTTTGACGCGTTCCACCCATTCCGGCGACAGGTTGCCCAAAGGCAGGCCGTTCAGATACAGCGTTTTCCAGCAACTTTCTGCACCGTAACTTGCTTTTGCCCACTCGAACAGGGCATCAAGGTCTTGTTTGCTGACGGATTCGGTAAAACGGACGGTCGGCATAGTCGGCTTTCTTGAACATAATGCGGAAGATTGTAGCCAAACTGCCTGAATTTGCAACCGCAAACAGACGGCGGGCTGCCGTTCCGATATTGCGGCAGGAAGGAAGATCCGGCAAAAAACGGAGGCGGCAGGAAACAGGCAAAACAAAACCCCTCGGCATTGAACCGAGGGGTTTGATATTTGGTTGCGGGAGCAGGATTCGAACCTACGACCTTCGGGTTATGAGCCCGACGAGCTACCATGCTGCTCCATCCCGCGTCAGAAGATGAAACTATACGGCAGATTTTTTATGTTGTCAAACATTACTTCCGCGAAAAATCATAAAATTTTGCCGTCCGGTGGTTTATGCCTGATTTGAAATATTATTTTCTTTACAAAAGTTCATGTTCGTGATTTAATTTTGGTTAACATTGAAACAGGGGTGCTGCCTGATGTTCAGGCGGCTGAGAAATACCCTTTACACCCGATCGGGATAATACCTGCGTGGGGAGTTTTCACGGATTCTGTCTTTCAGACGGCATTGGTTTTCAAATGCCGTCTGAAAACGCAAAACGCTCCTGTTTCTTTATTCTAAACGAGAAAACAGGAGCATTTTTTATGACTACGCCAAAAAAAACTGCCAAAACTTCCGGCAACGAAGCGCGCGAGCTTGCCGACTTGAGCGAAGACATCGGCATCCGCTTCAAATATCCGAACTCCGAACGCGTGTATCTGCAAGGCAGCCGCGACGACATCCGCGTGCCTTTGCGCGAAATCCGTCAGGACGACACCTACACGGCGCAGGGCACGGAAGCCAATCCGCCGATTCCCGTCTATGACACCAGCGGCGTGTACGGCGACCCGGCGGCGCACATCGACCTAAAACAAGGGCTGCCGCACGTCCGCACGGCATGGCTGGATGAACGGGGCGATACCGAAATCCTGCCCAAGCTCTCCAGCGAATACGGCACCGAACGCGCACACGATCCGAAAACCGCCCATCTGCGCTTCAACCAAATCACCCGTCCGCGCCGCGCCAAAGCAGGCCGCAACGTAACCCAGCTTCACTACGCTCGACAAGGCATCATCACGCCCGAAATGGAGTTTGTCGCCATACGCGAACGTTTAAAATTAGACGAATTGTCCCAAAAACCGGAATACGCCAAGCTCTTGAAACAGCACGCAGGGCAAAGTTTCGGTGCGAACATCCCGACCCACCCCGACCAAATCACGCCCGAATTCGTGCGCCGAGAAATTGCCGCCGGACGCGCGATTATCCCTGCCAACATCAACCACCCCGAACTCGAACCGATGATTATCGGCCGCAACTTCCGCGTCAAAATCAACGGCAATTTGGGCAATTCCGCCGTAACCTCCAGCCTGACCGAAGAAGTCGAAAAAATGGTGTGGTCGCTGCGTTGGGGTGCGGACACGATTATGGATTTATCCACCGGCGCGCACATCCATGAAACGCGCGAATGGATTATCCGCAACGCGCCAGTCCCCATCGGCACAGTGCCCATCTATCAGGCTTTGGAAAAAACCGGCGGTATTGCCGAAGATTTGACTTGGGATTTGTTCCGCGACACCTTAATCGAACAGGCGGAACAAGGCGTGGACTATTTCACCATACACGCGGGCGTGTTGCTGCGTTATGTGCCGATGACCGCCAACCGCCTCACCGGCATCGTATCGCGTGGCGGCTCCATCATGGCGAAATGGTGTCTCGCCCACCACAAAGAAAACTTCCTCTACACGCATTTCGACGAAATCTGTGAAATCATGAAGGCGTATGATGTGTCGTTCAGCCTCGGCGACGGCCTGCGCCCCGGCTGCATTGCCGATGCTAACGACGAATCCCAATTCGCCGAGCTGCACACCTTGGGCGAATTGACCGCCAAAGCGTGGAAACACGACGTACAAGTCATGATTGAAGGTCCCGGCCATGTGCCGCTGCAACGCGTCAAAGAAAATATGACCGAAGAGCTGCAACACTGCTTTGAAGCGCCTTTCTATACACTCGGCCCGCTCGTTACCGACATCGCCCCCGGCTACGACCATATCACCTCGGGCATAGGCGCGACCAATATCGGCTGGTACGGCACGGCCATGCTTTGTTACGTTACCCCTAAAGAACATTTGGGGCTGCCCGACAAAGAAGACGTGCGCACCGGCATCATCACCTACAAACTCGCCGCCCACGCCGCCGACCTCGCCAAAGGCTGGCCGGGCGCACAGTTGCGCGACAACGCCTTAAGCAAAGCGCGTTTCGAGTTCCGTTGGCGCGACCAATTCCGCTTAAGCCTCGACCCCGAACGCGCTGAGAGCTTCCACGACGAAACCCTGCCCGCCGAAGGCGCGAAAATCGCCCACTTCTGCTCGATGTGCGGCCCCAAATTCTGCTCGATGAAAATCACGCAGGAAGTGCGCGACTACGCCGACAAGCAAAAAGCCCAACGGCAGGGTATGGAAGAAAAAGCGGTCGAGTTCGTCAAAAAAGGCGCGAAGATTTACAGTTAAACATCAAGCAAAAAATGCTGTCTGAAAACCGGATGTCGGGTTTCAGACGGCATTCTTTCGCTTGTGAAAATGATTAAACAACCGATAATTAAAGTAATTTTTAAAATTTTTATAGTGGATTAAATTTAAACCAGTACGGCGTTGCCTCGCCTTAGCTCAAAGAGAACGATTCTCTAAGGTGCTGAAGCACCAAGTGAATCGGTTCCGTACTATTTGTACTGTCTGCGGCTTCGTCGCCTTGTCCTGATTTTTGTTAATCCACTATATATTCACATAGATGGGGATGATGGGATTTAGGGTTCTGATTTTGTTTTTGAGAGAATGAAGGAATTTGAGATTGTGGGCGATTATCGGGAAAAATAGAATCTTTCCGCCGTCATTCCCGCGCAGGCGGGAATCCAGACTGGTCGGCACGGAAACTTATATGTCGTCATTCCACCCGTCCCGCGCCACCCTCAACGGTTCAAATCCACATAAAAAACACATCCCGTCATTCCCACGAAAGTGGGAATCTAGGACTCGGGGTTGGAGAAACCGTTTTATCCGATAAGTTTCCGCACCGACAAAACTAGATTCCCGCCTGCGCGGGAATGACGGCATATCGGCAGGCACAGGATAAATGCGTAAGGCACTGTATATGGCTACCGTGGTAGCGACACGTTTTGAACCGCTTATTCGGGATTTCTACCAACGCCTGCTGTCCAAGGGTAAGCCGTATAAGGTTGCCGTTACGGCATGTATGCGCAAACTGCTGACGATATTGAATGCCCGGATGCGTGATTATTTTGCCGAAAACGATACCGCCGAAAACGGTATCCGGACGGCTCGATTTGAGTTTTGGTATTTTTGCCCGACGGGGTGAAAAATACAGTTGCTACGGCTCGATGAATCGTCAGAAATACCCGAACCGTCATTCCCGCGCAGGCGGGAATCCAGACTGGTCGGCACGGAAACTTATCGGGAAAAAAGGTTTCTCCGGCCCTGAATCCTGGATTCCCACTTTCGTGGGAATGACGGCGGTAGATTTGGCGGGTGCGGCGGATTCGGCAGGTCTCAACCCATCCTACAATCCACCCTGCCCGCCTTTTACGAATTCGCCGCCATCCCGGAAAACGCAAAAAAATGCCGTCCGAAAACCTTTCAGACGGCATTTTCGCGGGCAAATCAGTAAAAGACTTCGCGCCAGCTTAAGCGTTTCATACCGCACGTCGGATCGGGCGGGTTTCGGAAGGGCGGTGTGAAATGAAACGCGGCGGACGGCACGGATGCCGTCTGAAAGCGGCGGGCCGACCCGGCAGCGTCAACCCAAGGCGAAAAGTTCCCTGCCGCGGTTTTTGAGCCATTGTTTGGCTTCGTCCGCGTAGGGTGCGAAGCGGCGGGTCAGCGCCCAGAATGCGCGGCTGTGGTCGGCGTGGGCGAGGTGGCAGAGTTCGTGTATGCAGACATAGTCGGCAACGTATTCCGGTGCGCCGACCAGCCGCCAGTTGAGGCGTATGCCTGTGGTTTTGCGGCACACGCCCCAGAAGGTTTTGGCAGAGGTCAGCGAGGAGGAGGCGGGGAACAGTTGTGTGGCGCGGGCGTGGTGTTCGAGGCGGGGAAGCAGGTAGCTTTGAGCCTGCCGTTTCAGAAAGGTTGCCAACAGTGCCGCCTGTTTGTCGTGCGTGTCTTCGGGAACGCGGATTTCAGACGGCATCAGCAGGATTTGCGTGTCTTGATGGGCGGTGAGGGCAAGCTGTCTGCCGTGGAACCAGATATGTTCAGGCAGCCGGTTTGCCGTATTGTGCGGCGGTGTTTTTGCCAGTGTTCGCCGCAGGATGGCTTCGTTTTCATACAGCCAGCGGTTTAGAGCGGAGACGGAGAAGCAGGGTGGGACGCTGATACTGACGGTATGTGTGCCGATAGGGCGGATAATCAGGTTTTTCTTGGTACGGCGCTTGATTTCTATGGTCAGTTCCATGCCGTCTGAAAGAGTGTGGATCAGGGAGGTCATACGGTTTCAGACGGCATTTTGGCGGCAAACGGGCCTGTGCCGGAAATGAGCGGCTGCTGCGTTTCGATGAGGTGTTCGCATTTTTCCATCAATTCGGCTTCGCTGCCGCTTGCGTGCGGGATGGTCGGACAGATGACGACGGTGATTTCCCCCGGATATTTCAGAAAGGAATTTTTCGGCCAAAATTCGCCGCTGTTGAGGGCGACGGGGACGATGTCCATCTCAAACATTTTCGCCATGCGCGCTCCGCCGAGTTTGTATTTGCCGCGTTTTCCGGGTGCAAGGCGCGTGCCTTCGGGGAAAATGGTAATCCAATAGCCTTCGTTTTTACGCGCCAAACCCTGTTTTATGAGCTGTTCGTTGGCTTCGCGGCGGTTGTTGCGGTCTATGCCTATGGTTTTGACCAGCTTCAAACCCCAACCGAAAAAGGGGATTTTGAACAACTCGCGTTTGGCAACGTAAACCTGCGGCGGAAAAATGCCCTGAAGGGCAAGCGTTTCCCAGCCGCTTTGGTGTTTGGCGCAGATGACGGCGGGGCGGTCCGGAATGTGTTCCGCGCCGATGATGCGGTATTTGAGCCCGACGATGTGTTTGAGCGACCAGTTGAGGATGCCGACCCAGACCCGCGCCATCTTGTGCGCCCCGTCCCGGAAAGGCGAAGCGAGCAGCATAAAGGGAAAGAGGAAAATCAGGCTGGAACAGAGTATCAGCCAGTAAATCAGGTTGCGGATGATGAGCATGGTTTTGCCTTGTCGGAAATGCGGTATGTTCAGTCAGTTTGCAGTGCGGCGTTTTCCTGCATGATGTATTGTGAGAAATCGAGCAGGGTATCGAAAACCTGTGTGTGTTCGGGCAATTCGTGTCCGTGTTGGGAGAGCGTTTTTTTGCCTTTTCCGGTCAGAACCAGCGCGGGTTTTCCGCCGACGGCATCGATTGCCTGCAAATCGCGCAGGCTGTCGCCGACCAGCCAAGTTTCCGAAGCTTGGGCGTTGAAGCGTTCGAGGATGTCTTCAATCATGCCCGGTTTGGGCTTGCGGCAGTTGCAGTTGTCAGCGTTGGTGTGGGGGCAGAACCAGATGCCGTCGATTTCCCCGCCTGCCTGACGGATGAGGCGGTGCATTTTGGCATGCATTTCGGTGAGGTCTTGAACGGTAAAATATTTGCGGCCGATGCCGGATTGGTTGGTGGCGACGGCAACGGTGCAGCCTGCCTGCGTCAGGAATGCCACTGCATCCATGCTGCCTTCGATAGGTATCCACTCGTCAACGGATTTGACGAAGTCGTCGCGGTCCTGGTTGATGACGCCGTCGCGGTCGAGAATGATGAGTTTCATCGCGTTTCCTTTGGATTGGGGCAGGTCGGGGGTGGCATTATACTGAAATATCGGCAGTGATGCGCCTGTGGCGCGCGATAACGAGGCAATGCCGTCTGAAGCTGCCGGCGGGCTTCAGACGGCATTTTGCCTTTATCCTTTAAATACGGGGACGAGTTCCATTTGGCTCAATACCTGTGCGGCGATGTTGACGATGCCGAAAAGGAAGACCCAAACCATCAGCCACAAGCCGCCGTAAACTTTATAGGTTTTGCCTGCGCCGAATTTTTTGCGCGAACGGTAGAGCAGCATGGCGGGGATGATGCCTGTCCAAATGGTTGCCGCCAGGCCGACGTAACCGATGGCGGTAACGAAGCCGGTGGGGAAGAGCAGGCAGGAAATTAGAGGCGGCAGGAAGGTCAGCGCGGCGGTTTTGGTGCGGCCGGAGATGCTGTCGTTCCATTTGAAGATGTCGGCGATGTAGTCGAACAGACCTAAGGTTACGCCTAAAAACGAGGTGGCGATTGCCATATAGGAAAACAGGGACAATATTTTATCCATATTGCCGGTTTGGGCGAATTTGGACAGGGTTTCAATCAGGACGGAGACTTGCCCTTCGGCGGCGATGACGGGGGCGAACTCGTTGCGCGGCAGGTTGCCTTGGATGGCGATTTGCCAGAGGACGTAAATCACCAGCGCAATCAGTGTGCCCGTCCAGATGGATTTAGCCACTTTGGGCGCGTCGCCTTTAAAGTATTTGAGTAGGCTGGAGACGTTGCCGTGGAAGCCGAAGGAAGCGAGGCAGACGGGCAGGGCGGTGGCGGCATAAATCCAGTAGCTGGTGCCGACGGGGGCTTGGGTGTCGAACAGGACGGACGGTTTGGCATCGGCAATCAGCCCGCCGGTTGCCCAAATAAAGGTCAATACCATGCCGCCGATGAGGATGCCGGTGAATCGGTCGACCAAGCGTGCGGATGCCCACACGCAAAAGGCGAGGATGCCGAAGAAGACGAGTTGTCCGGCGGTGAGCGAAACATTGCCGCCCAAGGCGTTGCCGATGCCTTTGGCGGTCAGGTCGCCGCCGACGAAGATGTAGGCGTAGGTGAGCAGGTATAGGACGAAGGCGACGGCGATGCCGTTGATGATGTTCCAGCCGCGTCCGAGCAGGTCTTTGACCATGGTGTCGAAACTTGCGCCGTGGGGGTAGTGGGTGTTGACTTCCAAAATCATCAGGCCGCTGGAGAGCATAGAAAACCAGGTGTAGAGCAGCACAATCAGCGAGCCGGCAAACCATACGCCGGAGGTGGCGGTCGGGTTGGCGAGCATACCGGCGCCGATGACCGTACCGGCGATAATCATCGCGCCGCCGAACAGGGAAGGGGTTTTGTTGGGCATATTTTGTCTTTCTGCCAAAAAAAAGCGTGCCGCCATTATGCCGTAAAGTGTAAGGGTTTGTAAGGTATTTGCGCCGCGCCGCCCGAAAAGGCTTTCAGACGGCATCGCGTTCCATAGTATAATCTTGGGTTTTGGAGTGGGGCGGTTCGTCAGATGGGAGGGAAAATGTCCGACAAAAAATATAATGTCGATGAGGGGGAAATCGCCAAATTCAGCCGGATTGCCGACAAATGGTGGGACAAATCGGGCGAGTTCAAAACCTTGCACGACATCAATCCGCTGCGGCTGGATTATATCGACGGACACGCGGATTTGCGCGGCAAACGGGTTTTGGACGTGGGCTGCGGCGGCGGAATTTTGGCGGAAAGTATGGCGCGGCGCGGCGCGGCGTTTGTCAAAGGCATCGATATGGCGGAGCAGTCTCTGGAAACCGCCCGCCTGCACGCGGCTTTGAACAATGTCGCCGATATCGAATACGAATGTGTCCGCGTGGAAGACCTTGCCGAGGCGGAACCGCACTCGTTCGATGTGGTAACGTGCATGGAAATGATGGAACACGTTCCCGATCCCGCCGCCATCGTGCGTGCTTGTGCCAAGCTGGTCAAACCGGACGGCATGGTGTTTTTTTCTACCATCAATAAAAACCCGAAATCATACCTGCATCTGATTGTGGCGGCGGAATATCTGTTGAAGTTTGTCCCCAAAGGCACGCACGACTGGAAAAAATTTATCGCGCCTGCCGATTTGGCGAGGATGTGCCGTCAGGCGGGCTTGGATGTGGTGGATACGAAGGGTATGACTTACCATGTGTTGTCGCAAACTTATGCCCTGTGCGATTCGACCGATGTGAATTATATGTTTGCCTGCCGTCCGGCGTTCTGACGGCGGGTTTGATTGTTTTGAACGGGTGAATGGATATGTCTGTTTATACCAGTGTTTCCGATGATGAAATGCGCGGCTTCCTGAGCGGTTACGATTTGGGGGAATTTGTTTCCCTGCAGGGCATCGCGCAGGGGATTACCAACAGCAATTATTTTCTGACGACAACTTCGGGACGTTATGTGCTGACCGTGTTTGAAGTGTTGAAACAGGAAGAGCTGCCGTTTTTTCTGGAGCTTAACCGGCATTTGAGTATGAAGGGCGTGGCGGTTGCCGCGCCGGTTGCGCGCAAAGACGGCCGGCTTGATTCCGTTTTGGCGGGCAAGCCCGCCTGCCTGGTTGCCTGCCTGAAAGGTTCGGATACCGCGCTGCCGACGGCGGAACAGTGTTTCCATACCGGCGCGATGTTGGCGAAAATGCACCTTGCCGCCGCCGATTTCCCTTTGGAAATGGAAAACCCGCGTTACGATGCGTGGTGGACGGAGGCGTGCGCCCGGCTGCTGCCCGTCCTGTCGCAAGACGATGCCGCGCTGCTGTGTTCCGAAATCGATGCGCTGAAGGACAATCTTGGCAATCATCTGCCTTCGGGCATCATCCATGCCGACCTGTTTAAAGACAATGTGTTGCTTGACGGCGGTCAGGTATCGGGCTTCATCGATTTCTATTATGCCTGCCGGGGCAATTTTATGTATGACTTGGCGATTGCGGTCAACGATTGGGCAAGGACGGCGGACAATAAGTTGGATGAGGCGTTGAAAAAGGCGTTTATCGGCGGTTATGAGGGCGTGCGCCCCTTGAGTGCCGAAGAAAAGGCGTATTTCCCGACCGCCCAACGTGCCGGCTGCATCCGTTTTTGGGTGTCGCGCCTGTTGGACTTTCATTTTCCGCAGGAGGGCGAAATGACGTTTATCAAAGACCCGAACGCGTTCCGCAACCTGCTGTTGAGTTTGGGTTGATACCGTCTGCCGGGTAGGAATCCGATGTCGTCTGAAAGGGTTTCAGACGGCATTTTGTTTCGGGTTTGAATATGTTTTCCGGTTCGGCGTACCGGTTTCGGCTGCTTTGTTACGCACCCGCGCCGGTGTTTGCCTCTGAATTCCGGCGGTTGGCGGCGGTTTGACTGAGGACGGATAAAATTGTGCAGTCATTTTTGATCGGCTTTGGGTACAATCCAGCCATTATGTTTTGAAATGGGAAAACGGATGGATATGCGGCGTTGGGCGGTTGTCGGATTGGTTACGCTGCCGCCCCTGTTTTTTTTGACCGCGATGGTGCTTGCGCCTTTGTGGGCGATGGCGGCATATGACGGTTTTGCATGGGGCGCGGTGCTGTCGGATGCTTATATGCTCGAACGTTTGGCATGGACGGTATTTCAGGCGGCGGCAACCTGTATCTTGGTGCTTCCCTTGGGCGTACCTGTCGCGTGGGTGCTGGCGCGGCTGGCGTTCCCGGGGCGGACTTTTGTGCTGCGCCTGCTGATGCTGCCGTTTGTGATGCCCACGTTGGTGGCGGGCGTGGGCGTGCTGGCCTTGTTCGGGGCGGACGGCCTGTTATGGCGCGGCTGGCAGGATACGCCGTATCTGTTGTTGTACGGCAACGTGTTTTTTAACCTTCCTGTGTTGGTCAGGGCGGCATATCAGGGGTTTGTTCAAGTGCCTGCGGCACGGCTTCAGACGGCACGGACGTTGGGCGCGGGGGCTTGGCGGCGGTTTTGGGACATTGAAATGCCCGTTTTGCGCCCGTGGCTTGCCGGTGGCGTGTGCCTTGTCTTCCTGTATTGTTTTTCCGGGTTCGGGCTGGCATTGCTGCTGGGCGGCAGCCGTTATGCCACGGTCGAAGTGGAAATTTACCAGTTGGTCATGTTCGAACTCGATATGGCGGGGGCTTCGGCACTGGTGTGGCTGGTGTTGGGGGTAACGGCGGCAGCGGGATTGCTGTATGCGTGGTTCGGCAGACGCGCGGGTTCGGATAAGGCAGTTTCCCCTGTGATGCCGTCTGAACCGCAGTCGGTCGGGGAATATGTGCTGCTGGCGTTTGCGGCGGCGGTGTTGGGTATATGCTGCCTGTTCCCGCTGGCGGCGGTCGTGGTAAAGGCCTGTTCTGCGGGAGAATCTTGGCAGGTGTTGGCGGAACGCGAAACTTGGCAGGCGGTGTGGAATACTTTGCGCTTCTCGGCGGCGGCGGTATTTTCGGCGGCGGTATTGGGTGTCATGTATGCGGCGGCGGCGCGGCGGTTGGCGTGGATGCGCGGGCTGATGTTTTTGCCGTTTATGGTGTCGCCGGTTTGTGTTTCGGCAGGCGTGCTGCTGCTTTATCCGCAGTGGACGGCTTCGTTGCCGTTGCTGTTGGCGATGTATGCGCTGCTGGCTTATCCGTTTGTGGCAAAAGATGTTTTGTCGGCCTGGGATGCACTGCCGCCGGATTACGGCAGGGCGGCGGCGGGTTTGGGCGCGGATGGTTTTCAGACGGCATACCGTATTACGCTCCCCCTCTTGAAACCGGCGTTGCGGCGCGGCCTGACTTTGGCGGCGGCAACCTGCGTGGGCGAATTTGCGGCGACATTGTTCCTGTCGCGTCCGGAATGGCAGACGTTGACGACTTTGATTTATGCCTATTTGGGGCGTGCGGGTGAGGACAATTATGCGCGGGCAATGGTGTTGACATTGCTGTTGTCGGCATTTGCGGTGGGCATTTTCCTGCTGTTGGACAACGGCGAAGGCGGAAAACAGTCGGAAACGTTATAATGTGAACCCTTTTTCAGAGGACGGCAAAATGAGCGAGTTGAGCGAAATCCTTTCCTATAATCAGAAGTTTGTCGAGTCGGGCGAATATGAGAAATATTTTACCGACAAATACCCGGGCAGGGAGTTGGCGATTTTGTCCTGCATGGATGCGCGGATTATCGAGCTGCTGCCCGATGCCTTGGGTTTGAAAAACGGCGATGCCAAGCTGATTAAAAATGCCGGCGCGCTGGTTACTCACCCGTGGGGTTCGGTGATGCGGAGCCTGCTGGTTGCCGTGTTTGAGCTGAAAGTCAAAGAAATTATGGTCATCGCCCACCACGATTGCGGTATGCAGGGGCTGAATGCCGAAGAATTCCTCGGGCGCGTCCGGGAAAGCAGGATTCCCGAAGACCGTATCGAAACCCTGCGTTATGCAGGTGTCGACCTCGACGGCTGGCTGACCGGTTTCGACAACGTCGAAGACAGCGTGCGCCATACGGTCGAACTCATCCGCCGCCATCCGCTGATGCCGCGCCATATTGCCGTTCACGGATTGGTCATCCATCCCGTTACCGGCAAACTGACCCTGATTGTGGACGGCAGTGTTTCAGACGGCATGGACTTATCGGAAGGAACGGAAACATCATGAAGAAAATCGGACTGTTCGGCGGCACTTTCGACCCGATACACAACGGACATCTTCATATCGCCCGTGCCTTTGCCGATGAAATCGGGTTGGACACGGTTGTTTTCCTGCCGGCAGGCGGCCCATATCACAAAGATGCCGCCGCCGCTTCCGCTGCCGACCGCCTTGCCATGGTCGAACTGGCGACGGCAGAAGACGCGCGTTTTGCCGTCAGCGACTGCGACATCGTCCGAGAAGGCGCGACTTACACTTACGATACCGTCCAAATTTTTCGCCAGCAGTTCCCGTCCGCGCAACTTTGGTGGCTGATGGGCAGCGACAGCCTGATGAAGCTGCATACTTGGAAAAAATGGCAGTTGCTCGTGCGCGAAACCAATATCGCCGTCGCCATGAGGCAGGGCGACAGCCTGCACAAAATGCCGGGCGAACTGCACGCATGGCTGGGCAAGTCCCTTCAGGACGGCAGCGTCCGCATCTTGTCCGCCCCGATGCATAATGTGTCGTCAACGGAAATCCGCCACAACCTGAGTGCCGCCGGTGTTTCAGACGGCATCCCGCCTGCCGCCGTCCGTTATATCCGAGAACACCGGCTGTACGAAAAATAAAGTCAAATCAGTAAGGAACGGCTATAATGCCGTCTGAAAACATCCCGTTAGGAAAATAATGAACGAACAAGAACTGCAAGACCTGCAAAAAATGGTCGAGGTCGCCGTCAACGCCCTCGAAGACATCAAAGCCAAAGACATTTCCGTTCTCGAAACGCAAGACAAAACTTCGCTGTTTGCCAGAATGATTATCGCCAGCGGCGACAGTACGCGCCAAGTCAAAGCACTGGCCAACAACGTTGCCGTCGATTTGAAAGAAGCCGGTTTTGAAATCCTCAGTACCGAAGGCGACAGCGGCGAATGGACGTTGGTTGATGCAGGAGACCTCGTCGTCCACGTCATGCTCCCTGCCGTGCGCGACTTCTACGACATCGATACCCTCTGGGGCGGCGAGAAACCGAGTTTCCACGCCGGAATGCAGAAGCCGTGGCACGCGGCAGACTGATTCCCGATGCCGTCTGAATGTTCAGACGGCATTTTCCTGTAAGGGAGAAAGCATTGAACATTACCGTTTTGGCAGTCGGCACCAAAATGCCGCGCTGGGTTGATGAGGCCGTCGCCGAATACGCCAAACGCTTCGGACGCGACGTCGCCTACGCACTCAAAGAAATCAAACCCGAAAAACGCGGCGCGGGCGTGAATGCCGCCCAAGGTATGGCGGCGGAAGAAAAACGCATCTTCGAAGCCATACCGCAAGGCGCGTTCCTCGTCGTTCTTGACGAACGCGGCAAAGCACCGACCTCCGTCGAGCTGGCGGAACACCTCAAAAGCTGGCAGCAAAACGGCGAACACGTCTGCTTCGTCATCGGCGGCGCGGACGGTATGACCGACCGCCTCAAACAGCAGGCACGCATGATGATGCGCCTGTCCAGCCTGACCCTGCCGCACGGGATGGTGCGCGTCCTTCTGACCGAGCAGCTCTACCGCGCCGCCTCCATCCTGCACAACCATCCCTATCATCGGGAATAAGAAGGCTTTTGTCCGTATCCCTAATCGGTTAAAATCACCCCGTTATTTCTGAACACAGCAAAGGAATCCGCTATGGCACGAATGGTATTCTGCGTCAAGCTCAACAAAGAAGCCGAAGGCATGAAATTTCCACCGCTTCCCAACGAATTGGGCAAGCGCATTTTTGAAAACGTATCGCAAGAAGCATGGATGGCGTGGACGCGCCACCAAACGATGCTGATTAACGAAAACCGCTTAAGCCTTGCCGATCCGCGCGCGCGCGAATACCTAGCTCAGCAGATGGAGCAGTATTTCTTCGGCGACGGCGCGGATGCTGTTCAGGGCTATGTTCCGCAATAAATGGTTTCCTGCTTCAAATAAAGGCTGTCCGAACCTGTTTCAGACAGCCTTTAAAATACTCAGGACAACCTTATCTTGACGCAACCGAACAAGTTTTGACGTTGAACAATGTTAAAATCCCCAAGTATTCCCAAGCACACTTTCAGGAGCATATGCCATGCAGCACGACGTTTACGACTACACCGCGCATACAGTTTCTAAAAACACCGTTTTGCAAAAAACTTACCGCCTGCTCGGGCTGTCCTTTATCCCTGCGGTGGCAGGTGCGGTATTTGCCGCCGGCATGGATTTCAATTTTTATGCCGCCTTCGGTTCGCGCTGGATCAGCCTCATCGCATTCTTGGTATTTTTCTACGGCATGACTTATCTTATCGAGAAAAACCGTTACAGCAATACTGGCGTTACCCTGTTGATGGTATTCACATTCGGTATAGGCGTATTGATCAGCCTTGTGCTGCAATATGCGCTTCATATTACCGACGGTGCGAAAATCGTCGGCATTGCCGCAGCCATGACCGCCGCCGTCTTTTTAACGATGTCCGCATTGGCACGCCGGACCCGGCTCGATATGAACGCGCTCGGACGTTTCCTGACCGTAGGTGCAGTCATTCTGATGGTCGCCGTGGTTGCCAACCTGTTCTTAGGCATCCCCGCACTCGCCCTGACCATTTCCGCCGGGTTTGTCTTGTTCAGTTCCTTAATGATTATGTGGCAGGTGCGCACCGTCATCGACGGCGGAGAAGACAGTCACATCAGCGCGGCACTGACACTGTTTATCTCGCTTTACAACATCTTCAGCAGCCTGCTCAACATCCTGTGTCCTTAAACGGCGATGATTGATGTAGGCGAAGCACCATGCAAACCATGCCGTCTGAAAGCACTTATTTCAGACGGCATTTTGTTTTGGGCATACAATACGGATACACACACATAAAAACACAGCTGGCTATGAAGTCGGGAGGAATCATATGTTACCGAATACACCGCGCCGCGCCGTTTATGCCGGCAGTTTCGATCCGCCCACATTGGGGCATCTGTGGATGATACGGCAGGCGCAATCTATGTTTGACGAACTCATCGTCGCCATCGGCATCAATCCCGACAAACGCAGCACCTATACCGTCGCTGAAAGGCAGGATATGTTGTGCGCCATTACCGACAACTTCCCAAACGTCAAAATTGAAGTGTTTGAAAACCGGTTTCTGGTGCATTACGCCCGCGAAGTGCAGGCAGGATTCATCGTGCGCGGCATCCGTTCCGCCTCCGATTATGAATACGAACGTTCCATGCGCCATATCAACAGCGACCTCGCCCCCGAAATATCCACCGTATTCCTTATGCCGCCGCGCGAAATCGCCGAAGTGTCGTCCACTATGGTTAAAGGCTTGGTCGGGCCGGAAGGCTGGACGGAAACCGTCAAAAGATATGTGCCGCCGGCCGTGTACCAAAAAATGATTGCAGAACATCACAACAATGCCTGACAGAAAGCTTCTGTCAAATATATTCAGGTTCAAATATGTGGGAAATCTTATTCAGACACCAAGATTTTGTCGCCATCAATAAACCTCAAGGCATATCCGTCCACCGTTCCGACGGCGAAGTCAGTCTGACGGCAACACTTGCGGCACAGTTGGGCGTAGAAAAGGTATGGTTGCTGCACAGGTTGGACAAGCAGACCGGAGGCATACTGCTGTTTGCCCTTAATTCCCAAAGTGCCGCTGTTCTTGCCGCACAATTTGCCGAAAGGAAAATGAAGAAAACCTATTTGGCTTTGTCCGACCGCAAACCGTCCAAAAAACAAGGATGGATAAAAGGCGGCATGGAAAAATCCAGGCGCGGGATGTGGAAGTTGACGCGCAATATGGAAAATATTGCCGTTACCCGTTTTTTTAGTATACGTATCAGTGAAAAAATGCGGCTGTTCATTCTTGAACCCCATACGGGTAAGACACATCAGCTGAGAGTAACAATGAAAAGTCTGGGCAGTCCTATTTTGGGGGACCGCTTATATGGAGGGACAGAATCCGAAACTACGTTCCTGTATGCATGGAAAATACAATTTACCTATCAACAACAAGAAATCGAAATTACTGCACCTTTGAAAAATGCATGGCAGGCTGAAAATATCTCTCATGCGCTGGAAGAATTTTATATGGCAAAAGCAGGTTAATAAATATAAATTAATTTATAAACAATATGATAAATATTTTTATAAAAATTTTTCAAGAAAACGGTTGACCGCAAATCTCTTCAAGCGTATAGTTCGCTTCTTCGCTGCTGACGAAGCGGCGGTGATGAAGCAGTTCAAACGCTCTTTAACAAAACAGATTACCGATAAGTGTGAGTGCCTTGGGCCTCACACTGTTTGAAAGACAGACA
>NZ_CAUJAJ010000006.1 GCF_962747995.1 Neisseria viridiae | reverse complement strand
GGACCAGGCTTCGGTCGGCGCGCCCGCGCCAAAAGCCCCCGCAAAACCGGCAACGCCTGCGGCTAAAAAATAAAATAGGAGGAAGTCTGCACTCGCATCAAACGCCGTCCGAACATGCGTTCGGGCGGCGTTTTGTTGGGGGTATCGGAGCGGAACGTCTGAAAAAGGGTCTCATACGGTGAAATCGCGCATTATCTAAAATAATCACCGATTTTTGAGTCAATGCGGGCAGTAGGCATTGCTGAAACCACGCTTCAAAAAAGACTCCGGTCATCGTATTTTGATAAACCATCGGAGCAATCAGCCGGTTGCCGACTTGTGCGGACACCAGAGATGAGCGTTGGTATCTTTTTCCACTTATCTGCGCTTTCACTATTTGCCCTTTCAGGCTGCGGGCATAGGGACGGAACAGGTAGCGGTCAAATCCTGTTTCATCCAAATAAACACGTTGGTAGTCGGAAAATTCGGCCAGCTGTGTCAAATAATGCGTTACTTTGGCCGAGTCTTGTTCTTTGTAAGTGGTGGTCTTTTTTTGCGCGTTATCCCCATCTGTTTGAATGCATAGCAAACGGTGGCTGCCGTACAATCAAAATGTTTGGCGATTTCATGCAGATAGGCATCCGGATGTTGCCCAACATATTGAGCCAGTTTTTGCCTATCCAATTTGACGGCATTTAGACCGGTAACTTGATGTTTTAGGCTGCCTGTTTGTTTTTTAAGGCGAATCCACAGGTAAAGCGTGTTTCTTGACAAGTTAAACGTTGCTGCGGTTTGGCTGATGTTTTTGCATTGTTCGTAATAGTTTAAAGCTTTGTTTTTTAAGTCCGCAGAGTATGCCATAGTTAGACCTTCAAAGTTGAGTATTGTACTATTTTGTTTTTAATTGACTATATTTGTACTGTCTGCGGCTTCGCCGCCTTGTCCTGATTTAAATTTAATCCACTATAAAACCGCTGAAAAAGCCGGGTTTTTCATAATGCCGTTTTGCCGCGCCGAGGCGCAACAGCGAAGACAGGCCGCTGCCGCCCCATTCCTGCCCCCAGGCAAAGCGCAGGCCGTAACGGTTGAAATTGTCGCCACGGTCGGCAGGGTTGCGCTCGCGGTAAAAATCCAAACCGCCCGTCCAATATTGGCGCGCATTCCGGTAAAACACCAGCGAATTGGAAATTTGCAAATGGGTATTGTCGGAACGCGCCCGGCGCGTATTCTTCAAACGCCCCCACTCCGCCGAAGACAGCGTTTGCCATTTCGGGGTTTGCCAACGGTTGAAATAAAGGCGTGCGCCGTTGGCGTAAGAATAAGCGTCGTTGCCGTAGGTGCGGCGTTCGTGGAACACCGCCAGCCCGACATCTTTACGCCGGTCGGCAAAACCGATGCCGCCGGAAACACCTGCCGTCATATCGTTGAATTTCTTATTCCCCGGATAAGCCCTGCCGGACACGTCGCCGCCCGCCGTCGTGTACCAGCCGTTTTTCAGCGACCATTTTTTCTCCGCGCCGAGCCGGTAATTGACCGCCGTGCCGTCCACCTGTTTCGGGAAAGTCCATTTGCCGTACTGCTGCTGTTTCGGGGCTTGGTTGATATTGTGTTCGCGGGTAACGCTGAAACCGCCGTTTACCTTCCACGCATCGCGTTCGCGCAATGCCTTGCGGTACAGCTCGACCTGCTCCATCAGCTGCGGCGGCAGGTTTTCCGCCTTCAGGCGGTCGAACTGGTCTGCCGCCGCCTCGTTCTGCCTGTTGTCAAACAATGCCGCCGCCAAACGCATACGGACGGCGGGCGCGTCGGGTTGGGCGGCAATCAATTCCCGGTAATGGGAAACCGCTTCTTTCACCCTGCCGTCTGCCTGCGCCAAAATCCCTTGTGCATAAAGTGCCAGCATCTTGTCCTGCTGCGCCTGTTGTAGGTAAATCGGCAAAATAACGCGGATACCGGCAATATTGTTTGAAACTACTGCGGAATACATCGCGCGGGACAGCAATTCGGGATTTTTCAGCAGCGTTTCGCCGTCAATCTGCAAAACTTTTCCTTTTTCCCGCACCTGCCCCGGTACCTTCTCCCTGTCGATCGGTTTGACCTCCGCTTCATGAAGCCTGAACTCGGGACGGCTTCTCAAATCCGGTTCGCGCGGTGTTTCTTCGGCATATGCCGCGCTTGCCAATAAAAGCAGCAGCATCCATCTGTTTCGTGCAGGCATAAATGTCTTCCCACAAAAATAAAAATAAAAAATAACCATTATCAACCAGCGGATTGTATCAGTTTTTTATGCCGCTGTTCCAAACCCTGCCGCCCGATGCCGCGACAATGCCGTCTGAAGCCCGAACCGGGTCTCAGACGGCGGCAAAAAACCGGCAGTTTCCCGCCGGTTTCATCATTATGCGCTACCCTTCGGGTCGGCAGGGTTCAGATTGGTGTGCCGCCTGTGCGTCAAAACATTTCCCGACGCATCAAAACAGCCATTTGACCGACAATGCGGCTTCTTTATTGCCGTCTGATCTTTTGCCGTATCCGAGGCGCGCAGACAAATAATCCTTCCAACCGGCTTCAATGCCGAACTGCCCCTCGAGTGCCGTTTTGCCTGCCAGCGTCTGTTTTTCGCCGTCCATTACCACGCCGAAAGATTTTGACCTGTGCAAAACATTAAAAGCGGCGAAAGGCTGGAGATTGACACCGTTACGCAAAGCAAAACGGGTTTTTGCCCGAATGCCGGCGCGGCTTTGCCACTGACCGCTGCCGAGCAGTCCGACCGCCGTCCCCTCGCTGTCGGTAAAGCCGCCGCTTACGCCCAAATAAGTAAACTGCGCCTGCGGTTGCAGGTAAAACCGCACATTATTGCCTTTTCCGACAACGCCTTCCGCCACAAGCGCGTTGTAGCCGCCTTCGACAGAAGCCGTCCAACCTTTGGTTTTGTAGCGTTCCGCACGGTTTTCATCATTGATGCGGTGTTTGAAACGTTGGTATTGTAACCAGCCGTCCAAATACGCACCCGTTTGTTTATCGCGCAACTGATGCCACACAGCATAAACACCCCCGCCATAACCATGCAAATAACTGCCTGCCGCACCGCCCTTGCCGTTGGCTGATGCGTGCTGGCCGGCCCTGCCGCCCATCACGCCGATTGCCAGCCGGCTGTCTTCATTTTGCCGCACGAACACCTCGCCGCCGATTTGCACGCCTTTGCGCCGGCCGTCCGCAGCCGCGCCGCCCCGTATATTTTGATGCGACCGGCCGCCGATGAAGCGCAGCCACAATTTTTGACGGGACGAATCGGCGGCATACACGTCGCCGCCCCTGTCGGCGGCACGCAGCCCAAACAAAGTATTTGCCGCATAAGCCTGTTGGGCATATAAAACCGCTTCCGCCTCAGGGATAGCCAAACGCTGCACGCCCAAGCAAAATCCGCCGTCGCATTGCTTGAGCAATAATTCGTACAGTCCCTGCCGGTAATTTTGTTTAAACGCAAACGAATTAGGGTCTGCCTTTTCCGCCGCAATCAGTTTGCGCCCGTCGAGCGTTTTCACATTTTTTGGATTTTGTTCCAAAACCACATTGGATTTTCCGCTGACTTTGTCTTCAAAGGTCAGGGCGGGTTCGTCCGACTCCCGCACGTCGTAGCCGAACAGGAAATCCGCGCCGCCCTGATACGCTTTATGGACGGTTAGTTTTTCATCTTTCGTGTTCAGGCGGATGCGGGCATTATCGGAAGTTTCCAGCGTATGGATGTCGGAATGGCGGCGCGGTTCCCAAAGGGAATCTTTCAGCGTCATCTTGGTCAGTTCCAACACCTGTCCGGCGACGTGGGATTTGTTTTCGATTTTGACGTGCAGTGTTTTATTGAAGATGTTGTCGAGATTGGTAGATGATGGATAAGGAGTGAGTACGGCGTCTTCTATCAATTGATTAATTATATTGGGTCTTTTCTGTTTAAGTATATCAAATGTTCCTCCAAGCTGTTTTCTATACACTTCCTCAACTATTTTTTTATTTTTTTCCCAATCTTCGGGTTTCGTGTCATACAAAGCCTTTAATTGCTTCTTAACCGCCTGCTTTAAATCAGTTCCGTAATTCTCTGTAACATATTTCTTAACAACGGGCATATTATCGACGGCGAGGATGCCGCTATTGTAGTTTTTACCCGTGATATTGATTTCGTCATACCCGTATTCGGATGAATTTTGATCGGTTTTACCGCTGGAAAAATAATGGGAAACACCGTTTACCGGCTTGTCTGAAAATGAAAAATCGGCAGCATCGCCAATATTTGTAGAACGAGTATTTGAACCGGGCTGATAACTGAAAGCACCGAAGCAATCAAAAGATATGCTGCACGGGCCGCGCCAAACGTGGGAATTTCTGTCTTCCGCCGCTTCTAAAATAAATTTGTTTTTAATCTCGGCTTCTTTGACGGGATCGTACACATCCGAACCCCAAGCATATGGCGTGCAAAACAGCGATAAAACAGATAATGTTAATAGATTAACCCGACCGCTTGCTTGCTTGCTTGCTTGCTTGCTTGCTTGCTTTCAGTGTCATGAGAAATTTTCCTTTGTCAAGTGTTAAAATTATAATGATTATATACTACATCAAACTACACCACAATGAAAAATCAGGAAAAACAAAAAACCTCCATCGTCATTCCCGCGAAAGCGGGAATCTAGAATTTCAATGCCGCAAGAATTTATCGGGGATGGTCGGGGTTTAAAGGTCTGGATTCCCGCCTGCGCGGGAATGACGGCTCAAAAGTTGCGAAACGAAAAATCACCGAAACCGGACAAGTCGGATTTCCACCTGTGCGGGAAGGACGGGATTTCAGGTTGCTGTTTTTGATTTTCTGTTTTTGTGGGAATAACGGGATTTTGGATGATGTGCATTTATCGGGAAAACTAAAAACCCCTCCGCCGTCATTCCCGCGAAAGCGGGAATCTAGAATTTCAATGCCGCAAGAATTTATCGGAGATGGCCGGAGTTTAAAGGTCTGGATTCCCGCCTGCGCGGGAATGACAGTTTAGAAATCACCCGAAACGAGAAAAAGAACCGAAACTGGACAAGTCGGATTCCCGCGCGGGCGGGAATGACGATAAGCGTAATTTCAATCCGCTATATTGTCTTTTCACTTGCCTGAAAACAGATTTCAGCCGCCTATCCTTGCATCCGGCTACTGATGTAGTCGGCAATCAAATCCCGCTTTTCCCAAAAAAACTTCTGCATTTTTTGTTCGGAATACAGTTTGCGTACCAGAGTGGGCAGACCGCTGTGGACGATGGAGGCGATTTCTTTGTTGCCTTCTTCTTCCTGCATCGCCGTCTGAAAATCCATACCCCTGCCTTTCAGATATGCTGCAAGGCGGTTGCGGATGTGTGAATTGAGTTCGATGGATTTGAGCATTTTGCCTCCGTTTTGCGGTAAGGATTTATTCGATTTGTTTATCCGCCTGATTTTATCACGTTTCCCAAGCGGTTTGCCTGTACAATACCGCTTTTCGGCAGGGTGTGGGCGATGATGTTTTCTTGGTTCAAGCTGTTTCACTTATTTTTTGTCATTTCGTGGTTTGCAGGGCTGTTTTACCTGCCGAGGATTTTCGTCAATATGGCGATGATTGATGCGCCGCGCGGCAATCCCGAGTATGTGCGCCTGTCGGGTATGGCGGTGCGGCTGTACCGTTTTATGTCGCCGTTAGGCTTCGGCGCGGTCGTGTTCGGCGCGGCGATACCGTTTGCCGCCGGCTGGTGGGGCAGCGGCTGGGTTCACGTCAAACTGTGTTTGGGCTTGATGCTCTTGGCTTACCAGTTGTATTGCGGCGTGCTGCTGCGCCGTTTTCAGGATTACAGCAATGCTTTTTCACACCGCTGGTACCGCGTGTTCAACGAAATCCCCGTGCTGCTGATGGTTGCCGCGCTGTATCTGGTCGTGTTCAAACCGTTTTGACGGAGCATCTTATGCCGATAGAAATCGAACGCCGTTTTTTGATTGGAAACGACAACTGGCGGCAATACGCCGATGAGCCGCTGCTGTTGAGGCAGGGTTATCTGTCTGTCGAAAAAGAACGCACCGTCCGCGTCCGCATTGCCGGAAAACGGGCGTGGCTGACGCTGAAAGGCTATATTTCGGAAATCAGCCGCAGCGAGTTTGAATACGAAATCCCGCTTGCCGATGCGGAAAAGATGATGGAAACGATGTGCCCGTTTAAGATGGAAAAACGGCGTTATCCGGTCAGATGGGGCGGCAGCCTGTTTGAAATCGATGTTTTTCTTGGCGATAATGCGCCTTTGGTCGTCGCGGAAATCGAGTTGCCCGACGAGAATGCCGATTTTGACCGTCCGGACTGGCTGGGACGGGAAATCACTTCAGACGGCATGTTTACCAATGCATACTTGAGCAAACACCCGTTCTCAAGCTGGAAAAATGCCGTCTGAAACGGCTTCAGACGGCATCTGCCTTGCAGTTATCCCTTGAGGTAATGCACGAATGTATATGCAACGCCTTTGCTGCTGACACGGCGTTCCGTCCGCTCTGCTTCTTTCCAATGCATCCGGTCTATTTCAGGGAAAAACGCATCTCCTTCCACAGACAAATCCACTTCGGTTATCCGCAAATCGGTCGCCAACGGCATCGCTTGTGCGTATATCTGCGCGCCGCCCATAATGACGGCTTCTTCCGCGCCTGCGCACAATGCCAATGCAGCCTCCAAACTTGCCGCCGTTTCCGCGCCTGCCGCGCAATAATCCGCCTGCCGGCTGATGACGATGTTCCTCCGTCCGGGCAGGGGTTTGACGGGCAGGGATTCCCACGTTTTCCGCCCCATAATGACGGGTTTGCCCAAGGTATAGGCTTTGAAAAATGCGAAATCTTCGGGGATGTGCCAAGGCATAGCATTGCCCGCCCCGATGCACAGGTTTTCCGCACACGCCGCAATTAGGGTTATTTTGAGCATATTTCCTCCACAAAAATGCCGTCTGAACGCTTCAGACGGCATTTTATGACATTCTGCGTCAAAAATCTCAACCGGCGCGCGCCATACGTTTTTTATTCGCACCTGCCAACAATGCCAACAGTTCTTCAGTCGCGTCCCAACCGATACACGCATCGGTAATGCTTTTGCCGTACACTTCCGGCTTGTCCTGCCTGCCTTCGACCAAATGGCTTTCCACCATCACGCCCATGATATTGCCGCCGTCCTGTTCCAATTGGGCGGCAATGTCTTGTGCCACTTCCATCTGCCGGGTGTAATCCTTGCGGCTGTTGGCGTGGCTGCAATCGATCATCAGCTTGTCGGTTACCCCTGCCGCACGCAGTTGTTCCGCCGCCTCGCTGACGTGTCCCGCATCATAATTCGGCTCTTTTCCGCCGCGCAAAATGACATGACAGTCGGGATTGCCGCCGGTATGGACAATGGCGGAATGTCCGGCCTTGGTTACAGACAAGAAATGATGCGAATGGCTCGCCGCACCGATTGCGTCAATGGCAATCTTCAAATTGCCGTCCGTACCGTTTTTAAAGCCGACGGGGCAGGACAGCCCGCTTGCCAATTCGCGGTGAACTTGGCTTTCGGTCGTCCGCGCGCCGATTGCCCCCCAAGAAATCAAGTCCGCATAATATTGCGGCGTAATCATATCCAAAAACTCGGTAGAGGCAGGCATACCCATATTGTTCAACGACAACAACAGGCTGCGCGCCTGACGCAAACCGAAATTGATATCGAACGTACCGTCCAAATGCGGGTCGTTAATCAAACCTTTCCAACCCACCGTCGTCCTCGGCTTCTCGAAATAAACTCGCATCACAATCAAAAGCTCGTTTTCATACTGCTTACGGAGTTTCAACAAACGCTCCGCATATTCCAACGCCGCTTTCGGATCGTGAATCGAACACGGTCCGATAATGACCAACAGCCGCTTGTCCCTGCCGTGAACCAAATCGGAAATTTCCTGACGGGTGCGGTGAACCAAGCCCGAAGCCTCTTTGGAAATCGGCAGCTCGTAAAGATGGGCAATCGGCGGCAACAACTCTTTAACTTCTTTAATCTTAATATCGTCTGTGGGGTAATGGTGTGTCATCTTGCATCTTTCCTGATGGGTTTTTATACGCGGCTTAGGTTACATCGTTTACCTTGCACAAACAAGTGCAACATATTACTACAAAGCTATTTTATTTCAAAATAACTGATATATCTTTTTTCATAGATTTTAAATTTCATATTTTCAATATTTTAGAAATTTTATTTCAAAGAAAAAGAAACAGATTGATAAAAACAATATCCGCCATTCATTCGGGCAAAACCGCACGGAACATCCGTTTTCCCGTTTCCACGACAATCCGGTACAGGACACCCCGCTGCCGATTCCGCCTGCACATCCGGCAAAATTTCATACGCAAGGAAAATGTTGAAAACAAAAGAACTAATTGCTTGAAAAAAGATTTAATTGGAATGCGGGTATTTCCCGCACTTTCTCCATTTATTTATCCTCATTATAAAAAAATGAAAAAACCCTGCTTGCACTCTCACTTGCAACCGTGTCCGCCGTTACGGTAGCCGATATTCCCGAGTCTAACGGCAAAAGCGAATACAAAGTCTTTGCCGCTTATGTTAAAGGCAAAGCCACTACCGGCAATTTGAAAGAAAAATAACGCACACCGTCCATCGGCTTTCGTTCAACAAACGCCACGATATGCGTTTTAAGGCAGAGTACGCCCGAAGCAAAAACGATGCAGACGACAAAAGAGGGAATGCACACATCGCTAACGGCGCAATAGGCAAAATGGCTGCCGTGTATGCCGGTTATACCTACACCCAACCGGTCGCCGAATCCACACGTTTCCGTGGCGGTGGCGGTTTGGAGCGCGTCCAAGTTAAACGTTATTTGGGAGAAAAGTGCTGCGGCTACGCCTGTCCAAAAGCGAACGCCTCCCCCTGCAAGCAGATGGTAAAATCCGTCAAAACCTTGGCGAAGGCTGGTTTCTGAAGCCATAAGCGGGGTGGCTGTCTATCTCCGCAACAAAAACAAAATAGCAATTGCTTCCCAAGATGCCAGCCTAAACTCCAAAGGCCGGTTCGTCAGCAACGGTCTGAATGTGGGCAAACAACTGACCGGCAGTCTCGGCGTAGAGTTTGACCCATATTACCGCCACCGCGCAATCCGCAAGTCTGCCGAATTTGTCTCGAATACTACCAAAACCAAAACAGACAGCGAAAAGTTTAACGAGTGCGGCTTCCGCGTAGCCGCAACGTTCTAATTCCCTTGCGTATAAAAAGCAGCATAAAAATGCTGCCTTTTCCCATTTCCAAGGGAAGTATTCCGTAGTGCAGTTTACCTCATTGTTTCACACAAACCGAAAATGCCGTCTTAAAACCAATTTTCAGACGGCATTTGTCCCTTAAAACACGTTTTTTCAAGCGCGACCATACCAAACACCCAAAGGTTACCTGAAACCCGGGTAAGTACAATTAGCCACCTCAAGTGGCGTAATCGCACGAACAAATCCTTCCACCCTCCGTACAACCTTTGCTCCATCGAACACCCACTTCCCAAATACTGATGTCTGCTTGGGTTGAATCGGCATTCGTACGATTACGGCGCACCGCCTAATCTGTACCTGCGTCTGTTGCGCCCAATACCAAAGGCTACCTGAAAATCTCCCAAACTTTTCAAGTAGCCTGAGAGCTTTGCAAAATTCCCCAAAATCCCCTAAATTCCCACCAAGACATTTAGGGGATTTTGGGGAATTTTGCAAAGGTCTCCGTTTGTAAGGAAAAGGGGCGAAAATGCCGTCTGAACGGCGGAAAGGGCTTTCAGACGGCATTTTGACTGTTTAAGGCGGGAGCAGTTCTACAAACGGAAAGAAATGCTGAAACCTCTGATAAATTTCAGGATGTTTCTTTAAGGCTTTTAATGCTTTTTCTTTTGAAACGGGAGGGTCATAGACATCTATCCCCCTTAAGAAGGCAATGCCTGTTAATGCATTATCCTGATTTTTTGATAAGTTATTTTCGGGAACAAATCCTATAATATCAATTAGATGGAATAGTGATTGAAGATCTGTTAGATCAAAAAAATAATTTGGAATTTCATCTAAGTCCATTTCCCTTATGATTTTTTCGACCCACATTTTAAATTCGGTAAGATTGATTGCTTGGCAATATATACTACCTAGGGCAAAATTTAAGTCAGTGCTATTTTCTTTATAAATTTTCCACATAATTATCTTCTTGTGTTCATCGCTTTCCAGCCGATACATCCGGTATCTTGATGATGCCAAGTGTAATCCTTTATTTTAGTTTCTCCTTTTCCGTCAAACGCTCCTTTGGTTACCTGCTTTGTATCAAAAATGCCGTCTGAACGGCGGAACGGGCTTTCAGACGGCATTTGCGCTCAATAATAATATCCCGCGCCCAGAATACACGGTTTGGATGCGCCGGTTGCTTTGTGCGGACTACCGGGGATGCGGTTGACCCAACACGCCGCCAACCATGCAAATGCGGCGGCTTCTACCCATTGCGGATCGAGATTCAGGTCGGCGGTGCTGTGCAGGGAAACGCGTGTGCCGAAACATTCTGCCAAATCTGCCATTAAAACAGGATTGCGGATGCCGCCGCCGCAAATATACATTTGACGGGCATCTGCCGCTGCGTGTGAGACGGCGTCGCAAACGGTTTGCGCGGTAAAACGGGAAAGCGTCCGTAATACGTCGTATTGGTTTTCGCCGCTGCCAAGGTAGGTTTCAAGCCAATTTAGGGCAAACAGTTCGCGCCCCGTGCTTTTGGGGTGGGGTTGTGCGAAATACGGGTGGGCGAGCAGCCTGCCGAGCAGGTCCGGCAATATGTTGCCTTGTGCCGCCTTTGCACCGTTTTTGTCGTAAGGAAGCTGCCAGTGTGCCTGCGTCCACGCGTCCATCAGCATATTGCCGGGCCCCGTGTCGAAGCCGAAGGTGGGTGCGCCGGGGGGGAGTACGCTGATGTTGGCAATCCCGCCGATGTTCAGTACCACGCGTGTTTCCCTGTCGTCGCGGAACAGGGCTTCGTGAAAGGCGGGGACGAGCGGCGCACCTTGTCCGCCGGCAGCAAGGTCGCGGCTGCGGAAGTCGCCGACGGTAAAAATCTGAGTCAGTTCTGCCAGCAGCGGCAAATCGGCAAGCTGTACGCTGTAACCGTGTTCCGGCGCGTGTCGGACGGTTTGCCCGTGGCAGCCGAGGGCGGTAATGTCGGACGGCGCGAGGTTTTGACTGCACAGCAGTTCGGCGGCGGTTTGCGCATACAGGCGGCTGAGTTCTTGCGACAAAATCCTGCTGCGGTGCAGTTCGTCCGCGCCCGTGTCCTGCAAATCCAGCAATTTTCGGCGCAACCGGTCAGGGTAGGGGATAAAGGCGTGCCCTTCCGCGCCCAGCCATTTGCCGCCGTCCATCCGTACCAGCACGGCATCCGCCCCGTCCATACTGGTTCCCGACATGATGCCGATGTAAAGCTGTGTTTCCATCATCACTCCCAAACTGGTGCAAAACGCCATTTTAACGTGTATTGACGCTCGTATACCGATTTGCTGGTGCAGTGTAAATAAATGTTTCAAGACGGATTGCAAAAGGTTACAATATCCGCGAAAACCCTTCTGTGTTCACTAAGGAATCTTCCATGGCTCAAACTCAAATGAGTGCGAACTTGAAACTGATTAACGCCGTCTTTGCCGCCATGCTGGTAGGCATAGTCGGCTATTTTATCTATTGGGGTTTGGGTTATACCCACTACAATAACAGCGTGCTTTTCATCATCGCCACGATGTTCGGCGTGTTTATGGCGTTCAACGTCGGCGGCAACGATATTGCCAATTCTTTCGGCACCAGCGTCGGTTCCGGCACGCTGACCATCCCGCAGGCTTTGCTGATTGCGGCGGTGTTTGAAGTCAGCGGCGCGGTCATCGCGGGCGGCGAGGTAACCGATACCATACGCAAAGGCATCGTCAATCTGAACGGTATGGATCTCGAACCCATACAGTTTGTGTTTATTATGATGTCCGCACTTTTGGCGGCGGCGTTGTGGCTGCTGTTCGCGTCCCGCAAAGGCCTGCCGGTTTCGACGACGCACGCGATTATCGGCGGCATCGTCGGCAGTGCGTTGTGTATGGCGTTTACGCATAATGCGGACGGGGTGGCGTTGATACGGTGGGGCAAGCTGGGCGAAATCGGGATATCTTGGGTATTGTCGCCCGTGTTGGGCGGTGCGGTTTCCTATTTCCTGTTTTCGCGCGTCAAGAAAAACGTCTTAGATTACAACGCTTGGGCGGAAGGCACGCTCAAGGGCATCAAGCAGGAAAAAAAGGCGTATAAAGAACAGCACCGCTTGTTTTTCGAGGGTTTGTCCGAAGCCGAAAAAGTCGAATACGCCACCAAAATGGCGCACGACGCGCAAATTTACGATGAGCCCGAATTTGATCCGCAAGAGCTGCAATCGGAGTATTACCGCGGTCTTTATGCGTTCGATAACCGTAAAAACAATGTCGATTCTTACAAGGCGTTGCACTCTTGGGTTCCCTTTATCGCTTCGTTCGGCGCGATGATGATTTCCGCTATGCTGATTTTCAAGGGTCTGAAGAACCTGCATCTGGGCATGAGCAACGTCAACAGCTTCCTGACCATCTTTATGATAGGCGCGGCGGTGTGGATGGGGACGTTTGTGTTTGCCAAAAGCCTCAAGCGTAAAGACTTGGGCAAATCGACCTTTCAGATGTTTTCATGGATGCAGGTCTTTACCGCCTGCGGCTTCGCATTCAGCCACGGTGCGAACGATATTGCCAACGCCATCGGTCCGTTTGCCGCGATTATGGATGTTTTGCGGACGAATAGCGTTACCGCGCAAAGCGCCGTCCCTCCGATTGCGATGCTGACTTTCGGTATCGCGCTGATTGTCGGTTTGTGGTTTGTCGGTAAAGAGGTGATTAAAACCGTCGGTACGAGTTTGGCGGAAATGCATCCCGCCTCGGGATTTACCGCCGAACTGTCCGCCGCCTCCGTCGTGATGGGCGCGTCGCTAATGGGGCTGCCCGTGTCCAGTACGCACATCTTGGTCGGTGCGGTGCTTGGTATCGGTTTGGTCAACCGCAATGCCAACTGGAAACTGATGAAGCCCATCGGTTTGGCGTGGGTCATTACCCTGCCTGCCGCCGCCGTCCTGTCGGTGGCCAGCTATTTGATTTTGCAGGCAGTGTTCTGATTGTAAAATACTGATGCCGTCTGAACCCGTGTTCAGACGGCATTTTGTTGATGGAATGTGCGGGCTTGTGCCTTATGCACAATCTGTTCTGTCGGGATATGCCGTTTGGTATAGCGGATTAAATTTAAACCAGTACGGCGTTGCCTCGCCTTAGCTCAAAGAGAACGATTCTCTAAGGTGCTGAAGCACCAAGTGAATCGGTTCCGTACTATTTGTACTGTCTGCGGCTTCGTCGCCTTGTCCTGATTTTTGTTAATCCGCTATATCTCGGTTTCGGAACGATCGGACACAAAGGTGCGGAACGTTATGATATGCCGCCGCCTGTTCTTGAAAACACTTATCCTGCCGGCAGCAAAATGCCGTCTGAAAAAGCCTTTCAGACGGCATCCGTATATTTGAAATACAATCATACGGTTTGTGAGTATTTCGCCCTGGTTTCTTTATGGCGCAGGTGGTAGTCGAAGACCATGGCGATGTTGCGGATGAGGAAGCGTCCTTTCGGGGTAACGGTCAGCCCGTGGCTGTTCAGGCGCACCAATCCCAAACCGGCGAGTTTTTCCAAATCCGCCAGTTCGTCTTTGAAGTAACGGTCGAACGGGATACCGAATATGTCTTCGTAAACACGGTAGTCGAGCGCGAAGCGGCACATCAAATCCTGAATGATGCTGCGGCGCAGGATGTCGTCCTGATTGAGCTGGTAGCCGCGCATGATGGGCAGTCTGCCTTCGTCGATGGCGGCATAGTAGGCATCGATGTCTCGTTCGTTTTGGGAGTAGGTGTTGCCGATTTTACCGATGGACGACACACCGATGGCGACCAAATCGCAATCCGCGTAGGTCGAATAGCCTTGGAAGTTGCGCTGGAGGAAGCCTTCTTTGAGGGCGATGGAGAGTTCGTCGTCCGGCTTGGCGAAATGGTCCATGCCGATGAAGACGTAGCCGCGTTCGGTCAGGGTTTGGACGCAGTATTGCAGCATATCGAGTTTTTCCTCGCTGCCGGGGACGGCGGCGGTATCGATGCGGCGTTGCGGTTTGAAAACATGTGGCAGGTGGGCGTAGTGATAAAGGGCGAGGCGGTCGGGGTCGAGCGACAAAACCGTGTCTATGGTGGTTTTGATACTTTCCAAAGTCTGGTGCGGCAGACCGTAAATCAAATCGACGCTGACGGATTTGAACCCTGCCTCACGGGCGGCATCGATGACTTCTTTGGTTTCGTCGTAGCTTTGGATGCGGTTGACCGCCGCCTGCACTTTGGGGTCGAAATCCTGAATGCCGACGCTCATGCGGTTGAAGCCGAGCCTGCCGAGCATGAGGACGGTGTCGCGGCTGACTTTGCGCGGGTCGATTTCGATGGAGTATTCGCCGGACGGTATCAGTTCGAAATGTTTGCGTATCATACGGAAGACGCGTTCGATCTGTTCGTCGCTCAAAAAGGTCGGCGTGCCGCCGCCGAAGTGCAGTTGGGCAAGCTGATGCCGTCCGTTCAGATGCGGGGCGAGCAGTTCCATTTCTTTTTCAAGATATTCGATGTAGGCATCGGCACGGCTTTTGTCTTTGGTGATGATTTTGTTGCAGCCGCAGTAGTAGCAGATGGTGTTGCAGAACGGAATGTGAATGTAAAGGGAAAACGGTTTGTTTAACGCGCCCATACCGCGCAAATGTAAAGCTTTGATATATTCGCCTTCGCGGAAACCGTCGTGGAAACGGTCGGCGGTAGGGTAGGAAGTATAGCGCGGGCCGCTGGCGGGCAGGCTGGCAATCAGTTCGCGGTCAAACTCGGGGCGGTCATCGTTTACATTGTGATTGTTCTGTATCTGAATAATTTTCATGGTGTGTGTGCGGTTTTATGATGTTAGTCAAATTTTGGATAGTTTGGTAGAATGCCACAGTATGATAAACCTGTCTTGATATGTGTCAACAAGCACATAATTGGGATGGGGCAAAACACACGAAAAGGTACGGTATGGCTTCGCATAATACTACACATCAGATGAAAACCTTGTGTTCTTCCTGTTCTTTGCGGGAACTTTGTCTGCCTGTCGGATTGCTGCCCAACGAGTTCAGCCAACTCGATGCCGTCATCCGCCAAAGCCGCCGCCTGAAAAAAGGCGAATACCTTTTCCGTGCCGGCGAAGCCTTTACCTCGCTCTTTGCCATCCGTTCGGGCTTCTTCAAAACAACCGTCGCCAGTCAGGACGGTCGCGATCAGGTAACGGGTTTTTTTATGTCGGGCGAACTCATCGGCATGGACGGCATCTGTGCCCATGTGCACAGTTGCGACGCGGTCGCCTTGGAAGACAGCGAAGTGTGCGAACTGCCGTTTACCCACATCGAAGAACTTGGTCAGAATATCCCCAGCCTGCGTACCCACTTCTTCCGTATGATGAGCCGTGAAATCGTGCGCGATCAAGGTGTTATGCTGCTGTTGGGCAATATGCGCGCCGAAGAACGGATTGCCGCCTTCCTGCTGAACCTTTCCCAAAGGCTCTACTCGCGCGGTTTTGCCGCCAACGACTTCATCTTAAGAATGTCCCGCGAAGAAATCGGCAGCTATCTCGGGCTGAAACTCGAAACCGTCAGCCGCACATTGTCCAAGTTCCATCAGGAAGGATTGATTTCCGTCGAACACAAACACATCAAGATTCTCAATCTGCAAGTGCTGAAGAAGATGGTGTCCGGCTGCTCGCACGCTATTTGATTAACCTGTACGAACATTTCAGACGGCATTCTCAATAAACACAGGGCAGACGAAAACATCTGCCCTGTTTGTTTTATCTGCCGCAAAGTGCCGTCTGAAAACCGGCAGCCGCCTAAATCGAAAAATCCTCGCTGATGGGCGTGTACAGAATCCTGTCCACCTTTTCGCGTGTCAGGTGCGGCGCAAACGCTTGGATAAAGTCGTAGGCATATCCGCGCAAATAAGTATCGTTGCGCAAAGCAATCCACGTCGGCGACGGCTCGAACAGGTGTGCCGCATCCACAAGCTGCAAATCGCCGTCCGTATCCGGGTTGTACGCCATTTTCGCCATCAGTCCCACGCCCAAACCCAAGCGCACATAAGTCTTCAATACATCCGTATCCGCCGCCGCCAATGCGACATCCGGCCGTTCCAAACGGGCTTTGGAGAATGCCCGCGCGATGCTGCTGCCCGCATTGAATGCAAATTCATAAGTAATCAGCGGAAACCTCGCCAAATCTTCAATGCGGAGGGGATTCCTGCATTCGAGCAGCGGATGGTCGTTCGGCACAATCACCGCGTGTGTCCAGTCGTAGCAGGAAAGTCTTCCCAATTCGGGGTGGTCGTCTATCCGTTCCGTAACAATCGCCAAATCCGCCTCACCTGAGGTAACCATACGTGCGATGGCGGCAGGGCTTCCCTGTTTGATGGTCAGATTGACTTTCGGATAGCGTTTCACAAAATCGGCAACAATCAAGGGCAGGGCATAGCGTGCCTGAGTATGTGTTGTGGCTACCGTCAGTGAACCGCTGTCCTGTCCGGTAAACTCGCTGCCGATATTTTTAATGTTCTGAACATCGCGCAAAATACGTTCCGCAATATCCAAAACCACCTTGCCCGGCTGCGAGACCGAAACCACGCGCTTGCCGCTGCGGATAAAAATCTGAATGCCGATTTCTTCTTCCAGCAATTTGATTTGTTTGGAGATGCCGGGTTGTGATGTGAATAAGGCCTCGGCCGCTTCGGAAACGTTCAGGTTGTGCCGGTAAACTTCTAAGGTGTATTTCAATTGTTGTAATTTCATGGCGGGTCGGTGTGGATCTGTGTCGGGTGGCTGAACATTGTTTATAATTTATCATATTTTCTTGCCGGTACGGTATGGGGCTTTGCCGTTGTGTTTGTTGTTTTTGTGCAACGGCAATTGTGCGATATGGAAAAAATCCCCCTAAAGTAATGACACGGAATTGATTTTTCGGCATGATAGACGATTAGGAAACAGGCTGTTTTACGGTTGTTTTCAGGCGTTGAGTATTGACAGTCCGCCCCCTGCTTCTTTATAGTGGAGACTGAAATATCCGATTTGCCGCCATGTTTCTACAGCGGCCTGTATGTTGGCAATTCAGCAGTTGCTCCTGTATCTGCTGTACAAATTTAATGAGGGAATAAAATGACCAAACAGCTGAAATTAAGCGCATTATTCGTTGCATTGCTCGCTTCCGGCACTGCTATGGCGAGCGAAGCCCATATCCACGGTTATACCGTGAGCGGCCAATCGCAAGAAGTCGTACGCAACAACTACGGCGAATGCTGGAAAAATACCTACTTCGACAAAGCAACCCAAGGCCGCGTAGAGTGCGGCGATGCAGTTGAACCGGCTCCTGTTGCTGTTGTAGAGCAGGCTCCGCAATATGTTGACGAAACCGTTTCTCTGTCTGCCAAAACCCTGTTCGGTTTCGACAAAGACGTACTGCGTGCCGAAGCCCAAGACAACCTGAAAGTATTGGCCCAACGCCTGGGTCAAACCAACGTACAATCCGTACGTGTTGAAGGTCATACCGACTTCATGGGTTCTGAAAAATACAACCAGGCCCTGTCCGAGCGTCGCGCCAACGTAGTGGCAAACTACTTGGTCAGCAACGGTGTGCCTGCTTCCAAAACTTCTGCTGTCGGCTTGGGCGAATCTCAAGCGCAAATGACTCAAGTTTGTGAAGCTGAAGTTGCCAAACTGGGTGCAAAAGCCTCTAAAGCCAAAAAACGTGAGGCTCTGATTGCATGTATCGAACCTGACCGCCGTGTTGACGTGAAAATCCGCAGCATCGTAACCCGTCAGGTTGCTCCGGCTCATGTTCACACCCAGCAATAAGCTTTAAAAGCATCTTGCCGATGGGTAGGGTTGGATTCCTGTTCTGTATAAGAGAATAGGTTTACGTATCAAACTTTAATCGGTTCTGATGAAACAAAACAAACCCCGCTTTTGCGGGGTTTGTTTTTAGGATGCTTGCGGAAACGGTTATTGTCAGAATATGGGGTAGGGTTTATGCTTCATCAAAATCTTCCTGGTGCTTGAAACTCCGGTTTTGAAGGCGATAGAATTTGGATTTGTTTTTGAGGGAACAAACTCTCTCAAATCAGTGCTGTACGCGGTGCTGCGTTTTATGTGCGGTACTGCGTAAAATACAGCAGATCAATAAAAATCAACATAGCGGTGCGTTCGGACATTTTGCGACATGAAAGAATTTGACTTCATCAAACGGTATTTGCAAACAGGCACGGATAAGGATGTCGTATTGGGCATAGGCGACGATGCGGCAATTATCCGCCCACGTGAGGGTTTCGATTTGTGTTTCAGTGCGGATATGCTGCTGAGGGACAGGCATTTTTTTGCAGATGTCAAACCTGAAGACTTGGCTTGGAAGGTTTTGGCCGTCAATATTTCAGATATGGCGGCGATGGGTGCGATACCGCGTTGGGTGCTGCTGAGCGCGGCGTTGCCCGAATTGGATGAAGTATGGCTGGAACGGTTTTGCGGCAGCTTTTTCGGTTTGGCAAAAAAGTTTGGCATCACCTTAATCGGCGGCGATACGACCAAGGGCGATATGGCGTTCAATGTAACCATTATCGGCGAATTGCCGAAGGGTAGGGCGTTACGGCGTGATGCGGCGGTTGCGGGCGACGATATTTGGGTGTCGGGGCGTGTCGGTATGGCGGCGGCGGCTTTGAACTGCCGTCTGAAACGGTGTGTGTTGCCGGATGAAGTGTTTGCCGTGTGCGAACAAAAGCTGCTCCGCCCCGAGCCAAGGGTTGGGCTGGGGCTTGCGCTGTTGCCGTTTGCCAGGGCGGCGCAGGATGTTTCAGACGGCCTCGCGCAAGATTTGGGGCATATCCTGACCGCTTCCGGCGTGGGGGCGGAAATTTGGGCCGATTCGCTGCCGTCTTTATCCATATTGAAAGATATTTTGCCCCGAGCGCAATGGCTGTCTTATACTTTGGCCGGCGGCGATGATTACGAACTGGTATTTACCGCATCGGAAAGTTGCCGCGAAAGCGTGCTTGCCGCAGCGGAACGATGCGGCGTGCCGGTAACGCGTATCGGTAAAATCAATGGGGAATGCCGTCTGAAGATTTTGGATAGTGACGGCAGGGAATTGAAACTTCACTCTTCGGGATTTGATCATTTTGGCTGATTTTAAACCTGACTTTGCGTGGCTGTTGAAACGGCCGTTGTGTTTTTTGGCTTTCGGTTTCGGCAGCGGGCTGGCTCCGTTCGCGCCGGGTACCTTCGGTACTTTGGCGGCGTTACCTTTGGCATTCGTATTGATTTTGACGGGTGTGGACGGCCTGTTGTTGGCTTTTTTATGTATGGTGCTGTTTATATGGGGTATACGTATTTGCGCTTATGCGGAACGTGAAACGGGTGTCAGCGACCACGGTGGGATTGTTTGGGACGAGATTGTCGCCATGCTGTTTGTGTTGGCGTTTGTGCCGTTCAGGTGGACGTGGTGGCTGGCGGCATTTGTTCTGTTCCGTCTGTTTGACGCGCTCAAACCGCCCCCCGTCGGTTGGTTTGACAAGAATCTGCACGGCGGTTTGGGCATTATGGCGGACGATATGGCGGCTGCGGTGATGACCTTGATTGTCTTGAGGATTGCAATGCTGTTTTAAACGGTGCTGCCTTGTAAAAATGCCGTCTGAAAGCCTTTCAGACGGCATTGTTTCGGAGGTTAACGCGTTACCGGTTTGTATTTAATCCGTTTCGGTTTCGCGCCTTCTTCGCCCAAACGGCGTTTCTTATCGGCTTCGTATTCCTGATAGTTGCCGTCGAAGAACACCCATTTGGAGTCGCCTTCACACGCCAAGATATGCGTGGCGATGCGGTCGAGGAACCAACGGTCGTGCGAAATCACCATCACGCTGCCGGCAAATTCCAGCAATGCGTCTTCCAGCGCGCGCAGGGTTTCCACGTCGAGGTCGTTGGACGGTTCGTCCAACAGCAAGACGTTGCCGCCGCTCAACAAGGTTTTTGCCAAGTGCAAACGTCCGCGTTCGCCGCCGGAAAGCTGCCCCGCGATTTTGCTTTGGTCGCTGCCTTTAAAGTTGAAACGACCCAAATATTGGCGGGCGGGGATTTCAAACTGTCCGACCTGCAAAATATCGCGGCCTTCGGCGATGTTGTCGAATACGGTTTTGTCGTTTTGCAAACCTTCGCGGCTTTGGTCAATCAGGCTCATTTTCACGGTTTGACCGATTTTCACTTCTCCGGAATCAGGCTGCTCTTTGCCCGAAATCATTTTAAACAGCGTCGATTTACCCGCGCCGTTCGGGCCGATGATGCCGACAATCGCGCCAGCAGGCACTTTGAAGCTCAAATCGTCAATCAGCACTTTATCGCCGAACGATTTGGAAACATTCACAAATTCAATTACTTCGTTACCCAAACGCTCGGCAACGGGAATAAAGATTTCCTGCGTTTCGTTGCGTTTTTGGTATTCGTAGTTGCTCATTTCCTCAAAACGCGCCAAACGCGCTTTAGACTTGGCTTGACGGCCTTTGGCATTTTGGCGCACCCATTCCAATTCCTGCTTCATCGCTTTCACGCGCGCGGCTTCGGATTTCGCCTCGTTTTCCAAGCGTTTTTCTTTCTGCTCCAACCAAGACGAGTAATTGCCTTTCCACGGAATACCGTGTCCGCGGTCGAGTTCCAAAATCCATTCGGCGGCGTTGTCGAGGAAGTAGCGGTCGTGTGTTACCGCAACGACTGTGCCGGGGAAGCGCACCAAGAATTGCTCCAGCCATTCCACTGATTCCGCATCCAAGTGGTTGGTCGGCTCGTCCAGCAGCAGCATATCGGGCTTACTCAACAAAAGTTTGCACAAAGCCACACGGCGTTTTTCACCGCCGGACAGATTGCCGATTTTGGCATCCCAATCAGGCAGGCGCAGCGCGTCGGCAGCGATTTCCAATTCGTGTTCCGCACCGCCGCCCGTGGACGAACCAGCCGCAATAATCGCTTCCAAGCGACCTTGTTCTTCCGCCAATGCGTCAAAATCCGCATCGGGATTGGCGTACTCGGCATACACTTCTTCCAAGCGTTTCTGCGCGGCAGCCACTTCGCCCAAACCGCTTTCCACTTCCTCGCGCACGGTTTTCTCAGGATCAAGCTCAGGCTCTTGCGGCAGGTAGCCGATTTTAATGCCGCCCATCGGCACGGCTTCGCCCTCAAATTCCTTATCCACGCCCGCCATAATCCGCAGCACGGTGGACTTGCCCGCGCCGTTCAAACCGAGCAAACCGATTTTCGCGCCGGGGAAGAAAGAAAGGGAAATATCTTTAATGATGGTTTTCTGCGGCGGCACAACCTTGCTCACGCGCAGCATAGAATAGACGTATTGTTGGGACATAGTTTTCTCGTTTTCATCAAACAAATTTCAGGCGGCCATTTTAACCGATAATTTGATTTAAGCTAGTTTATCCGCGAACCGGTATTGCCAAAATCGGGCAGGATTCATAAAATCCGCCTATCCCTTTGAAATTATACAGACAAAAAAAATAATAATGAAAGAGGATCGCCGCGCCGGCAACCATTTCGGATTTTCCAAAGCAAATATAGTGGATTAACAAAAATCAGGACAAGGCGACGAAGCCGCAGACAGTACAGATAGTACGGAACCGATTCACTTGGTGCTTCAGCACCTTAGAGAATCGTTCTCTTTGAGCTAAGGCGAGACAACGCCGTACTGATTTAAATTTAATCCACTATACTTTTCAAATCAAAAAAGGATTTACCTTATGTCGGAATATACGCCTCAAACAGCAAAACAAGGTTTGCCCGCGCTGGCAAAAAGCACGATTTGGATGTTGAGCTTCGGCTATCTCGGCGTTCAGACGGCCTTTACCCTGCAAAGCTCGCAGATGAGCCGCATTTTTCAAACGCTAGGCGCAGACCCGCACAATTTGGGCTGGTTCTTTATCCTGCCGCCGCTGGCGGGGATGCTGGTGCAGCCGATAGTGGGCTACTACTCAGACCGCACTTGGAAGCCGCGCTTGGGCGGCCGCCGCCTGCCGTATCTGCTTTACGGCACGCTGATTGCGGTTATCGTGATGATTTTGATGCCGAACTCGGGCAGCTTCGGTTTCGGCTATGCGTCGTTGGCGGCCTTGTCGTTCGGCGCGCTGATGATTGCGCTGTTGGACGTGTCGTCGAATATGGCGATGCAGCCGTTTAAGATGATGGTCGGCGACATGGTCAACGAGGAGCAGAAAAGCTACGCCTACGGGATTCAGAGCTTTTTGGCGAATACGGGCGCGGTTGTGGCGGCGATTCTGCCGTTTGTGTTCGCGTATATCGGTTTGGCGAATACCGCCGAGAAAGGCGTTGTGCCACAAACCGTGGTCGTAGCATTCTATGTGGGCGCGGCGTTATTGATTATTACCAGTGCGTTCACAATCTTCAAAGTCAAAGAATACGATCCGGAAACCTACGCCCGTTACCACGGCATCGATGTCGCCGCGAATCAGGAAAAAGCCAACTGGTTCGAACTCTTAAAAACGGCACCTAAAGCGTTTTGGACGGTTACTCTGGTACAGTTTTTCTGCTGGTTCGCCTTCCAATATATGTGGACTTACTCGGCAGGCGCGATTGCGGAAAACGTCTGGCACACCACTGATGCGTCTTCCGTAGGTTATCAGGAGGCGGGCAACTGGTACGGCGTTTTGGCGGCGGTGCAGTCGGTTGCGGCGGTGATTTGTTCGTTTGTATTGGCGAAAGTGCCGAATAAATACCATAAGGCGGGTTATTTCGGCTGTTTGGCTTTGGGCGCGCTCGGTTTCTTCTCTATCTTCTTCATTCACAATCAATACGCACTGATTCTGTCTTATACCTTAATCGGCATCGCGTGGGCGGGCATCATCACGTATCCGCTGACGATTGTAACCAACGCCTTGTCGGGCAAACATATGGGCACTTACTTGGGCTTGTTTAACGGTTCTATCTGTATGCCCCAAATCGTCGCTTCGCTGTTGAGCTTTATCCTCTTCCCTATGCTGGGCAGCCATCAGGCAACCATGTTCTTGGTTGCAGGCGCGGTCTTGCTGTTGGGCGCGTTTTCCGTGTTCCTGATTAAAGAAACGCACGGCGGCGCATAATTTCCTTCACTTGCCGGCAGAAAGGCCGTCTGAAACTTCTGCCGACGCTTTATCCGATTCAATAAGGCAAACCGTATTTCCAAACGGTTTGCCATAAAACCATCAAAACAGGAGCTTTACGATGTACACAAGAATTATGGAAATCAGCCCTTGGACGCTGCGTTCGGCAAAGCTGGAAAAAGAACACAAACGGCTGCAAGAGAGCCTGACCAGCTTGGGCAACGGCTATATGGGTATGCGCGGCAGCTTTGAGGAAACCTACTCCGCCGACAGCCACTTGGGCACCTACATCGCCGGCGTGTGGTTCCCCGACAAAACCCGCGTCGGCTGGTGGAAAAACGGCTATCCCAAATATTTCGGCAAAGCCATCAACGCGCTCAATTTCAGCAAAGTCAAAATCTTTGTCGACGGGCAGGAAGTGGACTTGGCGAAAAACGGCGTTGCCGGCTTCTCCGTCGAACTCGATATGCAGCACGGCGTGTTGCGCCGCTCGTTCACCGTATTTGGCGTGCGTTTCGATGTGTGCAAATTCCTGTCCGTCGCGCAAAAAGAGCTGGCGGTTATCCGCTGGGAAGCCGTATCTGTTGACGGCAAAACCCACCAAGTCCGCATCGATTCCATCATCGACGCCGACGTGAAAAACGAAGACTCCAACTACGAAGAAAAATTCTGGCAGGTATTGGACAAAGGCGTTTCAGACGGCCTCTCATACATTGCCACCCAAACCGTCGCCAATCCCTTCGGCGTGGAACAATTCATCGTCAACGCCGAGCAAACCTTCGCCGGCAGTTTCAAAGCCCTCGGCGGCAGCCAAACCGACTGGCAGGTCTCCAATTCTTTCGAAGCCGAAGTCGGCGGCACGCCCGAAACCTTTGAAAAACGCGTGATTGTTACCACCAGCCGCGATTATCAGGGCTTGGAAGCAGTGAAAACCGCCGGCCGCGCCTTATCGGAAAAAATCGCAGGCGTTGCGTTTGAAACCTTGCTGGACGCACACAAAGCAGGCTGGCTGCACCGTTGGGAAATCGCCGACGTGGTCATCGAAGGCAGCGACGAAGCGCAGCAAGGCATCCGTTTCAACCTGTTCCAACTGTTCTCCACCTACTACGGCGAAGACGCGCGTCTGAACATCGGCCCGAAAGGCTTTACCGGCGAAAAATACGGCGGCGCGACCTATTGGGACACCGAAGCCTACGCAGTGCCGCTCTACCTCGCACTGGCGGAACCCGAAGTGACCCGCAACCTGCTGCAATACCGCCGCAACCAACTGCCGCAGGCGCAGCACAACGCGCGCGAACAGGGCTTGGCGGGCGCACTCTATCCGATGGTAACGTTTACGGGCATCGAGTGCCACAACGAATGGGAAATCACCTTCGAGGAAATCCACCGCAACGGCGCGATTCCCTACGCCATCTACAACTACACCAACTACACCGGCAATGAAAGCTATCTTGCCAAAGAAGGCTTGGAAGTCTTGGTCGAAGTGTCCCGCTTCTGGGCGGACCGCGTCCACTTCTCCAAACGCAACGGCAAATACATGATTCACGGCGTAACCGGCCCGAACGAATACGAAAACAACATCAACAACAACTGGTACACCAACACCCTCGCCGCATGGGTATTGGACTACACCCGCGAAGCCTTGGCGAAATACCCACGCCCCGATTTGAACGTGAGCGCCGCCGAGTTGGAAAAATGGGCGGACATCAGCGCCAATATGTACCGTCCTCATGATGAAGAACTCGGTGTATTCGTCCAACACGACGGCTTCCTCGACAAAGACATCCGCCCCGTGTCCGCGCTTTCGCCGGACGATTTGCCGCTCAACCAGAAATGGTCGTGGGACAAAATCCTGCGTTCGCCATTCATCAAACAGGCGGACGTATTGCAAGGCATCTACTTCTTCGGCGACTGTTTCAGCATGGACGAAAAACGCCGCAATTTCGACTTCTACGAACCGATTACCGTGCATGAAAGCTCGTTGTCTCCATGTATCCACTCCATCCTTGCCGCCGAACTGGGCAAAGAAGAAAAAGCCGTGGAAATGTACCAGCGCACCGCCCGCCTAGACTTGGACAACTACAACAACGACACCGAAGACGGCCTGCACATTACTTCTATGACCGGCTCGTGGCTCGCCATCGTCCAAGGTTTCGCCCAAATGAAAACCTGGGGCGGCAAACTCAGCTTCGCTCCGTTCCTGCCGGGCGCGTGGACAGGCTACGCCTTCCACATCAACTACCGAGGCCGTCTGATTAAAGTCGCCGTCGGTAAAGAAAACGTCGTCTTCACCCTGCTTAAAGGCGAACCGCTCGAATTGCAGGTGTACGGCAAAGACATCACGCTCGACGGCAGCCACGCCGCCGCGTTGGAAAAATAAGGAGGGCGCAAAATGACGTTTACCGCAGTCCTCTTTGATCTCGACGGCGTGATTACTGATACCGCCGAATACCACTACCGCGCGTGGAAAAAGCTCGCCGAAGAACTGGGCATCGGCATAGACCGCAAGTTTAACGAGCAGCTCAAAGGCGTGTCGCGCGACGATTCGCTCAAACGCATCCTCGCGCACGGCGGCAAAACCGTCGGCGAAGCCGAGTTCGCCGAACTGACCCGCCGCAAAAACGACAACTACGTCGAGATGATTCAGGCAGTCAAACCCGAAGACGTGTATCCCGGCATTTTGCCGCTGCTGGAAGCATTAAAAGCAAACGGCAAAAAAATCGCCCTCGCATCCGCCAGTAAAAACGGCCCGTTCCTGCTCGAACGCATGGGGCTGACCCACTTCTTCGACACCGTCGCCGACCCTGCCGCCGTCGCGCATTCCAAACCCGCCCCCGACATCTTCCTCGCCGCAGCCGAGGGCGTGGGCGCGGACATCCGCCGCTGCATCGGCATCGAAGACGCAGCAGCAGGAGTAGCCGCCATCAAAGCCGCCGGCGCCTTGCCTGTCGGCGTGGGCAAAGCCGAAGACTTGGGCAGCGACATCGCGCTGGTGTCCGGCACCGCCGAGCTGACCTACGCCTACCTGCAAAACGTGTGGGAACAGTCGGGTAGGTAAAACGCGTCAGATAAAGTGTCAAGGAAGTAAAAGGCCGTCTGAACAGTGTTTCAGACGGCCTTTCTGCTTTTATAGTGGATTAACAAAAACCAGTACGGCGTTACCTCGCCTTAGCTCAAAGAGAACGATTCTCTAAGGTGCTGAAGCACCAAGTGAATCGGTTCCGTACTATTTGTACTGTCTGCGGCTTCGTTGCCTTGTCCTGATTTTTGTTAATCCACTATAGAACAGATTGATAACCCAACTTACGCAACCCTAAAAACTGAATGCCAATCTCTTAACCATGCTATTCAAATTTATTTGAACGATTTTTTTTCTAACCAGCCAACCTTAACAATCACTATTAAAATGCGCGCCGATGTTCTGTCTCCGCCTGTATGCGGCTTGGGCGACGGCGAGGCTGCATTCGAGCAGGTTGCGGTTTTCGTATTCGGACGCGGTGTGCGGTTCGGCTTGATTTTGCTTCCAAAGCCGCAGTTGGGCGATGGCGCGGCTCAGGCCGGTATCGTTGCGGAGGATGCCCAGATAGCGTTGGTTGAACGCTTGCAGGGCGGGGCGGCTGAATGCGCTTTGGATGCCGTCTGAAAAGATGCCTGTTTCGGCGGAGGGGTGTTCAGACGATCTTTGGGACAGTACGGCTTGGAATGCTTGTCCGTCCGCGATGGTTTGGGCGGCAAGTCTGGCGGTAACGACGCATTCGAGCAGAGAGTTGCTGGCAAGGCGGTTGGCTCCGTGCAATCCTGTGCAGGCGGTTTCGCCCAAGGCGTAGAGCTGCGGCAGGGAAGTTCTGCCGCAGGGGTCGGTTTGGATGCCGCCGCAGGTGTAGTGTTGCACGGGGCGGACGGGGATGGCTTGGCGCGTGATGTCCAGGCCGCATTGGGACAGGCAGTGCCGATGGATGGACGGGAAATGTCGGCGGACGAACTCTGCGGGCTGGCGGCTGATGTCGAGCGAGACGAAGTCTTGCGTTTGTTTGGCGATTTCGGCGGCGATGGTGCGGGCAACTATGTCGCGCGGCGCGAGTTCGGCGCGGCGGTCGTAATGCGGCATAAACTGTTCGCCCGCTTGGTTGGTCAGGATGCCGCCTTCGCCGCGCACGGCTTCGGAAATCAGGAAGGTGCGTCCGTTTTCAGACGGCCTTGCCAAGCCTGTGGGGTGGAATTGGATAAATTCGAGGTTTTCGACTGCGCAGCCTGCGCGTATCGCCATGGCGATGGCGTCGCCCGTGCATTCGGGCGGCGTGGTGGTGGCGGCGTAAATCTGTCCCAAGCCACCGCCTGCGAGTACGGTATGGCGGGCGCGGATGCGGTAGGTTGCTTGCGTTCGGCAGTCGAGGACGGTCAGCCCGTACGCCGCGCCTGATTCGGTTTGAACGTCCAACGCCATCTGCCGCTCGCAAACGCGGATGTTCGGGCGGCGGCGTATTTGGGCAATCAGGCTCTGCATGACGGCTTCGCCTGTGTAATCGGCGACGTGGGCGATTCGGCGGCAGGTATGCCCGCCTTCGCGCGTCAGGTGCAGGCCGTCATGACTCCGGTCGAACGCCACGCCCTGCACCAACAGCCATTCGATTGCCGGTTTGCCCTGCGACAGGATGGCGCGGACGGCGGCTTCGTCGCACAAACCCGCGCCCGCTTCCAAGGTATCGGCAACGTGTTTTTCGATGTCGTCCTCTCCCGACCACGCCGCCGCAATCCCGCCTTGCGCATGACGGCTTGCGGTGTCGTCCAGCCGGTTTTTGCACAAAATGACGATGCGGAACGATTCAGGCAGCGACAGGGCGAGCGTCAGTGCCGCCAGCCCGTTTCCGGCAATCAATACGTCGCAATCGGTTTGCATATGGTGTTGTCCTTGTTTGAGAGGTCGTCTGAAACGGCAATATGGACGGTAAATCAGGCGGGACCCATGCCGTTGAACACATCCCCGCGTTTGAGCCATGCCGCGAAGTCGAGCATACGCTGCAAAGGCAGTTTGGCGGCTTCGCCCAGCTTCCTGTCCAACAGGATTTCGTTACGTCCGCTTGTCAGGGCGTATTTGATGCCGCCCAGCGAATTCATCGCCATCCACGGGCAGAACGCGCAGCTTTTGCAGCTTCCGCCGTTGCCTGCCGTCGGCGCGGCGATGAATTCTTTGTCGGGTGCCTGCTTTTGCATTTCGTGCAGGATGCCCAAATCGGTTGCCACGATGAATTTTTTTTCAGGGCGCGATACAGCGGCTTTGAGCAGTTTGCCGGTCGAGCCGACCACGTCGCCCAGTTCGATGACGCTTTGTGGCGATTCGGGATGAACCAGCACCACCGCATCGGGGTGTTCCGCCTTCAACGCCGCCAGCTCCTGCCCTTTGAATTCGTTGTGAACGATGCACGAACCCTGCCACAACAGCATATCCGCGCCCGTTTCGCGGCGGATGTAGTCGCCGAGGTGGCGGTCGGGTCCCCAAATCAGCTTCTCGCCGCGCGATTTCAGATACGACACGATTTCCAACGCCACCGAAGACGTTACCACCCAGTCGGCACGCACTTTCACGGCGGCGGAAGTGTTGGCGTACACCACCACCGTACGGTCGGGGTGTTGGTCGCAAAACGCCGAAAACGCCTCTTCCGGGCAACCCAAATCCAAAGAACATTCCGCTTCCAAATCAGGCATCAGCACTGTTTTTTCAGGGCAGAGGATTTTCGCGCTCTCGCCCATGAAGCGCACGCCCGCCACCACCAGCGTACCGGCTTCGTGTTCCGCACCGAAGCGCGCCATTTCCAGCGAATCGCCCACGCATCCGCCCGTTTCCAAAGCCAAATCCTGAATCAGCGGATCAACATAATAATGCGCCACCAAGACCGCGTTTTTCTCCTTCAACAAAGCCTTGATTTCATCTTTCAGACGGCCTGCCGTCTCGAGGTCGGGCGTGTCGGCAACCTTCGCCCACGCCTGACGGATTTGGCAGGCGGAAGTCGGGGTTTGGATGAGGGGCATATCGTAATCGAACGAGCGGCGGGCGGCGGTTTGCATGATGTTTCCTTGTAGCTGTTTTTCAGACGGCATGAAGGTTTGCCGTCTGCTTTTCAAACTGTTTTATATTATGCTCAACTTGAGTATAATAAGCAAGGTCGTCTGAAAACAGGTTTGCGATACCGTAAAACCGACCTGCTTGTTCCGACAAGCCGCTTTGGTTTATAGTGGATTAACAAAAACCAGTACGGCGTTGCCTCGCCTTAGCTCAAAGAGAACGATTCTCTAAGGTGCTCAAGCACCAAGTGAATCGGTTCCGTACTATCTGTACTGTCTGCGGCTTCGTCGCCTTGTCCTGATTTTTGTTAATTCACTATACAATAAAGCCTTTCCTACCCGCAGAAAGCCGAGCATGGATGCCTACCCCGAAGCCGAAGCCCCGCCGCAAAGCATCGTCGAGCTGGTTCCCGTATTGATTGCCGTTACCGACGGCGGCCTGCGGGTATTGACCGTCGCCCAAGGCACGCTTCTGCCCAACGGCCCGCTCTCCCCCCTGCGCAATTCCCTGCAGGCGGGCGTAAAGCTGTGGGTCGCCAAGCAGACTTCGCAGCCTATGGGCTATGTGGAACAGCTTTACACCTTTGTCGATACCCACCGCCGCAACGAACACGGCATGCCCGTTCTGTATGTCAGCTATTTAGGACTGGTACGCGAGGCGGCCGACAACATCCTGCATCCCGATGCGAAATGGCAGGACTGCTACTGCTATTTTCCGTGGGAAGATTTACGTAGCACCGGTAGGCAACATGAGACCATCGTCAGCCGCCTGCGCATTTGGGCAAACTCTGCGGACACGGAGGAAGTGCGCCAAAAGCGGCTCAAGCGCATTCATTTGTGTTGGGGGGTCGAACCGGAAAACTGGTCGGAAGAATACGTTTTGCAACGCTATGAAATGCTGTATGAAAGCGGCCTGATAGCGGAAGCTGCCGAGCCGCAGGCAAACTTTGATTTCGCGCCCACGGGGCAGCCCATGCGCCACGACCATCGCCGTGTACTGGCAACAGCCTTATCTCGCCTACGCGCCAAAATCAAATACCGCCCCGTGATTTTCGAACTGATGCCGCCCGAATTCACGCTGCTGCAACTGCAAAACAGCGTCGAAGCCATCAGCGGCAGATTGCTGCACAAACAAAACTTCCGCCGCCAGATTCAGCAGCAAAACCTCATCGAGCCGTCGGATACCGGCGTATCGGGCAGCAAAGGCCGTCCCGCGCAACTTTACCGCTTCCGCGACGACGTCCTGCCCGACAGGCTGATTTCGGACATCGGACTGCCGCTGGGCAGCCGTTAGCCCGTTTTCAGACGACCTATAGTGGATTAACAAAAATCAGGACAAGGCGACGAAGCCGCAGACAGTACAGATAGTACGGAACCGATTCACTTGGTGCTTGAACACCTTACCAGGAACTATGGAAGTTTTAAAAAAGATTGGCACCACAGGCAACTCAGCCACAGGCAAACTTTTTCCAGATTTACCTCGCACAAATAAGGGATGGACTGAAAAAACACAAGTGCAATTCAAGCTTGAAGGCCAAGGAAAACCACATGTGAATAAAGGAAAAGGGGTAGTCAATACAGGGCTGGGGAAATCTGGCGGCAAAGAAGCTTTTGAGAAACAGATTATTCATTTTGAAAAAATTGGAGATATAAAATGAGCTATTTAAATTTAGATGATGATATGTATTTGGTTTATGATTTTAAGCAAGATATGACAAACAGAAGAACGAAGGAATATATTGAAAATACAAGATTACTGTCATTGAATGACGAAAGTATCTTTGGCATCAAAAAAGACAAAGGATTGTTTGCGTCGGATGAATGGTGGGCTAATATTGATTCCGGACAGATTATCACCAGAAGCGTTTCCGGAGTAATATCGTCAATATATGAGGCAGGAATGGAAAGAAGAAACATACCGAATAGTTTTAGTTTTATAGATGGTGAAGGCATCGTAAGGAATGAAAGTATGTATATGATGAATAAATCCGACAGACATTTATTTTGTGAAGGGAAAAAAATTGCTATTTTTTACGCGTATGACGAATTAAAAAGATCAAAACAAAAAAAAGGAGACGTAATTGATTTGGAAAACAACTATGTTGAGCAAGTCATTGAAATGGCAATTTCAAAATAATCAGATGACGCCGGAGAGAATTGTTCTCTTTGAGCTAAGGCGAGGCAACGCCGTACTGGTTTTTGTTAATCCACTATAAAATGAAGTTTTGCCCCATCGGTGCAACACCCATCTTTTTCAACAAAGGAAACCCCATGCCGTCTGAAAACACCCTCTTCCCCCTGCCCGACACCCTGTTGCGCCCCATGGTGGAACAAGCCTTGAGCGAAGATTTGGGCAGGCGCGGCGACATTACGTCCGCCGCCGTCATCGCGCCCGATAAAACCGCCAAACTCTTCCTGATTAGTCGTGAGGACGGCGTAATAGCAGGCATGGATTTGGCGCGTCTTGCCTTTCAGACGATGAATCCGTCCGTCCGTTTCCAAACCAAAATCCACGACGGACAAGCCGTCCGCGCAGGTCAGACGCTTGCCGCCGTCGAAGGCAACGCCCGCGCGCTGCTCGCCGCCGAACGCACCGCGCTCAACTACCTCACGCACTTAAGCGGCATCGCCACCGCCACCGCGCGTGCCGTTGCCGAAGTCGCCAAATACGGTACAGACATCGTGTGCAGCCGCAAAACCATCCCCCTGCTGCGCGTCCTGCAAAAATACGCCGTCAGGGCAGGCGGAGGTGTGAACCACCGCATGGGCTTGGACGACGCCGTGCTCATCAAAGACAACCACCTCGCCTATTGCGGCAGCATCGCCCAAGCAGTTCGGCAGGCAAAACAGGCGGTCGGATCGTTGACCTGCGTGGAAATCGAAGTGGACACGCTGGCACAACTGGACGAAGCCATCGCAGCGGGCGCGGAACGGATTTTGCTGGACAACATGGACGACGAAACCCTGAAAGAAGCGGCAAACCGCTGCCACACGCAAACTGCCCACCCCCACACCATCTATTGCGAAGCATCGGGCGGCATCGGCTTCGACCGCCTGAAATGCGTGGCACAAACCGGCGTGGACGGAATCGCCCTCGGCTATCTGACCCACAGCAGCCGTTCGTTGGACATAGGCTTGGATTTCGTGGCGTGAGTTTTAGGGTGCAGGCGGCTGTCTGATATGTCAGGCAAGGAACCGCTTAACCGTAATCCGGTTATTGCCTCAGGGAGGAAATGCCGTCTGAAAGATTCTTCAGACGGCATTTTTCGTGAAGGTCGTGATGCTTTAGAAAAAACAGCGTTTCGGGTAGGTATTTTGTTTGCCCGAAGGCGCGGAGGCATCGGCAGGGCAAGGCGTGCGGCGGTTGTAAGGCATCTTTTGAACAATGCGGATGATTCCGGCCGGCGGCAGGACAGGGGAAAGGACAGAGGCGGCAGTTTTATGCCGTCTGAAAGCCTGCCTTTACGCTTGTTTGCAAAAATAGTGGTAAAAGGAACATACAATCCTGTACAATGAGCCATAAACAATTGATTTATAATACAATTTATAAAGATAATCAAAATCATCCATATCTGCCGCCCGTCAATCCGCTTGGCGGGCGGAAAAGGTTTTAGGAATACCGATGAACACAATACCGCTCCACACCATACTCAAACTTATGGCGCATCCCGAACGTATGGCGATACTGCTCCAACTTTTGGACGGCGACCGCAATATTGCGGAGATGTCCGAATCTTTATCCCTGCCCGCAACAGTGGTTTCCAGTCATTTGAACCGTCTGAGGGTTGACGGTTTGATTGATTTTACGCGTTACCACCGCATTATCGAATACCGCCTGGTTTCCGAAGAAGCGACGGCGATTCTGCACACGGTTCGCGATTTGGAAAACAAACGCGCGGCATAGTGTTAGAATCCTTTCCTTTTTTCCGTCCCCGTGTCGGGCGGCATTTTCAGGAACCTTATGAAAATTACCACTTGGAATGTCAATTCGCTCAATGTACGTCTGCCGCAGGTTCAGAACCTGCTTGCCGACAATCCGCCGGATATCCTTGTTTTACAAGAACTCAAGCTCGATCAGGACAAGTTTCCCGCCGCCGCCTTGCAGATGATGGGCTGGCACTGTGTTTGGAGCGGGCAGAAAACCTACAACGGCGTGGCAATCGTCAGCCGCAGCGCGCCGGAAGACGTGCATATCGGGCTGCCCGCGCTGCCGGACGATCCGCAACGGCGCGTGATTGCGGCAACCGTCGGCGGCGTGCGCGTCATCAATGTCTATTGCGTCAACGGCGAGGCTTTGGACAGCCCCAAATTCAAATATAAGGAACAGTGGTTTGCCGCACTGACGGAGTTTGTCCGCGACGAAATGACCCGCTACGGCAAACTGGTGCTGCTGGGCGATTTCAATATCGCGCCTGCTGATGCGGACTGTTACGACCCTGAAAAATGGTATGAAAAAATCCACTGTTCGTCCGTTGAACGGCAGTGGTTTCAAAATCTGCTGGATTTGGGACTGACCGACAGCCTGCGCCAAGTCCATCCCGAAGGTGCGTTTTACACATGGTTCGACTATCGCGGCGCGATGTTCCAGCGCAAACTGGGCCTGCGTATCGATCATATTTTGGTGTCGCCTGCGATGGCGGCAGCGTTGAAGGATGTCCGCATCGATTTGGAGACGCGCGCGCTGGAGCGTCCGAGCGACCACGCGCCGGTGTGTGCGGAATTCGATTGGTAGGATGAAAGGCAGATGCCGTCTGAAACCGTTTTCGGGTTTCAGACGGCATCTTTGTTTGAAGGTTCAAACCGTGTATCGGTAAAGCGCAATCATCAGCGGCATGGTAATGATGCACAGCAGGGTAGTAATGCCGTAAATCGCGCTTGCCTTGTGTGCGTCGTTGCCGTACACGACCGCCATTTGCGTGATGGTTGCCGCCGACGGGCTGATGGTGGCGAGAAAGCTGATGAGGACGACGGTTTCGGACAGGGCGTTGAGGTGTGCCAGCCCCGACAGTTTGACGACGGCAAGCAGTATCAGCGGAATCAGAATCAGCCGCAGGAATGCCACGGCATACAGCCTTGCCGAACACAAAAGCGCGTGCGGCGGCACAGAGGCAATCAGCATTCCGGCAACAATCATGGCAACCGGCCCGATCATGCTGCCGACGGCGGCGAGGGTGTTGTCTATCAGGCGGGGCAGTTTGATTTGGAAGGCAAACATCAGCAGTCCGGTAAAAATGCAGAGGATGTTGATGTTGGTCAGCATGGTTTTCCATGAAAGTCTGACGTTGCCCGAGACTAGCAGGCGCAGGTGCGTCCAAAACAGGACGGTTTGCACGATGATGAAGCCGCCGGTGTAGATGACCCACTCCGAACCGAAAACGGACATGACCAGCGGAATAATCAGGTTGCCCGAATTGCTGTACACCATCGCGGCGTGTTCCAGACTGTCGAGCCTGAGCAGCTTTTTCAGGATTTTGCCGATGGCAATCAGCAGGATGTGGAAGAGGACGGCGAGTTTGACTGAAAGCAGCAGGCCTTGTGCCACTTCGGGCGTGTAGCCGATTTGGAAGGCGTGCAGCATCACCGACGGGCTGATGAGGTAGAGGGCGATGACCGACAGTGGATAGCTGTTTTCCGATTTGAGCAGCCCCGATTTCACCAAACCGATGCCCATAAAAACAATCAGCGTCAGTTCGGCGATTTTGCCGGCAAGGAGCAGGGCGGTATACATGGAATCACCGTGTCAGAAAAAAGGGAAAGATTGTACGCCTGCGGGCGCAAATACGGAAATGCCGTCTGAAAAGCATTCAGACGGCATTGGCGTTGCAGGGCGCGTTACATGTGCCGTGCGGCGTTGACGGCGCGTTGGTCGGGGTTGATGAGGATTTCGACGCGGCGGTTTTGCGCGCGGCCTTCAGCCGTAGCGTTGGAAGCGGCAGGCATATGCGAACCGTAGCCGTAAACCGCCAGTCGCGAAGCCGCCACGCCGCGCGTCTGCAGATAGTAGGCAACCGCTTGGGCGCGGTGTTGCGAAAGCGGATTGTTGACGGCATCGGAACCCGTGTTGTCGGTGTGCCCGTTGATGGTCAGCGTCGTGTCGGGATACTGCACCAGCGTCTGTGCGGCAGTGTTCAGGGCGTATTGCGCGTTGCCGCCCAACGCCGCGCTGCCGGTGGCGAAGGTAACGCTTTCGGGCATCACCAGCTTGATTTGGTTGCCTTGGCGTTGGATTTCGATTTGCGTGCCGGCGAGGTTTCGGCGCAAACTCTGCTCTTGGTAGTCCATATAGCCGCCCACGCCCGCGCCGATTGCGCCGCAGGCAAGCGCGGAATTGCGTGCGCCTTTGCCGCTGTGGGTCAGTGCGCCGACGATGCCGCACACTGCCGCGCCGCCCAAACCGTACATGGCGGATTTGCTTGGGGACTGCTGTCCGGTTACAGGGTCGGCAACGCAGCCGGAAAGCGCGAGTGCGGATGCGGTCAGCACGACGGTAAAGGGTTTGAAGAAAGTCATGGCGTTTCCTTCCGTGTATATGTCAAACCGTACAACTATAAACAATCATGCCGTCTGAAAAAGTGGAATTAACCTGAAATTACCCGATTTTGCCCGAAACAACGCCGGTTTATCGTGATTTGCGCCGAAACCGCCGCCACATCCACAAAAAACGTACCTTCACATCGTAGCCGACCGAACCCGCGCCCAATATCAGCAGGGTTGCCGAAACGGGCAGGGCAAAGTGGTGTCCGATTTTATGGTAGCCCCACGCGCCGATGATGCCGCCGAGCAGGAAGGTCTGCATCATGCCGCCGAGCAGCCACATTTTCGGTTTGTTGACGCGCACGTGCGGCAGGCGCGGATGGTGGGTTTTGGAATAGTACAGCGCACGAGAGATTTCGATGCCCAAGTCGGTTGCTGTGCCGGTCATATGGGTCGAGCGGATGGCACCGCCCGATAAAAGCGTCATGACCGTGTTGTGCATGCCCATGATGAAACAGAGCAGAAACAGCGCGAGCGAAGGGAAAACCGGCCCGCCGCCGCCGATGTCCCATTGCAGCGCGGTAATGCCGAACAGGCCGAAAACCAGCAGGTAAACCGCTTCCAGCCACATCGACAACCCGTAGCTGCCCCGAAAGCGCATCTGCTGCGTCCATAAAATCACCCAGCCCGAATGCGCCGCACCCGCGATGAAACACAACACGCTGACCAAAGCCGCCGCCGCCGTCGCCCACTGCTTCAGATAAACCATATCCGCCAGCAGCGACATCGAACCGGTAACGTGCGAGGTATAGCGCGCAAACGCAAAAAAACCGCCGGCATTGATTGCGCCTGCCAGCAGCGACATGATGTAACCCAAACGGCGGAAACGCGCATCGGAGATATGGTGTTCGTGCAGGTACGGGCGGTCTGCCTGCCAAAACGGAGGCAGATGCAGGCGGTTGCGGCGCGGAGTGCGGGCGTGTTTGGCATGGCGGTCGGATTCGTTCATAACGGACGGGCGGCTCGGACGGAAAATTCAAAACCCGCATTTTATAGCGGAAACGGCAACGGGGCGAACTTCACAAGTGCTTGAAAAAAGCGTACATTAAACCTGTTTCCAATCAGAGGGCAGACACCATGCGTCCACACATCGCGGCAGTTGCCGCACTCCTCGCTCTGACTGCCTGCGCCACTCCCGAACAGCAGGCGGCACGCCGTCAGGCACAGCAACGCTACGAACAGGACCTGCAAGTCGCCCTTGCAGCGCAATGCGACCGCGAGACCGCACAGCTTATCCGCCGTCAGTTCGATTCAGGATATGCGCCTATGCCCGATGCCGAAAGACAGATATTTAAAACACGCTATACCGAAAAGCTTTCCGATCCCATGTTCCAAGCCTGTTACAAAATGGCGTGGCAGAACCACATCTCGCAACAGCAGCTGAAAGAAGTACGCCTGTCGCGCTATTACGACGATTGGGGCTATCCGTTTTACCGCCCCTGGTGGTGGTAGTCAGAAGCGGCGGCATATGCCGTCTGAACGCGCCTACTGTCTATAAACCGCAATACCGTTTACAATGACCGCCTGTCTCACCACATACCCGAACATAACAATGAAAATCAGGCTGGGGCGGCATGACGCGCCCGACTTTCCACAGGGTGCCGCCGTAACCATAGGTAACTTCGACGGCGTACACCTTGGACACAAACACATCCTCCAAAAACTCCGCCTCGAAGCCGATACGCGCGGATTGCCCGTCGTGGCCGTCGTTTTCGAACCCCAACCTAAAGAATTTTTTGCACTCCGCACCGGCAGGATGCCGCCGTGCCGGATCAGCCCCCTGCGCACCAAGCTCGAATTATTGGAAGGCACAGGCTGTGTCGATGCCGTCTGGGTTTTGCGTTTCGATCAAAATTTTTCCGAAATATCCGCGCAAGGGTTTATCGACCGCCTGCTGCGTCAAACCTTGAATACGCGTTATTTGCTCGTCGGCGACGATTTCCGTTTCGGTGCGGGGCGGGAAGGCTGTTTTGAACTTTTGGCACAACAGCCCGATATGCAAACCGAGCGTACGCCCTCCGTCATCGTCGAAGACATCCGCACCAGCAGTACCGCCGTGCGACAAGCCCTTTCAGACGGCAACCTTGCCTATGCGAAAAAACTTTTGGGACACGACTACGTTTTGGGGGGCAGGGTGGTACACGGCAGAAAACTCGGACGCACCCTAAACGCCCCGACCGCCAATATCCGCCTGCCCGACCACCGTTATGCCCTCGGCGGCGTGTTTGTCGTCGAAGCAGACGGCGCATTCGGCACGCGGCGCGGCGTGGCGAGCTTCGGCTTCAATCCCACCGTCGTTGATAGCGGCTGTTCTCAAAAGCTTGAAGTCCACTTGTTCGACTTTCAAGGCGACTTGTACGGACAACGGCTGAACGTCCGCTTCCTGCACAAACTGCGCGACGAGGAAAAGTTTGATGGTATGGAAGAACTGAAAAGGCAGATAGCAGCCGATATGGAAGCCGCAAAGTGTTGGTAGAAAAACCTTATACAAACCATCCGATTGGGCTACAATCAATCTTTTAACTTTTCAGACGGCATAGGGGTTTCCCGTTGTGAAATACTGTTTGAGGCGCAATGCCGTCTGAAACCGAAATATTGTAACAATAGAGATTAAAAAATGACCGATTACAGCAAAACCGTAAACCTGCTCGAAAGCCCGTTTCCGATGCGCGGCAACCTTGCCAAGCGCGAGCCTGCGTGGCTGAAAAGCTGGTACGAGCACAAACGCTATCAAAAACTGCGCGAAATCGCCAAAGGCCGTCCGAAATTCATCCTGCACGACGGCCCGCCGTATGCCAACGGCGACATCCACATCGGTCATGCCGTCAACAAAATCCTCAAAGACATCATTATCCGCAGCAAAACCCAAGCCGGTTTCGACGCGCCTTATGTGCCGGGCTGGGACTGCCACGGCCTGCCCATCGAAGTGATGGTGGAAAAGCTGCACGGCAAAGACATGCCCAAAGCGCGTTTCCGCGAATTGTGCCGCGAATACGCCGCCGAACAGGTTGCCCGCCAGAAAAAAGACTTCATCCGTCTGGGCGTGTTGGGCGATTGGGACAATCCCTACCTGACCATGGATTTCAAAACCGAGGCGGATACCGTGCGTATGCTCGGCGAAATCTACAAATCGGGCTATCTCTACCGCGGCGCGAAACCAGTTCAGTTCTGCTTGGACTGCGGTTCTTCGCTGGCGGAAGCGGAAGTGGAATACAAAGACAAAGTATCACCTGCGATTGACGTTGCCTATCCGTTTAAAGACACCGCCGCGCTTGCCACCGCATTCGGTTTGGCAGGTATCGAAGGCAAAGCGTTTGCCGTTATCTGGACGACCACGCCTTGGACGCTGCCTGCGAGCCAAGCCGTGTCTGCGGGTGCGGACGTGGTGTATCAATTAATCGATACGCCCAAAGGCAAATTGGTGCTGGCGAAAGATTTGGCGGAAGACGCGCTCAAACGCTACGGTTTTTCAGACGGCATTGCTATTCTTGCCGAAACCACCGGCGACAAGCTGGAAAACCTGCACATGAATCATCCGTTCCTCGAACGCGATATTCCCATGCTCAACGGCGACCACGTTACCACCGATGCCGGTACCGGCTTGGTTCATACTGCGCCTGCTCATGGTCTGGAAGACTACGCCGTCTGCAATAAATACGGCATCGAGCTTTACAACCCTGTAAACGCCGAAGGCAAATACATCAGCGAAACGCCGCGCGTGGCAGGCATGAGCGTTTGGGAAGCTAATCCCGTCATCCTGCAATGGTTGGAAGAAACCGGCAACCTTTTGGCAAGCAGCAAAATCGAACACAGCTACGCACACTGCTGGCGCCACAAAACGCCGTTGATTTACCGTGCGACCGGCCAATGGTTTGTCGGTATGGACAAAGCAGGTGCCGATGGTAAAACCTTGCGCGATAAAGCCATCAAAGCCGTTGATGACACCGAATTCTTCCCATCATGGGGTCGTGCGCGTTTGGAAGCCATGATTGAAGGCCGTCCTGACTGGGTGGTTTCACGCCAACGCTATTGGGGCACACCGATGACCTTCTTCGTCCACAAAGAAACGGGCGAACTGCATCCGAACTCCGCCGAGCTTTTGGAAAAAATCGCCCTGAAAATCGAAGAAAAAGGCATCGAAGCATGGTTCTCCCTCGATAAAAGCGAATTGTTGAGCGCGGAAGATTGCGAAAACTACGACAAACTTTCCGACACGATGGACGTATGGTTCGACTCCGGTTCGACCCATTATTCCGTCTTGAAGCAGCGCAAAGAATTGGACTGGCCCGCCGACCTCTACCTCGAAGGCAGCGACCAACACCGCGGCTGGTTCCAATCCTCCATGCTGACCGGCTGCGCCTCATCCATGGGCCGCGCGCCTTACAAACAGCTTCTGACCCACGGTTTCGTGGTTGACCAAAACGGCCGCAAAATGTCGAAATCCATCGGCAACGTCGTCGCGCCGCAAGAAGTGTACAACGAGTTCGGCGCGGACATTTTGCGCCTGTGGGCGGCATCCACCGATTACAGCGGCGAATTGGCGATTTCCAAAGAAATCCTCAAACGCGTAACCGAAAGCTACCGCCGTATCCGCAATACCTTGAGCTTCCTGTTTGCCAACTTGAGCGACTTCAATCCGATTGAAGATGCCGTGCAACAGGCAGACATGGTGGAAATCGACCGCTATGCCTTGGTGTTGGCACGTCAGCTGCAAGAGCGTCTGGCAGGCGATTACTATCCGCGCTACGCCTTCCACTTTGCTGTAAAAGACATTGTTTCTTTCTGCTCGGAAGACTTGGGCGCGTTCTACCTCGACATCTTGAAAGACCGCCTCTATACCACCAAAGCCGACAGCCACGCCCGCCGCAGCGCGCAAACCGCCCTGTACCACATCACACGCAGCCTGGTTCTCTTGATTGCACCGATTTTGTGCTTCACCGGCGAAGAAGCATGGGACATCATCGGCGGCGGCGAAGAAGACAGCGTGCTTTTCCACACTTGGCACGAGTTCCCGACCATCAACGAAAAAGCCGAAGCCGAACTGGTGAAAAAATGGACGGCAATCCGCGAAGCCCGCGAAGCGGTAACCGCCGCCATCGAGCCTTTGCGCGCCGACAAAACCGTCGGTTCGTCCTTGCAGGCGGAAGCTGAAATCACCGCGCCGGAAGAAATGGCCGGCTACCTGAACGCCCTGGGCGAAGAATTGCGCTTTGCTTTGCTGGTGTCTAAAGCAGAAGTGAAAGTAGGTAGCGAACTTGCCGTTGCCGCCAAAGCCAGCGACGGCGAAAAATGCGAACGTTGCTGGCACTACACCCACGATGTGGGCGCGGTTGCAGGCCATGAAACCGTCTGCAAACGCTGTGCGGAGAATGTCGGCGGAGAAGGCGAAACGCGCCATTACGCCTGATAAAGTTTGAGCAAATGCCGTCTGAAACCGCCAAACAGCATTTCAGACGGCATTTTTTGTGCCGCGATTTGTCTTCATAATGGCGGAGGGGTTTCAAGATTACGGTGTTGTCGGGAATGACGGTTCGGGTATTTCCCTGCGCCCGCCCCGCGCCTGTAAACGGCAAGCGATTAAAAATGCCGTCTGAAGGTTCAGACGGCATCGGTGTCGGGAATCAGCGGGCTGTAGGGTGGGCTTCAGCCCACCATTTCCATCAATCCCACATTTCCACCGAATACACCGAATCCGCCCCTTTCGACAACCCAGCCCTATGCAACTGAACTGTCATTCCCACGAAAGTGGGAATCTAGAATCTCGGGGTTTCAGTCATTTCCGATAGATTCCCGCCGCGTCGGGGGTCTGGATTCCCGCCTGCGCGGGAATGACGGATTTCAAGATTACGGTGTTATCGGGAATGACGGTTCGGGTATTTCCACGCCCGCCCCGCGCCTGTAAACGGCGAGTGCATCAAAAATGCCGTCTTGAAGGTTCAGACGGCATCGGTATCGGGGAATCAGAAGCGGTAGCGCACGCCCAATGAGGCTTCGTGGGTTTTGAAGCGGGTGTTTTCCAAGTGTCCCCAGTAGTGGTAGCGGTATCCGGTGTCCAAGGTCAGGTTGGGTGTGATGTCGATGCCTACGCCTGCTACCGCGCCGAAGCCCACGCGGCGGATGCTGTGGCTTTGGTGGATGGGATCGTGGGCATTGGTCGGTCCTTTTTTGATATTGGCGATGGTAAGAGTTAATTGGTCTTCTACAGCAATGCTGTGTTTGATTTTGCCTAAACCAACCCGTGCACCGACATAGGGTTTGAAGCGGGTGCCGGTATCGAAATCGTAGATGGCGGAGATGCCGTAGTTGGATTCGGCTTTGAACGTGCCTTTGTCGGTGTGGTCTATTTCTGTTTTTACATCAAGGTTGTTGATTTTTTTGCTGTTTTCTGCGTGAATACTTTTGCCATGTCTCCAAGTATTATAACGGGCGTAATCGAGGGCGATGCGCCAGTTGCCGAAATCGTAGCCGACGGAAAGGCGGGGGTGGGTGGAATGGGTTTTGATGTTGCGGTAGTCGTCGAAGACTTTGGCGTTGTCGCTAGGGTAATCGTGGGTAATGTGTTCGTAGGCGTAGGTTAAATCTGCCTGCACATACGGGCCGCGGCCATTGTCTTCACCTGCCGCCTGCGCTGCGGAAGAGAAGAGAAGAGAAGAGAAGAGAAGAGAAGAGAAGAGAAGAGAAGAGAAGAGAAGGGTTTTTTTGGGGGCTGGATTCATTTTCGGCTCCGTATTCGGTTTAACTGATTAAAAGAGAACGATTTTTACTGATGGTTCAAAGGCGGATTGTATCGGGTTTGGGGCGATGTTTCAACACATAGGACCGCGCCTGATGCGCGCTTTATGCGTTTGGCGCGTTCGGCTGCGGGAATCTATCCCTCTCGGCACAGAAACTTGTCAGTAAAACAGCGAGCCGCAGGGCGGGCTGAAGCCCCCTGCGGTTACTGTCAGGTTTCGGTTATGTTGGAATTTCGGGAAACTTATGAATCGTCATTCCCGTGCAGACGGGAATCCGGTCTGTTCGGTTTCAGTTATTTCCGGTAAATTTCTGCTGCTTTTTATTTCTAGATTCCCACTTTCGTGGGAATGACGGCGGAGGGGATAAGTTCTTGCAATCTAAAATTTCGTCATTTCTATAAAATAGCAATCCGAAACAGCAACTTAAAAACAGAAACCCAAAAACAGAAACCCGAAACAGCAACCTGAAACAGCAACCTGAAACCCCGTCATTCCCGCGCAGGCGGGAATCTAGAACGTGGAATCTAAGAAACCATTTTATCCGATAAGTTTCCGTGCCAAAGGGTCTGGATTCCCGCCTGCGCGGGAATGACGGTTCAGTTGCATAGGGTCGGATTGCCGAAAGGGGAGGATTCGATGGATTCGATGAAAACGGTAGAAATGTGGGATTGATGGAAACGGCGGGCTGAAGCCCCCTGTGGTTACTGTCAGGTTTCGGTTATGTTGGAATTTCGGGAAACTTATGAATTGTTATTCCCGCGCAGGCGGGAATCTAGTCTGTTCGGTTTCAGTTATTTCCGATAAATTCCTGCTGCTTTTTATTTCTAGATTCCCACTTCCGTGGGAATGACGGCGGAGGGGATAAGTTCTTGCAATCTAAAATTTCGTCATTTCTATAAAATAGCAACCCGAAACAGCAACTTAAAAACAGAAACCCAAAAACAGAAACCCAAAAACAGAAACCCGAAACAGCAACCTGAAACAGCAACCTGAAACCCCGTCATTCCCGCGCAGGCGGGAATCTAGAACGTGGAATCTAAGAAACCATTTTATCCGATAAGTTTCCGTGCCAAAGGGTCTGGATTCCCGCCTGCGCGGGAATGACGGTTCAGTTGCATAGGGTCGGATTGCCGAAAGGTGAGGATTCGATGGATTCGATGAAAACGGTAGAAATGTGGGATTGATGGAAACGGCGGGCTGAAGCCCACCCTGTGGTTACTGTCAGGTTTCGGTTATGTTGGAATTTCGGGAAACTTATGAATTGTCATTCCCGCGCAGGCGGGAATCCGGTCCGTTCGGTTTCAGTTATTTCCGATAAATTTCTGCTGCTTTTTATTTCTAGATTCCCACTTTTGTGGGAATGACGGTTCAGTTGCTACGGTTACTGTCAGGTTTTGGTTATGTTGGAATTTCGGGAAACTTATGAATTGTCATTCCCGCGCAGGCGGGAATCCGGTCCGCTCGGTTTCAGTTATTTCCGATAAATTCCTGCTGCTTTTTATTTCTAGATTTCCACTTTCGTGGGAATGACGGCGGAGGGGTTGTTTGTTGATGAGTTCTCGCAGTCTAAAATCTCGTCATTTCCAATAAATTTCATATTTTTCATTTCGTTATTCTCAATCACTTATTGTCCGAAGACCGGTTTGTATCGGCCGGTAAAAATCCGTCTCTTAATCGACTGGCGGTTTTGCCCGATTTTTTGGGCGCATTAAGCGTTTCAGACGGCATTTGCCGTTTCGGGTACAGGCAGGGGGTTTTCGGGTAAAATGGCACTCTTTTATCCGGTTGTTGAAAAATATGTCTTCATCTGTTTCAAGTAAAACGCGCTATTGGGTATTGGCACTTGCCGCCATCGTGCTGGACCAGTGGTCGAAGTGGGCGGTGCTGTCGTCGTTTCAGTATCGGGAACGCGTCAACGTCATTCCTTCGTTTTTCGATTTGACCTTGGTGTACAACCCGGGCGCGGCATTCAGCTTCCTTGCCGATCAGGGCGGCTGGCAGAAATACTTTTTTTTGGTGCTGGCGGTGGCGGTGAGCGCGTATTTGGTACGCGCCATCTTGCGCGACGAGTTTGCAGCCCTCGGCAAAATCGGGGCGGCAATGATTATCGGCGGTGCGTCGGGCAATGTCATCGACCGCCTGATACACGGTCATGTGGTCGATTTCTTATTGTTTTATTGGCAAAATTGGTTTTATCCCGCCTTTAATATTGCCGACAGCTTTATCTGCGTCGGTGCGGTGTTGGCTGTGCTTGACAATATCGTCCATCGCAAAGATGGCAAAAAAACGTGAATGCCGTCTGAAAACGGAATACTGGGCTTATGAACGAGAAAACCATCATCCTTGCCAATCCGCGCGGCTTCTGCGCCGGTGTGGATCGGGCAATCAGTATTGTCGAACGTGCTTTGGAAGAGTTCGGCGCACCGATTTATGTGCGTCATGAAGTCGTCCATAACAAGTTCGTCGTCGATAACCTGCGCGAAAAAGGTGCGGTATTTGTCGACGATTTGGCGGAAGTGCCTCAGGGCGCGACGCTGATTTATTCGGCACACGGCGTATCGAAGGCAGTGCAGCAAGAAGCGGCGGAACGTGGTTTCCGGGTATTTGATGCGACTTGCCCGCTGGTTACGAAAGTGCATAAGGAAGTTGCCCGCCTCGATGCCCTGGACTGCGAAATCATCATGATCGGGCATAAAGGTCATGTCGAGGTTGAAGGAACGATGGGACAGCTCGAACCCGGGAAAATGCTTCTGGTGGAAACGGTCGGAGATGTTGCCAAACTTGAAGTCAAAAACCCCGACAAACTTGCCTATGTCAGCCAGACCACGCTCTCGGTCGATGAAACCAAAGACATCATTGCCGCGCTGAACGCGCGTTTCCCCAATATCCGCAATCCGCGCAAAGAAGATATCTGCTATGCGACAACCAACCGGCAAACCGCCGTCAAAGAGTTGGCGGAACAGTGCGACATCGTCATCGTGGTCGGTTCCCCCAATTCGTCCAACAGCAACCGCCTGCGCGAAGTGGCGGCATTGCGCGGAATCGATGCGTATATGGTGGATAATGCGGGCTACTTGCAACGCGCATGGTTTGAGGGAAAACAAAAAGTCGGCGTAACGGCAGGCGCGTCCGCGCCCGAAGTGTTGGTGCAGGAAGTGCTGGCAACCATACGCGGGTGGGGGCATGAAACCGTACGCGAAGGGGAGGGTGCGGAAGAAAGCATCGTGTTCGTCCTGCCCAAAGAGTTGCGCCGCGAGGGCGAAACCAAACCCGATTTGTGCAAACGTTGAGCAAGCGTTGAATGCTTGGGCAAAACAAATGCCGTCTGAACAACCTTCAGACGGCATTTGTTTCGGGTGTCTGATGCGGAAACCAATCAGGCGTAATGTTGTACAAGAAAACCGGGCAGTTCGGACAAGTCGTTCAATACGGCGAGATGAGGTGCGCTAAGGAGCTGTTCGCGCGAATGTGCGCCGGTGGTAACGCCGACTGCCGCCGCCCCCGCGTTTGCCGCCATATGCAGGTCATGCGCCGTATCGCCGACGACCAATGCTTCTTTCGGGTCGAGCCCCAGTTCGCCGCAGAGTCCGAATACCATTTCGGGCGAGGGTTTGGAGGGATATTCCCCCGCGCAGGCGGTGGCGAGCCAATAGCTGCCGGTGGCGGTTTGGCTGATGGCGCCGTCCAAGCCCGCCCGCCCTTTGCCTGTGGCGACGGCAAGCCAGTATCCTTGCGCTTTGAGCTTGTCCAGACAGGGCAGGGCATCGGGAAAGAGCGTCATATTGCGGTTGTTGGGATTGAGGTAATGTGCGGAATAGGTGCGTGCGATGTCGGCAACTGCGGTTTCAGACGGCATTTCGAGCAGGTCGCGGATGATTTTGGGCAGGCTGTATCCGATCAGACTGCGGACACGGTCTGTTTCCGGCATGGGGAATCCGCATTCGGCGAAGCTGCGGCGCATGGTGTCGATGATGGGTTGGGTTGTATCGGCAAGCGTGCCGTCCCAGTCGAAAATGATGAGTTTGGGCGGGGTCATGGCAGGTTGTTTGCGGTGAAAAGGCAGATTTTATGCGGAAAACGCAGACGTGTCGCATTTTCAACAAAATTTGTCGGCTGAGCGATATGTTTTTCCGAACAAGCCGCGTTGCGCTTTATTAAAATAGAACCATTATCATTTATGTGAATGGGACAGTTTATGTCAGTTTTCCGCATCAATATGACCGCCGCCACGGTTTTGGCAGCACTTTCGTCTTCGGTTTTTGCCGCACAAACGGCGGATTTGGAAACCGTCCACATCAAAGGGCAGCGTTCGTACAACGCGATTGCCACCGAGAAAAACGGCGATTACAGCTCGTTTGCCGCCACCGTCGGCACAAAAATCCCCGCTTCTTTGCGCGAAATTCCGCAATCCGTCAGTATCATCACCAACCAGCAGGTCAAAGACCGCAATGTCGATACGTTTGACCAGTTGGCACGCAAAACGCCCGGCCTGCGCGTGTTGAGCAACGACGACGGACGCTCTTCGGTTTACGCGCGCGGTTACGAATACAGCGAATACAACATCGACGGCCTGCCCGCGCAGATGCAGAGTATCAACGGCACGCTGCCCAACCTGTTCGCCTTCGACCGCGTGGAAGTGATGCGCGGGCCGAGCGGCTTGTTCGACAGCAGCGGCGAGATGGGCGGCATCGTAAATCTGGTGCGCAAACGCCCGACCAAAGCGTTCCAAGGACATATGGCGGCAGGATTCGGTACGCACAAACAATATAAAGCCGAGGCGGACGTATCGGGCAGTCTCAATTCAGACGGCAGCGTGCGCGGCCGCGTGATGGCGCAGACCGTCGGCGCGTCTCCGCGTCCTGCCGAGAAAAACAACCGGCACGAAACCTTCTACGCGGCGACGGATTGGGACATCAACCCCGATACGGTTTTGGGCGCGGGCTATCTTTACCAGCAACGCCGCCTCGCGCCGTACAACGGCTTGCCAGCCGATGCCAATGACAAATTGCCGTCACTGCCGCAACACGTATTTGTCGGCGCGGATTGGAACAAATTTAAAATGAACAGCCACGACGTGTTTGCCGATTTGAAACATTACTTCGGCAACGGCGGCTACGGCAAAGTCGGTATGCGCTATTCCGACCGGAAAGCCGATTCCAACTATGCCTTTGCCGGCAGCAAGCTGGGCATGAAAACCCCGGCAGGCCGCCCGGGCTGCAATACGGCTGACGACAAAGCCTGCGCGGTGGGTTTGGGTACAGAAATCAAACAAAAAGCCCTCGCGTTTGACGCCAGCTACAGCCAGCCTTTCCGCTTGGGCAATACGGCCAACGAATTTGTCATCGGCGCCGATTACAACCGTTTCCGCAGCACCAACGAACAAGGTCGTACTACTTTATATGCACGCGGCGGCCTGGCTTTAAACGAGTTCCGCAGCATACCGCAGGTTGATTTGATTGCCAACGCGCGCAAAGGCGTGCGCGGTTACAGCCATACCGTCGCTACCGAAAACCTCGACGAATTCGGCATTTACGGCAAATCCGTCTTCCATCCGGTCGACGGGCTGTCGCTCATCGGCGGCGGACGTTTGGGACACTACAAAATCGAAGCGGGCGAAGGCGACGAGTTGCACAAAGCCAGCAAAACCAAGTTCACCGGCTACGCAGGCGCGGTTTACGACTTGAACGACAACAACAGCCTCTACCTGAGCCTGTCCCAGCTCTACACACCGCAAACCAACCTCGATGCCGACGGCAAGCTGCTCAAACCGCGCCAAGGCAACCAGTTTGAAGTCGGCTACAAAGGCAGCTATATGGACGACCGCCTCAATACCCGCGTCTCCCTCTACCGCCTGAAAGACAAAAACGCCGCCGCACCGTTGAACCCGAACAACAAAAAAACCCGTTACGCCGCATTGGGCAAACGCGTGATGGAAGGCGTTGAGACCGAAATCAGCGGCGCGGTTACACCGAAATGGCAAATCCATGCAGGTTACAGCTATCTGCACAGCCAAATCAAAGCCGCCTCCAATTCGCGCGACGACGGCATCTTCCTGCTGATGCCCAAACACAGCGCGAATCTGTGGACGACTTACCAAGTTACGTCCGGGCTGACCATCGGCGGCGGCGTGAACGCGATGAGCGGCATTACTTCATCTGCAGGGATGCATGCAGGCGGTTATGCCACCTTCGATGCGATGGCGGCATACCGCTTCACGCCCAAGCTGAAGCTGCAAATCAATGCCGACAACATCTTCAACCGCCATTACTACGCCCGCGTCGGCGGCGCAAACACCTTTAACATTCCCGGTTCGGAGCGCAGCCTGACGGCAAACCTGCGTTACAGTTTTTAAAGACCAATATGCCGTCTGAAACGGCAGCCGCAGCATCATCAAACCACAACAAGCTGCGCGGCATACCCTATGCTCTCACAACTGGAGTATGGCATTGCGAAGGAAAACAGACCGAACCGGCAGGCAGACCGCTTTGCCGGTTCGGTTTTACCGCTTGCCGCCAGTCTGATCCACAAGCCGAACATCATGAAACCCATACCGACCGACACATTCCAACCTGCCATACTGCCCCAAGCCTTTGAAACCGAAATCAAATCCACCTGCACGGGGCGAATCTATCGGATTCAGACGGCAACACTCGGCGAAATGCCGTCTGAAGGCTATCCCATCCTCTTCGTTTTGGACGGCGAAGCCTTTTTCCCCGCGCTGTACAACATCATGCAGTCGCTGATGCCCAACCCCGTTACCCGAAGCAACGCCCCCTGCCTGATTGTCGGCATCGGCTACACGACAGGCAGTGTGCGCGACCTGACGCAGCGTGCCGCCGACTACACGCCGCCGCTTGGAGACAACGCCACAGCAGACGAACAGCGGCAGTTCGGACAGGCAGACCGTTTTGCCGAGTTTATCGACAGCGAACTGACCGCCTTTTTAGAAAGCAAATACCGGCTGGACAAAAATGAAACCGCCGTATTCGGGCATTCGTTCGGCGCACTGTTCGGACTGTATTCCCTGCTTTCCCACCGCCGCTTCAGACGGCATTGGCTCGTATCCCCCTCGATTTGGTGGCACAACAGGCGGATACTCGACTTTATGCCGTCTGAAAACCGGCTAAACGGCATCGATGTCTGCCTCAACATCGGCGCGCTCGAACGGGGCAGCGATTGTAAACGCAGGGAAGAACGCGATATGGCAGGGCAGGCCGAACACATGGCGGCAGAGTTGGACAGGCGCGGGGCCGCCGTCTTTTTCCGGGAATATCCGAATGCCGACCACGGCAATGTCCCGTTTCACTCGCTGACCGACTGCGTCGAATACTTGAGGGAAGCGTGGCAACGGTAGGGGGAAATTCAATATATGACTGCTTTGTTTTGCATCGGAAAATATAGTGGATTAACAAAAACCAGTACGGCGTTGCCTCGCCTTAGCTCAAAGAGAACGATTCTCTAAGGTGCTGAAGCACCAAGTGAATCGGTTCCGTACTATCTGTACTGTCTGCGGCTTCGCCGCCTTGTCCTGATTTTTGTTAATCCACTATATGTTCCGGCTTACCAATTCACGCGCACCGACCGGCTGCCGAGCAGTTTTTCCAGTTCGCCGAATAAGGTGGAACTCGGTGTAACCGTCCATTTCGGCGGCACTTGAAACCTGCCCGACGCTTTTTCGTTGGCATACGACAGTTGCAGCGGGATGCGCGGCGTGTCGGGCAGTTGGTGGGCGGCAAGCAGTTGTACCAGTCCGCCGATGTCGTGATGCGGGGCGAGGGCGAGGCTGAGGCTGCGGGCGTAGCGTTCGCGTGCCATTTGTAGGGTCATGACTTGGTTTGCCATGATGCGCAGTCCGTCGCCGCCGCCGTAGTCGTCGCGGCTGATTTTGGATTCGATAATCAGCACTTGGTCGGCTTTGAGGCAGTCGGCGCAGTTTTCCAGCGTCTGGCCGCCGATTATGATTTCAACCTGCCCGCTCAAATCTTCAAGGCTGACGAAGGCGATTTTGCCGCGCTTGCCCATCATGGTGCGCACGGTGGTTACGAACCCGGCGAGGCGCACGCTGTCTTGCGGTTTGAGTTTCGACAGTTTCTGCGGGGCGATTTGGCGGACTTCTTGGGCATACGGGCCGAACGGGTGGCCGGACAGGTAAAAGCCGATGACGGTTTTTTCTTCGGCGAGTTTTTCCGATTCGCTCCACATCGGCGCGTCAATGAGCCGCACCGGTTCGATGGCGTCTTCCATCATGTCGAAAAGCCCGCCCTGATTGGCGTTGGCGGCTTTTTGGTCGGCGTTGTTCATGGCAAGGTCGATGTTTGCCAAGAGCATGGCGCGGTTGGGTTCGATGCTGTCGAACGCGCCGCCGCGTATCAGGGCTTCGAGGGTGCGGCGGTTCATGTGTTCTTTTCCGACGCGCTCACAGAAGTCCAAGAGGCCGGTAAACTTGCCGCCGCTTTGCCGCGCGGCGATGATGGATTCGACGGCGGCTTCGCCCGTGCCTTTAATCGCGCCGAGTGCGTAGCGGATTTTCATGTTCGGATACGGCGTGAAGCAGTAGTCGGATTCGTTGATGTCGGGCGGCAGGAACTCGATGCCGTTGGCGCGGCAGTCGTCGTAGAAATGCTTGAGCTGGTCGGTGTTGTCCAATTCGGACGACATGGTCGCCGCCATAAATTCGGCGGGGTAATGCGCTTTGAGCCATGCGGTCTGGTAGGAAATCAGGGCGTAGGCGGCGGCGTGGGATTTGTTGAAACCGTAGCCGGCGAATTTTTCCATGTAGTTGAAGATTTCGTCGGATTTTTCGCGCGAAATGCCTTGTTTCGCCGCACCTTCGGCGAAGATTTCGCGGTGTTTCACCATTTCTTCGGGTTTTTTCTTACCCATAGCGCGACGCAGCAGGTCCGCGCCGCCGAGCGAGTAGCCGCCGATAATCTGAGCCGCCTGCATCACTTGTTCCTGATACACCATAATCCCGTAGGTCGGCGCGAGGATGCCTTCCAACAGCGGGTGGATGTATTGGAACTCCTGTCCCTTCATACGCGCGACGAAGTCGGGAATGTTGTCCATCGGGCCGGGTCGGTAGAGCGATACGAAGGCGATGAGTTCTTCAAACTTGGTCGTATGCGCCGTTTTCAGCATTTTTTTCATGCCGGTCGACTCGAACTGGAATACGGCGGTGGTGTTCGCATCGCGGAAGATTTGGTAGGCAACCTGGTCGTCAAGCGGAATCTTGCCGACATCGACAATATCGCCGGTGGTGTTTTTGATGTTGTTCTGCGCCATTTCGATAATGGTCAGGTTGCGCAGGCCCAAAAAGTCGAACTTCACCAAACCCACGTCTTCCACGTCGCCCTTGTCGTACATGGATACGGGCGAGGCGGATTCGTCCGCCTGATACACGGGGCTGTAATCGGAAATCTTGCCCGGCGCAATCAACACGCCGCCTGCGTGCATACCCAAACCGCGCGTCAGGTCTTCCAGCTTTTTCGCCAGCGTAATGAGTTCGTCCGCTTCTTCCGCTTCGATTAATTCCTGAATCTGCGGCTCGGCCTCCATGGCTTTTTCCAAACTCAGGGGTTTGTTGGCTTCCAACGGAATCAGCTTGGACAGTTTGTCGCACAGCATAAACGGCAGTTCCAGCACGCGCCCCACGTCGCGGATGACCGCTTTGGACGACATCGTGCCGAAGGTAACAATCTGGCTCACCGCCTCCGCGCCGTATTTTTCGCGCACATATTCAATCACGCGCCCCCGGTTGGATTGGCAAAAGTCCACGTCGAAGTCGGGCATGGAAACGCGTTCGGGGTTTAGGAAACGCTCGAACAGCAGCGCGTATTTCAGCGGGTCGAGGTCGGTAATCTTCAGCGAATACGCCACCAGCGAACCCGCGCCCGAACCGCGTCCCGGCCCGACCGGACAGCCGTGCGTTTTCGCCCAGTTGATAAAGTCTTGTACGATAAGGAAATAGCCGGGGAATTTCATCTGGATGATGATGTTCAGCTCAAAATCCAGCCGTTCCTGATATTCCGGCATTTTTGCCGCCCGCTCCGCCTCGTCGGGATAAAGCTGAACCATGCGTTCCTGCAAACCCTCGTTGGACAGTTTCACCAAATAATCATCCAGCGACAAGCCGTCCGGAGTAGGGAAGAGCGGCAGGAAGTTTTTGCCCAATGTGATGTGCAAATTACAGCGTTTGGCGATTTCCACCGTATTTTCCAAGGCTTCGGGCAAATCGGCGAAACGTTCCAGCATCGTTTCCGGCGGAATGAAAAACTGGCTCGGCGTAAAATCGCGCGGACGTTTCTTGTCCGTCAATACCCAGCCGCCCGCGATGCACACCCGCGCCTCGTGCGCGTTGAAATCGTCGCGGCTCATAAACTGCGTCGGATGCGTCGCCACCACCGGCAAACCCAATTCTTCCGCCAGCTTCACGCTGCCCGAAACGCAAGCCTCCCATTCTGGGCGTTCGGGCAGGCGTTGCAGTTCCAGATAAAACGCATCGGGAAACCACGCCGCATATTTCAACGCCGCCGCACGCGCCGCATCTTCATTGCCGTTCAACAGATTTACGCCCACTTCGCCGTAATGCGCGCCGCTCAAACAAATCAAGCCGCTGTTGTCGCCGTTTTCCAGCCATTCGGGATTGAGTTCCGCATGATGGATATTGCGGTCTTTGCCGACATAAGCCTCCGTCAAAAGCTCGCTCAAGCGCAGATAGCCCGCATCGTTGCGGATAATCAGCATGGCGCGGAACGGCTTGTCGGGCGCATTCGGATTGCCTATCCATACGTCCGCCGCGCCGACGGGCTTAATCCCCGCGCTGCGGCAGGCTTTATAGAATTTCACCAAACCGAATTCGTTCATCAAATCGCTGATGCCCAAAGCAGGCAAACCGTATTCCTGCGCTTTGGCAATCAGTTTTTTAATCCGCACCATACCGTCGGTAATCGAAAACTCGGTATGCAGGCGCAGCGGGATGTAGGTCGGTTCGGTCATGGCAAAATCGGCGTGGACAATAAAAGGCGTATTGTAGCAGGGTTGTCTTTAGATGGCGGTGTAGGTCATGCCGTTTCGGATTCAGACGGCATTGCCTGCAAATGTTTTTGAGCTTTTACGACGTCAAAAAAATGCCTCCTGCCGTATGGCGGAGGCTTCCCAAGGAGTATTGATAGATATAAAGAACTATCAAACTAGTTATAAAGAACTATATACCTTATTCGGACGGATGGCAAGCAGTTAAATTAATTTTACGTTCAAACAGGTTTTTGATTTCGTTTTGATGGCTGATGCCGATGACCAGTGTATCGGGCAGTTCGCGTTTGAGGATGTGCATCAGCGTCAATGCGGATTCGTCGTCGAGCTGGTTGGTGGCTTCGTCGAGGAACAGGATTTGCGGTTTGTGCAGCAAGGCTCGGACAAGGCTGAGCCGCTGTTGTTCGCCGCCTGACAGGAGGGAGTGCCATTCCTTTTCGGTATCCAAGTCGTCGGTCAGACGGCCTAACCCTACCTGTTCCAATGCCGTCTGAAGGGCGTGGTTGTCTGTATGTGCGGCATTCGGGTAGTTGGCGGTTTGACGCAGAGTTCCGGCGGGAAGATAGGGGCGTTGCGGTAGGAACAATGTTCTGCCTTTTAATGTGAAATTGCCGAGATAATAAGGCCACAATCCTGCCAATACGCGCAGAAGGGTGGATTTTCCGATGCCGCTCTTGCCTTCGAGCAATACCCATTCGGGGGCGCGGGCTTTGAAGGCGATACCGGAGAGCAGTTTGCCGCCGCCTTGGGTGTGGACGGTCAGGTCTTGCAGGACGAGGATGCCGCCTGCTTTGTTGCCGGACGGTGCTGGGTCGGGCTTTTGTATTGCGGCTGCCGTTGTCCTTTTTTCACTTATTTGTTCCTATGCCGTCTGAAAACCGGAAAGGCGTTCGACGACCGCCGCCCATTCGATAAGGCTGCGGTAGTAATCGGTAAACCAGCCGAAGCTGTCTTGAACCCGGGCAAACGATGTGCGGGTCTGCATCATATCGCCGAAGGTCAGGGTTTTCGCCAGATACATGGGTAATGTGGCGAGGATGGGGATAAAGATGCTGATGCGGACGTAGGTTGCAAAGAAGGTTTCTTGGCGGAATTCGCAGTTGGTCAGCTGCCGCCAGTTGTCGCGGATACGCTTGAAACGCTGTTTCAGGCGGTCTGCTTTGGCATCGTTGCCATTGTAAAAGGCGATTTGTTCGGCATTATCGCGCACACGCAGGAGGGCGGCGCGGTAATCGGCTTCGCGGTGTTGTCGGTCGATATTGAGGATTTTCAGTTTGCGGCCGACGAGGTGTGCGAAGAGTGTGCTGATGACGGAATAAATCAGGGCAACCCAGACGAGGTAGCCGTGCAGGGTGATGTTTTGTCCGCCGATATTGAAGGTTTGTACGCCGGAGAGCGTCCATAATACGGTAACAAAGGCACCGAGTTTGGTGATGTTGCTGATAAAGGAGCGAAACAGGCCGATACTTTGGTCGGCAAGCAGGTAGATGTCTTCGGCGATACGCTGGTCGGGGTTGTCTGGTTCGCCGGTCAGGCGCAGGCGGTAGTGTTTGTGTTCGTCAAGCCAGTGGTGTTGGAACTGCTCGGTCAGATGGGAACGCCAGCGGAAAATGAGGCGTTTTTGCAGCCAGTCCCCAAATCCGATGCAGGCAACAATCATTGCCATATATCCTAAAAATTCACTGATCAGGGAGGGCATGGACGCGCCGTCGAATGCGGCCAGCGCATCATAGAAGCGTTTGTCCCAAGCGGCTATCCAAACGCTGACGGTGGTTGAAAAAAGCGTAAGGCCGATGAGTGGGGCGAGTATCAGCCATTGGGTTTTGCTGTGTCTGCCTGTCCAAAACGGACGGGCAAGATTAAGGAAGTTTTTTAGGGGTTTCATGATGTTTTTAATGCATACGGCAAGCCGTCCGAAAGCAGGGTCAGGCTTTCAGACGGCCTCTTTGATTAAAAATGATACTTTTGCAGCGAAGGCACGCCTTACATCTTCCACTTCAGGCTGAACACGGCATTGCGCGGTTCGCCGTAGAAGTTGCCGTAGTTTTTTGTACGGTTGCTGTTGTTTTCATAGTAGCGTTTGTCGGTCAGGTTATTGACCGCCAGCCCCAGTTGCAGGTTTTTGCTTGGGCGGTATTGGACGTTGGTATTCCAAACCGTGTAGCCGCCTTGCTTGATGAAGCCGTAGGAGTTGGCGGTTTTGCTGCTGCTCTTTAAGCCCAGCCCGACCGTCCATTTGCCGTCATCCACCGGTGTGCGGGATGTGCTGCCGGTTTTGCGGTAATTTTGGGTGAGGCGGCGGCAGGTGCTACAATAACGGTCTCTTTCTGCAAGGGAACATCATGGAAGCCACCGTCTATCTCGAAGACAACGAATACATCGCCTTGTGCGACCTCTTGAAATTAGCCGGACTTGCCGAAAGCGGCGGGCAGGCAAAAGCGTTTATCGCCGAAGGGCTGGTGTTGCGCAACGGCGAAACCGAAACCCGCAAAACCGCCAAAATACGCGGCGGCGAAGTCATCGAGTTTGACGGCGCGCGCTTGGAAATCGCAGATGGATACGACCCTGAAGCATAAAGCCGAAGCCCTTTTGGGCGAGCCGCTTTTAGACGAACCCGTCCGCCCCGAGTCGTGGGAATGTTGCGGCAGCGACTGCGGCGAGGTGTGTATTCAGACGATTTATTGGGCAGATAAGGCCCGCTACGACGCGCAACGGCAGAAATTGAAAGAAGCGGGTTGGTCGGACGATGCCGTCTGAAACCGATTCGGCTTGATATAGTGAATTAACAAAAATCAGGACAAGGCGGCGAGCCGCAGACAGTACAAATAGTACGGAACCGATTCACTTGGTGCTTCAGCACCTTAGAGAATCGTTCTCTTTGAGCCAAGGCGAGCCAACGCTGTACCGGTTTAAATTTAATTCACTATAAAACCACGTTTTCAGACAGTCTTTTATAGTAGATTAAAATTGAAAACGTTCATATCGCCATTCCCTCGAAAGCAGGAATCCGGAAGTTTGAAATAGCGGTTAACCTTAAACATTTCCAATAAATCAAAGTCTGGATTCCCGCCTGCGCGGGAATGACGGCATAGCGGCTTTTCCTTTGCATTTGCCATACGCCCGTCTTCAACATTACCGCCGCCACACCGCCCGACAATATTGAAACACCCTGCCCACCATTTACCACACACATAACGCCTTATGATAGACCTGCACTGCCATTCCACCGTTTCCGACGGTATGCTTTCCCCCGCCGAAGTCGTCCGCCTCGCACATCAAAACGGCTGCACGCTGCTGGCGTTGACCGACCACGACCACACGGGCGGCATCGCCGAAGCGCGTGCCGAAGCCGACAAACTCGGTTTGCGCCTGATTAACGGCGTGGAAATCTCCGTAACGTGGCGCGGGCGCACCATACATGTTGTCGGTTTGGATTTTGACGAAACAGACGAAAATCTGCAAAACCTGTTGGCGCAAGTGCGGCAAGGCCGTCTGAAACGCCTCGAAGCCATCGCCGCCAAGCTCGAAAAGAAAGGCATCGGCGGCGCATACGACGGCGCGCTGGCACTGGCGGCAAACAAAGAAATGGTCAGCCGCACCCACGTCGCCGAGTTCCTCATCCAAGCGGGACACGTCAAAAACAAGCAGCAGGCGTTCACCAAATACTTGGGTGACGGCAAATCCTGCGCCGTCCGCCACGAATGGGCGACGCTGGCAGACTGCGTCTCCGCCGTCAACGGCGCGGGCGGCATGGCAGTCATCGCCCACCCCATGCGCTACGATTTGTCCGCCACCGCCAAGCGCAATCTGTTTGAAGAATTTAAAAACCTCGGCGGCGCAGGCATCGAAGTCCACAGCGGCAACTGCTGCAAAAACGACCGCCTCAACTACGCGCTTTTGGCAGAACGCTTCGGTATGCTCGCCAGCGCGGGCAGCGACTTCCACCGTTTAAACGACTTTAGCGGCGGCATCCTCGGCGCGTGTCCTGAGCTGCCGGAAAACTGCAGGCCGGTGTGGGCGCATTTTTCCCGACATTGAATGCGGATAAAAATGCCGTCTGAAAACCTTTCAGACGGCATTTTTTGCGGTTTAAACGTTGTCGTACAGTTTTCGGACGGTTTTGCCGATGGCGGCAATGCCTTTTTCCAGCGTTTGAGCGTCCTGCGCGATGCTCATGCGGATGCACTCGCCTGCGTGCGGGTAATCCTGCGTGTCGATGCCGACGAAGAAATGCTCGCCCGGAATAATCAGCGTGCCTTCGGCTTTGAGCATTTCGTACAGGGTTTGCGACGAAACGGGCAGGTTTTCAAACCAGAGCCACAGGAAAATCGCGCCTTCGGGTTTGTGGATTTTCATCGGGTACGCGCCCAGCTCCCGCTTGAGCAGCGAGACGGCGGTTTGCGCCTGATTGCGGTAAAACGGCCGGATGACTTGGTCGGCAAGCCGTTTCATCTCGCCGCTTTCCAGCAGCGGCGTTGCGATGGCCGCGCCGAAGCGCGTGGGGGCAAGGTTCACAATCGCGTTCAGGCTGCTGACGGCTTTGACGACTTCGGGCGCGGCGACGATGATGCCGGTGCGAACGCCCGGCAGGCCGACTTTGGACAGGCTGAAGCAGAGGATGATGTTTTCGTGCCAATTCAGCGTTACGTCGCTGTAAATGATGTTGGGGAACGGCATTCCGTAGGCGTTGTCGATAATCAGCGGAATCCCGTGTTCACGCGCCAAAGCGTCCAAACGCGCCATTTCGCCGTCGGTCAGCACATTGCCGGTCGGGTTGGTCGGGCGCGAACAGCAAATCGCGCCGATTTTGCCTGCTTTGAGTTCGGGCAGGTTTTCCAGTGCGTCAAAGTCCACGCGGTATTTGAAGAAGCCTGCTTCGCCTTCGTGTTCGACGTTTTCGATTTTGGGCTTGACGGAAACGAAGTGCTTCCCTTCGATATGTACGTCGGCATAGCCGATGTATTCGGGCGCGAGCGGCAACAAAATGGCTTTTTCTGCGGATGTGCCGTCTGAAAGCTTGAATTTGCCGCCGAAGAGGTTGAACAAATAGAAAAACGCGTTTTGCGAACCATTGGTCAGCGCGATATTGCCGGCGGTCAGATTCCAGCCGTATTCGCGGTTGAGGAAGGCGGCCAGCGCGTCAATCAGCGCGGCATCGCCTTGGGGATTGGAGTAATTGCCGATGTTCTCGACGGCGTGTTCTGCCGCCAGTTTGGAAAATACGTTGGCGAACACGGCATTGACTTCGGCGATTCGTGCCGGGTTGCCGCCGCCGAGCATATTGACGGGCTTGTCGCTTTTGAGCGCGTCGCCGAGGTCGTCCATCAGTTGCAGGATGCCGCTGTGTTGCGTGAATTTTTCGCCGAATGCCGAAAACTGCATATCAAACTCCGTGTGTGTAAGGCAGGTTGGTTTGTACGGTATGCCGTCTGAAGGTTCAGACGGCATTTTTTCTGTGTGTTTCTCGTACCCAAAGCAGGTCGCAGATGCCGCCGGCCGGGGCAAAGCCGGTCGGGGCGTTGATGAGCAGGTCGCGGATTGCCTGCTGGTCGTAACGGTCGCAGGCGGTACGCAGGCGGTTGAGGATGGGCAAAAGCTCGTGCCACGGCAGCATCACTTCGTCAGCCGTCATAATGCGCGGATGGGCGGTTTGGCGGACATTGTCGCCGATGAGCAGCTCTTCGTAGAGTTTTTCGCCGGGACGCAGCCCGGTAATGAGGATTTCGATGTCGCCGTCGGGTTGTTCGGGCGTTTTGGGTTTGAGTCCGCTTAAGGTAATCATTTGGCGGGCAAGGTCGATGATTTTGACGGATTCGCCCATATCGAGGACGAACACGTCGCCGCCTTTGCCCATCGCGCCGGCTTGGATAACCAGTTGCGCCGCTTCGGGTATGGTCATGAAATAGCGCGTGATTTCCGGGTGGGTCAGGGTGAGCGGGCCGCCTTGGGCAATCTGTTTTTCAAACAGCGGGACGACGGAGCCGGACGAACCTAAAACATTGCCGAAACGTACCATACTGAAGCGGGTTTGCTGTCCGGGTTCGGCGGCGAGCGCCTGAAGGCAGAGTTCCGCCATACGTTTGCCCGCGCCCATCGTGTTGGTGGGGCGGACGGCTTTGTCGGTGGAGATGAGGACGAATGTTTTTACGCCCGATGCCGTGGCGGCAAGCGCGCACTCGAGTGTGCCGAAGATGTTGTTGCGTATGCCTTCGACGGTGTTGAATTCGACCATGGGGACGTGTTTGTAGGCGGCGGCATGGTAAACGGTGGAGACTTGGCAGGCGGTCATGATGCGCGTGAGCAGCGTGCGGTTCTGCACCGAGCCGAGGAAGGGCAGGATTTCGGTATCGGTATTGTTTTGGGTGCAGTATTCGCGCAATTCTTTTTCGACGGTGTACAGGGCGAATTCGGATAACTCGAACAGCAGCAGCTTTTCGGGGCGGCGGCGGATAATCTGGCGGCAGAGTTCCGAACCGATGGAGCCGCCCGCGCCGGTTACCATGACGGTTTTGCCTTCGATGTCGGCACTCATCAGGCGGTCGTCGGGTGTGACGGGGTCGCGCCCGAGCAGGTCGGAGACGGAGATTTTTTTGAGCGTGCCGATGCTGATTTTGCCGTCCATCAGGTCTTTCATTCCGGGAATGGTCAACACTTCGCACGGATAGGCTTCCAGTTTGCTGATGATTCGGCGGCGTTGTTCCTGAGTCGCGCCGGGGATGGCGAGCAGGATTTTTTCCACGCCGCAGCGTTCGATGAGGGCGGCGATGTCGTCGGGGCGGTAAACGGCAAGGTCGTAGATGACGGTGTGCCAAAGCTTGGGGTCGTCGTCCACAAAGGCGGCGGCGGAATATTCGCGCATTTGTTTGACGGCCTCGAGAAGCTGCCTGCCCGCCTGCCCCGCGCCGTAAATAATGACGGGGGTCATCTGTTTTTTGGGGTGTTCGGACAACAGCCCGCGCAAAACCATACGCGAGCCGGTCACGGAAACAAACAGCAGCAGGAAATAGACGACGGGCAGGGCGAGCCGCAGCCGTTCTTCAAATATCAGCGTATTGAGGAAAAACAATACGGCGGAGGCGAGGCTGCCTGCCAGCGCGGTGGAGAGGATGCGGAAGCTGATGAAGCGTGTGACGGCACGGTAAAGCCCCATTCTGAAGAACAGGCAGGCGGTCAAAAGCGCGGTCAATAGGAAAGACTGCCAGTTGGCGGGGTCGAACCATTCTTCGGAATAGTCGGCCTTCAGGCTTTGGGTGAACCAGAATGCAATGAAAATCATCAGAAAATCGTGTATGAGGAAACAGGTTTTCTTGATGTTGCGCGGCAGGGCGATCAGGGTTTCCAGATTCATATCGTGGGGCGGTATGTGTTTTCAGACGGCATATGCCGCCTGAAGGGTTATCGTGCGGCTTCGGTCAAGACGGCTTCGATGTGTTTTTTGCAAAATGCGATTTCGCCGTCGGTCAGCGTCGGGTGCACCAAGAACATCAGGCCGGTGTCGCCCAGTTCGACGGCGTTTTTCAGCCGCTCTTTCGGCCGCCACGGCGTGTTGTCGAAGGCTTTTTCCAAATACACTTCGGAGCAGCTGCCTTGATAACAGGGGACTTTGCGCGCGTTCAGTTCGCTGACGATGCGGTCGCGCGTCCAGCCGTCTTTCAGGTGTTCGGGTTTGACGAAGGCGTAGAACTTGTATTGCGCGTGTTCGATGTAGCCGGCGACTTCAATCAAACGGATGCTGCTGAATTTGCCCAGGCTTTCAGCCAGCTTGGCGGCGTTTTCTCGGCGGCGCGCCGTCCATTCGGGCAGGCGTTTAAGCTGGATGCGTCCGATGACCGCCTGCATTTCCATCATACGCCAGTTGGTGCCGAAACTTTCGTGCAGCCAGCGGAAACCGGGTGCGTGTTCGCGGCAGTACACGGCATCGTAGCTTTTGCCGTGGTCTTTGTACGACCACATTTTTTCCCACAGGGTTTTGTCGTTGGTCGTAACCATGCCGCCTTCGCCGCCGGTGGTCATGATTTTGTCTTGGCAGAACGACCATGCGCCGACGTGTCCAATGGAGCCGACGGATTTGCCTTTGTATTTCGCGCCATGAGCTTGGGCGCAGTCTTCGATAACCCACAAATCATGTTCTTTTGCCAAGTCCATGATGCCGTCCATTTCGGCAGGCATACCGGCAAGGTGAACCACGATAATCGCTTTGGTATTCGGGGTCAGCACAGCCTTGACGGTTTCCGCGCTGATGTTTTGGCTGTTCAAATCCACGTCGGCAAACACGGGGTTTGCGCCCGCGTTCACAATGCAGGACGCGGAAGCCAAGAAAGTGCGCGAAGTGACAATCACATCGTCGCCCGCGCCTATGCCGATTGCTTTGAGCGCGGCATCGAGTGCCAGCGTGCCGTTGGCAAGGGCGACGGCGTATTGCGTACCGGCGAAGGCGGCAAATTCTTTTTCAAATTCGCGGCATTCGGTACCCGTCCAGTAATTGACTTTGTTGGACAAGAGGACTTTGGAAACGGCATCGGCTTCTTCTTGGGTGAAGCAGGGCCACGGGGAAAGGGAAGTGTTCAACATGATGGTTTGTCCGTCGGTTTTCAGACGGCATTTCCGACCCTATGCCGTCTGAAGGGGGCGTGTTCCGAAGAATCGGGCGCGCGCCGCAGGTGTTGTCAAAATCGGTCTGTACGGTGGCGTATTTTAATCGCTTATGCCGTCGCGGTCTCGGTATTTTTGCCTGCCAATGGCTTTGCCGGATTGCCCGCGACGGTCATGCCGTCTGAAACGTCGCGCACGACGACTGCGCCCGCTCCAATGGTTGCGCGGCTGCCGATACGGATCTGCTGGCGGCTGCACGCGCCCGTGCCTATCCAGCTTTCTTCGCCGATATGCGTGTTGCCCGACAGGTGCGCGCCCGGGCTGATGTGGACGAAAGCATCAAGCAGGCAGTCGTGATCGACGGTGGCGGCAGTGTTCACAATCACGCCGTCTTTCAATACGCTGCCGGCCTGTACGACAGCTTTCGCCATAACGACGCTGCCTTGTCCGACTGTTGAAGAAGGTGAGACGGTTGCGTCGGGATGAATCAGAACGGGCAGGGCGAAGCCGAGCGCGGCGGCTTTTTCGGCGATTTGGCGGCGGATGCGGTTGCTGCCGACGGCGACGGCGATGTCGAATTGTTCGGGCGATAAACTGTTTTCGAGCAGCAGAGTCGTGCCGATGACGGGGAAGCCGTTGACGCTGCCTTGGGCGCGGTCGTCCAAAAAAACGATTTCGCCGTATGTGCCGAGTGCGGCGGCAAGCTCGGCAACGACTTTGCCGTGTCCGCCCGCGCCGATAACGGCAAGTTTGCGATTCCCCGTGAAAGGGGGCATAGTGGCTTCCCCTTCCGCCGAAATGCCTTCTTTGATAAAGACTTTTTTGACTGTCAGAAACAAAATTTTCATATCCAACCAAAAACTGTAATGGTCGATGTACCAAACATCGCAGGAGAATTTTTCGTCCCACGAAAGCGCGTTGCGCCCGTTGACTTGAGCCCAACCGGTCACGCCCGGTTTCATTTCGTGGCGGCGGTTTTGAAATTCGTTGTAAAGCGGCAGGTAGCCCATCAAAAGCGGACGAGGGCCAACTAGACTCATCTCGCCTTTTAAGACATTCCATAATTCAGGAAGTTCGTCCAAACTGGTGGCGCGTAATTTTTTGCCGAAATCAGTCAGGCGTTCGCTGTCCGGCAGCGGGTTGCCGTCTTTATCGATTGCATCGCGCATGGAGCGGAATTTAATCATTTTAAACGGCTTGCCGTCCTTGCCCGGCCGCTCTTGGATGAAGAACACGGGCGAGCCTAAGTTTTTGCGGATGAGGTACGCCAGAATCAGGAAAACGGGTGAGAGGACAATCAGCCCTGATGCGGAGGCGGCAATGTCGAACAGGCGTTTGAAAAATTTATTCATCAGCTAATCTTTCAATCAGGTTGACGATTTTTTGATATGCCACGTCGCGCTTGAAGCGGCGGACGATTTCGTCGGACTGAACGGGGTCGTTTTTGCACGCCATTTGGCAATCGATGATGTCGTGCCCGTGTCGCACGGATCCGACATAGAAGTGGTCAGGATGATTTTCATAATGGGAAACCTTGTTTTTTCAAATAATGAAACAGTTTGTGCAAATCTTTCCGGTGGCGCAGGATGCAGCCTGCCAGATATGCCGCCCATACGCCGGCAAACAGGGGGTAGTTTGCCGGCGTGCCGAAGCAGGTGTAGGCCGCCGAGGAGGCCAGGCAGAACAATGTGTGCGTATAAAGCGGCAGGCGTTTGAGCGGCTGCCACAGGCGGCAGGAGCTTTCTGTCTTGAAAACAAAAAACAGCCAGAATGAGGCGGCACAGGCAACCGCCGCGCCGCGCGCACCGCCGGACGGTACGGCAAGCCCCAGCAGCAGCAGGTTTGCCGCCAGCGCGCCCAAGGTGGCAAGTGCGATCGGGCGCGTTTTTCGGACGACGTTCAAACCGATGCCGCTGATTTCCGCCAGCGTGCAAAACAGCGGCGGCAGCATGCACGATACGACGATAAACCGGACGGCGGCGTAGTTTTCCGGCAGCAGGAGGGAGGCAAGGGGCGAGAAAATGCCGGTCAGGCAGACGGTGGCGGCAAGCAGGGCGGCGGCGGACTCTGCCGTTGCCGAGAGGCGGGCGGGCGGGGCGTTTGCTTCGATTGCGCGGAAAATATACGGTGTCCAGACCGTTGAAAAGATGCTTTGGAACAATAATGCCGCCCCGCCGAACGAAATACCCATCGAATAAACGCCGAGCTGTTCCAGGCCGGCATATTTTTTCAGGAACAGGCGGTCGGCGGATGCCAGCCCCCAATAGGCGATGCTGCCCAGTGCGATCGGTATGCCGTAGCGCAGCCCCCGGTGCAGGACGGCGGGCGAAAACGGCGCGTGCCGGACGGCCTTCAGACGGCATCGGTTTTGAAACAGCAAAAAGGCGGCGGCGGCAAGGTTTGCCAGCGCGTAAACGGCGGTCAGGGTTGCTGTGTGCGCAGGGAAGTGCAGCAGCCCGACCGTCAGCGGCAACAGCAGCAGCAGGGCGAGCTTGGACATGAGTTGCGCGGACGAAAAGGCAAGGGCGCGCCCTTCCATACGCAAAACCAGTAAGAAAAAGCGGATGGGCAGGAAGCTCAGTCCGAACAGCACCAGCCCGATGCCGGCGGCGGTATCGTCGAGCGAAAACAGGATTTCAGACGGCATGGCCGGACGGGAAAGCAGCAGGGCGGCTATCGCGGCGGAAAACAGCAGCGGCGGCAGGAACAGGGTTTTGAACAAAGTGTCTTTGTCGTCGGCGGCATAGTATTCGCGGACGTATGCCTGATCCAGCCCGAGGCACAATACCGACACCGCCAGTCCCGCCGCCGTCTGCATCAGCACGATGCGCCCGATGTCGTCGGTGGGGAAATACCACGACAGCAGCGGCAGGATGATGACGGCTAAAACCGCGCTGCCGATCGAGCCTGCCGCGTAGCCGAGGATTTCTTTTGTGTCCATTTTTGATGTCCGGACGGCGGCGGGATTCTGCCCATGCCGTCTGAAGCCTTTCTTTATCGGAATTTGACGGCTTTCAGACCGTCGCGGCTGCCGGCGGGATGCGGCAGTCCGGGTTGCGCTTTTCCGGGCGGGCGGCGGTCTGAACGGAGCCGTTTTTTATCGGCGTTATTATATAGTGAAACGGCGCAAACCCTTTAAAAGGCGTTATCGTTTTTCCGGAACACGGTTTTGATGTCGTGTCCGAGGATTTCGCTTGAAACGGGTGTCCACAAGGGCGTTGCGGAAAGGGCGGCGCGGTTTTCGGGCAGGCAAAATAAACCGCTGCCGCCGCCGAGGATTTTGGGCGAACGGTACAGCACGATTTCGTCCGCCAAATCTTCCGCCAAAAAGGCGGAGGCGAGTCGGGAACCGGCTTCGACCATGAGTTCTCCTATGCCTTCGTCGGCAAGCAGGTGCAGCAGGCTGTTCAAATCGATTTTGCCGCCTGCCGTTTCAGACGGCATCAGGATGCGGACGTGTGCGTGTTTGCGATAGGGGTGCAGTCTGTCTTCGTTGCGTTCGAGTGTGGCGATGAAGGTCGGGGATTGTCCGTCGGTAACCAAATGGCTGTTCGGGGGCAGGCGCAGGTGGCTGTCTAACACGATGCGTGTGGGTTGGCGCAGCGTGACGAAGGTGCGGACGTTGAGTTGGGGATTGTCCGCCAACACCGTGCCGATGCCGGTCAGCACCGCGCAGCTTTCGGCGCGCAAAACCTGTACGTCGGCACGCGCTTCTTCGCCGGTAATCCAAAAGCTGCTGCTGTCTGAAAGTGCGGTTTTGCCGTCCAGCGAAACGGCGCATTTGAGGCGGACAAAGGGGCGGCGGCGTTCGATGCGCGACAGGAAGCCTCGGTTGAGTTCCCTTGCTTCGCTTTCGAGCAGCCCGCATTCCGTCTTGATGCCTGCCGATTCGAGCAGGACAAGCCCTTTGCCTGCAACCAGCGGGTTGGGGTCGCGCATGGCGGCGACGACGCGTGTTACGCCGGAACGGAGCAGGGCTTCGGCGCAGGGCGGCGTGCGTCCGTAATGGCTGCATGGTTCGAGGGTAACGAAGGCGGTCGCGCCTTGTGCCATTTCGCCCGCCTGACGCAGGGCGTGGACTTCGGCATGGGGTTCGCCCGCTTTGACGTGGAAGCCCTGTCCGACAATTTGGCTGCCGTGTGCGATAACGCAGCCGACGCGCGGATTGGGCGAAGTGGAAAAACGCCCCAAAGCGGCAAGTCGGAGGGCGTTTTCCATCATGGATATATCTGTGTCCGAAAACATAGGGATACCGTATCAGTATGGGTTGGGGAGAATCAGGCTTTGCCGCCTGTTTTGACGGCTTGCGCCAGCCACAAGGCAAAGTCTGCTGGATTGTCGAAGCGTTTGTGCAGCGCGGCGAAGCGGACGGCGGCTTCCGTGTTGTGCTCAAGCAGCTCTTTTAGCACCATGTCGGCAAGTTCGGCAGAGGGGATGTCGCGAAGACCCGAAGTGTAGAGCCTGTGTTCCGTCAGGCGGACGGTTTCGTCAATCTGTTCGTGTGTCAGGGCGGATTTTCGGGCGGCGGCGGTCAGGTCGTTGCGGAGGCGTTGTGCATTGAAGGGCGAACGTTTTTTGTCCGGGCCGATGACGGCGGGCATTTTGAGTTCGACGGTTTCGAGTGTGCCGAAGCGTTTGCCGCAGCTGGGGCAGTGTCGGCGGCGGCGGACGGTATTGCGCTCTTCCATCAGGCGGGAATCGGCAACTCGGGTGTCGGGGTGGGAGCAAAACGGGCATTTCATGGCGTTTCTTCCTGATGCCGTCTGAACGTCAAACCGATACGCCGGCGGCGCGGGCGATTTCCAGACCTTCTTCGGCACTCATATAGACGGGGTTACGGGGTCGGTCGTTTAAAATAATTTTGCCTTCGCGGAACATGACCAGTTCGTTCACGGCAAGTTGGGACCATGATTCGTCGCGGGTCAGCGGCAGGGTGGCGATAACGGCGACGCGGTCGTCCGGCGTGGTTACTTCGGCAAAATCGACCATTACATCGTCGTCGAGCAGGCGCGCCTTGCCGAACGGGGCTTGGCGGACGATGTAGTGCAGCAGCGTGCTGGCGTGGGCAAACAGGGAAATGCCGTCTGAAAGCATAAAGTTAAACAGCCCGAACTTGCGGATTTCGTGCGTCAGCCCCGCAATCGCGTCAAACAGCGTGTCGTCGTCGGGACGGACGGCAAAGCGGGTGCGCAGGCGGTTGAGGATGTGGCAGAACGCGCGTTCGGAATCGGTTGTGCCGACGGGGTGGAAAAATTCGCCCTGTTCGGGGAAAAAATCGACCAAATGCCCGTTGTGGGCAAACAGCCAGTAGCCGCCCCACATTTCGCGCATAAAGGGATGGGTGTTCGCAAGCGAGGTTTGACCTTGCGAGGCTTTGCGGATGTGGGCGACGACGTTTTCCGATTTAATCTGGTAGGCGCGCACGAGGTCGGCGACGGGGGAATTTGCACTCGGCTTGTCGTCGTGGAACAGGCGCACGCCTTTGCCTTCAAAAAAGCCGATGCCGAAACCGTCGGCGTGATGGTCGGTAATGCCGCCGCGCCGGCGGAAACCTTCAAAGGAAAACATAATATCGGTCGGCGTATTGCAGTTCATGCCCAGCAGTTGACACATAGTTTGTCCAAATGATTCAGATGGTCGCAAGTATTCGGATTATACCCCGAACCGAAAATGCCGTCTGAAATACGGCTTGTTCCCCCATTGTTCACGCGAAAACGGAAAACAAAGACGGAAACTTAAGATTCCGTCATTCCCGCGCAGGCGGGAATCCGACTTGTCCGGTTTCGGTTGTTTTTCGTTCCGTAACTTTTGAGCCGTCATTCCCGCGCAGGCGGGAATCTAGAATTTCAATGCCTCAATAATTTATCGGAAAAACCAAAACCCTTCCGCCGTCATTCCCACGAAAGTGGGAATCTGGAAATGAAAAGCAACAGGAATTTATCGGAAATGACCGAAACTGAACGGACTGGATTCCCGCTTTTGCGGGAATGACGGCGACAGGGTTGCTGTTATTCCGGATAAATTCCTGTGATTTTGAATTTCCAAATTTTCATCTGCGCGGAAATGACGGCGGACAGATTGTCGTTATTCCGGATAAATCCCTGCGATATGGGATAACCGGATGCCCGCTTTCGTGGAGAATGATAATGGAAAGTCATCATCGTGCGTCAAACCCGCGCGGCAGCACACCGGCAAAGCCGATGCCGTCTGAACGCTTCAGACGGCATCGGTATGGCTGATCAGAGATACGGTTGCAGGGTGCGGCGGAGGATGTCCGTGTCGGTAATTTCGGTGATGTTGGCTTCGCCCAGCCGGTTCAGACCGATAAAGCGCATGATGCCGCCGCTGACTTTTTTATCGTGGCTCATGTGTTCCAGCCATTTTTCAAAGGCAAACACGGGCGGTGCGGACGGCAGTCCGGCGGCTTCGAGCAGGGCGGCGAGCCGCGCGGTATCTGAGGCGGAGGTTTTGCCCAGTTGTTCGGACAAACGCGCCGCCAACACGCATCCGGCGGCAACGGCCTCGCCGTGCAGCCATACGCCGTAACCCATCTCGGTTTCAATGGCGTGTCCGAAGGTGTGTCCGAGGTTGAGCCATGCGCGTATGCCCTGTTCGGTTTCGTCTTGGGCGACGATGTCTGCCTTCATCTGACAGCAGCGGTACACGGCTTCGGCGAGTTTTCCTTTATCGAGCGTCATCAGTCCGAATATGTTTTGTTCGAGCCATTCGAAAAAACCGATGTCGCCGAGCGCACCGTATTTGATGACTTCCGCCATACCGGCGGACAATTCGCGGACGGGCAGGGTGTGCAGTGTGTCCAAGTCGGCAAGCACCGCCTGCGGCTGGTAAAACGCGCCGATCATATTTTTGCCGAGCGGGTGGTTGATGGCGGTTTTGCCGCCCACCGATGAGTCGACCTGACTCAACAGTGTGGTCGGTATTTGAACGAACGGTGCGCCGCGCTGGTAGGTGGCGGCGGCAAAGCCGACCATGTCGCCGATAACGCCGCCGCCCAGTGCGATGAGCGTGGTTTTGCGTTCGGCGCGGTTTTGCATCAGACCGTCGAAGATGAGGTTGAGCGTCTGCCAGTTTTTGTACGCCTCGCCGTCGGGCAGGATGATGCTGAAATGGGGAATGCCTGCCTCGTCTAATGCCGTCTGAAGCGTGCCGAGGTAGAGCGGGGCGACGGTTTCGTTGGTGATGATGGCGGCGCGTTTTCCCAAATGCGGTTTGAGCAGGCTTCCCGCCTGCGGCAGTAGCCCGTTGCCGATAAAGATGGGGTAGCTGTGCGAAGGTGCGTGTACGGTCAGTGTTTTCATGCGTCGGTTTTTATTCGGATAAAAGGTTGAGTAGGATTTGTACGGTTTGCCGGCAGTTTCCCGATTCGATAGTGAAGTCGGCGGTTTGCCTGTAAAGCGGGTCGCGTGCGGTGTAGAGTTCGCGCAATCTGCCCAAGGGATCGGCAACTTGCAAAAGGGGGCGGTTACTGTCGCAGCGCGTCCGTTCGAGCAGGGTTTCGGGTGGCGCGTGCAGATAGACGACCGTGCCGCTTTTGCGGATAAGGGCGCGGTTTTCTTCTTTTAACACCGCGCCGCCGCCGGTGGACAGGACGATATGGGGCAGGATAACCAGCTTTTTGAGCATGGCGGTTTCGCGCGAACGGAATCCCTGTTCGCCTTCCATTTCAAATATGGTAGGGATGGAAACGCCGGCGGCTGCCGAAACTTCATGGTCGCAGTCGTAAAAGCGGTAATTTAGGGAGCGGGCAACCTGTCTGCCCAGAGTGGTTTTGCCCGCGCCCATCAGCCCGATGAGGATAAGTTTGTCGGTAAAATTTTTCATGGCGTAATTTTAAACGATATTGGCAGGACTGGTAGGGGCTTAAGGTGTATCGGGATGGGAATTCAGTTTCAGGCGGTATTTTGACGGATGTTGGATTTTAGATAAAAAAAGGGCATATGCTGTAAAACATATGCCCTTTTTTACGGATTAATAACGCAGGCTGTTGCCGGCCGTATCCATAATCCTCGGGGTAATGAAAATCAGCAGTTCGCGGCGGTTGGTGCTTTTCCCTCGTGTTTTAAAGAGGTTGCCGATAACGGGGATGTCGCCCAACAGGGGGACTTTGGTCAGCGTATTGCCGTTCTCTTCTTCATAAATACCGCCGACAATCAAGGTGCCGCCGTTTTCAACCATAGCCTGCGTATTCAGGTTTTTGGTTTGGATACACTTGGTCGTCTCATCTTTCACGGTACAGTCGACAGGCGTGTCCTTGTTGATTTTGACGGTCATAATGATTTGCCCGTCGGGCGTGATGTTCGGCGTAACGGTCAGCCCCAAGACGGCTTTTTTGAAGGTTGTGGTCGTGCTGCTGCTGCCGCCCGAACTTGAAGTGTCTTGGAAGGGGATTTCCGTACCGGATTCGATTTTGGCTTCTTTCCGGTTTTGGGTCAGTACGCGCGGATTGGCAAGCGTTTTGGTTTTTGAAAGCGACTCGGATGCGGACAATTCCAAATTCAACGCGCCGGAGGAAATCGCGCGCACCAGTGAAATGCTGTTTGCGGCAGCGGCAACCGGCAGGTTGATGCTGGTTTGGGCAGACCATTTGCCGTTGTCGCCTTCAAAACCCGAGTTTACACCCCAGCCGAATGCGCGGTCTGCATCTTTCAGTTTTTTCTTGCCTGTCGCGCCGAACTTAACGCCCAAATCGCGCGAGAAGCCGTCTGCCGCTTCGACGATGCGCGCCTCAATCATCACTTGTTGCGCGGGTACGTCTAATTCGTCAATCAGTTTGCGGAATTTTTCGATGACGCTGCGGGTATCGGTAACAATCAGGGTGTTGGTGGCGGGATCGATCAGCACGCTGCCCCTGCCGCTGATAAGCGTGTTGCGGTTTCCGGTCGTGTCGGCATTGTCCAAACGCAGGATGCTGCGGAATTCTTCCACATTTTTGTATTTCAACTGGAAGTTTTGGGAATACAGCGCACCCAAATCGGCAATGTCTTTTTCTGCCTGTAAGAGGGCTTTGTCTTTGGCAAGCAGCTCGTCGCGGGGCGCGATGTTGACGATATTCCCTTGCTGGCGCATATCGAGGTTGCGCGCCTGCATAACCAAATCCAAAGCCTGATCCCAAGGTACGTCTTTGAGGGAGAGGGTCATTTTGCCGTTGACGGAATCGCTGGCAACAATGTTCATCCCGGATTCTTTTGCCAAAATCTGCAGGATGGTGCGGACTTCGACATCTTGGAAGTCAAGGGAGATTTTCCGGCCTTTGAAGGTTTTGGGCGCATTGTTCACGCCGCCCGACTCGAGGTTTTGTTTTTTCGGCAGGACTTGGAAGGTAAAGTATCCGGGCGCGGCGGATTTGTTGACGAGTTCCCAGTTGCCGGCTGTTGTGATAATCAGTTGGGTGTCGTTATTGAAGCGTTTCAGCGTAACCTTTTGAACCGGTGTTTTGAAGTCTGACACATCCAAACTGCGTTGGAGCGCGGTCGGCAGGGTATGGTTTTTCAGTGTAACGATGATGTGGTCGCGCTGTTGGCTGATGTCGGGCTGCCCGGCAAAGCCCAATGCCGCCAATTCGATAATGCCGGCATTTTTGCCGTCTTTGCGGAAATCGATATTGGTTTGTTTTGCCTGTACAGCCGTCGTTTGTTGTGTTGCGGGGCTGAACGGTGCGGATACGGATACTACGGACTCGGTAAACGGTGCGGCAGCCTGTTGTTTTGCCGGCGCGGCAGGCGCGGCTTTTACGGCGGGGCGGGTGGGGGCGGACACGGTATCGTCCGATTCGTTGATGAGAATCCAAACTTCATTTCCGCGTACTTCGGTATTGTATTGGCCCGGTTTGTTCAGATTCAGAACCAGACGCGCACGGCTGCTGTTTTGTGCGGCACTGATTTTGCTCAACAGAGGGTCGGCATACTCGAGTACCTGTTGATCCATGGAAATGCCGGTTTGTTCAAAGTCCAAGGCGATGCGCGCGGGCGACGAAGTGATGAAGCCGGTCGGGTTGACAACCTCTTTGTCAAAGCTGACTTTGACGATTTTCTGTTTGTTGGGCAGGGAGGAAACTTTGATGTCTGTAATGTTTCCTGCCGATGCCGTCTGAAAGGCGGCGGTTGCGACAAACAGGCCGGAAATGATTTTTGTCAGTTTGGTATTCATATGGATTAATCCCCTTCTTAATTTTGTTCTGCGGCGGGTGCTGCCGCTTGTTCGGTGTTTTTGTCGGAAGCGTTCAGAGGCAGTTCCGCCCTGCGGGAAACCCAGTTGCCCGTACCGTCTTCGATTAATTCGTTCAAAACGATGCTGTCGTCGGTAATGCTTTGGATTTTACCGTAATTTTGCCCCAAATAGTTGCCGATGCCGACTGTGTAGACATAACCGTCGGCTTCAACGAAGCCGGATACTTTCTGACCGGACTTCACAATGCCGACATAGCGTATGTTTTCCAGGCTGAATTTTTCCAGCGTTTCTTTAATACGCTTGGTGTCGGGGGCGTTACCCCCTTTTTTGGCGGCTTCCATTCGGTGGAAATCGAAAGCGTTGGGTCCTGTCGTCTGAGGGGGGCTGTATACCGGTGCGACCGGCAGGGTCGGTGCTTGGAAAGGTATGATTCCTGCTTTGGCTTCCTGCTGTGTCTGAGCCATCCACCCGTTCAGGTCTTCAGCATCTTGGGAACAGGCGGATAGGGCGGCAAGGCTGATGAATAAGGCGTAATATTTCATGGTTTCCCTAACATAAGTTATTTTTGTTCGGCATTTTGTGCCGCTTCTGCAGCCTGCTGTTGTGCGGCAAGTTCTTCTATGGATTTTGCCTTATAGGTAGTGGCAATGGCACTGAGGTTCAGGATGTTGCTTTTGCCGTCCGCCCCCCCTCCGTTTTCGGCGGATTGGGTGATTTTGAGCGATTCAAGGGTAATAATCCGCGAAAGGCTACCAACATCGCGCGTGAACTGGCTGATTTGATTGTAGTTTCCGGTAATGGAAATGGAATAGGGCAGCCTTTGTATCGGGCCGTCGTCAACAGGCGGCTGCGGTATGACGCTGTCCAAGCGCAGACCGTTGCTTGAGCCTGCCTGATGAAGCTCTTGAACCAGATTGGGAATTTCGGAATCGGTCGGAAGCTGTTTCAGCATAATGTTGAAGGCGGATCGGATGGCGGCAAGCTCTTCTTTCAGGTTGTCCAAACTGGCCGCGTCGATACTTTTCTGTTTGTAGGTGTTTTTCAGTTCGGTTTCTTTTGCTTCATATTCCTCAAGGGATTCCATCTGGCTTTTGAACAATCCGGCATAACCGCCGCCCAGTATGGCGGCAACGACCAGCAGGGCGATAAAAAGCCTGGCAGGAAGGTTGAGCAGGTGAAGGTTGTTGAGATCCAAGTTGGTTTTAGATGATTTAGAAGCCATTCAGTTTGCCTCCTGTGCGTTTCCCGAAACCGGATTCTCTTTGGATTCGGCTGCCTTTACGATAGGTTGTAATGTTGCCTGAAGGGTAAATTCTTGATACGAATTGTTTTTCTTGATGCTTAACAATTCGGGTTGCTTGAATATGCCGGTATTGGGCATCGCCCTCATCATGGCGGCAACGCGGTTGTCGCTGGATGTCCTGCCGTTGAGCCGGTAAGAGTCGGCGGTAACGGCATCCAGCGAGGTCAGGTAGGTGCTTTCGGGGACGGCCTCATTCAGGCTGTCGAGGATTTTTGCGGCTTGGAGGCGTTTGAGCTGGAGCTCCTCGATTTTGTTTTTCTTAATCAGGAAGGCATCTTTTTCCTGTTTGAGCTTTTGTATTTCCGACAGCTCGGTATCCAAGTGTGCGATGGAGGTTTCCAGCAGCGTGTTTCTTTCCGACTGGTTATTGATCATATTGTCGATAAACAGGTAGGTTGCCGCAACGGCGGCAACGCCCGTCAGCACGGCACCGTACATCAGCGTTTTAAACTGCTGCTGTTTGCGCTTGTTCATCTCTTCCCTGTAGGGGAGGAGGTTGATTTTGATCAAATTGTTCATAATTATAATCCCCGTACCGCCAAACCGAACGCCCTGGTCAGTGTCGGCGCATCAAGTTCGAATTGTTGTTCGTCTGTTTTGAGGTTGTCCGCAAAATAACGCGCGGGATGGACGCATTGTACATCCGCATTGGTTTGAGAGGCGACGGTTTGGGCGATGCCTTCCTGGCGCACCGCCTCCCCCGTCAGCAGGATATGCTTGATGTCGGTCATATCGTCTGCGGTTTGCGTGGTGTAATAAAACTGCAAGACCCTTTGTATTTCTTGGGTAATCTGCTGGTTGAAATGGTCTGCCACGCTTTCTTGGTAATCGGAAGGTTTTTGCGGGGAGTTGATGATTTCTTCCGCTTTTTCTTCTGTTACCTGATAGGTGCGCTGGATGAGTTGGTTGAGCTGTTCTTCGCTGACGGATGTTTCCTGTTTGTATAGGATTTTTCCGTCTTGGATGACCAAGGCGTAGGTTTGTGCGGCATATACGCCGAAAATGGCGACTTTTTCGGCCGCAAGCTCGGGGGCGAAACGGTTTATCCACAGCGCGTAGGCGTTGTATTGTCCGAAAATGTCCACATCAAGCGCGGATAATTTCATACCGGCGGCGTTGAATGCGTCAATTAGGGGTTCGATTTCATCCTTTCTCGATGCGACGGCCAAAACAGCTTCGCCGGCGGCCGATTGGGACAAAACCTGATAGTCGTAATTGGCTTCTTCGAGCGATATCGAGCTGACTTCGGAGATGGAGGACTCCACGAACTCCTGCAGATCCAATTCCGCATCTTTGGCCGTGTAGGTCAATTGTTCGATGGTTGTCAGATTTTGTGGGACGGATGCGATGATGTTTTTGCACGAAGCACCCAGTTCGGCATAGGCTTGTTGCAAATATGTAACAAGTTGATCGTAATTTTGAACTTTGTTGCCTTGGACAATATTTTTCGGCAGTTTGACAATAATGTATTTTTCCAATTGGATTTGGTTTAAACTATGTCCTGACAATTGGACCATTTTGATGGAATGTTGGTCGATGTCGACGCCGATTGCCGTGCGGTTATTGAGCCCTGAGGATTTCTTTTGGGGCTTGGCATCTGTTTTTTTAGGGTTTTTCAAGCTGTTAAACAAGCGCATGATGAAGTTCCTACTTTATTTGTACAGTGAGTAACCGTTTCGGTATCCGTAATGGATTTCTTGTTTTTTACACGTTGAAACTGTGCTTTGTAGAAATCGGCTGCTATTTTACTTTATTTAATACCGATAATGGTAAATTATCATTCAGCTATGATTAAAAAGATTATAACTACCTGTTTTGGTTTGGTTTTGGGATTATGTGTATTTGGAGTGGGGCTGGTTGCCATTGCTATTTTGGTAACGTATCCGAAACTGCCGTCTTTGGATTCTTTGCAGCATTACCAGCCTAAAATGCCGTTGACTATTTATTCGGCGGATGGAGAAGTCATCGGTATGTATGGGGAGCAGCGGCGCGAATTTACAAAAATCGGCGATTTCCCCGGGGTGTTGCGGAATGCGGTTATCGCCGCCGAGGACAAACGCTTTTACCGGCATTGGGGGGTGGATGTTTGGGGTGTTGCCCGCGCTGCCGTCGGCAATGTCGTGTCCGGCAGCGTGCAGTCGGGTGCGAGTACGATTACACAGCAGGTGGCGAAAAATTTTTATTTGAGCAGTGAAAAAACGTTCACACGTAAATTCAATGAGGCGTTGCTTGCCTATAAAATCGAGCAGTCTTTAAGCAAAGACAAAATTCTCGAGTTGTATTTCAATCAGATTTACCTCGGTCAGCGCGCCTATGGTTTTGCATCTGCCGCGCAAATCTATTTCAATAAGAATGTCCAAGATTTGACTTTGGCGGAAGCCGCCATGCTTGCGGGACTGCCCAAGGCTCCGTCTGCCTATAATCCGATTGTTAATCCGGAACGTGCCAAGTTGCGCCAGAAGTATATTTTGAACAATATGCTCGAGGAGAAGATGATTACCGTGCAACAGCGCGATCAGGCGTTGAATGAGGAGCTGCATTACGAGCGGTTTGTTCAGAAAATCGATCAGAGTGCTTTATATGTGGCGGAGATGGTGCGTCAGGAACTGTATGAGAAATACGGTGAAGATGCTTATATGCAGGGTTTTAAGGTTTATACCACGGTCCGCACCGATCATCAGAAGGTGGCAACCGAAGCATTGCGCAAGGCTCTGCGGAATTTCGATCGCGGCAGCAGCTACCGCGGTGCGGAAAACTATATCGATTTGAGTAAGAGTGAGGATGTCGAGGAGACTGTCAGCCAGTATCTGTCGGGACTCTATACCGTCGATAAAATGGTTCCCGCCGTTGTGTTGGATGTTACCAAAAAGAAAAATGTCGTCATACAGCTGCCCGGCGGCAGGCGGGTTACGCTTGACAGGCGTGCCTTGGGTTTTGCGGCCCGCGCGGTCGATAATGAGAAAATGGGGGAGGACCGTATCCGCAGGGGCGCGGTCATCCGTGTCAAAAACAATGGCGGGCGTTGGGCGGTGGTTCAAGAGCCGTTGCTGCAGGGGGCTTTGGTTTCGCTGGATGCAAAAACCGGAGCTGTGCGTGCGCTGGTCGGCGGTTATGATTTTCACAGCAAAACATTCAACCGTGCCGTTCAGGCAATGCGGCAGCCGGGTTCGACCTTTAAGCCGTTTGTCTATTCGGCGGCATTATCTAAGGGTATGACCGCGTCCACAATGGTTAACGATGCGCCAATTTCCCTGCCGGGGAAAGGGCCGAACGGTTCGGTTTGGACACCTAAAAATTCAGACGGCAGATATTCGGGATATATCACTTTAAGGCAGGCTCTGACGGCTTCCAAAAATATGGTTTCCATCCGTATTTTGATGTCTATCGGTGTCGGTTACGCGCAACAGTATATCCGGCGTTTCGGCTTCAAACCGTCCGAGCTGCCTGTCAGCCTGTCTATGGCTTTAGGTACGGGCGAGACGACACCGTTGAGGATAGCGGAGGCATATAGCGTATTTGCGAACGGCGGATATAGGGTTTCTTCGCACGTGATCGATAAGATTTATGACAGAGACGGCAGGTTGCGTGCCCAAATGCAACCTTTGGTGGCCGGGCAAAATGCGCCTCAGGCAATCGATCCGCGCAATGCCTATATTATGTATAAGATTATGCAGGATGTGGTCCGTGTCGGTACGGCAAGGGGGGCAGCTGCGTTGGGAAGAACGGATATTGCCGGTAAAACGGGTACGACCAATGACAATAAGGATGCGTGGTTTGTCGGGTTTAACCCTGATGTGGTTACTGCCGTATATATCGGCTTCGACAAACCTAAGAGTATGGGGCGTGCCGGCTACGGCGGTACGATTGCGGTGCCGGTTTGGGTGGACTATATGCGTTTTGCGTTGAAAGGAAAGCAGGGCAAAGGGATGAAAATGCCTGAGGGTGTGGTCAGCAGCAATGGCGAATACTATATGAAAGAACGTATGGTAACCGATCCAGGCTTGATGCTGGACAACAGCGGTATTGCGCCGCAACCTTCCCGACGGGCAAGAGAAGATGATGAAGCGGTAGTAGAAAAAGAACAGCAGGGAAGGTCTGACGAAACGCGTCAGGATGTACAGGAAACGCCGGCGCTTCCGAGCAATACGGATTCCAAACAGCAGCAGTTGGATTCTCTGTTTTAAAGACTCCGCGAAATGCCGTCTGAAAAGTCTTTCAGACGGCATTTTAGATTTGGCAGTGGCAATTTTTTAAATGTTTGCGGTCGGTCAAGTGGGGGAAATACGGTTTCCGTATAATGGGTTCAGTCTTCCTCTGGAGAGGAAGCGGTGGCATCTGCTGCGTCAAACCAGCTTCCGACAGTTCGGTTGACTTCGTCAATACCTTGTTTTTTCAGGCTGGAAAACAGCTGTACGCTGATGTTTTGCCTGTCGGAATAAGGTTTGAGCAGTTTTTTGACTTGGGACAGGGTTTTTATCTGTTCGCTTTTGGATAATTTGTCGGCTTTTGACAGCAGGATGTGAACCGGCCGGCCTGTGGTGTGGAAAAAGTCCAGCATACGGATGTCGAGTTCTTTTAAAGGATGGCGGGCATCCATAATCAGAATCAGACCGATAAGCTGTTTCCGATGGCGGAGGTAGTCGCCGAGCAGATTGACCCAATGTGCGCGTACCGCTTCGGGGACTTGGGCATAACCGTAGCCGGGCAAATCGACCATAAAATTGCCGTTTTGCAGCTCGAAAAAGTTGATATGCTGCGTCCGTCCCGGTGTTTTTGAAACGTAGGCAAGACGGACATGGTTGGTCAGGGTATTGATGGCACTGGATTTTCCGGCATTGCTCCTGCCGACAAAGGCAATTTCGAGCGATGTGTCCGGCAGGTCTTTGAGATGGTTTACCGTCGTGAAGAATTTGGCGTTTTGAAAAAGGTTCATGGGCATATCCTTGTTTTCTGCCGCCGTTTGACCGACAGCAAAAATATGCGGTTGGTTTTATGTGAAACACAGTAGTAATTTAATGTAAATTTAGTATAGAATATCACGTTTGCAGAATCATCGGTTTTAATCGGGTCAAAAATCCCGTATTTGAATATAAAAAGAGCATTGTTGCGTTATCCAATGCTGTAATCAGGAGCACTCCATGAAACGATTGACTTTATTGGCCTTTGTTTTGGCTGCCGGTGCGGTTTCCGCATCTCCCAAAGCGGACGTGGAAAAAGGCAAACAGGTTGCCGCAACGGTTTGTGCGGCTTGCCATGCAGCAGACGGTAACAGCGGCATTGCGATGTATCCGCGTTTGGCGGCACAGCATACTGCTTACATCTATCATCAAACCATCGGCATCCGTGACGGCAAACGCACCCACGGTTCGGCAGCCGTGATGAAGCCGATGGTAATGAATTTGAGCGATCAGGATATTTTGAACGTATCCGCGTTCTATGCCAAACAACAGCCGAAATCGGGTGAGACGAATCCGAAAGAAAATCCCGAATTGGGTGCGAAAATCTATCGCGGCGGTTTGAGCGATAAAAAATTGCCGGCGTGTATGTCCTGCCACGGTCCGAGCGGTGCGGGTATGCCGGGCGGCGGAAGCGAGATTCAGGCTTATCCGCGTTTGGGCGGCCAGCATCAGGCATATATTGTCGAACAGATGAATGCCTACAAGTCCGGTCAGCGCAAAAATGCCATTATGGCGGATATTGCAAACCGTATGTCTGAAGAAGATTTGAAAGCGGTTGCCAACTTTATCCAAGGTTTGCGTTAATTCCGCAATAGTCTGTTTTAGAGGCCGTCTGAAAAGTTTTCAGACGGCTTCAGACAATTCTGAGATAAGTTTTTTCAATCGCAACCGTTGGAATCGATGCAGGCTGTCTTCATTGTCTTGAAATAAAAAGCATCAAGACAGTAGAATCGGGGCGTTGTTTTCTGTTTGCCCAATTCTGCTTTCCCATATTCCTGATGGCGGAATAAACACACAATGAGTAAATCCCGTATATCTCCCCCACTTCTTTCCCGTCCGTGGTTCGCTTTTTTCAGCTCCATGCGCTTTGCGGTCGCCTTGCTCAGTCTGCTGGGTATTGCATCGGTTATCGGTACGGTGTTGCAGCAGAACCAGCCGCAGACGGATTATTTGGTCAAATTCGGACCGTTTTGGGTGCAGATTTTTGGTTTTCTGGGACTGTATGATGTCTATGCTTCGGCATGGTTCGTTGTCATTATGCTCTTTTTGGTCATCTCGACCAGTTTGTGCCTGATTCGCAATGTGCCGCCGTTCTGGCGCGAAATGAAGTCCTTTCGGGAAAAGGTTAAAGAAAAATCTCTGGCGGCGATGCGCTACTCTTCGCTGTTGGATGTAAAAATTGCCCCCGAAGTTGCCCAACGTTATTTGGAGGTGCAGGGTTTTCAGGGAAAAACCATTAACCGTGAAGACGGTTCGGTTTTGATTGCCGCTAAAAAAGGCACGATGAACAAATGGGGCTATATCTTTGCCCATGTTGCTTTGATTGTCATTTGCCTGGGCGGGCTGATAGACAGTAACCTGCTGTTGAAGCTGGGTATGCTGACCGGTCGGATTGTTCCGGACAATCAGGCGGTTTATGCCAAGGATTTCAAGCCCGAAAGTATTTTGGGTGCGTCCAATCTCTCATTTAGGGGCAACGTCAATATTTCCGAGGGGCAAAGTGCGGATGTGGTTTTCCTGAATGCCGACAACGGGATGTTGGTTCAGGACTTGCCTTTTGAAGTCAAACTGAAAAAATTCCATATCGATTTTTACAATACGGGTATGCCGCGCGATTTTGCCAGTGATATTGAAGTAACGGACAAGGCAACCGGTGAGAAACTCGAGCGGACCATCCGCGTGAACCATCCTTTGACCTTGCACGGCATCACGATTTATCAGGCGAGTTTTGCCGACGGCGGTTCGGATTTGACATTCAAGGCGTGGAATTTGGGTGATGCTTCGCGCGAGCCTGTCGTGTTGAAGGCAACCTCCATGCGGCAGTTCCCGTTGGAAATCGGCAGGCATAAATACCGCCTTGAGTTCGATCAGTTCACTTCTATGAATGTGGAGGACATGAGCGAGGGTGCGGAACGGGAAAAAAGCCTGAAATCCACGCTGAACGATGTCCGCGCCGTTACTCAGGAAGGTAAGAAATACACCAATATCGGCCCTTCCATCGTGTACCGCATCCGTGATGCGGCAGGGCAGGCGGTCGAATATAAAAACTATATGCTGCCGATTTTGCAGGACAAAGATTATTTTTGGCTGACCGGCACGCGCAGCGGCTTGCAGCAGCAATACCGCTGGCTGCGTATTCCTTTGGACAAGCAGTTGAAAGCGGACACCTTTATGGCGTTGCGCGAGTTTCTGAAAGACGGGAAGGGGCGCAAACGTCTGGTTGCCGACGCAACCAAAGACGCACCTGCCGAAATCCGCGAACAATTCATGCTGGCGGCGGAAAACACGCTGAACATCTTTGCACAAAAAGGCTATTTGGGATTGGACGAATTTATTACGTCCAATATCCCGAAAGAGCAGCAGGATAAGATGCAGGGCTATTTCTACGAAATGCTTTACGGCGTGATGAACGCCGCTTTGGATGAAACCATCCGCCGATACGGCTTGCCCGAATGGCAGCAGGATGAAGCGCGGAACCGTTTCCTGCTGCACAGTATGGATGCCTATACGGGGCTGACGGAATATCCCGCGCCTATGCTGCTCCAGCTTGACGGGTTTTCGGAAGTTCGTTCCTCAGGTTTGCAGATGACCCGTTCCCCAGGTGCGCTTTTGGTCTATCTCGGCTCGGTATTGTTGGTTTTGGGTACGGTATTTATGTTTTATGTGCGCGAAAAACGGGCGTGGGTATTGTTTTCAGACGGCAAAATCCGTTTTGCCATGTCTTCGGCCCGCAGCGAACGGGATTTGCAGAAGGAATTTCCAAAACACGTCGAGAGTCTGCAACGGCTCGGCAAGGACTTGAATCATGACTGAACACTATAAAACCCTTCCAGAACACGAGCTGCTGATTCAGAAGTCTTTGATCCGCAATCTGAATCTTTGGGATTGGGTGTTTGCCGCGCTGGTTTTTTCGGGTACGGTTTTCGTACAGACCCGTTCCGGTATGCATATGGATATTTACGAAACGGTCATGTTGTGGGCGAGTGCCGGTATTGCCGTGTTTTTGGGTTGGTTTTTCAAACCGATGCGCTGGTTTGTTCCTTTAAGCGTATTGCTTGCCTATGCCGCCGTCGATCTGTATGGCGGCAACATCAAATCGGCAGAGATTTTCCTGTTGCGGTATTTCCTCAGCAGCCAATCGGCGATTATGTGGCAGTGCGCCTTTGTCTTTTTCGCCCTGTTTGCCTATATTGCGGGAGCGGTTTTGGCAAGCGTAAAAAATGTGCCGACCAACACGCTGTTGGGTATGGGAACCGTGTTTGCATGGGTGTCTGCCGTAGCAGGCTTTACCGGTCTGCTGGTACGTTGGCACGAAAGCTATCTGCTCCGTCCCGATGCGGGGCATATTCCGGTTTCCAACCTTTATGAAGTGTTCATTCTGTTTTTGGTCATTACCGCGCTGATGTATCTGTATTACGAGGGTAAATTTGCCGTGCAGAAATTGGGCGGCTTCGTGTTCGGCTTTATGGCGGTCGTGGTTGGATTTGTCTTGTGGTACAGCGTGTCGCGTGAGGCGCATACCATCCAGCCGCTGATTCCCGCGCTCCAGTCCTGGTGGATGAAAATCCACGTTCCGGCAAACTTTATCGGTTACGGCGCGTTTTGCATTTCCGCGATGCTGGGCATTGCCGAGCTGTTTTCCCTGCGTGCGGAAGAGAAGGGTGGGAAATCGTGGCTGCCGCCGTCGGCATTGATCGACGAGGTGATGTATAAGGCGATTGCCGTCGGCTTTCTGTTCTTTACCATTGCGACCATTTTGGGCGCGTTGTGGGCGGCGGACGCTTGGGGACGCTATTGGAGCTGGGACCCGAAAGAGACGTGGGCGTTCATCGTCTGGCTCAATTACGCCGTTTGGCTGCACTTGCGGCTGGTGGCAGGCTGGCGCGGCAAAGTGCTGGCGTGGTGGGCGATTATCGGTTTGTTCGTAACCGCATTTGCCTTTATCGGCGTGAATATGTTTTTGAGCGGGCTGCATTCTTACGGAACGCTTTGATACGGTGCGACGATGCCGTCTGAAGGGCTTCAGACGGCATGTTCCGTTTTGTGGGGATACGGTAGTCGTGCCGAAATCCGCTAGAATACGTTTTTCAGTTTTTAACGGCATCAGACCATGTTGGTATTAGGAATCGAATCTTCTTGCGACGAAACAGGCGTTGCGCTGTACGACACCGAACGCGGATTGCGGGCGCACTGCCTGCACACTCAAATGGCAATGCACGCGGAATACGGCGGGGTTGTGCCGGAGCTGGCAAGCCGCGACCATATCCGCCGCCTTGTTCCGTTGACTGAAGGCTGTTTGGCGCAGGCGGGCGCATCGTATGGCGACATTGACGCGGTTGCCTTTACGCAGGGGCCCGGTTTGGGCGGCGCGCTGCTGGCGGGTTCGAGTTACGCCAACGCGCTGGCTTTGGCATTGGACAAGCCCGTCATCCCTGTCCATCATTTGGAAGGGCATCTGCTGTCGCCGCTGCTGGCGGATGAAAAGCCCGAATTTCCCTTTGTTGCGCTGCTGGTTTCGGGCGGGCATACGCAGATTATGGCGGTCAGGGGCATAGGTGACTACGAGCTTTTGGGCGAGAGCGTCGATGATGCGGCAGGCGAGGCATTCGACAAAACGGCGAAACTGCTGGGCTTGCCGTATCCGGGCGGTGCGAAACTGTCGGAACTTGCGGAATCGGGTAGACCCGAAGCGTTTGTTTTTCCACGCCCGATGATTCATTCCGACGATTTGCAGATGAGTTTTTCAGGTTTGAAAACCGCCGTATTGACCGCCGTCGAGAAAGTGCGCGCGGAAAACGGAGCGGATGACATTCCTGAGCAGACACGCAACGACATCTGCCGTGCGTTTCAAGATGCGGTGGTAGATGTGTTGGAGGCAAAAGTGAAAAAAGCCCTGTTGCAGACAGGGTTCAGAACCGTAGTGGTCGCCGGCGGGGTCGGTGCAAACCGCAAACTCCGCGAAACTTTCGGCAACATGACGGTGCAAATCCCGACCCCCAAAGGCAAGCCGAAACATCCGTCCGAAAAAGTCAGCGTGTTTTTCCCGCCGATGCCATACTGCACGGACAACGGTGCCATGATTGCCTTTGCAGGTGCAATGCATTTGAAAACGGGTAGGGAGGCCGGCGCATTCAATGTACGCCCGCGCTGGCCGTTGTCCGAAATCGTCAAATGACAAAATGCCGTCTGAAATTGTTCAGACGGCATTTTTATTTTTGTTACGGTGCTTTATAGCGGTTGTACATAAACAGATACTGGGTAGGAAAGCGGCGTATCCAATATTCGGTATTGCGGTTGAATACGGCGGCATCATGGGTTTTGTTGCCAGTCAATTCTCCTTGAAGGGGGCTGATGTGTAAGGCAAAACCCTGCCCGTCAGGCAGGCGTTCACTGCAAAAAAACAGCGTACTTACGCCTTTGACGTTTGCCAGTTTTGCCGCCAGCGTCATGGTATAGGCAGGTTTGCCGAAGAAATCCACCCATACGCCTTCCCCGCCTTCTTGAGGGGAGGGGACATGGTCGGGCAGGACGATGGTTGCTTCGCCCGAACGCAGGGCTTTGATGATTTGTTTGACCCCTTGTATGCTGGTAGGCGCGGTTTTTCCTTTGCCGCGAACCCTGCCTGCTTGCATGATTTTGTCTATCGCTTTGATTTTCGGCGGTTTGTACATGGCGGTTAAGGGGAATGGCAGCCGTTGGCTGATATATCGCCCCCCTAAGTCGTAGCTGCCGATGTGCGGCGTGATGAACAGTAGCCCTTCGCCCTTGTCCAAAGCCTGCTGCACGTGTTCCCAGCCGTGTACCGCTTTGAACATTGTTTCTATGTCTTCCGGTTTTTTGAAAAATGCGGGGGCAAGTTCCAAACCGCCTTTTGCCGTTTCCGCACAAACGGCTTTGACCGTTTTTGGGTCGGGATTCATGCCTGCCTGACGCATATTGGCAATAATGCGTTCCCGGTCTTCTTTGCGCAGGTAAAACGCCAGATGTCCGAGGAAAACACCTAATTTGTGCAGAAAGGGCAGGGGCAGCAGGGAAAAGGATTTGAGCAGGGCGGTCAACAGGATGTGCATGGCGGTTCGCAAAGGGGGAAACATCCCGAATTGTAAACGAAACATGCCGTCTGAAAAAGGGAAGTATTGCGGCGGAAAGGCTTTTCTGCTACCATCCGCGCTGCATTAAGAGTTGGGAATTCCATGCCAACCTGCTTTTCAAAAGGAAAAGTAAGGTGGACGGTTGAAAAGCCGATGTGGCCGCAAAGGCAATCCAAACCCGCTTGATGCGGGAATTTTTTTGCCTGTACGAAACGTGCAACAGGATTCCGAAACAGCAGACAAGTGCGAATGTTTCTCACTTGTATGGAGAAAAAGCGGAGTTTTTGTTATGATTTCCGCTGTCCGAAATAAAAGGCCGTCTGAAAACACAGCAGCCTGTTTTTAATGAAAGAATAGCAATGAGCGAATATCTGTTTACTTCCGAATCGGTATCCGAAGGCCATCCGGATAAAGTTGCCGACCAAGTATCCGATGCGATTTTGGATGCCATCTTGGCGCAAGACCCCAAAGCGCGTGTCGCGGCGGAAACTTTGGTCAACACAGGCTTGTGCGTATTGGCGGGCGAAATCACCACCACCGCCCAAGTGGACTACATCAAAGTCGCACGCGAAACCATCAAACGCATCGGTTACAACTCCTCCGAGCTGGGCTTTGACGCCAACGGCTGCGCAGTCGGCGTGTACTACGACCAACAATCCCCCGACATCGCCCAAGGCGTGAACGAAGGCGAAGGCATCGACTTGAACCAAGGTGCGGGCGACCAAGGCTTGATGTTCGGCTATGCCTGCGACGAAACCCCTACCCTGATGCCGTTTGCCATCTATTACAGCCACCGCCTGATGCAACGTCAAAGCGAATTGCGCAAAGACGGCCGCCTGCCTTGGCTGCGCCCTGACGCCAAAGCCCAACTGACCGTGGTTTACGACAGCGAAACCGGTAAGGTAAAACGCATTGATACCGTCGTCCTCTCTACGCAACACGACCCGGAAATCGGTTATGAAGAGTTGAAGAACGCCGTCATCGAGCAGATTATCAAGCCCGTCCTGCCGTCTGAACTACTGACCGCCGAAACCAAATACCTGATCAACCCGACCGGTCGCTTCGTCATCGGCGGCCCGCAAGGCGACTGCGGTTTGACCGGCCGTAAAATCATCGTCGATACCTACGGCGGCGCGGCTCCGCACGGCGGCGGCGCATTCTCCGGCAAAGACCCGTCCAAAGTGGACCGTTCCGCCGCCTACGCCTGCCGTTATGTGGCGAAAAACATCGTAGCCGCCGGTTTGGCGACCCAATGTCAGATTCAGGTTTCCTACGCCATCGGCGTTGCCGAACCGACTTCGATTTCCATCGACACTTTCGGCACAGGCAAAATCAGCGAAGAAAAACTGATTGCCTTAGTTCGCGAACATTTCGACCTGCGCCCCAAAGGCATCGTCCAAATGCTCGACCTCTTGCGCCCGATTTACGGAAAATCCGCCGCTTACGGACATTTCGGCCGCGAAGAACCTGAGTTCACTTGGGAAAGCACCGACAAAGCAGCCGCATTGAAAGCAGCCGCGGGGCTGTAATTTGGTCTGAATAAAGAAATGCCGTCTGAAACCGAACTGCCTCCGGAGGCGGTTTGTGTTTCAGACGGCATTTTTGCAGCCTTTTGCAGCCTTAATGTTGCGTTACAATCGGAATTCTCGGTTCGTAAAGCAGGTCATAAGTCGGTTTGTTGAGCAGGTCTTGCAGCGTAAAACCGTCCAGATACGTGAAAAACGACTTCATTGCACCGCCGAGTATGCCTGTCAGACGACAGGATGGTGTAATCAGGCATTCGTTGTTCTCGCCCATGCACTCGACCAGCTGCATCGGTTCGAGGTGGCGGACGACCGCGCCGATATTGATGCGTTCGGGCGGCGCGGCCAGCCTCAGCCCGCCGCCTTTCCCGCGTACGCTGTGCAAGAACCCGCCTTTGACCAGCGCGGTAACGACCTTCATCAGATGGCTTTTGGAAATGCCGTAGGTCGAGGCGATGGTAGCGATGTTGACCAGCGCGTCGTCGTTGACGGCGGTGTAGATGAGGACGCGCAGCCCGTAGTCGGTATGTTGGGTCAGATACATGATTTTCTCGGTATGGATCGTTATTCTTATCGGTACGGTTTAAGTTTCACGGAAAATACCTTAATGGTTGAAACCCTGTCCGTCGGGGCGGTAGAATGCAGCCTGTCTGCGGCGGTATGCCGTCTGAAACATCCGCGCTACCGTTTGATAATTTGTTATTGTAACTCAAAATCATGAAACCGTTGAAACGACATCCCGCCCTTATCGGGCTTTCGCGCGACCACCACCATTCGCTTTCCCTGTGCGTGCGGCTGCTGCGTACGCCGGAAGAAGGGCATCGGGACGAACTCGAACCGCATTTTGCCGAACTGGAAATCCATTTTCGCGAAGAAGAAGCCAAGTTTGCCCCGATTTGGCAGAATGTCGCCCCCGAATTGAAACAACGTTTCGAGAAAGACCACGCCAAACTGCGGCAGATGATGGCGCAACCCGAATACGGGAGCAAAATATGGAACACGGATTTTGCCGTTACGCTCCGCGATCACGCGCGCTTTGAAGAACGCGAACTGTTTCCTGCCGCCGAACCGTTTTTGCCGTCCGAGCCCGTCGGTTCGGAGGGCTGAATATATTAACGACAAATAAGGAACACGAATGAGCGCATTTACCAAGCACCCCGTCTGGGCAATGGCGTTCCGCCCGTTTTATTCGCTGGCGGCACTGTACGGCGCATTGTCCGTATTGCTGTGGGGTTTCGGCTACACGGGAACGCACGAGCTGTCCGGTTTCTATTGGCACGCGCATGAGATGATTTGGGGTTATGCCGGTCTCGTCATCATCGCCTTCCTGCTGACCGCCGTCGCCACTTGGACGGGGCAGCCGCCTACGAGGGGCGGCGTTCTGGTCGGGTTGACCGCCTTTTGGTTGGCTGCGCGGATTGCCGTCTTTATCCCGGGTTGGGGTGCGGCGGCAAGCGGCATACTCGGTACGCTGTTTTTCTGGTACGGCGCGGTGTGCATGGCTTTGCCCGTTATCCGTTCGCAGAATCAACGCAATTATGTTGCCGTGTTCGCGCTGTTCGTCTTGGGCGGTACGCACGCGGCGTTCCACGTCCAGTTGCACAACGGCAATTTCGAGGGGCTGTTGGGCGGTTTGCAGTCGGGGCTGATTATGGTGTCGGGCTTTATCGGTCTGATCGGGATGCGGATTATTTCGTTTTTTACGTCCAAACGTTTGAACGTGCCGCAGATTCCCAGTCCGAAATGGGTGGCGCAGGCTTCGCTGTGGCTGCCTATGTTGACCGCCATGCTGATGGCGCACGGCGCGCTACCTTGGCTGTCTGCCGTTTTCGCGTTTGCGGCAGGTGTGATTTTTACCGTACAGGTGTACCGCTGGTGGTATAAACCCGTATTGAAAGAGCCGATGCTGTGGATTCTGTTTGCCGGTTATCTGTTTACCGGATTGGGGCTGATTGCGGTCGGCGCGTCTTATTTCAAACCCGCTTTCCTCAATTTGGGCGTGCACCTGATCGGCGTGGGCGGTATCGGTGTGTTGACTTTGGGCATGATGGCGCGTACCGCGCTCGGTCATACGGGCAATCCCATTTATCCGCCGCCTAAATCCGTTCCGGTCGCATTTTGGCTGATGATGGCGGCAACTGCCGTCCGCATGGTTGCCGTATTTTCTTCCGGTACCGCCTATACGCACAGTATACGCACGTCGTCGGTTTTGTTTGCCCTCGCGCTTTTGGTGTATGCGTGGAAGTATATTCCTTGGCTGATCCGTCCGCGTTCCGACGGCAGGCCCGGTTGAGTAAAACCGCCGCAGATTCTCGGTCTGCGGCGGTTTCGGTTTGGGCGCGATGCCGTCTGAACATCAATTCTCATCAGACCAGCTGTCGCGCGTGGCTTTGGCTTCTTCAAAATAGCGGTACAGGGAGGGGCGGTCCCGGTTAAGCAGGATGGTTTCCAAAGTGTCCAACTGCCTGCCCAAGCCCCGAATTAGCTCCAACAGGTTGTCCCTGTTGGCAAGGCAGATGTCCGCCCACACGGCAGGGTGGCCGGAAGCGATGCGGGTAAAGTCCTCAAAGCCCGTGGCGGCAAATTTCAGATACGCCTTTCCGTCGGGGTGGTCGAAAAGCTGGTGGACATAGGCGAAGGCGGCAAGGTGGGGCATATGGGAGACGGCGGCAAAAACCGCATCGTGTTTTTGCGCGTCCATCGTATAAATTTCGGCTCCGACGGCGCGCCACAGGTTTTCTATCAATGCGATGCCGTCTGAATCTTCGCCGCCGTGGGGCGTGATGATGAGTTTTCTATTTTGGAACAGCCCGTACTGCGCCGCATCTGCCCCGCTTTTGTCGGAGCCGGCAATCGGGTGCGCGGCGATGCAGCGGTGAATGCTGTCGGGCAGGCAGCGTCGGAAAGCCTCGATAACGGAGATTTTGGTGCTGCCGACATCGGAAATCCAAGTGTGTTCCGGCAAAACGGGGCGCAGCGCGGTCAAAATGGCGGGAACGGTGGCGACGGGCGTGGCAATCAGCACCAAATCCGCACCGCCGATGCTGTTTTTATCGATGGCAACGGAAGCGCGGTCAATCACGCCGCGTTCCAGCGCGCGTTGCAGGTTGTCGCGGTCGGTGTCGATACCGGTAACGGTGCGGACGAGTCCCTGCCTTTTGAGGTCGAGAACGAACGAACCGCCGATCAGCCCTACACCGATGAGGGCAATATGGTTCAAAATGGGCATTTGTGTAAAGATTTTCGTCAACTGCCGTTATGGTAGCGTATCGGCGGAATATGCCGCAAGGTCGGCAGGAAAAAGGAGAAGAAATGGACAAAATCAGAGTTGCCGCCGTACAGATGGTTTCAGGATTGTCGCCGCAAAAAAATATCGAAACGATGGGGCGTTTGGTCAAACAAGCGGCGCAGTGCGGTGCGGATTGGGTGCTGTTGCCCGAATATTGGGTGCTGATGGGCGCAAACGATACCGACAAACTTGCGCTTGCCGAGCCTTTGGGCGGCGGGCGTTTTCAGACGGCATTGAGTGAAACGGCGAAAGAATGCGGCGTGGTGCTGTTCGGCGGAACCGTGCCGCTGCAAAGCCGCGAGGCGGGCAAAGTGATGAATACGCTGTTGGTGTACGGACAGGACGGCGTAAGGACGGGTCTGTACCACAAAATGCACCTCTTCGGCTTTTCCGGTTTGGGCGAACGCTATGCCGAAGCCGATACCATCCGCGCGGGCGGGGATGTGCCGCATCTGTCGGCGGACGGCGTGTCTGTGGCGGCAGGTATTTGTTACGATGTCCGCTTTCCCGAATTTTTCCGCCGCCAACTGCCGTTTGACGTATTGATGCTTCCGGCGGCATTTACCCACACGACGGGCAAGGCGCATTGGGAGTTGCTGCTGCGCGCGCGTGCGGTGGAGAACCAATGTTATGTTGTCGCGGCGGCGCAGGGCGGATTGCACGAAAACGGCAGGCGCACATTCGGACACAGTATGATTGTCGATCCGTGGGGCGACGTATTGGACGTATTGCCCGAAGGCGAAGGCATCGTTACGGCAGACATCGATGCCAACCGCCTGAACAGCGTCCGCAGCCGCCTGCCCGCTCTGAAACACCGGGTTTTGGATGCCGTCTGAAGCGTTCAGACGGCATTGCCGACGATGAAATATCTGTTTTATCAGGCGGGGCAACAGCCTTTTTACTTTTTGTATAACCATCCGACTTTATCACTCATATGTTTTACCAAATCCTTGCCCTGATTATCTGGAGCAGCTCGTTTATTGCCGCCAAATATGCCTATGGCGGCATCGATCCCGCACTGATGGTCGGCGCGCGCCTGCTGATTGCCGCGCTTTTGGTGCTGCCCGCCTGCCGCCGGCATATCGGCAAGATTCCGCGTGAGGAATGGAAGCCGTTGCTGATTGTGTCGTTCGTCAACTATGTGCTGACCCTGCTGCTTCAGTTTGTCGGGTTGAAATACACTTCCGCCGCCAGCGCATCGGTCATTGTCGGACTCGAGCCGCTACTGATGGTGTTTGTCGGACACTTTTTCTTCAACGACAAAGCGCGTGCCTACCACTGGATATGCGGCGCGGCGGCATTTGCCGGTGTCGCGCTGCTGATGGCGGGCGGTGCGGAAGAGGGTGGCGAAGTCGGCTGGTTCGGCTGTTTTCTGGTGCTGCTTGCAGGAATCGGTTTCTGCACGGCAGTCCGCCCGACGCAAAGGCTGATTGCCCGCATCGGCGCACCGGCATTCACATCTGTTTCCATTGCCGCCGCATCGCTGATGTGCCTACCGTTTTCGCTTGCCCTGGCGCAGAGTTATACCGTGCATTGGAGCTGGCAGGGCGTGGTGTCGCTGCTGTATTTGGGCGTGGGGTGCAGCTGGTACGCCTATTGGTTGTGGAACAAGGGGATGAGCCGTGTTCCTGCCAACGTGTCGGGACTGTTGATTTCGCTCGAACCCGTCGTCGGCGTGCTGTTGGCGGTTTTGATTTTGGGCGAACATTTGTCGCCCGTGTCCGCCTTGGGCGTGTTTGTCGTCATCGCCACCACTTTGGTTGCCGGCCGGCTGTCGCATCAAAAATAAAGTTGGGAGGCGGTGTTTGATGGTTGCCGGATAGGCGGAAATCTTTGCGCCGTCATTCCCGCGCAGGCGGGAATCCGGTTTTTTGAGTTTCGGTTATTTCCGACAAATTGCCGCAGCGTCAGATGCCCGGATTCCCGCTTGCGCGGGAATGACGAGGTTTTGGGTTTCTGTTTTTTGGGAATGATGGGATTTTAGGTTTCTGTTTTCGCGGGAATGACGATTTAGAAGTTGCCTGAAATTCAAAAAAACGAAGCTTAAAAAACGGATTCCCATTTTTTGCGGGAATGACGGGATTTTAGGCATTTGTTTTTGATTTTTGCGGAAACGGAAAACCGCCGCAATGGCGGCGGTCGGCTTGCCGGCGGATGCCGGTTTCGGGGGTTAGAATTTCACACGGACACCGGCGGTATATTCGTTGGCAAATACCCTTGTATCGTCAAGTTTGCCCAAATAATTGAAGCGGTAGCCCAAATCCAAAGTAACGTTGGGAGCGACTTCAAAGCCGACACCGCCCAATGCGCCGATGCTTGCTTTTGTTTTACTGTATTTTCCGTCTTCATCTTTTACGGTCAATCGGTTCAGTCCCAAACGCGCGCCGACATAAGGTTTGACGATGGAATTGGTGTTGAAGTCTTTGATGACGGCAACGCCTGCGCCTTGGAGTGTGGCGGTAGCGTCGTCAATTTTGTCGCGGACGCGGTAGTAGTCTGCGGCAATACGCATATCGCCGGCATCGAAGCCGACGGAAACGCGCGGGAGGAAATTGTTGAATGTTTCGCCATCGGCGTGGATGGAGGCAAGACCCGCATCGCCCTGTACATAAACGCCCGGTTGGTTGTCGGCGGCAAATGCGGCAGCGGGAAGGGCAAGCACGGTTAATGCAGTAAGGAGTTTTTTCATTTCTTGATTCCTAAAAATGTTCAAAATTTTTTGAATATCGGAATCCGTTAGGGAATCCGTTAGGGAATCCGTTAGGGAATCCGTTAGGGAATCCGTTAGGGAATCCGTTAGGGAATCCGTTAGGGAATCCCATTCCATTATACAATATTTTTCAAATCTTTGTCCGCCTCCGGCTTTTTTATAGTAGATTAACAAAAATCAGGACAAGGCGACGAAGCCGCAGACAGTACAAATAGTACGGAACCGATTCACTTGGTGCTTCAGCACCTTAGAGAATCGTTCTCTTTGAGCTAAGGCGAGGCAACGCAGTACCGGTTTTTGTTAATCCACTATATCGTTCCTGCCTGTCCGGTTTTGCCCGTGGCTTTTGTTGCCGCCTGTTTGTGCCGGTGTGTTAAAATTTTCCGTTTCCGCGTATTGTGTTTTCCGCCGCCGGGCGGTTTGTTTGCGAATCGGACGAGAATTTATGCCTTCTGCCCATTATCCTGAGATGAACGAAAAACTGATGGCGGTTTTGATGGCGATGCTGGTCGCGCTGATGCCGTTTTCCATCGATGCCTACCTGCCCGCGATTCCCGAAATGGCGCAGTCGCTGGGTGCGGATGTCCACCGTATCGAACAGAGCCTGAGTTTGTTTATGTTTGGCACGGCGTTCGGGCAGGTGGTCGGCGGCGCGGTGTCCGACATCAAAGGGCGCAAACCCGTCGCCCTGACCGGTTTGATTGTATATTGCCTTGCCGTTGCCGCCATCGTATTTGCCTCAAGTGCCGAACAGCTCCTTAACCTGCGTGCGGTACAGGCGTTCGGCGCAGGCATGACTGTGGTCATCGTCGGCGCAATGGTGCGCGATTATTATTCAGGGCGGAAAGCCGCGCAGATGTTTGCCCTTATCGGCATCATTCTGATGGTTGTGCCGCTGGTCGCACCCATGGTCGGCGCACTGTTGCAGGGCTTGGGCGGCTGGCAGGCGATTTTTGTTTTTCTGGCGGCATATTCACTGGTGCTGCTCGGTTTGGTGCAACATTTCCTGCCCAAACCTGCCGTCGGCGGCAAAATCGGACGGGACGTGTTCGGGCTGGTGGCGGGGCGGTTCAAACGTGTTTTGAAAACCCGTGCCGCGATGGGTTATCTGTTTTTTCAGGCATTCAGCTTCGGTTCGATGTTTGCCTTTCTGACCGAATCGTCCTTCGTGTACCAGCAGCTTTACCGCGTTACGCCGCATCAATACGCTTGGGCGTTTGCACTCAACATCATCACGATGATGTTTTTCAACCGCGTTACCGCGTGGCGGCTCAAAACCGGCGCGCATCCGCAAAGCATCCTGCTGTGGGGGATTGTCATCCAGTTTGCCGCCAACCTGTCCCAACTCGCCGCCGTGCTGTTTTTCGGGTTGCCGCCGTTCTGGCTCTTGGTGGCGTGCGTCATGTTTTCCGTCGGCACACAGGGCTTGGTCGGTGCGAACACGCAGGCGTGTTTCATGTCCTATTTCAAAGAAGAGGGCGGCAGCGCAAACGCCGTGTTGGGCGTGTTCCAGTCCTTAATCGGCGCGGGCGTGGGCATGGCGGCGACCTTCTTGCACAACGGTTCGGCAACCGTGATGGCGGCAACGATGACCGCGTCCACCTCTTGTGGCATTGCGCTTTTGTGGCTCTGCTCGCACCGAGCGTGGAAAGAAAACGGGCAAAGCGAATACCTTTAACGGAAAATGCCGTCTGAAACCGTTTCAGACGGCATTTGATGTTAGAATGCACGATAAATTACTGTTCAGGCGAAATTATGTCCCAAACTATCGACGAACTCCTCATACCTCACCGCAACGCCATCGACAGCATCGATGCGGAAATCCTGCGCCTGCTCAACGAACGCGCGCAACACGCCCACGCCATCGGCGAACTGAAAGGCACGGGCGCGGTATACCGTCCCGAACGCGAAGTCGCCGTGTTGCGCCGCATTCAGGATTTGAACAAAGGCCCGCTGCCCGACGAATCGGTAGCACGCCTGTTTCGGGAAGTGATGAGCGAGTGCCTCGCCGTCGAACGTCCGCTGACCATCGCCTATTTGGGGCCGCAGGGCACGTTTACCCAACAGGCGGCAATCAAACATTTCGGACACGCCGCGCATACAATGGCGTGTCCGACCATAGACAACTGCTTCAAGCAGGTCGAAACCCGTCAGGCAGACTATTTGGTCGCCCCCGTGGAAAACTCGACCGAAGGCTCGGTCGGGCGCACGTTGGATTTGCTTGCCGTTACCGCGTTGCAGGCGTGCGGCGAAGTCGTTTTACGCATCCACCACAACCTTTTGCGTAAAAACAACGGCAGCACCGAGGGCATCGCCAAAGTCTTTTCCCACGCGCAGGCATTGGCGCAATGCAACGACTGGTTGGGCAGGCATCTGCCCAACGCCGAACGGATTGCCGTGTCCAGCAATGCCGAAGCCGCAAGGCTGGTTGCCGAATCGGACGACGGTACGGTTGCCGCCATCGCCGGACGCACGGCGGCGGAAATTTACGGACTCGATATAGTTGCCGAGTGCATCGAAGACGAGCCGAACAACACCACGCGCTTTCTGGTGATGGGACATCACGAAACCGGTGCAAGCGGCAGCGACAAAACCTCGCTGGCCGTTTCCGCGCCCAACCGCGCCGGCGCAGTGGCGGCATTGCTGCAACCTTTGACCGAGTCGGGCATTTCTATGACCAAATTTGAAAGCCGTCCGAGCAAATCCGTTTTGTGGGAATACCTGTTCTTCATCGACATCGAAGGACACCGCCAAGACGCGCAGATTCAGACGGCATTGGAACGCTTGGGCGAACGCGCTTCGTTTGTCAAAGTCATCGGTTCGTACCCGACCGCCGTTTTGTAGTTGCGGCAGCGTTCAGACGGCATTTCAAGCATGATGTCCGAATACCGGGTCAACCACGAACCCGTCTTCCTGTTGGCTTCCTCGCCCTGGCGCGAAAGCAGCCTGCGGGTTGAAGCATTCAGCCGCCGTTACGGGCGTGTGGCTTTGCTGGCGCGGAGCGCGCGCAAGCGTCAGAGCGAATTGCGCGGCGTAATGGTTCCCTTCGTGCCCGTCAGCGCGTCGTGGTACGGCAGTCAGGAACTCAAAACCCTGCACCGCGCCGAATGGATGGGCGGATGGCGGCAGCCGCAGGGCAGGGCGTTGTTCAGCGGTCTGTATGTGAACGAGCTGGTGTTGAAACTGACCGCGCGCGAAGACCCGATGCCCGAACTGTACGACGCGTTGGCAAAAGTGATGGAGGCGGTGTGCCGTGAAGCCAACCACATTGCCGATTTGCGCCGCTTCGAGTGGAAGCTGCTCAATGCCTTGGGTGTTGCCCCAGATTTGCATACGGACGGAGAGGGCAGGGAAATCCAGTCATCCGCCAGATACTGTATCAGACCGGAAGAAGCAGTCATGCCTGTAGGCAGGGAATGTGTTTTGCCGTCTGAAACCGTCATTATTGCCGACGGGCAGAGCCTGATTGATTTGCAGACGGGCAGTTTCGGCAGTGCGCAAAGCCTTCAGGATGCCCTGAAAATCACACGGCTGCTGACAGGCAGCCTGCTTCCTGAAGGGGTGAAGTCGAGGCAGGTTTTGGAACAGATACGGCAGTTTGACCGTCGTGCAACATAGGTGCCGACGCAGCGTACCGGTATGCTGCAAAATAAAAAATCGAAGAGGAAAGGAAACATCATGCTTTTAGGTGTCAACATCGATCACATCGCCACCGTCCGCAACGCGCGCGGCACGACTTATCCCAGCCCCGTGGAAGCGGCACTGGTTGCCGAAACGCACGGTGCGGATTTGATTACCATGCACCTGCGCGAAGACCGCCGCCACATCAAAGACGCGGATGTGTTCGCCGTCAAAAACGCTATCCGCACGCGCCTGAACCTTGAAATGGCGTTGACCGAAGAAATGCTCGAAAACGCGCTTAAAGTGATGCCGGAAGACGTGTGCATCGTGCCGGAAAAACGGCAGGAAATCACGACCGAAGGCGGTTTGGACGTATTGGCGCAACAGGAAAAAATTGCCGAGTTCACCAAAATCCTGACCGACGCAGGCATCCGAGTCTCGCTCTTTATCGATGCCGACAACGAGCAAATCCAAGCCGCCCGTGATGTCGGCGCGCCCGTTATCGAGCTGCACACAGGCGCGTATGCCGACGCGCGCAGCCACGCCGAACAAATCAGGCAGTTCGAGCGCATCCAAAACGGCGCGCATTTCGCCGGCGATTTGGGCTTGGTCGTTAACGCCGGACACGGACTGACCATACACAACGTTACCCCCATCGCCCAAATCCTCGCCATCCGCGAGCTGAACATCGGACATTCGCTGATTTCGCAGGCACTTTTCCTCGGATTGCCCGAGGCCGTGCGCCAGATGAAAGAAACCATGTTCCGTGCAAGAATGCTGCCGTAAGGGTAGGCAAACCGTTTCAGACGGCATTTCACGACAAAGGAGCGCAAATATGATTTACGGCATAGGCACAGATATTGTTTCCCTCAAACGCATCGTCCGCCTGAGCAAAAAGTTCGGACAGGCGTTTGCCGAGCGCATCCTTACTCCGGAAGAGCTGCTTGAATTCCCTCAGGCGGGCAAACCCGTCAACTACCTTGCCAAACGCTTTGCCGCCAAAGAAGCCTTTGCCAAAGCCGTCGGTACGGGCATACGCGGTGCGGTTTCCTTCCGCAACATCGGCATCGGGCACGACGCATTGGGCAAACCCGAATTTTTCTATGCCCCCGCCCTGTCCGAATGGCTGGAGGAACAAGGCATCAGCCGCGTCAGCCTGAGTATGGCGGACGAAGGCGATACCGTGTTGGCGTTTGCCGTTGCCGAAAAATAATGCCGTCTGAAATGCGGCAAACCCGTTGACGGCATTGCCCGCCCCTCATTTGCACTCCGACACCCGCCATGATCCAAGACACCCGCCCCCTTATCCGCGTCGTTGCCGGCATCCTGCTCGATTCAGACGGCAACTACCTGCTCAGCTCGCGCCCCGAAGGCAAGCCCTATGCCGGATATTGGGAATTTGCCGGCGGCAAGGTCGAGGCGGGCGAAACCGACTTCCAAGCCCTGCAACGCGAGTTTGAAGAAGAACTCGGCATCCGCATCCTCGCCGCCACGCCTTGGCTGACTAAAATCCATTCCTACGAACACGCCCGCGTCTGCCTGAAATTCCTATGGGTAAACCCCGATCAATGGACGGGCAGACCGCAATCGCGCGAAGGGCAGGAATGGTCTTGGCAGAAGGCGGGCGATTTTACCGTTGCCCCCATGCTGCCTGCCAACGGCGCGCTTTTGCGTTCGCTGTCCGTCCCGCGCCGTTTGTACGGCAGCCTGAAAACGGGTTTGCACGGTGAAAACAGTATGGGCGCGTACCGCGTCCTGCCTTTGGGTTCGGCAGAGGGAAGCGGTGCGAACGTTTTGATGGAGGCGGCGCAATGGCAGGACAGGCCCGAACACGCCGGCAGCGTGTGGATAATGGTGCAGACCCGCGAACAATGGCGGCAGGCGCAGGAAAAGGGCGCGGATGTGGTCGTGTGGTGGGTCGGTAATGCCGCACAAGCCGCAGCGGTGGACGAAGTGTTGAAGCACGGCGTATCCGTGCCGCTGGTCGTTGCCGCCGACGTTCAGACGGCATCGCATTGCGGCGGGCAATGGCTGGCGGCGGGCGCACACGCCGTGTTGGCCGATGAAAAAATGGGGGACGGAAATGGCTAAAAACCGCAAATTGCTGCTTGCCGCACTGCTGCTGATTGTCTTTGCCGCCTTCAAGCTCGTTTTGTTGCAATGGTGGCAGGCGCAGCAGCCTCAAGCTGTGGCGGCGCAATGCGATTTGACCGAAGGTTGCACGCTGCCGGACGGAAGCCGCGTCCGCGCCGCCGCCGTTTCAACCAAAAAACCGTTTGATATTTATATCGAACACGCGCCCATCGGCACGGAACAGGTCAGCATCAGCTTCAGTATGAAAAATATGGATATGGGGTTCAACCGCTATATGTTCGAGCGGCAACCGTCGGGGACTTGGCAGGCAGTACGCATCCGCCTGCCCGTCTGTGTCGAAGGCAGGCGCGATTTTACGGCGGACATTACAATCGGCAGCCGGACATTTCAGACGGCATTTACCGCCGAATAAACCTTTCAATCCGCCATTGCCGGAACATCCGTCCGGAAAGGACACGCTATGAATACTTTATATACACTTTTCGCCACCTGCCCGCGCGGCTTGGAAACCGTTTTATCTCAAGAACTCGGAAGCCTCGGCTGTACCGATGTCCAAGCGTTTGACGGCGGCGTTTCCTGCCGGGGCGGTTTGGAACAGGTTTACGCCGCCAACCTGCACTCGCGCACCGCCAGCCGTATCCTGCTGCGTCTGACCAAAGGCACATACCGAACCGAGCGCGACATCTACAAACTTGCCAAAAACATCAACTGGTTCAACTGGTTTACCTTGCAGCAGACGTTCAAAGTCAAAGTCGAGGCAAAGCGTGCCAACGTCAAAAGCCTCCAATTTGTCGGTTTGACCGTCAAAGATGCCGTCTGCGACGCTTTCCGCGACATTTACGACGCACGTCCGAGCGTGGACAAAGCCGCGCCCGATGTCCGCATCCACACCTTTTTGGACGAACGCAATGTCGAAATCTTCATCGACACTTCGGGCGAAGCCCTGTTCAAACGCGGCTACCGTCTCGATACGGGCGAAGCGCCGCTGCGCGAAAACCTTGCCGCCGGACTGCTGCTCTTGGCAGGTTACGACGGCACGCAGCCGTTTCAGGATCCGTTTTGCGGCAGCGGCACGATTGCCGTCGAGGCAGCTTGGATTGCCGCCCGCCGCGCAGCGGGCATGATGCGCCGTTTCGGTTTTGAGAAACTGCAAAATTTCGATAAAACGCTGTGGTCGGATTTGCGCCGCCGCGCTGAAGCGCAAACCCGCCCCGTCCGCGCCCCGATTGCAGGCAGCGACAGCGACCGCCGCATCGTTCAGACGGCATTGGACAACGCACGCAGTGCCGGAGCGGACGACATCGTTTCCTTCAGCGTTGCCGACGCGCAATCCGTCCGTCCGAACGGCGAAAACGGCATTATGGTGTCCAATCCGCCCTACGGCGTGCGCCTTGAGGAAGTCCACGCTTTGCAGGCACTGTATCCGCAACTGGGGACGTGGTTGAAGAAACATTACGCAGGCTGGCGGGTCGGCATGTTTACCGGCGACAGGGAAATGCCCAAATTCATGCGCCTGTCGCCCAAGCGGAAAATCCCGCTTTATAACGGCAACATCGACTGCCGCCTGTTTCTGATTGATATGGTGCAGGGATCGAACCGTTGAGGAAAGTGTACAAAAATGCCGTCTGAAAAATGTTCAGACGGCATTTATTTTTCGGAATCAACCCCGCTTCAATACGGAAGTGTTGATGTAGCGTTGGACACCTGAGGCAATGGATTGGGCGCACTGCCTGCGGAAGGATTCGCTGCCCAGCAGCTTCTCTTCGGCAGGGTTGGACAGGAAGGCGGTTTCGACCAAGATAGACGGCATATCGGGTGCGCGCAATACGGCGAAATTGGCTTCGTCCACCCTGCCTTTGTGCAAGTGGTTGAGCCTGCCCAATTCTTCAAGCACCAGTTTGCCGAGTTTGCGGCTGTCGCGTAGCGTGGCAGTTTGGGTCATATCGAGCAGGGCGGTATCGACGTTGCGGTTGCCGCTGGTCGGTACGCCGCCGACCGCGTCGGCATTATTTTGGGTTTGTTCCAAGAATTTGGCGGCAGAGCTGGTCGCGCCTTTGGTGTTCAGCATATAAACCCCCGTTCCGCGCGCGGAGGGGCTGGTGAAAGCGTCGGCGTGGATGGAGACGAATACGTCCGCCCGCCGTGCTCGTCCTTTGGCGACACGCACGCCCAAGGGGATGAACACATCTTCGTTGCGCGTCATAAAGACGTTGTAACCCAAGGCTTCCAATTGTTTTTTGGTTTCGCGGGCGATGGAGAGGACGACGTGTTTTTCCTGCAAACCGCCCGAGCTGACGGCACCGGGGTCTTCGCCGCCGTGTCCGGGGTCGATCATAATGACGGGCCTGCGCCCGTTTCTGCCGCGCCCGGGTTGGGGCGTGGTGTTTTGGGCGAGGTCGGCTTCGGGAGAGCCGCGCAGGGTTTTGTTCAGGCTGCCGTTAAGCAGTGCCATCATCGGATCGTCGGGATCCATTCCGTGCGGATAGAGGTCGATAACGAGGCGGTTCTTAAAGCCGCTGACAGGAGAGAGGGAAAAGACTTGTGCGTGGGTGGGCTGTTTCAAATCGATGACGAGGCGGACGGTGGTCGGCGTGTTCTGACCCGCGCGTATGCTGCGGATAAAGGGGTCGTCCGCCGCCACTTTTTGGGAAAGTCCGTGCAATACGGTATTGATGTTCGCGTTTTGTATGTCGACTACCAGCCTGCCCGGGTTGTCGAGCGCGAAGTGCTGGTATTTGAGCGCGGCGGTGCTTTCCAGCGTCAGGCGGGTGTAGGTGTGGGACGGCCATATCCGTGCGGCGGTAAACTGCGGGGCGCGCACGGTTTTGGCAACGGCAGATGCGATAGGGGTCAGGGCGAACAGTGTGCCGGCGGTACGGCGGATGATTTGTCTTCGTGTCAGTTTGGTCATAGCGGCAGGCTTTCGCTTCCTCGTTCGGTATGGGCGGTCAACAGGCATTTTCTGCCGCCGCCGTCGTGTGTCAATGTTGCGGTGATGTCGGCAGGCGGCGTAAATTCCCCGCCCTGTTGCGGCCATTCGATCAGGCAGACGCTGTTTGCGGCAAACAGTTCGTCAAGCCCCGCGTCTTCCCATTCTTCGGGGAACGAGAAGCGGTAGAGGTCGAAATGGTGCAAAGTGAAGCGTTCCAGCGGATAAGATTCGACGATGGCGTAGGTCGGGCTTTTGACTGCGCCCTGATGACCCAATCCGCGCAGGATGCCGCGTGTCAGCGTGGTTTTGCCCGCACCCAAATCCCCTTCGAGATAAATGACCAGCGGTGCGTTTAAACGGGAAGACCACGCCGCGCCTAAATCGAGTGTGGCGGCTTCGTCGGCAAGGAATCGGGAAACGGGGGGAAAGTCAGACATAGGGGCTTTACAACTTTTTATGTGGCGGATCGGAGGGGCAGGCGGTCGGCAAACCGTGCGCCCGGCGGCGGCATTGCCGTACATTATAACAGCCAAATCCGCATCCTGCTTTCAGACGGAAACGGCTGTCAAGAAAAAGCGGCGCGTGTACAATACGCGGATTGTATGTTTAGGACGGATTGGAAAAAGGATGGAAAATATCGGCAGGCAGCGACCTATCGGCGTTTTTGACTCGGGAATCGGCGGTTTGACCAATGTGCGCGCACTGATGGAGCGGCTGCCGATGGAGAACATCATTTATTTCGGCGATACGGCGCGCGTGCCTTACGGGACGAAATCTAAGGCGACCATCGAAAATTTCTCGATGCAGATTGTCGATTTTTTATTGGAACACGATGTTAAGGCGATGGTTATCGCGTGCAACACGATTGCGGCGGTTGCGGGACAGAAAATCCGTCAAAAAACCGGCAATATGCCCGTTTTGGACGTGATTTCCGCCGGCGCGAAAGCCGCGCTGGCAACCACGCGCAACAACAAAATCGGCATCATCGCCACCAACACCACAGTCAACAGCAACGCCTATGCGCGCGCCATCCACAGGGACAACCCCGACACGCTCGTCCGCACGCAGGCCGCGCCGCTGCTTGTCCCCTTGGTGGAGGAAGGCTGGTTGGAACACGAAGTTACCCGCCTGACCGTATGCGAATACCTCAAACCATTGCTTGCAGACGGCATCGATACGCTGGTGTTGGGCTGCACGCACTTTCCCTTGCTCAAGCCCTTAATCGGCAGGGAGGCGCACAATGTCGCGCTGGTCGATTCCGCGATTACGACTGCCGAAGAAACCGCACGCGTCCTTGCACAGGAAGGGTTGCTCAATACCGACAACAACAATCCCGACTACCGTTTTTACGTCAGCGATATTCCTTTGAAATTCAGAACCATCGGCGAGCATTTTCTGGGTAGGACGATGGAGCAGATTGAAATGGTGTCTTTGGGTTAAAATGATGACGGGATGCAGGTTTCTGTGCGGATGTATTCGGATTCCCTCCTGCGCGGGAATGATGGGATTTTTAAATGTCCGAATGCCGCAAATGCCGTCTGAAAGGCTTCAGACGGCATTTTTTACACAATTCCCACCGTTTCCCATCATTCCCGACAATACCGTAATCCTGAAACCCGTCATTCCCGCGCAGGCGGGAATCCAGACCTGTCGGTGCGGAAACTTATCGGATAAAACGCTTGCTCCAACCCTGCGTTCTATAGTGGATTAAATTTAAACCAGTACGGCGTTGCCTCGCCTTGCCGTACTATTTGTACTGGGACCTTTACAAAATTCCTTTCCCTCCCGACAGCCGAAACCCCAACACAGGTTTTCGGCTGTTTTCGTTTCAA